>NZ_CAXIED010000001.1:663125-1326250 GCF_964023145.1 Chlamydia sp. BM-2023 | reverse complement strand
CCCCCCCCCCCCCCCCACGGAAGTGTTTACTTCTAAGTAGAAGCCGTCTTGGTTGTTTTAATAAGAAAAGAATCGTAAGTTTTTCATCATTCTTTCAGTTGTGTTCAATCCCTAAGATCAATGTCAGTATCGATAAAGCTAAATTGACGTCACTAACAAAGAAAATTTTTTTAAAAGCATTTTATAAAAAAACCTGCCCCCCTATTGAGAAGGCAGTTTTTGTTGTGGATAAAGAACAGAGTTTCTCCATTAGTCTACATAAAGCAAGTTCTACCCCAATTCCAACAGATCTGGATCAAACCGCTCTTAATTACGCACGGCAACTAATTAAAAGACATCACGTGATAGCTCCTAGGAATTGGGGGTTTTTTTATTCACCCTAATTTAATAGGGTAATTCCTGCTCAGCAGACGTACACCGTGGTTTGTAAATTCAAAATTGCAAGTTCACAAAAAAGTTCCTTAAATAGTGTGTAGTTTGGGAAGCATGTCATAGTAATGTGAATATTAGAATATCTTTCTCCAGGGTGCCCCTAATTGGATATTCTACAATCTTTGCACACCCATAGAAGTTTACAGACACTTAAAAACAAGTGTCTGTACGTCTCTGGCATTCTTAATTTGATCAAAATATAAAAAATTTCCCAAGCAAAGATATCCTTCTCAGAACAGGAGAAGACCGTGTCTTTATTTTTAGTGTTGAATTTAACTTAAGCAATTCATGAATATAAACTATTTTACTCTAGCTTAGTTGGTTATGTTGTCACTATCTTTGCAAGCCTCTGAAAGTAATATCAGCAGCTCCCTAAAAATTCCTGAGCCTAGTTCCTTTGCTCGATGGAAAATCATAGCAGGGATTTTCTCTGTACTTCTACCAAGTATCTGCATAGTGCTTGGTGCGTTAAACCTTGCTAGTTCGGCTAGTGGAATAGTATTGATCGTGGGATGCGTAATTTTAGGTATTGTTCTTTTAGGGATGGCTGTTGCAGCTATTTATAGCTGCATAAACAAACTCAGAGGCCTTATCCCCGCAATTGAAAAGCCCTCAAGGAGTTTGCAGGAAGAGGTTCTATCTTACGCCGAACAGCTGCTAGAGAGAAAAAGAGCAACAACACAGCCCAAGGATTGGGGGAATGTAGAACCACCATTAAATGAGGACATCTCCTATCTAGCACAACTCAGAAAAGAAAAATTTCAAGAAATTCAAGAATGCCTGAAGTACGATAGTAACAACGAGTTTGAGTATCCTAAAGATGCTCAAACCATGGAAACATTCACACGTCTAGCTACAGAATATCTGCAAATATCTGTTGCTGCAGCTTTTCTAGTTACAAAAGAATTAGCAAACTATCTCGCAATGCATCCCGAAGTTCTATACACAGAGCTGTTCACTAGACCAGAATCATGCTACTCAGAAATCTTTTACTACCCCTCTACAGCATATTTTCTATTAAGATTTTTATATCTTGATTGTAAGGATGAGGTTAGCGAAACCACCAAAAAATCCAGAATAGCACTGTTTTATAAAGAAAAGACCTTAGAAAGCTCTTGCAGAGAGCTCTACAATGATTTCTGTGATCATATTAGTTTATATGTAGGTACTGAAGAAAGAGAGAGTGATGATGATACTATCAGCCTTGTTGGTCATTCAACACCCGATATCTCAAGGGAATTTGAAGAAATATTTCAGCAATGATGGGTTTTATAGAGATTATCACGAAGGTAAATGAAAACACCGCGCTATTTAACAGATAATCGCATAATATCGTGATAAAATCCTTTGTTCTAGTGACTTATTTTTAACCCATCTTTCTAAAAGTTATGGCTATTTCCACTCCCCTCTCTAGGGAAATAACACAGTCCCCATGCACCTATTTTTCTAAAGCTAAGCTCTTGATAGTAAGAGTAGTTATCGCTATTTTCTCTATCGTCCTTATCGTGCTGGGAGCTCTTAGCTTCTTAGGAATCTCTAGCATGGGAATGTTAATTTGTGGAGCTATTCTTCTCGGATGCCTAATAGCCGAACTTGTTCTGCTTGCCTCCACCCTTTTGGCTGTATCGATCCTAAAAAAAATAAGAGTGAAACAAGAAGAGATCCCAGCTCCTCCCCCACATAAAGATAAACCCCCATTGCCAAAACACAGTACAGAAGTAGATATGCTCCCTTGGGCCTTAGATCTGCTAAGAAAAGCAAGAATAAAAGACAGACCCCTTCCAAGTGATCCTGAAGAAGCCGCCCTTGAATACGCCACAAGGGAGCTTGTTTTAAGAGATACTGCTCCCGATAGGATAATGCCCCACATTCCATCCTCATTAAAAGCAGACGTCGCCTATTTGCAAATCCTCACAGAAAGAAAATATCAGGTAATTCAGCGTTTCCTATGTATTGATGAAGAAAATAAGTGTGATTACCCCACAGATCCTGAGAAAAAGCAAAAGTTTTATCGTCTAGCTACAGAGTATATCTACCTTGCTTATGCCACGGGGCAGCGCACCCTATCCGTTGCCCCTCTTCCTATTTTATCAGAAAGAGAGGCTTGCTTTCTAACTTCAAGAGCTTACAGGTTTTTAAGGTTTTTACATGAAAATAGTAGGAAAAATCTCGACGCAGTTACTGAGAAATCAATAGTAGCGCAGTTTTATATAGAGGGTACTCCAGAATATAAATGGAGAGGCCTTTATAATTCCTATTGTCATAAGATTCATTTGATCATTAGCAATAGACAACAAGAAGCTATCGTAGAAGCTACAGAAGAACCCTTGCTTTCTTGTTCTTATACAGATTATAGCCCAAATTTTAAAAAAGCTTAAAGCTGTTGATTGTTATATTTTTAAATGTTTTCCTTAGGATTTTAAGAATCACGTAAAACGTTTCTCTGTTGCACTTATCTTCATAAATTCAATAGAATCTTTATCATTAAAAATTAAAGCGCCTATGTTCTACCAACCTTTGCAGAACATGCGTGTGGATTCCTCTGGACCCTTTCTTTATAAATCCCCGCTATCTTCACTATCTAAAATTACCAAGCTCGGCATAGCCGTTCTTATTATTTTGTCTGCTGTGTTTATTGTTTTCGGTGCTGCTGGGATTGTAGGGGACGCAAGTTTTTGGTTGCTTGTCTTTGGGAGCAGTTTACTCGGGATCTTAATAGTAGGAGCCACCTTTTTATTTATTCATAAGCAATTCATGGAGAAAACCGTAATTGTTTTGCGAGGGTTAGGGCAGGAAAATGCACCACCACTAACACCTAAAATGCAAAATTATGTGAACGAGATTGTAGATAACCTCAAAGAAAGAAAAACAACACTAACGCCACTATATTGGGAATCTCTACACCCCCCGGTAAATGAAGACATCCCCTACTTGCTAGCATTAAGAAACGAAGCCAGAAAATCTGCGAGGGATATTTTGCAAGCTAACGATGATACGTTAGTAATCCCAGAAAGCATAAATGACTTAAAGCAAGCTTACCTACTTTTACAAGAGTCCTTGAAGATCTCTTTCACCATAGCATATTTGGCCCTGCATCAAATACCAGATTTCCTAGCTAAACACCCTGATTATAACTCTCCCATGCAAGCCATGGGTGATCCAAAATCATGCTATTCCCGATTATTTTCATTAGTGACTAATGACTACGTCTTAATAAGATTTCTGCATATCATTCATGGAAATACTAGAGGAAGGAACTACCACCTACAGATGGAAAATCTATTTTATACCGAAAACTCATTCTTTAATGACTGTCGGGAATTCTATAACTGCTTTTGCCAACAAGCTCGTTGGTGTTTCATTGATGAAATAGAGCCTGGAAGCCCTTACGAAATATTACACTCACTCACATATCCAGATCACGGCTCTGATTTCTTACGCCTCTTTAATCTGTCATAATTATTCCCTCAAGTACCTTTGAAAAGATAAATTTTTTTAAGAATACGCCCATCTAACCTATCATCAAGATGTTCTTGTTCTTTTAAGGTTGAATTTAACTAATAAATATAAATATAACTTTGCTCAAATCATTTTGTTTGAGCAGGTTATGATTGCTGCCCCTGAGCGAGATAGTCAAATTCATTCAGTTTTAGACGCGCCTCTCGTCTCCCCCATCACTACTTATAATAAATTAAAAGTAACTGCCGCTGTTATTCTTGCTGTCGCAGCCGTCGCTCTTATTTTTATAGGAGCTTTAGGAATCACTGGTTGCGCAAGCATTTGGCTGTTTATGTCCGGATGTATTCTTTTGCAGCTTATTGCGCTTGCCGTGCTACTTCTTGGTTTGGCAAAGTGCTTACGCATAATGGATCAGTTAGAGGCTAAGATAGAACTTGAAGAGGTTATCGTACCACCCACTAAAGAAGAAGTTCCTCCCCCAGTTCCTGAAGTCGTGGAGCCCGAACCTGTCAAACCCACTCCAGTTGTAGTTCCCCCAAAAGTTACAGAGGTCCCAGAAGCTAGGGAAGAAGTGTTTACTATTCCTCCGGGGGATCCTCATTTTACCGCTTTGGAATATGCTAAACAACAGTTAGAAGAAAATCTCGGAAAAATAGAACCTAAGAATTGGGCAGAGGGCTTTCCTCCTGTGCCTCCGCCTCTCAATAAAGACATCTCTTACTGCACAAGTCTTGATGAGGAATTGTATAGGAAAATCGAAGAATTGCTGGGGATAATAGAGGATGAAGCTTTAGATTATCCTGAAGATGAAGAAACAAGGGAAGAGTTTTATCGCCTTGCTACCCAATACCTCTGGTTATGTTATGCTGAGGGGTGTTATACCATGGAGGAAGTTCCTATATTTCTCATGGCAAATCCCCAATACCAATCACACGCGTCAGTAGTCGCTGCTCCAAACCTGTGCTATTATCAAACCTTCTATGCATTTCCAAATGCTTTCCAATTTTTAAGAACTTTTCATCATGAGTGCTCGTTTTATTCCCTAGGGCAACAAGAACGTAACGCAATCGAAGCTAGATTTAATACTCCAGGAACTATTGAAAATCATTGGTTGCAACTCGCTCAGCTGTTTTTCAAAGAAGCTCGTGAACAATTAAGTGTAACAGATTTTATTATGCAATAACCAATCTCACTTGAGGATGCTTTTAAACCGCCTTTTTTGCTTTAAAATAGCGCATCGTGATTTTTTTAACTTAAGGTATTTATATCCATTACCCGCAAATCACAGCACGTAGATACACAAAATAGGAAGAATAAAACGTCTCTAGCTATCAGATTATTCAGAATCAAAGTTGTTCAGATAATGATTGCAAAGTAAATGAAAACACACGCTTTTCATCTTTTTTTGTTGTGTTTAACAACGGGAAATCTCATAAAATCTACTTAACAAATCCTTTCAAGTGTTTACGAGTCAGCTTCTTATGTGCGTTTCCCAAGTTAATTGTCCTCAGCATGTGCCTGCAAATATTTTTCAATCTAAAACAAGAGTTATCGCGCTAACAATCGCTGCTGTGGTTGCTGTTGCTTTAATAGTCCTCGGTTACTTAAATGTCGCGGGAGTTGCGTCGCTCTTCGTGTTTATATCCGGGTGCATCATTTTGCAACTTTGCATATTGGCAGTGGTTCTCTTCGCTATCCTGGTGAGGAAACCGGCTTTGCTACACAAATCAGAAGAAAAAATAGTTCCCTTAGAAAAGGTAAAAGATATTCCTGATATGAGGTTGGAAATAGTTCCTCCTCTTCCAATTGGCATCGTACCCCTATTTAAGAGAGCGTTAGCTGCCCCACTCCCCCACGTGGAGCAAACCTTCGTTGCTTCTGAAGATATAGAAAATCAAGCTGTTTGCTATGCCAGGGAGCAACTTGAACAACATCGCGATACCATAATTCCCAAGGGGTGGGGAACGCTCACTCCACCCGTGAACCCAGACATTGCCTTAGTTGCAGCATTACGGGATAAGAAGTTTCAAGAGATTTGCCAATGTCTAAATATGACGGAAGATTTACTCTACAGCTACCCCGAAAGTTCAATAAGGAAACAAAGGTTTGATAGGATCGCCTTCGAGCTTATGAGCCTAGCCTTCTTAGAAAGCCGCTTGACCCTCCGCGAGATCCTAGAACAGAGAGATGCACATCCAGAAAAAACCTGCCTTCAGATAACTTCAGACCCAAGCTCAGCCCTTTCTTTAACCTTCTATGCATTGCAAGATGCATGCCATCTCGTAAGCTGTCTACATGTCGATTGTAAAGACCCCTTACCTGAAACGACTATTACAGCTATACAAGCGAAATTTGAGCAAGAAGGTACCCTAGAACACTCATGTAGACTCCTCTACGATATCTTCCGTAAAGAAGTTAATAGTGGTTTCGGTATAGAGGAGGTCTCTGAAGATAATTAAAATGAAAAAAAAAGTTAGTAGTGAATAGTTTATGAAAAGAGATTCTTACTTAAACTAAGTGAATTTTTCTGGGATGTTTTTTGATGATGGTAATTAATCGGAGAGGAGCATAAATTATCTTATTTTGCTAGTTTTAGATATGACTTATCCATGTTCATTCCCCATAGATAATAAGGGAAAAGTAGAAACAGTAATACCTGTTTCCAAATGTTCTACATACGCGATTTTAGAAAATATCGCCCTAGGGATCCTTTTGATTGCGGGTTGCTTGCTCACTGTTTTTGGAGTCTTGCAATTTGCCACAACTGCTGGATTCTTTATGTCTATCGCTGGAGGCGTCATTCTCTTCTTTTTGCTCCTTCATGCGCTATCCTTACTTTTTATTAAGTGCACAATAGAACCCCCTAAGGAAATCCCTGACACTCAAGAAATCAAGATAAACCTTGTTAAAGACTCCTGTATTGCTTTTGCTGAAAGTGAGATACAAAAGAGAGGAATAGGGATCGTAGAGCAGGATTGGGGAGGTAGCCTCCCCCCAATAGATAAACGGATAAGTTATCTAGCTCCTTTAATAGAGGAAAAAAAATTACAAATAACACAAATACTAGAAGAGGCGTCCCGTGATGGGTTTGAGGAAGGCCCTACATTTTATAAAGAGTACAATGCCCGCCAAGATTTTTATAAGCTTGTTACGGAGTTCCTAGCGTTATCCTTCGCACAGAGCTATTTTGCAATTGTTGATCTTCCCGAATATTTGCAGATGCACAGTAGATTTTCCTCTTATGAGGAGGCCATAACCGATCCAGGGTCTCATTACATAGAAACATTCTACGCCATGTCTACGAATTATTATTTCATAAGATTTTTACACAGGCAAATCGAAGGTGTCTTTCCTAGATCCGTACAAAAAGAGTACATAAGTAGCTTTTACAAAAAACTAGACTATTCCGAAGAAGTGTGGCAACAGATATGCGACAGCAATAACTTTTTCAAAGATATAGACGAACCCGAAGTGATGTGGAAACAGATGTACAACTGCTTTTGTAGCATAGTCCAAACAAAGTTACAGCCCATACCCAGAGGAAATACTTTCATTGAAAGATTCTTTGGTTATGGCTACAAGGATACCGTCGCTTCCTTTGAACATTACGGGCCTCGCGACCTAACTCTTTCGATCACAGATCTTTATCGTTGAATTTAACTGCTGAAAATAAATAAAATAGTTTTTTTATTTTTTGTTTTCAGGTGGTTATGGTTTTGCTACTGAATAATAACTCTATGCCAGAGCTTTCCTCTACGCATTCCCCTCTCTTTTTACAATCTAGATGCGCAAAAATCGGCGTGGCAGCTCTTTCTATAGCAGCCGTTGCCCTTGTAGTTATCGGGGTTATTGGGTTGGCAGGACCCGCAAGTCTTTGGTTATTCATAGCGGGGGTCGTTCTTTTTGAACTTAGTGTCCTTGCTGTGTTAGTGGCTATAATAGATAGATGTATACTTAAAAAAGACCCAGCAACGCAACGGTTAGAAGAAATCTTGGAAGAGGAAGAGGCCGAATCAATAAGTTCTAGTGATTCCGAAGAAGGTCCAGGTGTGGACGACGTTATACCCCCACAAGAATTTCTTCCTCAGCAAGTAGGAGAGGTTGATGATGTTATTCCAAATATACAACCTGAAGCCCCAATCTTTGAAGCTGCCGTTCCAGGTATCCCTCAAGCAGATATCGAGGTTGAAGAGGAAGGTCTAGAAGACGAAATTCTTGATGAGTATTTCCCTGACGTAGGCGTAGATGTGCCTCAAGAAGTTGGTGAGCCAGGTGCTCCCCAAGTAGACGTCGGAATGGGTGAGGGAGCTGCTGAAGGGCCAGAAGAAGCACCACCCGCCCCTCCCGCTGATACAGAAGAGCCCGAGGTAGTCCTGCCTCAAGAACAAAAAGCTCTGCTATTTGCAAAACAGTCTGTGGAGCTTGTGAAAGCAGAAGGTCTTTTATTAGGTTGGGAAGAATTAATTGCTCCTAAAGATTCTGATATTTCCTTCTTAGCAAATCTGTATCGAGAGCAGTTCCAAAAAGTGGAAGAGTGCCTGAAGATAGATCAGGCATTTTCTCCTGAGTACCCTAAAACTCCTGAAGCGTTGGGAGCTTTTCATCTTATGGCAACAGAACTTATGCAGTTAGGATTCGCCCTTGGACATAAAACGTTAATGGATGTGCCAAAACATCAAAGCGATTTTGAGGATAAAAAGACAGTATTATCCTTCGTATCGGATCCGAAATTCTATTTCCATCACACAATAAAAAGTTCAGAAGGAGCTTACACAGTTTTAAGACATGTACATCAGTCCTGCGGGAATCTTAGCGAAGAAGAAAAGCAAGCCATAGAAGAGAGGTTCTATATAGAAGGAACTGAGGAAAATATATGGAGACAGCTTTACAACGCACTCGCTCATTCACTTACATTGTCTTTGGGTGACGATATTGATTCGAAGAATCAGGGAGCTTCTGAGATAAAGATAAAGTTGCTAAAGGAAGACAAAGGTCCTGGATTTGATGATCTCCTAGATTAGTAGTATTATCTAAATCAAATTATTTCTTTAATTATAGAAATAATAAGAGTTTTTACTCGGGTCGGAAGGTTTTTGCTTTTTTAATATTGAAATTAAGTAATAAAGATAAATACAATTTATATTTAAAAACTTAATTCTCATTAGTTATGGCTACCTCTATTCCTGCAGAATGTCAGGTCAATGTCACCCAGCCGGCCTCTCCAACAAAGTGCCAAAAGTTCTTATCGTCAAAGTGTGCTAAAATTCTTCCCATTGTAATAGCAGTTTTGGCTTCCACTGCCTTAATTTGTATAGGAGCTTTAAATCTTGTTGGAGCAGCGAGTTTTTTTCTGCTTGTCGCGGGATTTATGATTCTGGGATTTTTGATTACAGGAGTCATACTTGCTTCTATAGTTGTTAATTTAAGAAAACTAGAGACAGAACCCCTTCCTAAAATAGAAGAAGAGGAACAAATACCCCCTCTGCTCCCAGAATTAGAAGAGACAGAAATTGAAGAAGAAGTAGAAATCAAAGCAGAAGTAGAAATCGAAGAAGATATAACCCCTCCTACAGAAATCACGGAAGAACCTGCTCAAGCAGAGGATGTAACAAGTCAATTAGGCACGTTCCAAGGTCTCATGTCTTTAGCCTCGAACTATCTTGAGGAACATAGAGCCTCTGTAGAGCCTAAAAGTTGGGGAGCACTACACCCGCCAATGAATGAGGATATTTCCTACTTCGCAGTGCTGGTAGATAATAAGAAAAAAGAAATCGAGGATCTCTTACGCATCGGTCAAACCGAGGAATTGCAATTCCCTAAAGATCCCGCGGTACTAGAACAGTTCAACGCCCTAACTACACAACTCATGTATTTAGCTTTTGCAGAAAGCTATCTGTCCTTACAAGACGCCTCTAGTTACTTAGCTGCTCATTCCTACATTAAATCAATTGCGGAAGTTTTATCTAGAAAGCAATCGTTCCACTTCAGGACATATAATGGGGTTTCTCGTGCGTATAATTTTATAAGATTCTTACATGACACCTGTAAGCCCCCTCTTTCTCAAAAACTCAAGGAAGCCAGATCTGCTAAATTCTATACCGAAGGGACTACGGAGTATACTTACAGAGCTATTCATGAGTTTTTCTGTCGAGAAGCTAAGAATAACGGAGACGGTGGATATTAAACCAATTGACACCCTCTCTGTCCTAAAGCCTGGGGATTTCCGGCGCATCAGATAAGATGCCAGTTAGCAAATCTCCGGCATCTACGGGTCATTATTTTCACAACAAAAACAATCTACATCTAAAAATTCACTCGTATTTCTAATCCTTACAATTCCCTCATAAGGGACGCATTTTAATTTTTGAAATTATATCCCTGTGCTTTTTTGGGATTTGTATCAAAATTTCCACAGCTTCTCATTACTCTTTTTTTTATTGATTTTAACTAGCAGGGCAATATAAGAAGCTTTTTTTATTTTTTTGCTCTAGGTAATTTATGGTTAGTTGTCAACCTAGATACCCCCTGGAGGATGAAAAACAGATTTGTTCTAATGGCTATCTGTGTTTTCTTCCCTACCAGGTAAGCGTGCGCATTGCTATGGTCATTTCAACAGTAATCGCACTGCTATTAATGTTGCTCGGATCTTTAAACCCTGTCGCGTCACAAAGCTTCGTACTATTATTCTCAGGGTTTCTCATTCTTAGTTTGCTTTTTGTATCAGTTCTTTTGCTTGTTTTTGATAAAGTAACTCCTCAGGAAATAACAGTTAAAGAAATCATTCTTCAGCCAATTAAGATAGGGGAACCTATCCTAGAAGTTGAGGAAGAGCAAGGGTATTCCTTTAAAGTAAAATCACCTTTTCCTCTAATTGTTCCTCCCACTCCCCCATCAGCTCTTGTTATAAAAGATTCTGTTGATCTGGAGCTGCCTCAAGTGGCTCAAGAAGCTCTTGAGGAGGCTAAGACGTTGCTTAAAAGAAAAAAATTCTCGATAACAGCTCAGAAATGGCCTTCATTAAACCCACCTATAAATCAAGAGATCTCCTTTTATTCCAGCCTGCTGAAACAAACACGAGAGGAAATGAGACGCTTTTTAAAGGTAGATGGCATGCACAGTTTTCATTATCCCCAGGACTCTATTCAAACACGGTTTAACAATTTTGCCACAGAATATATGCAGTTGGCTTTTTCTCTAAGCTACCTAACGCTACTCGATCTTCCCGCATACTTACAAGCTTATCCAGAAACAAATCTAGAAGCCGTTTTAACATATAACGACTCTCCCCATGCCGAGACCTTTTATGCAGTACCTATAGCTTACCGGTTTTTAAGAGACTTACATATCAATTGTGTCGAATGTTTTGATGAGGAGTTCGTAGAAAGTAGGATGGCTAGTTTCGAAAAACAAGGAGAAGTAGAATGCCTTTGGAAAGAATTGTTTATTACGTTTTGCGACCAGGTTCGTGCTTACACAGATAATGAAGAGGCCCTAGGACTTTTCAGAAATGAATAGTAGAAAACAGAAGCGAGAGAACCCAGCTCCCTTCCCACATGTTAACTGGTTGACAGCGATTCCTAGTCTACTTATGATGAGGAGTTAATGGGTTTTGTTTTTTTCTGAGTACCTATGACGAATATAAATTTGCGGTTTCTTGATAATACTTTTCCCGAACCCCCAAAACTTCCCCAAAAAAACACATCACAACTCGTTAAAGTCGGCGCTGCAATCACAGCAGTGGTTTCTGTTGTTCTTATAATTCTTGGAGCTTTGGGTATTGCCGGAGGCGCTAGCTTAGGATTACTCGCCACAGGAAGTGTGGCTTTATGCATAGTTGCCATAGGAATAATCGCCGTAGCCATAAAAGGTGCCCGAGCGAAACTTGCCCCTCCTAAAGAATCAGAAGAAGAAAAAGCTTTAAAATTCGCTAGAGAATATCTGGAAGCAAACAAAAGTAAAGCAGAAGGCTATAAGCACATTGAGGGTATAGCCCCTCCCGCAAACCCGTCTATTCCTTTGCTTTCTAGCTTAGTAGAGCAGATGCGCGGGAAATACAACTGCTTTTTGAAACAAGCCCTAGAAGCTTCCCCTGATCAAAAACAAGCTATTCTAGACAAGGTAAATGCTACTGCTTTACAAGCCACACAGCTATCCTACGCTGTTAGCAGCATGACACTATGCGGGATATCTAGCTACAGAAGAATCTATCCTCAGTTTACAACAGATTTAGAAGTAGTCACTAGTCGTGATGCCTATTACTCACAAGTAATATGCGATTTGAGCGCAACTTATTACTTAGTAAGATTCATAGTTTGCTTCCCAGGTGCTCTATCTAAAAATGAAGAGGAGAAAAGAGTCGCTAGGTTTTATCAATCAGGAACTCCAGAATATCAAATGAGAGAGCTTTATAACTCTTTTTGTTTCCAAGCTTCAGAGTATTTCGGAGACGCCTTAATCTATCCAAAAACAGAAAATGAGAAGCTCTTAACGAATCGACTAGTTCCCGATAACGGTCCGGAATTTAAAATAAAAAGAAATTAAGCTTAAAGTTCTTTTCGAATTTTTCCTAAAGCATTCATTTTGTCCAGAGAAGCATTTCAGCTCTCTTTCTTTAATTGACAAAGAATATTTGTTAGACAATACAAAAACATTTATTTCTCACAGTGTCGAAGCTATATTTCTGAAAATAAACCTATTTTGTTTTTTTAGTTACAATGAATGTAAATTTAGAAGTTTCTAGGAGAAGTTTCCCTGTTCCTCCTCCTCAACATTCGGGAAGGAGCCTTTCCGTAATTTTAAAGATCTGTTCTGCCGTTGCAATAACCGCAGCAATGGTTTTTGTTCTTATAGGATTCTTAGGGCTAGCTGGAAGCGCCAGCCCATGGTTCTTTCTCGGCGTTCCTATAGCTTTAGGATTTCTAGCTATAGCAGCACTAGTTGTGGGTGTAAAAGAAGCTCAATGGGAACAACGACTAAAAATCAAAGTCGCCCCCGCAGAAGATGCCCTAAGATTTTCTGAGAGATATTTAAATGAAAACAAAGACAAGCTAGAGCCCTATAGCCCCGTTGCAGGTGAACGCCCACCTAAAAATCTAGATATTCCCCTGCTAGATGTCTTGGCAAAGAAAAAACATCAAGAGCTTCAAGAGTTTTTACAAGCTAACAATGCCGAAGATATAAGCCATCTTAAAGGCGAGGCTTTGGAAAAAGCATACGAAATCACCCTAGAATGGCTCCAGCTATCTTTTACTGTCAGTTTCCTAGCATTAAGTGAGGCCTCTTCTTACCGGGAGATATACCCACAGATTAAATCGAATTTAGAAGCCGCTGGAGACTCCCGTTTTTATTGCTCAACAGCCGTACTCTCTATTTGTAAAGATTACAAATCTTTACGATTATCAAGTAATGCTGATGTAAAGACTCCTGATAAAGAGGAGACGGAAAGAGTCGCTAGATTCTATAAATTAGGAACCCCAGAATTTAAATTCCGAATGCTATACAACTATTTTTGTGACCAAGCTTGTCTATACTTCGGCGAAGAACTAAACGAAGCCCAGTCCTTACGTGAGAGATTTTTAGCTAGGGAATTAACTCCCGATCTTAACCCTCAGTTTACAGGACGTCCTCAGGGTAACAGTTAGGCCGTCTCTGCACTTCCCACGGTCATATCAGCTCAAACTCTGCTCATAAGCCTCACTGAGATTCTTAAAAGACTCTTTTCCCACTATTAAAAAAAAGATCCATCTTTGATTTAAAAAAGTTTTTCTATCAATCAAGATGATAAATAAACACATGGAACTTCGTTGGTTTAGTTAGTATTTTTTTTACGAATGTAAGTCTTTGATTTGTAGAGGCAACTTAGATTGACAAGTATATAAAACATCTTTATTATAAAAATTCCAAAGTATTTATTTTTATAATGAAATGGGTTTTAAAATAATAAATTTATTTTAATTTCTTGTCTGGTTAGTTATGGTTGATGCAAATTTACAAGTTACAGAAAGTCGCCCTTCTTTGACTCAAGAAGGTTTAAGACCCTACTCCTCCAGACCTAAAAAAATAGCTCACGCAGTTGTTGCTTTGATAGCTCTTACTTTTATAGTTTTGGGGTCCTTAGGAGTATTGGGAACCTCCGGAACGGCGGTGGTAATTACAGCAGCTGTGGTTTTAGGATGGGTTATTTTAATACAGCTTCTTCAGACTGTTTTAGATTATAGAGAAAGAAAGCGAATCGAAGCACGCCCTACAGCAGACGTCGTTGAGGAAAGGGATATTCAGCCTGAAATAGCCGAAGAAGAAGAGATCGTTGACGAGATTCCCGAGGAAGGGGTAGTTAGAAGATCAGGATGCTCCTCAGCAACGCTTCAAGCTCAGGTAAATGCACGTAACGAACTGAACTTTTATACTAAGTTTAATTTTTCAAAGTTGCAAAAGGTAAACTGGGGTGATCTTGGGTTAATGCCCCCAGTTTTCGATGATCTTACCAATTTTCTTGCGCTGTTAGAAGTTATGAAAGGAAACTTCGAAGATTACATTGCGGAAGGTGATGCTAAAGGGCCTCGTTACCCTTCCAGAGAAGCTTCCATACAAGAGAATGGACGGTGGTGGCTGCTTTCTTCTCAATACATAGAAGCAGCTGCAGTAGTAAGTGAAAACTCATTACTAGAGATTCCATTTTGGATTAATACCGCTCCCGATCTAACTTCGAATTTAGAGGTTTTAGCGTCACAAAGACTATTTTTCAGAGAAACCCTCCTTGCTCTTCCAGATGCATATTGCCGAATAAGATTCCTACATGAGCACTGCGGACTTATTGACGAAGCTACTAGACGCTTAGCAGAAGAACAGTTTTATGCTCCAGATACTAAAGAAGGTAGATGCCGACAAATCTACAATGATTTCTGTAAGCGATTACGCAGGTATCTCGGAAACATAGATCAAGCGGCAAATATAGATCAGCTGTTGCTATTTGAGTACTCTCAGGAAGATACCGGCCCTGATTTTCGACAACCAGGTTAATTTTAATTTTACCTCTTGATTTTAAGCGACTTGCGTGTTGACAAGCATCCTAAATACCCATATCATACCGTAGACTTTACCCCCCTAATTTCTGATATTAGAGCCAGCCTATCAACCGATATGCGGCGCGTTTTTTTTGGTTTTAATCATTATGGATTTACAAATCCCCGGCAGTAGGAATCTTCATTTTTTTCAGAGTTTTGAAAAGCCCTCAAAAACTCTAAAAATTAGCTTTGCCATCGCTGCAATAGTCGCCATTGCTACTATGCTTCTTGGTGCCTTTGGTGTTTTCGGAAGCGCTAGTTTAGGTTTGTTAATATCAGGAGCTGTTGTTTTAGTATTGCTATCTGCAGTGATTATTGCCTTAGCTGTAAAAAACATTTGTATACAAAAAAAGCCCGAGGTCAAACCAGAAGAGCTTCCCCTCCCAACGGAAAAGAAAGAAATTTCTGTTGAGATGGAAGATATTCAACCTAAGCTGGAGCCTGTTTTACTCCCCATTCCGGAAATAATACCAGAAGAAGAAAAAGCAGCCCCTCCTAGCTACGCGACTAGACCGCCTTTTTCTGAAGAAACGAGACAAGCTCACAAACGTGTTATTAACGAGATCCGTGGAGATGACGGATGGGGAATGAGATTACCTGAATATGATTGGAAACGCATGGGCTTAATAGCCCCATCAATCTCGATGTTTTCCGATCGCCATGCGTTTTTTAGAATAAAAGTGCAGTCTCTCGTTGATTTCCTAGGGAAAGATTCGAAAAAGAAACTCCATTATCCTAAACCCGAAGCAATAACTGAATATCTCAAGCTTGCTCAGGCCGTAGTAGAAGCCGCTTCAGTAGTTGCTCATGATTCTATTACTGATGTTTCTAGTTGGATAAATCGGCTTCCTAATACAGGTACAAATTTCGCTATTCTATCTCACCCACGTCTTCATTTCCAACAGACTTTCTACATATTGCCTGATCATTATTATTTCTTAAGATTTTTACATGAGGAATGTTCAGAAAATCTTGATGAAGATACTAAAAGGCATGCTGAAGCACAATTTTACACACCGGGTACTCCTCAGAATTATTTTAGATGTCTTTACAATGATTTTTGTCTGCATGCACGTTGGTGTCTAGGAGATCCTAATCAGGCAGAATCTATAAAAGAGAGGGAGTTATTCCAATATTCTAAGATGGACAACGGTCCAGGTTTTCAAAGGCCTGATGCAGAATAAGAATCGTAATTTTCTTATCTAAGATAATCCATGCATCCCTTTGATTTTATGTGACTTATGGTATTGACATGCATTCTAAACCCTCTTATCATAAGTAAACCTTGTTGCTTAATTTTCATAGAGACAAAAGAAGAGAAATAACTCATGCCTAGAGCTTGATTTAAAACTCTTTAACGGCTTTTGTGCGCACCCAAAGGTGCTTTGAAGTGCTCATTACGAGAATTTATATGAGCACGAGCAAAGTTCCGGGCTTAAACCTAATAAAGCACAAGGATTACAAAACCTTCAGAATTACCACAGGTCACAGGTTTTGTTTTTTGCTGATTTTATTTGGATGGCGTGGTTAATAACCGCGAAATCCACTTGAGATGCTCTTTATTATTTGATTTTGATGCTAAAGCCAGATTGTCAAGCGACAAGTTGGTTATAATTTTTTTTATTTTTACAATGGTTAACGTGAATTTACAAGTCCCAGGAAATACTCCTCCCACAACTCTTCAAAAACCTATAAAAGAATCTTTCCCCATTCAAACTATGAAAATATGCGCAGCAATTAGCGCCATAGTTGCTACTATTTTTGTATGTCTTGGTGCGTTAGCTCTCGTCGGAAGCGCTAGTGCATATTTCTTAGCTATAGGAATAACCTTAGGACTGTTTGCTGCAACACTATTAACCATCGCTATAAAAGAAAGTTGCGCAAGAAGGAAGCCCGAAGTAAAAATCGAAGAGAAGAAACCTCGTGTTCCTGAGCCAAAAAAAGATATTCCCCCAACAGAAAAACTTAGAGTTTATGTAGATCCGAAACCACCCGTAGAAGTTGACCCTACTCTCCCTCCTGAGCCTACCCCAGAATCAGGACTATTACAAACCCATCGGTTTAGTCTAGAGCAAATGCAAAGACTAGAGTTTTTCTTAGGAACAGATCCCCGAGGAAGGATTTATTACCCCGACAATAAAGAGCTTATGGAGAAATTTCTTCAACTTGCAGAGCAGGCTATAGAAGCCGCCGCTATGACCTCCTCGCTGGGTTTGGCTGAGCTAAAATGTTGGTTGGAAGGTCAGGAAGATGTAGACTCATACGCTTTTATTGTCTTCCCCTCTGTGGATTGCAAACGAGCTTGTTACGACTTGTATCAGCGGTATTGCTTTATGAGATTTTTACATGAGAACTGTTCGGAAGATCTTGACGAAGATACTAGAAAACACGCTGAAGCTCAGTTTTATACTCCAGGAACTCCCCAAAATCGTTTCAGATCCATCTATAACGGCTTCTGCAGGTCTGTACGTGAGCAACTTGGAGATCCTCAACAGGAAGACTCATGCTATCCAAACTGTGAGATGTATTTCCTTGAGGATCTCAACTCTGATTTTGAGAATCCTAATAAATAAAAGAATTTTTATTAAGGTTAAAGCTGTACAGCTCAAAAGCTAAGGAGGTTTCTCTTCATAGAGCCTAACGCCTTAGCTTTATAGGGACGTCTAGAAGTTGACACGGATTCGTAATCCTTTTTAATATAAAAAGAATAATTTGTTTAATTTTTATATTAGAATTTAACTATTAGATAATAACCTTAATTTCTCTTCTTTTTTAGTTATGTCGAACGTAAACATGCGAGTTTCTAGAGGTGGTTCTCTTCCCCCACCCCAACGTCCGGAAACTCCCTCTAAAGTAATAAAAATAGCCAGCGTCATTTCTGGAATTATTGCTATCTCTTTAATAATTGTTGGAGCTTTAGGACTTGCAGGAGGAGCCAGTATAGGATTGCTCGCTGCAGGAGGCGTTGCCCTAGGACTAGCTGTTGTCGTGATAATATCCTCGGTTGTTAAAGGAATCCGAGATAAAAAGAAGCCTCAATTTCAACCCAGGGACGAGGTCCCTCTACCCGATTTTGAAGAAGAAGAGAAAATAGAACATCAAGAAGATTATCCTCCTTTAACTCTAGAAGATAATGAACGCATGTTCAAAGCAACAAACAGCGCCGTAAATAAAGCAAAACAGAGCTTAATAAATCATGGGCTGAGTAATTTGCCGCTATTTACCTGGAGTGATACCGGCTTGACTCCTCCAAAGGCCTCAACGCTTTCTGACTCTTTTATATTCTCTAAGGTACAGAAACACAAAATTTATGATGCCCTAGGAGAAGATAGTAAAGGATATCTCCACTATCCCGCTACTCCCGAAGCTATGGAGGAATTTCTCAATCTAGCAACCTCCCTCATGGAAGCATCCGCGTTGGTTGCTGATGAGACTTTCACCGAGCTTCAGGACTACGTAAGTTCCACCCCAGGAATAAGGTCATATTTTTCTGTCCTAGCTAATCCCATGCTACATTTCACGATGACTTTCTTTTGTTTGTCTGAGAACTATTTGTTTATAAGATTTTTATATGAAAATTGTTCAGAAGAACTTACCGATGAAGAAAAAAAGGAAGCAGAAGCTCAATTTTACACTCCAGGAACTCCTCAGCACTACTTCCGAGATCTTTATAATAACTTCTGCAGGCGAGCACAATTGTATCTAGGAGACACAAGTAGAGCAGGAAGACCAGATGGGAAAGAACTCTTTAGCTATTCTCAACAAGATCTTGGCCCTGGCTTTAAAAATCCTGAAGTATAAAGAACTTTTACTTTTCTTAAGTGCTCTAAAAGAATCGTGTTATGCCTAAGAGCGTGTGGCATTTAGGTTCTATCTTGTTTTCCATGAATTGACATGTTTTTATAAAAATAATTAATATAATAAAAAATCACGCAATTTTATTTTTATAGCGAAACTAAATTGCTGGTTAGTTGTGTTTTTTATTTATTTCGGTTAATTATGGTCGGTCCAAATTTACAAGTTACACAGGGAGCCAACAGCCCCTTGCCCCCACAACGTTCTGGGAAATCTTCCAAAGCTTTAAAGGTTTTCGGTGCTCTTGCTGGTATAGGAGCAACAGCCCTGTTAGTATTGGGAGCTTTGGGTATTGCCGGAGGTGCCAGTTTGGGATTGCTGGTATCGGGAGCTGTAGTTTTGGGAGTGCTGGCTATAGTCATGGTAGCCGCAGTTGTAAAAGGAGTTGTCGATAAAAAGAAGGCCGCAGCTTTATTAGAAAAAGCTCAGGCAGAAAGAAGAGAACAAGAACGTCTTCTTGCAGAAACACAACAAGATCCAGAAGTCCCGGAAGATGTAGAAAATCCGGGCGAACTTGAGCAGATGATCGCTGGGGAATACGGAGTGAATATTCAAGACCTACTTGAGGCTCAGAAAAAGAGATCTCAACAAGGCGCTGATTCAACAGGACCAGAGCCCATACTGATTTTTCCGGGTTTGCAAGGAGCTGCAAATCGTGCCCAAGAAGGTTTCAACGAATGTGATTTAGAAAAGCTGCCAGAATTTAGTTGGGAAGATAATGGTTTGTCAGAACCTAAAACCGGAGAGCTTACCGACTATTATCGATACTTTTTACAAGCTAATAAGAACTTGCAAGCTTTTTTAGGCTGTGATGAGGACGGTAAACCCTATTATCCCGATACTCCAGAAGGTAAGGCAGAATTTTTAAAATTAGCTCGGAAACAATTGTATGCCGCAGCATTAGTTACCACAACAGCTTTAAAAGAACTTCCCCAATGGTTAAACAGTGGCCCTGGTACGGAGTCGTACCTTGATATTCTGTCCAACTCAAATGGGCATTTCCAGTACACCTTCTTTAGTCTTCCCGATACTTATTTATTCGTAAGGCATCTCCATTCGAAGTGTTCACAAACTCTTACTGAAGAAGAGCAAATTAATGCAGAATCTCGGTTTTATCGAGGAGAACATGACGAGCGTCATTTTCGTGAGATGTTTAACGATTTCTGTACCACTGCTCGCGAGTGTATAGGAAGAGATCCTGAAGTCGCTAAAAACGATAGGGAAAAAGAACTCTTCTCTAATTCTGAAGAAGACCGCGGACCTCTTCTTGGATAGTTTTTAAGATTCCCACGAAAAAAATTACTTTTTTATTCGTGGGAATGGAAATCATAACCTTAAACAACGTGTTAACGTTAGCTATTCCTAAGGCTCATATTATTTTTAAAATAGCCTATAGCCACATTGTTAACTATTGACAGTGCCGACAGCACTATTTACTCTATCAAGCCAAGGTAGCTAGGCAAGTCCTTTTAGAGCCGATTTATCGGATGGTAAGCTCCTATTTTGGTTGGTTATGGTCAGCGAGAGTTTGCAAGTTCTTGGGAAAGATCCCTTAATTGGGAGAGATTCTTTTATATTGTTTCCTGAATGCTCAGGAAAAATTTCCCATAAGTTATTAAAAATTTGTGGAGCAGCCTTGCTCGCCGCTTCTATTATTTTTATCACCATTGGAGCCTTATGTATTTCTGGAAGCGCTAGCTTATGGTTATTCATCCCTGGAGGGATTTTCGGGGCGCTTTCTCTAGTAATTTTTGCTGAATTTATTATAGCCATGTGCTGCGCTAGAATGGCAGCAGAAGAATACATCCCCCTTCCTCCCGAAGAGAAAGCACCTTCGATACCCCAAGCTGATCTAACTGCCGTTGTTGCGAAAGAAGATATTTCGGAACCAGAACCACAACAACCCGCTACTGTGGCTACAATAACAGCTCCAGAAGTAGTCGCTAGTATAGATTACTCGGATATACCTCCTCTATCACGTGCTACAAAAATTGCCTATACACGTTCTAAAAAGGCATTGCAGGCTTATGATATTCAACGACTGCCACAGTTTAGTTGGGATAACTATTGTCTTATCTCTCCACAATCCCCAAAATTCACAGATATGTATGTGTTCGCTTCAGAGCTAATGAGGAGGTGGAGACTCTCCGTCAATGAATTTAGAGGAAGATCATATTATCCCGTTCAATTACGTCATCCTTCCGGAGATAAAGAACAATGGAGGGCATTCTCACTTTTTATCAGAGCTATCGAAGCTGCCGCAGTGGTGAGTGAACGAACATTACTAGAAACCCCATTTTTTATAGGTAAAGAGCCCCAGTTAAATTCTGTGGCTGATGTCTTGTCTAGTCCAGGGCTGTTTATAGATAAGACTTTTTTCATGCTTCCTAGGGCGTATTACACAATAAGATTTTTACATGAAAACAGCTTAGAACCCCTTAGTGATGAAGAAAAAAGCGAAGCTGTAGCTCAATTTTATACCCCAGGGACTCCGCAGCATTATTTTCGTACTCTATATAATGATTTTTGTAGCCGAGCACGCTGGTATCTCAGAGACCTTAATATAGAAGAAGATTCAACTTACCAAGACCGCCTGATTTATTCTCAAGAAGATGTTCATCCCGAGTTTCAAAACCCTTCTTCTTTTCAAAGATTATAATAATTAATTTACAGTAATCTTTTCTATAATTACTATCCTTGCGCGTTATGTTTCATTCCTATCTTTCCCTAGAATGCCTTCATGCGCGAGCTTTAGATTTTACCAGGCCTGATTATGACAAATGCTATTGTCACAGTTTCTAGAAACACAATCACCGGGACAGCTCCTCAACATATAAAAAAGTCCCCTTCTACAACTTTAACATTTTTTGAAGTAGCCTCCATTGTTCTTTCTATTGTTTTTATAGTTGCTGGAGCACTTGGTGCCGTAGGAGATGCTAGTATATGGTTATTTTCTTTGGGAGCGGCTTTAGGGTTCCTCGCTATAGTTCTCATGCTTGTAGGCACAATCATGAAGCACTGTTCAAAGAAAAAAATAAAAGAAGAGCATCCTCCTTACATACAAGATATTTCCGTCACGGAAAAAGGATCTGTTTCACGTCTTCAATCCTATGCCTCTCGAAGTGAAGAAGCCTCCCCTCCTGTAGTGAGAAGATCTCGCCCCTCTCGATTGACGCTTGTCTCTAGAATCCGAGCTGCAGAGACTTTACGTGCCTACGGCAGTGAAAATCTCCCAGAATTTGATTGGAATGCTCATGGGCTAATAGCTCCACTCTCCCAATCACTCTCTGATTTCCACGCATTTTTCTTAGTATTGTGGAGGGAAGCTCAAGAGTTACTAGGAGAAAGCCCTCAGGGACGGCCCTATTACCCTAGAACCTCAGAAATTCGAGAGAAGTTTCTTAAGCTCGCCACTGCAGCTATAGAAGTAGCCACAGCAGGTAGTGAGCAGTCGCTACTAGATATTCCCTTGTGGATTGACAGTTCGACTGGTTTAGATTCAGAATTAGCTGTTTTGTCTTCTCCTCAACTGTGTTTTGAGAGAACATTTCAGCTTCTCCCTGAAAGCTATTGCTTTGTAAGATTCTTACATAATCGTTGCGAAGAAAATCTTAGCAATGAAGATAAGGACTCAGCTGAAGCTCGATTTTATACAGAAGGCACCCCAGAATATCGTCTTCGCGTGATTTATAACGCTTTTTGCAAGAGGGCACGCTGGCATCTCGCCGATATAAACGAAAGGGAGATCAACCCTATTCTGCAAAAACGTCTGGTATTCTCTAATGAGGATCATGATCGCAACTTTCAGGATCCCAACTCTCAAATCCCCGAATATCTCAAGGTCTGTTCCTTAAGGTAATTTTCTTGAGAGTTCGTAAATAGGTTTGCCTAACATATCAAGTTTTAGTCTGTAAAAAAAATCCTTCAGGGAGAGGAAAGTAATTAATTGACTAAAACTTTTCCCCTAAATAAAATGCTTTAGCTAGATTTTGAAAATCTTTTAGAAGCATCGTACTCCCTCATGCATTTTAATACTTTACCCCGACTACCCATCAGACGTGTTTCTAAAAACACGTAAAGATATCCGCCCACGCATTTATTGCTCTTGCCCCTCCTCAACCCCTTAGAAAGATTTAAATATCATTCAGCTAGGAAAGCTTATGGGAAATACCATTATCCCACCTCGGACTAACGCACCTTTGCTATACATGCAAAGATGGCCATGCAGAAGCCTCTGTTGCCGCTATGTGGTGGGTAATAACTGATTTAAACTATTTCCTGAAAAAACATAAGGATTTCTACCACTAACTAATAAACTTACTTTACCTCTCTTTTTGTATGGGTATAAATTCATGTGTTTCAAGGGACAAACTTCTTCCAATTTCCCCGCTATCCCCAGGGAAAATTTTTTCTAAAGCTCTGAAAATCACAGGAACTATTGCTACAGCTGTTTTTCTTATTTTGACAGTTGTTGGTGCGCAAGGCTTTGCACAGGGTTCTTGTCTAGGTTTATTGATTTCCGGAATTACAGGTTTAGGGCTGCTTTTCTTAGTTTTTGTATTCGTAGTTTCGAAAGAAATTCTAAGAAAAAAGGCTCACAAAGAGCGTTTAGAAGAAAACCCTGCTTTTCACCTAAAGAACCACAAGAATTCTACAAATCTCCTAGAAAATACTACAGACTGTCCCGTCTCAGTTTCACAGATAGACATGGAACCATTAGGACAAAAAGAAAGCACCGTTCCTGTTGCGGAAGGGCCTCACCCGCCTCTTTCTTCTCCAGCGCAACAAGCTCTACAGTTTGCAGAAGCATACCTTCGAACACATTCTGGTAGTGTAAGCCACTACGCATGGGAAAAAGGCTTTTTAAGCCCCCCTATAAATGAGAAACTCTCCATGCTTTATGATTTAACCCTGGCAAAAAATCGAGAGTTAAGGGTAGCCATAGGAACAGCTCCTAGAGACAAGGTGCGTTATCCACGACGAGGATCATGGAAACAAGTAAATCGTCTTGCTAAGGAACACATGCAGTTGGCATTTGCTACAAGTTATTTTACACTACAGGAACTGCAGGGGTATCGGGAACGCTTTCCTAATGTGCGATCCGACTTAGAAGTTATTTCTGCATCAATGGCATGCTACAGGAATACCTACTACTTAATGCCTTTTAGCTACTACCTAATGCGCTTTCTACACATAAATTGTGTTAATCCCCCTGATGAAAGGGCTCAATCAGCTAGAGAAGCCCTGTTTTATACTCCTGAAACTAGAGAATGTCATTTCCGTATACTTTACAACAGCTTTTGTGAATTAGCGCGATGGCATCTCGGAGATCCTAATCAAATAAAAAATCCCTCCGAGGAATATGCTTTCCTGTGTTCAAATCAAGATCTAAATCCGGGGTTTCAAGAACCTTGTTAGCCTTTCTTAACAACACCCTCAAGTATCCCACATCCAAAAATCTCTTTAAAACTTAAAGAATTGTTAACATAGGTTTTCCTGGGAACATAAAAACAATTCGGGTCGTGGTCTATAAACTCCCTTTAGTCTCATGTTTACGTAAGATTAATAATCTGAGGTAATTTTTATTATTTTTACTATGTAATGTTGGTTAGATCTGGTTTATAATGAAAATTAGATCGTAAAATAATGAGATTATTTAATTTTCGTTGTGGTTAATTGTGCCTGAAGTAAATTTACAAGTTTCGAGTTTAGAAAAACCTATTTCTATAGAACAATCTACAAAACCTTCCCGGTCAGCAAAGATTGCAAAGGCGGCTGCAGGTATAGTTTCTGTTCTTTTGATTGTTATTGGAGTTGTAGGAATCGCTGTA
This sequence comes from Chlamydia sp. BM-2023, assembly GCF_964023145.1. NCBI lineage: Bacteria > Pseudomonadati > Chlamydiota > Chlamydiia > Chlamydiales > Chlamydiaceae > Chlamydia > Chlamydia vaughanii. The sequence goes on along the minus strand of NZ_CAXIED010000001.1, from coordinate 1,301,610 downwards.
GGCGCCAGCGGAGGGCTGTTTATTGCTAGTGCCGTGGGATTAGTTTTAGGAGCCGTACTTTTAGTATCGCTTGCCTCTGTAATGCTAGTTTCCTCTATACAAGCTAAGCGAGCCAAAAGGAAACTCGAGGTAAAACTAGAAGAGGTTCCACTTGCTCCTGAGGAAGAACTTACCGTAAAACCCAAGGAAAAACCTGTAGTTCACCCTGCTCCACAGGAAAAACCCACTCCTCCAAAAGATTTTGAAATCGGAGAAAAACCCCTTACTTCCCCAGAAACAGCAGATGTGTGTGCCAGAACACACTCGATTTTAGATCAGGATGAAATGGACTGGTTGCCGCGCTTTCTTTGGCGTAACGAAGGTATAATCGCCCCCAGCCAACCTTTGCTGACAGAATATTATATGTTTTGTAAGAGGCGATTTTCAATTTTATGCGATTCTTTAAAAAAAGATGCGAATAACAAGTACCACTACCCTACAGGTAAACAAGCAAAGGAAAAATTCCTTGAGAATGCTAATAATGCTATGGAGGCGGCTGTTCTTCTTGGTAATTCTGTAGTAAGGGATCTTTGCTCTCGTGCTGAGGACTACCTGGAAGATACGGAGACGGATTTAGAGGCTCTAGCATCCCAAGACCATCATTTTCATCGAACCATGCCCCTGCCCTCTTCCGTCTATATTTTCATAAGATTTTTTCATGAGAATTGTTCAGAAAAGCTGGATAAGGCTACCAAAGATGCCGCCAAAGCTAGATTCTATACTCCGGGAACTCCAGAATATAAGTTCCGGTTGTTGTATAATGACTATTGCAAGCTAATACGCTGGCGTATTGGGGACCCAAGCTTTGCAAAATCTGAACAAGAGCGAGAAATATATGCCTATTCCGAGGAGGATACCGGACCTGACTTCCGTCAGCCCAATCGGTAAAGGATTTTGATAAACCCTATTAATTGACAATGATTTGCGATTTGTTTTATTATAAGTGATTAATAATTTTTATTTTATTAAAAAATCTGATTATTAACAAAAGCGCTTAATTTAATTGTTGTTGAGGTTAGTTATGGTTAGTACAAATTTAACAGTTTCGGATAATAAATTATCCACCCCTCCTGAACAGCCTAAAAAACCCTCAAAATCTGTAGCAGTTGGAGAGATAGTTGCTGCTCTAACTTCTGTCCTTTTTATTGTTATTGGAGCTTTAGGAATTGCTGCAGGCACCGGTGGAGCATTGTTTATAGCTGGTACAGCATTTGTAGTTTTAGGAGCCGTAGCTTTGGTATTGCTTGCTTCTGTAGCGCTGGTGACATCTATAAAGTCTTCTCAAGGTAAAAAGAAACTCGAAGTAAAACCTCAAGAAACCCCAGCTCTTATAAAAAATCCAGAGCCCTCTTTAAAAGTTTCTACAGAATCAGAAGCCTCCCAGTCTTAAAGGGCTGAACCTAATCGGAAGGCCTAGTTTACAGCTAATAAGATAAGACTATAGAAACACTGTAAGCTTAACGATTCACGCGTATGAAGACACCACGCTGCACCGTAGTGTAGCTTGAGATAACATGCATTTTTTCCAACTGACATAACACTCCGCCGGTTAAACTAGATACCGGTGAATAGGCTAGGTCTCCCCAAAGGGTGTTGGTAGAAAGATTTTGTTGCTCATCTACATTTTTATATGGGATAAACACTTCTTCGTTAGTTTCGTTGTCTAGGATCTCCTGGATAAAATTAATGATGAGAGCTAACTTTAATTCTTTATCAGAAGAGCAGCGACTTGCTTGGGGAAAGTTCGAGAGAATATGTTTTCCTGGAAGGACAATAGGGATTAAATCAATCGCATGAGCAAGCTTTACATAATCTATCGATGGAAGAGCTAACGCAACATCGCTAGCGTCCATTGCTGATAATACATCCCTTAGGAAAGCTCGGGGAACCTGTCTTAGAAAGGCCGTCATAGCGCTTCTTCTATTCTCTGTAGAATCTAGAGGAAGGTAACTTCCCGATTCACTCATAATCAACTTATATCGCTCCTGGAGAGTAAAAGCGGCTTCTTTCCCTTGGCTGTAGGGAACTATAAGATGTTTTTTCATAGCCTTATAACATTGAACAAAGGCTTGAGAAGAGAATAAGCTGAGATTGGTTGAGGTAGAACCCTGAACGTCAGTCGACAGAATTTTTCTATCGCTCTCCTCTTCATCAAGAATCACAACATCAGCGGCCAGGCAACAACCAACATATTTAGGCCAGGATAAGTAGGAGTTTTTCTCAGTTTCCTCCCCTTGTCTTGCTTCACATGTCCTTTTTATAAATTTTGCCATGGCAGTTTGCCTATACTCATCTTCAAGCGTAGGATTTTTCTTGTTAAGACGAACCGAATCGTCGGTCAAAATACAAGTATATTCAGGATACTCCAAGAAAGAAAATGTAGCTTTTAGACCTTGGTTAAAATTTTCTTTTTTAGGAAGGCGAGAGATCTTAGCTTTGATCCCTAAGGTAGTGTCTAACTGTTTTTCTATAGATGCTATGCTAGCATTCCGAGATAGATAGCTCCCATTAATAAGATTCCTGCCATTGTGGATCAAGTTATGAAGATCATTGCAAATACGATCGTAAGAGGTCCTAGGATTTATAAAATGAAATTTATAAGACGGTTTAAAATCCGTAGAAAACCTTCCCATAAGGGAATTCTGAATTACCTCATTAATTTCTTCTGACTCTTGATCAGATTCGTCTAGAAAGATGCCTTCTGCTTGTATACACCCTTTAATTTCCCTATCGGAAGTTAGAATGGTCTGTGAGCTTTTAATTTTATGTATGGCTTGTAGTGTATATACAATCTCTTTCTCAAGATATTTCGATATCGGAGTATCAAGATATAAGCATGGATATTTAAAGTGTAAATATGTGTGGAGCGCCTTGTGTAATAACCAAGCAAAAATAACCAAAGGTATGAAAATCCAAGATAGGATTTTCAATACCTTCTCAATTACAGAGACATTTCGCCCATGAGTATGGATGGCGAATCGTAAGCCCAATTTCGTTGACTTATCTAAAACTTTTATCTGTTCGCCGCCTAAATAAAAATAGGAGTCTAGGCGTGAGGACATCCTCTCAGCTATACTTGGAACATATCCTGATGAAAATGTTACAGGGTTCAACATAAGGCCTCCTAATTTTTATTTAGCTTTATCTAAACAGTAGTCTAGTTTACTAAGAGTTCGATGTAATCTCTATGCTCTACGTATTCTTTGAAAATGCCCATCGCTATCAATTGCTGCAAAATACTGTATCCTAAAGTAGTTTCTTGAGATCCTTCGGGCTTGAAGAAGAGAGAACCGAATCTATTCCGCTCGAATATCCCAACATTATCGCCTCCCCCTTCATAGCTTTGTCCTATTTTATAGAAGACCACACGGAGTCTTTCATTTTCACCAACTCCTAGTATGCGATTGTTCAGAAGTTTTAGAAAATAACCTACTAAATGCCTCTTCTCGGCATCATTAATTTGAAGATTCGGGTCTAAAATAGGAGCCGATAAATCAAAAACATCTCTCATTCTCAGTGAGATTAGCTTATGCTTATTAGTCATTTGAGAGAGTATAGAAGCAGGAACTTGTTTGATCATTCCACCAAGATATTCAGGATGGACAGACTGCAAGAAAGTGAAAATGCGGTTTGCTTCAGCAGAGTTCCTTTCATCTTTACTGCTATATGTTTTAATAGAACGTCCAGGAGCAACAATGCGGGGGAGTAGCGTATTCTTTGCAGGATCCGTAACCACAACTCTGTTTTTAGGACTGGCTAATGCACTCGTAGGATAGTTTCTTGCTATTGCAAACTTAACAGCCTGGTTGAAACCTAGCTGTAGTTCGTTATGTTGTTCTGGGCTGTTAGAAGCATCTTTTCTAAGGAGATCTTTATCATGTATCAATGAAGAATGGTTCTCATGGATAATAAAGCCTTCCGCAAAATTAATGCATAGAGGCCTACTCATGACTAACCTATCCCAGGAATTTCTATGAGCAACATTGAGGGATTTGAAGCAGTTCCATACATGCTCCATTACCTTATTTTGTAGTGTTTTAGGGGAAAGGCTTTCTGTGCCTATAGGTATTGCAAATGTAAATGCAAGATTAGGATATCTATCAGTAGAGATAGTTATAAAAAGAGCTTCATTTTCATCATCTCTATAGCAGTGAACGAGATTAATACCTTCATTAGCAAGAAACCTGCTCATATCAGCAATAGGAACAACCCTATCCAGCTTATTTCGTAAAACCCCGGCATAGGCTCCATAAAAGGATAATGCAGATAGGGGCTCAGAATTATCTAGGAAAAGAAGTTTCGTGTTTTGGTGTAACGACTTCTTCAATAGGTAGCGTAGTAGAAGAGCTGTTAAAGAAATTGGGAATATTAAGTAGGAAAGAATCTTAAGAATTTTTTCGGCTAGACTAACGGTTCTTTCTTTACCGTTAATACAAATCAATTCACCAGTGCGTTCGTTTCTGGCCACAATTTCTATACGCTTTCCGCCAAGATAAAAGTAGGAGTCCAATTTTGTTATCGCAGACTCAACGAAGCCAGGCTCTCTGTTAAAAGGACTTAAGTAAAAGTTTTCTGAAATTCTCATAATTTTAAAAATAAATTAAAAATGCTGAGGTATTATAACATGATAATTGTTTTATTAAAACGATGTTAAATTAATACTCAGGGAGTTAAGTTTTCTTAACGAATAAAATCATGGAAAAATTAAGATTTAAACAATGCAGTATAAAGATCTTTAAAAATATGCTTAAAGTACGAGAGATAAATAGTTTAAGACAGATGTAGTCGATCCTCTACACGTATTGAAAGACACAGGCAGAAGTTCTGCATAGAGGTATCACTTATGTATCAAGAAACGTAGGAGAAAGGCTGTAAAAGTAATTGCGATATTAAAATAAGAGTCCCCTCCACCACCAGAGGTACCGGCATGTAAAGTTGAGTTGAGGACTCTTGGACTCTATTATAACCAGAGAGAAAACCGTCTAACAATAGAGATAGACAGAACTTTAAAATAAGGAGTTTCCTTGAGATAGAAGAAGATCTACGTAATTTATGTCGTAATCCGAGTTGATAAATTTCGGATTATCTAACATGAACTGATGAAAAGGAATCGTAGAATTTACTCCACCAATATGAAACTCTTTTAAAGCACGCTTCATAATAGCTATAGCCTCTTCTCGATTTTTCCCCTTAGATATCACCTTGGCAATCATAGAGTCATAATAGGGAGGAATAGCGTAACCACTATAGCAAGCACCATCAACACGTATTGAAGGGCCCGCAGGAGGAAGATAATAGTCTAGGCGTCCTGGAGAAGGGGAAAAATTATTACTAGGGTCTTCCGCGTTAATACGACACTGTATTACATGACCAGAGAAAACAATGTTTTTCTGCTTCCAGGCGAGCTTATTGCCCATGGCTACATAAATCTGCTCTTTGAGAAGATCTATGCCTGTAACCTCTTCAGTGATCGTATGCTCAACCTGAATACGGGTATTCATTTCCATAAAATAGAATTTCTTATCCTTATCTAAAAGAAACTCTACCGTACCAGCAGAATGATAATTCGCAGCTCTTGCTAAATCTACAGCAACCTTCCCTACTTTCGCGCGTAATTCTGGAGTCAGTATAGGACTGGGGGTCTCTTCAATGAGCTTTTGGCGACGCCTTTGAATAGTACAGTCTCTTTCTCCAAGATGCACATAATTTCCATGCTTATCACCGAGAATCTGCACCTCTAAATGACGAGGGTTTTCTATGAATTTTTCAATATAAACATCAGGATTATTAAATCCTGCTTCGGCTTCAGCTCGCGCTGCGGAAAAAGCACGGAAAAACTCGTCTTTTTCCTTAACGATACGAATACCACGACCGCCACCACCAGCAACAGCCTTGACAACTATAGGAAAGCCGATTTTCTCAGCTATTTTTAGCCCTTCAGCCTCGTCTTGGATAATACCCTCTGATCCAGGAATCACAGGACATTTTATTTTTTTTGCAAGTTGCTTTGCGGCAATTTTATCGCCCATCATCACAATAGATTCTGAGCTGGGGCCTATAAATGTTAAACCGCAACTTTCACATATGGAAGCAAAATTCGGATTTTCACTTAAAAAACCGTAACCAGGATGAACAGCATCCGCTCCGGTAATTTCGCAAGCAGCTAAAATATTAGATATTTTTAAATAAGATTTCGCGGCTTGAGGTTCCCCTATACAGACAGCTTCATCTGCTAGTAGCACATGCAAAGCTTCCTGGTCCGCTAAAGAATACACTGCAACAGTGGCTAATCCCAAATCATGACAAGCACGTATAATCCGTACTGCAATTTCTCCGCGATTCGCTATTAAGACTTTTTTCATTATTCAGCTTTAACTATACGAAATAACCTAGATCCAAATTGTACTGGATCCCCATTAGTGATTAACACTTCTACAACACGTCCAGACATCCCCGCCTTAACTTCATTCATAACCTTCATAGCTTCTACAATACAAACAATAGTATCCTCAGAAACTACATCTCCTGGTTTAACAAATGATGGGGATTCAGGAGATGGGGAACTATAAAAAGTCCCTACTAAAGGAGAACTAATAAATTCTCCTGATACCTGTTGAACTTCTGATTCGGTTTTTTCCGAAGACAAATCCTTCGCCACGGCATTTTTAGGATCCGTGGGGATAGGACGCTCTTGGGAAAAACCCCCAAATAACCTACTGTCATAAAATACAGGCTCTTGGTTCGGTCGGTCTCCTGTGTCTCTTTCTAATTCAAGCTCCAGCCCCTCTCGCTTTATTACAAAACGCTTCATGCTATTACGTCCCATAGCAATCATGAGCTTTTCTATTTGCTTTAAATCCATACCTGTATTCTCTTATCTTCTCAGCATGAAGTTAGACGCGCTGAATATATTCACATGTACGCGTATCAATTTTTATAACATCACCAATTTCTACAAAGGGAGGCACTGTAATTTCGATACCTGTTTCCAAGAGAGCTTGCTTTGTCCCTCCAGAAAGTAAAAGCGAATCCCCTGGGAAATCAGTCTTAGATACCATTAACTCTAAAAAGTGTGGTAACTCTATAGAAAACACAATGTCGTCATAAACCATAGCAGAAACAGTTACCCCAGCCTTGAGGAATAAAAAATTTTCTTTCATGATTTCTTTGGAAATGTATATTTTTTCGTAATTTCCTAAATCTAAAAAAAGATAATTCTCATCTTCAATATATAAGTACTCAAGGTTTCTCGCTTCAAATTGTGCCTCTTTTATTTCCTGGCCAATTTTAAAATTTCTTTCAACTATGACTTCGGAATCTGCAGCTTTTAATGAAGCCTTGATAAAGGAATCCCCTTTACTCCCCGTTACTTTAGAAACGGCTACGACTTTATAAAGACCATCTTTTGTGGAAATAAACATTCCCACTGAGAGTTGGCTACTTAATACCATGATTTTCTCCTCGAAGTAGCAAAACTTTTTCTTCCATAGTCAGCGCATCCTGCTGAAACATATAGGATGCCGCTACTAAAATATCAGCGCCTGCTTCACGACAAATTTTTCCGGTTTCCTCATTGATTCCACCATCCACTTCAATCAAACAAGAATCTTCCAAACCCATTGTTTTAATAGCTTGTTTCGTAAAGCGTATCTTATCTGGAACATCAGGAAGGAAACCTTGCCCACAAAATCCCGGATGGACAGACATAAGAAGTACAACGTCGCAAAAAGGTAAAAATGGCGGGATGAACTCTATAGAGGTTTCTGGAGAAAATGCAAGGCCTGCTTGTATTCCACATTTTTTGATATAAGTTAATAATTCTTTTAAATCTTCTGAAGCTTCAAAATGGACGATAATTCGATCTGCACCTGATTTGACGAATGCCTCTATAAACTCAAAAGGCGTATAGATCATAGCGTGCACTTCTAAGAAGATATCAGTAGATCTATTGATTGCTGCAATAACTCCAGGACCAAAAGTTAGATTGGGGACAAAGTGCCCATCCATAATATCAATATGAATGAAATCAGAACCCGATTGTTCTATTCTTTTTGCCTCCGCACCTATGCAAGCAAGATCCCCTCCCATAATAGAAGGAGCAATGAATATCTTTTGACTCTGTTTTTTACTCACCTGTTGCCTATTGCAAACACATCAAAACTAAAGAAGTCTTTCAATGTGTAATTAGTAAAACATTTATCCCAACATATCCTTAGCAATAGGATAACTACAAGAAAAACTTCGGCGACACCAATTTTGGCAGCTTCCGATTAAAATTCCTAGAGATCTTGTGAATTTTAAAAAAAACTGCAAAGTTCTTTTTTCTTGATGAAACAGTCTCCAAACAGCTTCTCAGGGTTTTTTATTCCATTTTTATTTTAGAAAAAAATATAAATTTTCTCTTTTGTAAGTGTGTATCAATAACATATGTTGTAAAAAACTTGATTTTATTATTTGGTGTTAATAGAGTTTTTGACATTTTAATTATTCAAAATGGAAATATACCTATGACATCACCCATAGATAGCTCTCCCCAGGCTCCAGTAATTGTGCCTATTCCCGAAACATCAGGCACAGGAATCTCTACACCAGTAAAATCAGTAGCTAAACAAGTGGCCCTACCTCCGCTAGAGGTATCTATCTGGCAAAAAATAATGCATATTTTGAAGATTGCCTCTGCCCTTGCCCTTCTTGTTGTAGGCACAGCTGCTGTGCTCTGCTTAATATGTGGCGCTCCGGTCCCGATCTCAGGCGCAGTTGTTATGCTTATTATTTTATTAATAGCCTTTGTGATCGTCTTGCTGGCCATTCAAGATAGCACACCATCGAGAATCGCCAAACATATGCAACAGCAAATCAATCGTTTTGAAGAGGAAAATACCCGTTTGCATGATGAAGTTTCTAACTTGCAGATTGTGAACGGAGATCTTAAAGCTCGCCTATCTCAACTCGAAGAGCTTCAAAGTAAATTGAATGATTTCGGAAATAAAATGGAAGCCCATACTGGTGACCTTCAGTCTCTTGTTTCTGAATTCCGAGAAGGGTTAACTGAATTCAAAGACGTGGGAAGCAAAGTACGAGACCTCGTTGATCCTTTTGAAAAATTGGCAGAAGCTTTGCGTGTTACTTTATCTCAAGAGGGCATACAAGAGTTAGCTAATACAATTACTGCATTGAGACAAGAATCTAATGAATTGAAAAAGGTTGTAGCAGATGCCAGATTTGTTCTGGCGGATATAAAGAGAGAAATAGCATCTAAAGAAGAGTGCATACAGCTTCTGGAGAACCAAAAGGTAGCTTTGGAGGAGGCATGCGCAAAATTAAAAACATCAATCGGATCTTTACAAATTACAACTGCCAACTTGGTTGCTGCCGAACAACGGCTCACTCAATCAGTATCGGGAAGTTCTGAATCTGCTTCCGTAGTTGAATCGGAAGATCAAGATGAGACAGCGACTCGATCCGGGGGTGATGGGCAATAACCCACAGAATAGTTTTTTCTACATGTATTTAAGAGGAAAAGGCACTAGAGTTTCTCTTACCTCTTTCCTCTTTTCACGAAGAGTCTTCGACTCTGCCTTTTGTTAACGAGTAACTAAAAGTTATAAAATTTTCTGTTCCCCATCGTTTTCTTATGGGTTAGTTAGCTTTCCTGTCAGCCTTTTAACACCCATTTTAACCCTACTATAAAAATATTCTATTTGCTATGTGAAAATAAACGCTTAATCGTTTAATCTGAACAGGTTAGCTTTTCGAAAGGCTTCAAAAAAGTGTTCTGCAGCTAGAAAATCGATTAGCGCTAGGGGTGAGAGCCTTTTGTTAGGCTAAGACCTTTGTTTTATTTGCAATTAGACTAAACTTGTTCAGACTTTTCAATTGGTTATGATTAATACAGATTTACTAGTAAGACATTACTTCCACCATATTCCAGACGCGAATCTCGTTAAATTGTTCAAAATTTCTGGAGTAATCTCTGCTATAATTTCTATTGCCTACATAGTCATAGGCGCTCTAGGCATTGCAGGAACCGGTGGAGTGGTCTTGATGGCAGCCGGAAGCCTTATCTTAGGAGCACTGCTTGCTATAGGGTTGCTGGGTATAATTGGAGTAAGAGTTTTAACCAGAAAGCTAGAAGAGCGTGCTTTTCCCCCGCCTCCTCCTCCCACTCCGCTACGAGGGAAAGAACGCCCTTGTGGGGTAGTCACAGCGTTAGTACATCCTGCTCGAAGACGTATTCCAATCTGGGTTCCCTGTTCTACAACTTATAAGGCAAGGGATGCAGCATTTAAACTTCCTGTTGCTTGCAAGTACTCCTTTGAATGGTCTAATTGCGGCGTAAACTACCCTTTAGATACTAGAATTGGTCCTGAGTTCAGTTACAATCTGATGCAATGTACCAAGATTATGAATTTCTTAGGAGAGGATGATAACAGGCGACCACATTATCCTAGCACAGAAGAAGCTAAGAAAAAACTGCTCAATCTTTTTGAAAAAAGCACGAATACTGCTGCAAGATTTGTTCACATGTCATTTGATGATGCGTGTATTTACGCTTCAAGTCACAAACTATTTGATCCAAGCGCATTAAGGATTAAAATCTTATCTCATGAGAACTTGCATTTTAAACTTACTTTTTTTGTGTTGCCTTGGTGGTATTACTTTATAAGATTTTTGCATCTTAATTGTGCAGAAACTCTTGATGATGATCAAAAACAAAAAATAGAAGAGCAGTTTTATACTCCAGGGACCGCTGAGAATCGTTTCCGAGAACTTTATAATGACTTCTGTAAAAGAGCTCGCCTATTTCTTGAAGGGGAAAGTCAAGCAGAGGGTCGGCTTGAAGAGCAGCTCTTCCTATGCTCAAAGGAAGATTTGAATCCTGATTTCCAACAGCCCGATATGGATTTCTGTTTCTCAGATTATTTGGAGCATGCTACTTTTGACTCGACAATCACCTTTTCCTAATAGGCATAATTTAGGATTGCGGGTTCTACTGCGTTTTCGGGACGTTGGTAGTAAAAATTATCCAGTAGTAAACTAGGAAAAAGGCACAGAGTTTCTCTTGCATTTTTCCTATCCTTAAGATAAATTTCCCACAAATGTCTCACAATTCATCTAATAAAAAGTCGCGGCCTTCTTTAAAAAAAGAGAGTAGAAAGTCTACTTCTTGGGAGCCAATAGCCGAAGGCTATCATAAGATTGTTCAATCTGAAGGGCACTACTATCATAAGGAAGTTATCCTTCCTAATTTGCTGCCCTTATTATCTTTAAGTGATGAAGATTCCCTAGTAGATATTGGTTGTGGTCAAGGAATTTTAGAAAGAGCTATCCCTAAGGGATGTAGGTATTTAGGTGTCGATATTTCTCCTAGTCTACTTTCTATAGCTAAAAAAATGCGAAAATCTCGTAGTCACGAATTTCTTGTTCAAGATCTCACAAAAAAGATAGAAACTCCTAATGCAGAAGCTTTTTCTCATGCCGTAGCTATTTTATCCCTGCAAAATATGGAATTCCCTGATCAAGCGATTAAGAATACCGCAAAGCTACTTGAAACTCAGGGCAGGTTTCTTATTGTTTTAAACCACCCATGTTTTCGGATCCCTCGAGTATCTTCATGGTATTATGATGAGAATAAAAAACTTATGTCTAGGAAGATCGATCGCTATCTCTCGTCTATGACAATTCCTATAGTTGCCCATCCTGGAAAAAAACAGTCGGCAACCTCTCTTTCTTTCCATTTTCCTTTAAGTTATTGGATTCAAACCTTATCAAAATTCGGGTTTGTTATTGACAGTATGGAAGAATGGATATCTCCAAAAAAATCCCTAGGAAAGCGTGCTAAAGCAGAAAACCTTTGTCGCGAAGAGTTTCCATTGTTCTTATTAATCTCATGTATTAAAAACAGATGAGAGTTAATAAATAAAAATATCGAAACCTTAGTATTAAATAATCGTTTTTTATTAAAATAAGTAAAAAATGATTTTGATGTAACTATGTTTCGAAAACTCTCGTTATTTTCTAAAAAAAAAAAGAATCCTAATTCGAGATTTCGAAATAATCGAATTCTAAGATCTTTCTTTCTTGCTCCAAAGGTCTTAGTAAGAAATGAAGTTTCTAAAGAAGCTTGCGTTTTAAGCTATTATGGGTTGTTTAGCTGCGTTCCCATTCTTGTATTTTTCATTAGGCTATCTCAGCATCTCTTTTCAAATCTTGATTGGAAAGAATGGCTCCTCATTAAATTCCCTGACTATAAGGAACCTATTTTAGCAATTGTCGAAGCTGCTTACCACGCTACAACCAGTAATATCGGATTAGTGCTCGTAGGTAGTTTCTTTGTATTCTGTTGGGCAGGGATTCTTATGTTGTTATCCCTAGAAGATGGTTTGAATAAGATTTTTAGAACAGGATGGACCCCTATATCAATTCAGAGACTCATTGCTTACCTGATTATCACTTTAATTAGCCCTATGATCTTTATTATTGTCTCGGGTTCATGGATTTATATTACTCAGATTGTTCCAATACAATACCCTAAGATATTTGCTCTAAGCCATTTAATGTCAGCCCTATATGTTTTATCAAGGCTCACACCTTATTTGCTTATCTATCTTACTTTATTTTGCTGTTATGCGTTTTTACCTAGGGTTTCAGTACAAAAAACTGCCGCTTTAATTGCCGCTTTAACAGCGGGAACACTGTGGGTAATCTCTCAAAAGGTGTTCTTTTGCTTACAGTTTTACCTATTTAACTACAGTTTTACTTATGGGGCTTTAGTTGCTCTACCTTCATTTTTACTACTGCTGTACCTTTATGCGCTGATCTATTTATTCGGGGGATCCTTGGCATTTCTTATTCAAAATCAGGGATGCAATTTTATTCTTCCTAGTGAGAAGTACTTGCCAAATTGCTATGTAAAACTTGTAGTAAGCACCTATATTCTTTCTGTAATCTCGAGAGATTTTGATCAGGCTCTACCTCCCCCTACTGCAAAAACGATAGCTAGAGATTCTAAAATTCCTATTGGTGAGATCTCACAATGTTTGGATATTTTAGAACATGAAGGCTTAATTCTTTCTTATAAGAAAACATACAAACCGACGCACAATATTTCACAAACCACTATTAAAGAGGTGGTTGAAAAACTCCTTCATTTGGATAGCTTTAATCAAATCCACCCAACTGCTGCTTTAAGTCTAATACAAAATAGTTTCAGGGGTATGTTTGATCAGGCAAAGCAAAGCCCTTATAACTTAACTCTTACAGATATTGCTAGGCAGCTACGATGAAACAAAGATCCTGGTTTAAAACTCTAGGAATAAGTGTAAGTTTAGGAATGTTCCTGACTTTTCTATACTTTCTACCTTCTATTCTATCTCAAGGATCTGGGAAGTATCTCCTGATGTCTTTAATTCATAGTGAGACGGGTTTATCTTGTGATATTGAAGACTTGCAGTTGTCGTGGTTCGGTCCTCAATATGCCAAGAAGGTAAAAATTATAGGAAAGGACAAACAGGGAGAATTTTTTTCAGCTGAAAAAATGCAAATAGATGGGTCTCTCCTACGTCTTCTTCTTTATAAGCAGCCAAAGGCTATAGCCTTATCTGGATGGTCATTGCAAATCGATGAATCCCTGACTATAGATAAGCCAAGTATTGGCAACCTAGATCCTGGAGCGTTTGTTTCCTATTTAGCGAATAGTTCTATATTATCAGAACATGGTTCTATAACCATGAAAACGGTAAAAGGAGAAACGCTAGTTCTCTCAGGATTTTATATTGAAAAGACCCCCGAGAAGTTTATAGTTAAGGGAGTGGCCACAGAAGGTAATGTCACAGGAAGAGTGTTTATAGAAAGTATACTCTCTCCTAAGGTGAATATAAAAGCAGAGCTGCATTCTGTTCCTGTCTCTTTTTTTAAGCTTTTTATAGCCCACCCGATTTGCGACCGCGTTCTTTCTGAAGAAGATGTTATCGATTTAGAAGCTGCCGCAGCCCATGCCAATGGGAAAATTCTTATGACGGCAACAGTTCAGGGAACCCAATCGCAAGCTAAGCTTCAAGGGTATATACATCAGTCTACTTTGCATATTGTAGAAGGAAGCCCCTCCTTTATAGAGCTACAGCCTAAAATAGCCTCTTCTTTATGGTCTGAAATCCTTGCTATTCCCACAAAAATTTCTAGTCAGCAAATTCGCGCGCATATTTCTACAGCTTCCATTCCTCTAGATATTACAAGATGGAAAAATATGGAAATTTCCCTCAAGGCATCTCTTCCATCAGTTGCTTTGTCTCCGAAAGATCCTAATCTTTCCGTGCAGATGAAAAATGCAGAAGTATCTATTAACAAAACCTCCCGATACACATATATAAGAGGATCTTCAGTAGCTGTATTTGGAGGAGCGGCTCAGTCTTATGTTAATGGTAGTATGACCATTGATAATAAAAAACAACGTACTGAATTTCTCTTGCAACAGTCTATGTTGCCTCATACTTATTTAAGGGCATTGTTCCCCAGGCCTTTTGTAGTTAATATCCCCTTAGAAGTTCCCTATTATTCTTTAGAAGTACGAGGTGAATACAAAAATTCCCAACTTACAGCTTTCGCAGATCTTGATAACTCCTTATTAAAAATAAGAAGCTCGTTTTCAGGAACACTACAAACAATGCTATTTCAAGGTGATGCTACATACCATCTCGGGGAGAAATTAAAGAAAGACTTCTCAGAGCATTTTTCCTATGCTGAAGCAAGTTTTTCAGGGAAAGTTCATTTTTCTCAGAAACATATTTATTTCCCCAAGTTTTCAGGGAAAATTACCGCAGGAGAAAATGAGGTTTTCATTCATGGAAAATTTGGGAAGCCTAATGAGTCTATAAAACCAGAGACTTGTTCAACATTAGTTCATGGAAAGCTGACATCATTACCTCTAAGTATGATTTCCCCTGTCCTAACTCCATTACAACTTACAAAGGCCAGCTTTTCTTTCCATACTGACGGGGGAAAGTCTTTAACAAAGGGAAATTTACAGTTGATGATTGAGGATCCTGAGGATTCTAAACTTCCCCCTTCACGTGTTCTTATTCCTGATGTTTTAGTGTCTGTTATAGATGTTGAAAAACCTATAGACATCCAGAATATCAAGATCCAAAGTTCTGGGGAGGTTATAGACTTCCCTGTTGATAGGGTTTTAAGAATACAACAGAAAGAAGCCTGCTTATCTACTTACGTTGGCCCTACGGGAAGTATGACATTTTCTCTTAACTATAATCCCAAAGAAGAAGACCAGCTGGTTCTTATAGCCTCCTTGAAAACAGAAGCTCTTCGAGGTGATGTAAAACTCATAATGGACAATTCGTTGACGTTGTCTTCAAAAACTCAAGGGATGCTACAATGGGAAATCACTCCAGAACGGTACACGTCATTTTTTGAGAATGCTTCGTGTTTCCCCTCGTGCACACTTCATAGAACAGCAGTTGCCAGATTAGACATCTCTAAACTTTCTTGTGCTGAGCATAAAACAGGATTATCCTGCCTTTCTTTGCTTACAGAGGGAGGTTTTGAAGGCTCCCTATCGACAAACCCTTTAATTTTCTATGATCATATTTCTAAAGAAACATTCATTATCAACAATCTATCAGGATCTATATACTCGAATAATCTAGATACTAAAGTTCAGTATGACCTACAGGGAAGCTGTCTAGCTCCAAGTCAAGATAGTAAAACATCCGCAGAATTCCTCATTAAGGGGTCAGCAGAACACTTACTAAACCCTTCCAAAAGGGAATTTATCCAAACTGCTGATTGGAAATACATCCCCTCATCATTCATCACGGGGATTTTTCCTATTTCTCCAGATGTAAAAGTGAAGATTTCCTCTTTAGCAGGCCCTAGAATTAATGTAGGTATTAACCATCACTTTTTACATGGTCAGGGACCCATTACCGTACGTGTGGATTCTGCAAATCTTCAAGCCTATATTCCTCTTATTCTTACAGAAAAGGCTATCCTTTTAGAAGATGATCTCACAGCAACATTACAAATTAATGAAGAAATTAATCGAGCTTTCTTCCAAGAATTTAACCCATTAATTTCGGGAAGCGCCTACTCGCAACATCCTGTTTTGCTCCACGTAAACAAACAAAATTTCTATCTTCCGATCTCGCCATATTCCTTTGAGGAGTTTCATATTCAATCGGCAATTTTAGACTTCGGGAAAATTTCTATAGCCAATACAGGAACTATGTATGACCTATTTCAATTTCTTGATATCGAAGAAAACAAACAATTCGTAGAGTCGTGGTTCACCCCCATCTTTTTCTCAGTTCAAAAAGGTACGATTATTTGTAAGCGGTTTGACGCTTTGATCGATAACAGAATACGCCTTGCCCTATGGGGAAAAACAGATATTATTAAAGATCGAATTTCTATGACTTTGGGTATCGATCCTGAAGTTATTAAAAAATACTTCCATAACACATCTCTAAAAACGAAAAACTTTTTCCTCATCAAAATTCGAGGATCTATATCTTCCCCAGAAGTTGACTGGTCTTCAGCCTATGCACGTATTGCCCTGCTAAAAAGCTATACCATAGCCAGCCCGTTCAATAGTTTGGCGGATAAGCTCTTCTCTTCTTTAGGAGACTCTACTCCTCCGCAAACGGTATCGCCTTTGCCCTGGGAAAAACAGCAAGAGTCTACACAAGAAAATAATTAATAAATTAATAATAAATAATATTTTTATTAATTAAATCGTTTACTAATGTACGAAATTAGTAATTAATTATTTTTATGAGACAAAACTATGAGAAAGCGTAATTCTTTCTTTCATCCTACATCCAACCAAAACAAAGAACCTTTAACCTCTCTGCTTCAAAAGACGATAAGCGTAGTAGAAAAGTTCGCTAAGCATACGACAACATCTGAAAATATAGATATCAGTAGTGTTTGCGATAACATTCAAGAAATTAGGACAATTTTAGATAGTCACTCCCAAGATATTGATAATTTAAGCAATAAAAATAGCGAGGACAAAATTGTATCTTTAGAAAGAGATATGAATCTTATGAAGATCTCGATACAAGATCTCCTAGATGAACTTAAAGATTTAAAGATCCTTTTAGAGGAGGGTATAGATTCTTCGGTAAACGATCATAATTACCTTGTACAATCTATATTACTAGAGATTTATCAGAAGTTCCTTTCAGCATACGGCGGTGTGATGTATGGAGATATAAACATGAATGCTCATGCGATTTGTGGTTTAGAGACTCCTGAAATAGCCAAAGATTCTCATGCTGTATCTGTAGGATACTTAGGAGCGCAATTGCGTCCTATTTTAGATGATCTTACGGAAACACATACAAAAGTAAAAAAACACGATGCAGATATTACCTCCGTACAATTTCAGATGATGCCGGTATCTGGTGGGAAATTTCATGGTGCTGTTGATATGAATGGGAATAGACTTGCAGGGGTGGGAGATCCTAAAGAACGTTCAGATGCCATATCTTTGGAGTATTTAGAAAAGTACTTGGCAAGTAAAAATAGCTATGAACCCACTTTAGAGCCATTATCCCCATTATCCCCGCCATCTATGGAAGGAAATCTATTATATTCCACGGGTTTGAATTATCTTCTTGAAAATTCTCTTCCTATAGATTTGCTTTCAGAAGGATTAATTGGATTTACCTGGGGGGCAAAAAGTTCCTCTTGTTCAGGAATATTTCCTATAAGTTCCCTTAAATATACTCAGATGAATGAAGATTGTCAGTGTTTTATGATTCAGGATGACATCTTATATGGGAAATATCCTGGAATATATACCTGGGACCTTACTTTAAAGGCTTTACTCCCCTCAATTTTAGACTATAAGAATCCGAGTGTAAAACTTCGAGTATACTATGAACAAGCTAATTGGAATCGTAAAAAACAACTCCAAGAAAAAACAAGCTATCAGCGTATACCACTTACGCAAACAGGAACTATGGTACTGCGAGGGCAGAGCTATGATATTGTAGAACTGACCCCTGGCGATGCCAAGACATTTATAGTTAATAGCAATTGTTCAGGTATATCTATACAAGTTGAAAATGACGAAAAAACGGAATGGTCCTTGCAGGATCTCTATATTATGCAAGCAGAGTTATCGTGTAGCTGGAGAAAGTACTAACAATTTACAGCTGCAGCTATGCAGCTGTAATATCCAAGATTATCTTGTAGAGTTTAAATAGAGATTCAATGGGTGTTCACTATCTAAATCGCCATAGCGTTTATCATAGGTACTGATAATTTCTCCCTGATCCACGAGATACACGCGATCTAGGCAACCTTGAACAAACTGCATGTCGTGGGTAGAAACTGCCAACGTAAGATTTTGATCTCTTAAAGATTCTAAAAGCCGCTTAAATGCAGAGGTGGAAAAGGGGTCCAAAGCTGATGTGGGCTCGTCAAATAGTAACGTACGCTTATCCATACATAGGGAACGTACAATAGCCACACGCTGTTTTTGCCCTCCAGAAAGCTGAAAAGGGTAACTTTCAGCGATATCCTCAATAGCTAAAAGCTTTAAAAGATCAAAAGCACGATCCCTAGCTTCTTCATTAGTTCTATGTTTAACAATAATCTGAGGATGCATGCAATTTCCCAAAACCGTCATATGAGGGAATAGTTCAGGTTGTTGAAAAACTAAAGCAGGTGTTTCTCCTTCAATAGCAATATCCCCGCAAGAGGGCTCTATCAATCCTACAAGAGCTCTTAGTATTGTTGTCTTTCCAGATCCACTTTTACCAACAAATAGGGTGATATGCCCCTCTTCTAAAGAGAATGATACTTTGGATAAAATGTGCTTGTTGTTTATGGAATATCCCAGATTTCTAACCTTAACAGTCATAACCCCTCCTTTTTTCCAACAATCTAGCAACATAAGAAAATAACGATGTCATTAGCAAATATAAACCAGCGCAAATGCTATACATCTCCATAGGATTCAACTCTCTAGAGACAATATCTTTGCTTACCTTAGTAAGTTCAGGAACGCCAACAACCATTAAAATACTACTCTCTTTAATTAACGCGACAAACTCATTAGTTAAAGAAGGTAAGATATTTTTAAAAACTTGAGGATAGATGATATAAACGAAAATTTGCGACTTCTTGTATCCCAATACTTTCGCTGACTCCCACTGGCCTACAGATAGAGCGTTAATTCCACCTCGAATATTTTCTGCAAGATAAGCTGAAGAGTTGATACTTAAGGCTATTAGTCCTGCCATTAATGGCGTGGGATCTAACCTAATTACAGAAGGGAGCCCAAAATAAAAAATAAGAATTTGAATGAACAGAGGTGTGCCGCGAATTACTGTGACGTAAAGATTCCCTAACCATCGAGTAATGCGACATGGAAAATAACGCGAAGTCACCGTTCCAATAACTAAACCTAATAAGGAGCCACAGAGTATGGAGATTCCGCTGACAAACAGCGTGTACCCGCATCCACGTAGAAGCACCTTTGTTGTAGCAACCAAGTGTTCCATAAACTAGAAATGCATATTTATCTAACCCTAAAGCATAATCATGCAATTAATCAGAAAAAACTAGCAAGAAGTTTTCTATATCTTTAACTATCAAGGAAATCATTGATTCGTCGATGGGGGTCGCAAAAATTGTATCGTCTCCAGCTAAAGTGCCTAAAATACTTTCCGCAAACTTTTTATCAATGAGGCTTGCTATCCACGATGCCGATCCTGGGGCAGTATGAATGACTATGAGAGAAGAATTGTGGCGGATAGAGAGGACTAGGTGCCTAATTCCAGAATCATCAACAGATGGGGGTAAAGCATAGCGAGCTCCCTTTTCACCGGGGACTTTTATAGCGTGGACGCGACGCAACCAACGTGATACTGAAGATTGGGTGATTGCTACTCCTAATAAAGAGAGTTTTTCACAAATTTCTTCTTGAGTCGAAGCGCCTTCCCTACTTAGAATTTTTTTTAAAGCCTCGTCAACCGCTACTTTTTTTTTCATGACCACTCTCGTGAAGTTTTCCTTGATGATATTGAGAACTCCCTTTTACTATAGAACACTACTTTATATTTTTCTTTGGTTTTTATGCTTACCCTTGGGTTGGAAAGCTCCTGTGATGAGACAGCTTGTGCTTTGGTAGACGCTAGTGGCAAGATAATCTCCAACGTAGTTGCCTCTCAAGAAGAGCACGCTTCCTATGGAGGTGTGGTCCCTGAGATGGCTTCTCGAGCACATCTTCAAGTATTTCCCTCAGTCGTGAATACAGCATTAAAAGAGTCTGGTGTCTCTCTTGACGATATTGGCCTCATTGCAGTAACCACGACTCCAGGTCTTATAGGCTCCCTGTCCATAGGCGTGAATTTTGCTAAAGGTCTCGCCTTGGGATGCCAAAAACCTATGATTGGAGTTAATCATGTTGAAGCGCACCTTTACGCAGCTTATATGGAAGCTGAAAACATAGAATTTCCAGCTTTAGGCATAGTGGTTTCTGGTGCCCACACTGCGATGTTTTTCATGGAAGATCCTCTAACATATAAGCTTATTGGAAAGACGCGAGACGATGCTATAGGAGAAACTTTTGATAAGGTGGCAAGATTTTTGAGTCTCCCTTATCCCGGAGGCTCATTAATAGAAAAAATGGCAGCAGATGGATGCACAACATCTTATCCTTTTTCTGCTTCTAAGGTTCCTGGTTATGACCTATCATTTAGTGGTCTAAAAACAGCGGTTCTCTATGCTATTAAAGGAAATAACAGCAATAACCGCTCCCCTCTTCCAGAGCTTTCTCAAAGCCAAAAAAATGATATCGCAGCTTCTTTTCAACAGGCGGCATTTACAACTATTGCGCAAAAACTTCCCAGTATTATAAAAACATTTTCGTGCAGATCCATACTCATTGGTGGCGGAGTAGCAAATAATAAGTATTTCCAAAACTTATTACGCGAGACTCTGGATTTGCCTTTATACTTTCCTTCATCTAAGTTATGCACAGATAATGCTGCCATGATTGCAGGGTTAGGACGAGAGTTGTTTCTCTCAAGCAAAACGAAATTAACGGTTTCTCCATGCGCAAGATATCAATGGGAATCTTTCTCGGAATCCTCATTTCCTCCTCATTAACATTAAACGGATGTAAGAAATTTCGGGGTTCCCAAGATCAGCTTTCTATTAGCATGAGAGACGAGCCAAGGTCTTTAGACCCCCGAGAAGTGCGCCTGCTCTCTGATATTAATTTAATTAAACACATCTATGAAGGTCTAGTTCAGGAGAATACTCTTACAGGAGCAATCGAGCCTGCTCTTGCAGAAAGGTATTCATTATCTGACGACGGGAAAACTTACACTTTTCATTTAAGACAAGCATTTTGGAGTAACGGCGACCCCATCATAGCAGACGATTTTATCTCTTCTTGGAAACAAGTTGTAAATCATGAAGTTACCGGAGTATATCAATTTGCTTTTGATCCCATAAAAAAAGCAGAAAAAAATCCCTTAGGGAACGCTTCTGAGCAGGCAGGTTTTTACGCGAAAGATGATAAAACTCTAGTTATTGAGCTGCAAGAGCCAACTTCTCACTTTTTAAAGTTGTTATCCTTACCTATTTTCTTCCCTGTTCATAAAAATCAAAGAAATTCAAAAATTGCACTTCCTATTGCTAATGGGGCTTTTTATCCTAAAAAGATAAAACATAAGCAATGGATGCAGCTTGAAAAAAACCCGTACTACTACGATCAAAAGCAAGTTAAAACACAAGAGATCACAGTACATTTTATTCCTGATGCAAACACGGCGTCTCTATTATTTAATCAAGGAAAGCTTCATTGGCAAGGACCTCCCTGGGGAGAACGCATTCCTTCAGAAGCTTTATCTCGTTTAGAAAAAAAGGGAAATCTTCAAACTTTTGAAGTTGCAGGAACCTCTTGGATAACTTTTAACATAAATAAGTTTCCTCTAAATCATACAAAACTAAGAAAAGCTTTAGCTTTAGCCTTAGATAAAGAATCTTTAGTTTCTACAATCTTTTTAGATAGGGCCCAGCCAGCACGACATTTATTGCCTAGCAGCATCCATACGTACCCTGTTTTAACACTTCCCTCAAAAGAACAACGTAAACACTTAGCAAAAAAGCTATTTCAAGAAGCCCTTGAAGAGCTAAATATTTGTGCAAAAGATCTGGAAAGTCATTCTCTAGTTTTCCCCGCAGGCTCTTCAGCAAGCGCTATGCTAGTTCAGCTAATTCGTGAACAATGGAAAGATATCCTAGGATTTACCATTTCTATCGCAGGAAAAGAATTTGCTCTTTTACAAAGCGAATTAGCTTCCGGACAGTTTTCTGTATCTACGGGAGGATGGTTCGCCGATTTTTCAGATCCTATGGCGTTCCTAACTATTTTTGCTCATCCTTCAGGCGTGCCTCCTTATATTCTAGAAAATAAAGACTTCGTATCTCTCCTAGCTACAATTCAAAAGGAAAATGATCAAAAAAAACGCCAGGAACTTATTTCTCAGGCATCGCTATATCTAGAATCGGTTCATATTATTGAGCCTATTTATCATGATGCTTTCAACTTCGCGTTAAATAAAAAGCTCTCGAATCTTGGTTTTTCTCCTACAGGAGTCGTAGATTTTCGTTATGTGAAGGCTCCTTAATCCCATAGGAATATCAATAATATCTTGTTTTTAAAGGACTATTAGGACTTTTATATCCATACAGCACTCAAACAGATTGCTGAGGATCTAAGCTTCCTCTTATTGTTTGAAAGCTTTTATGAAAAAGGTATTTAAGTGTTGTTTAGGAAAGGATTCACTAGAAATTAGCCAATGAACATTTTATAAAAATGTTTACTTCTCCTCCTAGCTAGGTCTCCCCCAGGAAATTAGTAAGTTTCCACATAGGTACTTTTATTCCTTTTTTGTTATTCTAAACGTTTTTATCTGTGTCAAGAGGTTCCTATAGTGATGGAAACGACAAGTAATGAAAATCAAGATGGCGGGAGAATCCTACCTCCATGTCCTCCATGCGTAATGGTTATCTTTGGAGCTACCGGAGATCTTACCGCTCGTAAACTCTTCCCTGCCCTCTACCACTTAATTAAAGAAGGTAGGCTTTCTGAGCATTTCGTTTGTGTAGGCTTCGCAAGAAGAAAAAAGAGTCACGAACAATTTCGAGAAGAAATGAAACAAGCTCTACAAAGTTTTTCACGAGCTCAAGAGCTAGATATTCGCATCTGGGAAGAATTTGAATCTCGCATATTTTATCATGAATCAAATTTTTCCCATTCCGAAGGATACGCCTCTTTAAAAGACAGACTTGAAGAAATTGATAGAGCCTACGGAACTCAGGGAAATCGCCTATTTTATTTATCTACTCCTCCGAATTACTTCCCAGAAATCATTGAGAACATAAATAAGCAGGGTCTTTTTTATCATAATCAAGGTGAGGGACTTCCCTGGTCACGAGTGATCATAGAAAAGCCCTTTGGAGTAGATTTGCAAAGTGCTCAAGAATTGCAAAAATGCATAGATCAAAATCTCAATGAAGATTCCGTCTATCGTATAGATCACTATTTAGGAAAAGAAACTGTTCAAAATATCCTTACGATACGTTTTGCAAACACCCTATTTGAATCATGCTGGAATTCACAATACATCGATCATGTTCAAATTAGCCTCAGCGAAAGTATCGGAATAGGCACTCGAGGAAATCTCTGGGAAAAATCTGGAATGCTTCGGGATATGGTTCAAAACCATATGATGCAGCTCTTATGTTTATTAACCATGGAACCTCCAGCAGCTTTTAACTCTGAAGAAATCAAAAAAGAAAAGATCAATATTCTTAAGAAAATACGCGCCTTTTCTGAAAAAGATGTTGTTCGCGGACAATACGGTCCTGGAGAAGTACAGGGAGTTTCTGTTCTTGGATATCGTGAGGAAGAAAACGTTGCTCCAGATTCTATGGTAGAGACTTACGTAGCATTAAAAATGTTTGTCGATAATCCTCGTTGGCTGGGCGTCCCGTTTTATCTGAGAGCTGGAAAACGCCTCTCAAAACGTTCCACTGATATTTCTATAACATTTAAAAAATCATACTATAATTTATTTGCCGCGGAATCCTGTTCTGTATGCCCTATAGAAAATGATCTTTTAATTATTCGCATACAACCAGACGAAGGTGTCGCTCTGAAATTTAATTGCAAAGTCCCAGGAACTAACAATATTGTACGTCCTGTAAAAATGGATTTTCGTTATGACAGCTACTTTAAAACAACAACACCCGAAGCATATGAAAGATTACTTTGCGATTGTATCTTAGGAGATAGGATATTATTCACATCTAGTGATGAAGTTATGGCCGCCTGGGAACTCTTCACTCCTGTTTTGAAACGATGGGAACAAGATTCTTCGGATGTTATTTTTCCTAACTATGTTGCGGGATCTTCAGGGCCTAAAGAAGCAGAAGAACTATTGCAAGCTGACGGAAGAAGTTGGCGTCCTCTGTAATAAAATCTTAATTTGAGATGGTTATGGCAACATTAGTTAACTTTAACGAAACGAATAAGCTTCTTCTTATAAAAAAGACGGAGTTGTTTATTGATTTGGCAAGCAAGGACTGGATAGCTACTGCAAATAAATCAATAAAGCAATCGGGAGCTTTTTATATTGCTCTTTCTGGAGGACGAACACCTCTAGCAATTTTTCAAGAAGTTGTAAAAAATAAAGAGAAACTCTCAGATCCCTCGAAGATCTTCTTATTTTGGGGAGACGAAAGAAAGGTTCCTCATACATCTGCAGAAAGCAATTATGGCCAGGCAATGAGTATTCTTCGGGATTTATCCATTCCTGAGGAACAAATCTTCCGTATGGAGGTTGAAAATCCTGAGGGAGCTTCGAAATATCAAGAAATTATAGAATCTATAGTCCCTAATTCAAGTTTCGACATGATCATGCTTGGCCTTGGAGAAGATGGCCACACTCTATCCCTATTCCCTAATACACAGGCTCTGCAAGAAAAAGAGCGTTTGGTTGTATTTAATGAAGTTCCCCAATTAGCAACAGAAAGAATGACTCTTACCATCCCCGCCGTAGATAAAGCAAAACATGTGGTTGTCTATGTCCAAGGAGAAAAGAAAAAGGATATTGTGAAAAAATTATTTTTCCCTAAAGAAAGAGTGGCGTCACCCTATCCTATAGAACTTTTAGGGAGGAGTCACACCCCCCTATTTTGGATTCTAGCTTCAGATGCCTATGATTTGAACGACTTCGACACTATTTCCTCATTGTACAAATTAGATATTATCTAATAAGTCCTCTAAGAACCGCATATAAAGAAGTTTGAGAACTTCTTTACTATGATTGCCGTCTTATCGTTTCTTCATAAGATGGAGGAAGGTACTCGTAGGGGTTATAAGGAGGAGGTCTATCGTATTCTTCATGTCGATGTTCTCTGTTAGAATACCCAGTTAAAACAACGCCTTCTGCATGTTTAAGAAGACTAGTATCAACAATATTGGCAACGCAAGATCGTGCTATTGATTGGCTAATTGCACTGTTTTCGTATTCCCCGGGATTATTTGTAATAAGGTCGCTAACCATAGAGCAAAGAACAGCTCGTTTTAATTCTGCCATCACCTGTTTTTGTTTTTTTACCATCGTGTGAACAGAAGTTACAAGAAAACCTAAACAACCGAGACCGAGAACAGCTCCTCCTCCAGCGCAACAACCAATAATTGCGGATGCGATGGCTACAGATCCCCCCGGAGCGGCAAAGAAGATTCCTAATATAGCAGCAACGGCTAGTGCAAATAGACCTATGGAACAAATAAGAGCGGATACTAAGAAAGCGATCCTTGTAGCCCTGTAGTGCTTATATGCTGAGATCGTATGACAATTAGCCTGCATGGTAGTAACAGCTGCTGTTTTTGCTCTCGTTGTTTCTATTGAAGACTCGGTAGTTTCGTGTAATTTTTCCAAAATAAACTGATTTGATCGCTCTAAGCCTCGTATTTCTTTAGAGGCCTCGCTCACTTTAATGGCACTTGTAACAGCAGACGCTATTGAAGAGCCAAAAACAATAAGGCAAATCGAAAGAAGAATTCCAATTGCAATTGCTCCAATAACGAATTCCGATCGCTCATTTCCAGCCCCACCGGATACACAATTAAACATGCGAACTATAAAGCTCATCCAGCAGAGTTGTTCCAGGCAATGACAACCTAGATTCATGCCTTCAATAGCAACAATAGTTGGAACAGAGGGTGAATCGTCGGTCGGGATTATAACACCAGAGGCTTGCGCAAACCGGCTTATCCCACGGGATGTAGCAACAGCCTCTTGATTTAAGAATCTATCGATTCCACTCTCTGAGGAGAAGGTTATTAGCTTATGTTCTCCTGGATCTACGAAATTAAGCATCGTTTTTCGAACAAGAGAGTTGGATAGGAACACTTGATTTTTTAGAGAATCAGCTCTTATAGTCATAAATTAACTTAGTTAGGTGTTTGGGAAAAGAATTATAAATGATTAGAAATTTTAATTCTTTAATTAATGTTATTAATAAATTAATAGTATTCTTAATTTTAAGAAATCTTTACCATTTTATTACGCGAGCAAGGTAGTTTGGCCCGGATTGCATAAACATAATGCAGGAATTAATAGAGAATGGTTTAGCGTAACCCTCAGAAAAAGCATGTCTTGCGAGGTTGCATCCATGAAGAATATTACCTAAAAAAGGGATCAGTATCAGATGTTCTGTGGCCAACTCTACTTCAAGGCCTCTAGATGAGGACCCGGTTATTTGAAAGCGTATAATTTTAAAAATTAATTTTAATACGCACAATAACAAGGCCACGACACCTATAATTGTCGCAACCAATGGGAATGTAATCATATCAAAGGCAACAAAAGCCGCTTTCTGTGCCGTTGAGAACATGGAGAGATCTTCTCGCCCAAAATATAAATAGCACGCCATAGATGTTATAACCTATATTTAGTTGGTTTGGTTGTTTTGATTAACTTGTTCTTGATTTGATGTTCTCAGAACATATTCATAGCTTGGAGGTGAATCTTCGGGATAAATAACCGGGGAAGAAATGGTGTCTCTGTATGAAGGTGGGGTGTCTGCGGGGGGAAATATTGTTTGTGGAGGAGAGAAGTCGGGTAGACTCGTAAGAGGTGTATAAATTTGATATTGATAGCGCTTTTGTAGCGCAATATTTTCTTCTGAATCTTTTTTGGGGTTATATTTAGGGAATGTGTTAGGACATAATAAGTGCGTGTATGGGGTTAAGCAGCGCATAGCAACTTGCTGGGCAAGTATGTCCCTTGATTGAGGATTTTTGAGTTGCTCGCTGATACGTAAGGAGAGCAAAGATTGATGCATAGAATCTACAGCCTTGTTACGGGAACAACGTCTCGTGTGAGTGAGCCACAGGGCTATTAAGGCTGAGATCATTTGAATCATACCGCTTATAAATATAGCCAAACCAGAAAACACTGATGGGGCCATGAACAAAAGACCCATGAGCATTCCACCTATTCCAGAGAACAGGGCAATACCGTTGTCCGCTAAGTTATTAACCTTAGGCAGCATTAAAAAAGTCGTTACGGAAAATGTTATTGTAAATACCCCGGCACCATATGTCTGTACCTGGAATAGGAGAACAGTCGCTACAATAAAGGCAATCAAAGTTAAGAAATAAATAATAAATATAGCGCTCCCAGCTATTTTTTCTGCAAGCATCCGATAAGCAGCTTGGCGAGAGTGATACGCAGCTGATGCAGAAGCTATATATGACCCACGTTCGTAAGGACTAAGTCCTGAATTTTTTTTAAGGAAAAGTACAATTTCTTTTTCTTCGCGTTTCAGACGTAAGATTCTTTTAATCAGAGAACCAATAGTGATTATATTGTGTATAAAAGAACCGACTGTTGCATTTACCATACAACTTATGAAATCTTTCCAGCATGCCCAACAGCTCAAATAAACTATTTTCTGTGGTGTCTCCTGGCTGCCATCGTCATTCAATCTGCTCAAGATGTTCAAAGATGAGGATCTGGAGATGCGTTCACGTTTCTTAAATAAAGATCGTAGATGGGTAGAAGGACTTGGTGCAAAAGCAGCAATACTACTTATCTGAGCAAGAGGAGCTGTGGAGAACGAAGTAATCTTATTAACAAGGAGTAAATTGTTAATAGTTAGATTTGAAACCTGACGCTCTCTAACTAGAGGATCTAGAGGTCCCCTAGAAACTGTAGATATCCCATACAAGGAACCATCATCTTCTGTGGCATGTCTAAAGAAGCTTAAAACATGAGCATTACAACTATTTTGATATGCAGTTGTTGAAGCAGTCATCTCAAATATTGCTCTTTAAATACATGGGAAATTCAAGGACAAGGCATTCTATAGTCGGTTTTCTTTTATTTCAAATCTTTTTAAAAACTCTCTCTTGAACTTTATTTGAATTTTTAATGTTAATGATTGCCAAATAGAACCCACATTTTTTATGCTTATTTTCATTTTAACCTCTAAAAACGCCGCTAGTTTTGCCGTCGTATCGAAGTTCATTTGAAACAGTTTAATACTGGTATTCTTTGATATTTTGAGTGACTAGCGTTTCAGCATTATTCAGATAAGAGTCATGTTAAAAGATATTTTTTATATTATTATGGGTCCTCCGGGATCTGGAAAAGGAACTCAGTCGAAGCTCTTGGCTAATAAACTAGGGATACCACACCTCAGTTCAGGTGATTTATTTCGCGCTGCGATAAAGTCGTCTACTCCCCTAGGGATCAAAGCTCAGAAATATATTGATATGGGTCAACTTGTACCGGATGTTCTTGTTTGGGAGCTTATAGAAGAAAAGCTCAATCAACCTGAATGTCTATCTGGGTGCATTATAGACGGGTTTCCAAGGACTTTAGATCAGGCGGTACTTTTAAATGACTTTATGGTGAACAGGCATTTAAATTACCACGTGATCCAATTAGATGTTTCTGAAGAAGAGGTTACTCATAGGATTCAATCTAGATTTATTTGTCCTTCTTGTAATAGCATCTATAATCAAAAACAAGGTCTAGGCCAGTGTTCTAAGTGCCATGTGGATTTGATTCGTCGTTCTGATGATACTTCTGAGGTTATTATTCAGAGACTAAAGAGCTATAGGAAATCTACAGAGCCTCTCATTAACTATTATCAAAAATTAGGGAAATTAACTCGCATTCCTTCAAAGCCTTCTCCTGAAGAGGTTTTCGATAATATCTTAGACTGTATAGAAACTTAGGCTTTTATTTCTTTATCCTATATTTATAGGAAAATCTATAATTTGGATGAAAATGATGAGACATTATCAATTATGTGCCCCAGTTTCAGATCTTTCGTCCTTAGGTGGTGAGTTAGAAACCCAGTTATTATTTGGAGAACGCTTACTGTATAAGGGGCCCAAATATTACGCCTATTCTCAACTAATTAACGATGAAGATATCTGGCGTCCTTATCCAGTAAATCACATATCCTCCAAAACCTCGTTTTCTCAATTATCACAATATGTACAACCCAATGCTGCTATTAAGTCTTTCAATGCTTTTTTAGAACCTTGGCATATTCCTCTACCCTATGGCTCCCCCCTTTCTATCGACTCTCAAGGACATGTATACTTCCCTGAAGAGGTTCAAAGTCGAATGGGAATTCCTTTCGAACACGAAAGTCTTTTTTGTGACCTGAGTCACGTGCGTTTTTTTGACGAGCCGTTTTCTATGGATCTTTTACTTAAAGAGTCTGAAAATTTCATAGGTCTCCCCTATCTATGGGGAGGACGCTGTGTTCACCATTCTTTAATAGATTATGGTGTGGATTGTTCTGGATTTCTAAATGTTTTATTTCAGGCGCATGGTTTAAGTATCCCAAGAAATGCTAGAGATCAATACAAAGATTGTGATTTCGTGGATAGCCTTGAAGATCTCCCCATTGGCGGATTTGTTTTCCTCCAAAACGACGGAGAATCACGCATTTCCCATATAATGTTGAAGAAAAGTGAATCATGTTTAATTCACGCCATACAAACCTTAGGAAGGGTTGTCTACTGTTTCTTGGGAAAAGATGGGGAATTTGTTAACAACCGTTTCTACTTCCCTCATAAACAGGGAAGAGCCTTTTATGGTATACCAAAGAGAAGAAAGGTCTTTTTCTAGATAAAAAACTAATTTTATAATTTAGATGATTTTAAAAGCATTCTCTAAGAGAACTGCTTAAGAAATAAAAAAGCAGGCGATCTTATCCATAAGATACTCTCGCCTGCTTTTATTATGATGAAAACAGATCTAACGTTTAGAGAATTGGAAGCTCTTACGTGCTTTTTTATGTCCGTATTTCTTACGTTCTTTCTTTCTAGGATCTCTAGTTAGAAAACCGTGACTTTTTAACTCTTGCTTAGAATCAACATTCTTTTTTAACAAAGCTCTTGCCAAACCTAATCGTGTAGCAATAACTTGTCCCTGAATTCCACCACCGTTGATTCGGATAATCAAATCAAATTCTTCGATGTTTCCGAGAACTTTCAAAGGGGAAAGAATAGTAACTCTTTGGATTTCTAATGGAAAATAATCTTCAAAAGCTTTTCCATTAACGTCAATTTTACCAGTTCCTGGACGAAGGCGTACGCTAGATACTGCTTGCTTTCTTCTTCCTGTTGCTACTGATTCTTGTATTGTACTTTTTACCACAACTTACCCCAAATTAAACATCTAATAAAATCGGCTTCTGAGATTCAAATGTCTTGTAGCTATCACCTTTTAAGATGCGTAAAGACTTTAACTGACGCTTACCCAAACGAGTCTTAGGCATCATACCTTTAATTGCGTGCTCGATAATATAAGAAGGCTTCTTAGATATCATAGTTTCAAAAGGAATTTCACGCATTCCTGAAATATATCCAGTATAGTATCGATATATTTTTTGAGCTTTTTTAGCCCCTGTCAAATGCACTTTTTCAGCATTGATAACGATAACACCATCACCCATGGCTACGTGAGGCGTATAAGTTACTTTATGCTTGCCTCGTAAAATTTTGGCGACTTCTGAGGAAAGTCTCCCTAAAGTTTTTCCTGTAGCATCGATAACATACCAAGACTTCTGCTGATCATCAGATGCCTTGGCTAGGGTTGTTTTCGTGTCTTTTCTTTTTTCCATAGTAATATAACCGCCTTATCAGAAGGGGGAATTATAAATTTGTGCAATTTTTTTTCCAAATAAAAAGCAACAAAAGCAGTCTTGGACTATCTTTCCAAAAGATAGTTAATATATCTTCCCTATCTTTTTTTGAAGAAAATGAAAACTTCTTATCCTGCTTAAACGACTGTGTGAGAAGCTTTCCCTGCTTATTGTTTGCTATCAATTAAATCCTATTTACTCTAAATAAGATAGCTTTATTTTTTTATTTACCAAAATCCAATTAACATCTTTTCTTCATCACATTTATTTTTTTAAGAAACTCACCTTCAAACCCCTATCAAATAAAAAATTCTCTTATTCATAATAAAGTTTTTAGTAGAACTAATTTATAGATATAATCTTCGCCATAGCGACCATGTCACCTTCTATATTTTAGATGTGTGGCTACAGATATCCACTTTAGGATCTATAAAGATCCTACTCTTCAAAGAACTCCGTCATATTTCAACTACACAATACTGTAAGTTTTAGGGTGTTTATTATGTCAGGGATCGTTTTGCATTCTCTTTTAAAAAATGATTGCCGTTGCCACGCATCATATCCTTTTGAAAAACGCACTCAAGATCGTGTGATTGCTGCTTTGGTTATGACAGCGTTAGCAATTTTAAGTGCTTTAATTTCTATAATTCCTGCCATTATTCTTGGTGTTTCTACGAGTTTTATTTTGTCAGGAATTTTCGGGACTATTGCCATAGCGTTACTTATTATTGCTGTTTTAGCGCATTATACAAGATCGAATTTTTCCAAAGGGCTCAGAGAAATTTTAGGGGATAATTACCCTCCTGTACTTTGTAATCTTATTGATAAAAAACATTTAACGATTGGCGAGACACGTTTGCTGATTAATGCCTTGGAAGAAAACGCTGATTGTGATGCTCTTTATTTTCTAAAATATGTGGATACATTTCCTAGGAAGTTAAGGATTGCTGTGACAAAATTTGGCATTTCTAAGTTGCTAGATAATCTTGAAGCGCAGCAGTTAAAGTCATTAGACTCTATTTTGCTTCAGCATTGTCCCTTGTATTGGTTAAGGGAATTTATAAACATAGCTCCTCGCCCACCTCTGGAATATAGAAGAAATCTTACCCCCGAAGAAAAAGCTGCCTATTGGCTAGGAAGGGCAGGTTGTGGCAAGAACACAGACTCGATTTTTGTTTCTCATACTCATCTTATTGCCACACAGATTAGCAAGGAGGATTTTGCCCTTCTTGCTTGGCATTGTCAAAATGAAGATTGGCATAACTCTGCTTTAAAACCAATCAAGAGACAGCTATGCGAAGCTTGTCGGGAACACGCTCAACAGAAACTTCCTGAAAATGAAAGCATTGACGCCGAAGCTTTTTCCAAAGACATTGATAAGTATTTATTACAGCTATGTGTCCATGGAGTTTCTTGGGAGCAGCTGTGTTTAATTCAGGCTATGAATTCTGGCTTCTGGGATCGCTTGTGTGCTTTTGATGGAAATCGACAAAAATTGCGTATGTTTGCGGTTCCCTGCCTTAATGAAATTTCTGATGAGAACCACCATTTATATGAACCTCTTATTTCTCTTACTTCTTGGAAAGATTTCGATAGACTAGGTTTAACTCAGGAAGCTCTTGAAAATCGAGAAATTAGCAATCCTGACAAAAGGATCATCAAATATTTTCTAAGGCAAGCTCGTTACCATCCTGTACTGGATACATTACATGAAGAAGCTATAAACCGCTTACCTCAGTATACGATAGATTTTACTACTGGAGCGAAGTTAGAATGACGCTTTTCCTAAAATACTAGTTCTCCATTTTGCAAAACTCCCTGACGAGAGCATTGACGTGAGAGTTGCTTATTGTGTGTCACAATAAGCACTCCGCGTGATTTTTTTGCTTGGGAAAGCAAGAGATTGTGAATATGTTCTGATGTCTGATCGTCTAGGTTTCCTGAAGGCTCGTCAGCAAGTAAAATAGAAGGGTCATTCATTAATGCTCTAGCAATAGCGACACGTTGTTTTTCTCCTCCGGATAGGTTGCAACAGCGCGCATGTATACGATGAGACAATCCTACAGATTCCACAAGTTCTCCAGCTTTTTCATATGCTTCGGAGCCTTTTCTAACACTTTTCCTAGCAATGCTTGCAGGAGTTAGAACGTTGTTTATTACAGTATCATCTTCTAAAAGGTAGAAGTTTTGAAAAATAAAGCCTATGTGCTGATTTCTAAAGACGGGTAGGTTATAGCTTTCCTTATCTTTACCTAAAAAAAGCAATTCCCCAGATGATGGGGTATCTAGGGTTCCTAAGAGATGCAGTAAAGTACTTTTCCCATTTCCTGAGGCTCCTGTAATAGCAACGACTTCTCCAGGATATAAGATAAGGTTTACATCCCGCAGTATCTGCAGATCTTGATTGCTGTGTTGAATAACCTTGGAAAGATTTTTAGCTTCAATGAGTGGTGACATAATTATTCCGCTTTCAAGATATCAGAAACATGCATCTTTGCGACTTTTCTTGCTGGTAAAGCTCCTGAAACAGCTGCTAAAACTAAGGTGCCTAGACCTAGCATGACAATTGTTGGGACGTGTATCTCCTGAGGCAAGCTTTGTCCAAAGAATGTAGAGTTAAAAGCTTCTCTTCCCTGTAGGTAACTTAATCCCTTCGTAATTATGGAAAGATTTTTCATTGTTAAAACAGCGAGTACTGTTCCGAGGACAACTCCAATTCCTCCTGAGAATGCTCCACAAAGGCCGAAAATAATTTTTAAGCTTCTTGAAGGTGTTCCCATAGCCTTAAGAATACCTATTTCTTTTTTCTTATTATTTACGAGAAGAATAGACATAGTTACAACATTAGAGCAGGCTACGATTAGAATAATGATAGAGACCAAAAGAAATAGGATTTGATCACTACGCAGCTGATCTAGAATAGGTTTGAAATACTGATAATCGTATAGAGAGGTTACTTCCCAATAGTTATTTAAGCCCGCTTGATTAAGGATCTCTTCAATATGACTTTTGATAGGAGTAATTTGCTTAGTGTTTTGGAAGAAAACGTGCAATCCATTATTCATTCCTAATCCGCTAGATTCTGAACGTATAGTGGAGGCTAGCTCCATATCAATAAATACGATTTTACTCCCCATGGGAGATAGTCCAGGATTATAAAATCCTATAACACAAAAAGGATGTTTGATTTCTTTTTGATTTTCTGGTGAAAAAATGTTGAAGTTTCCCTTGTCCCCTACCCTATAACCCATATCACGGTAAGTAAGGGGCAGAATAATAGAAGCCCCGCGATATTCATTTTGTAGATTTATGAAATCTTTTTCCCACCCTTCTGAAGAGCAGTTAAAGGGGTTTAGGACTTCTGAGCTATAATCAGTCTGCTCATAGGGAAGAACACGATCTTGGTATATTTGATCCGATGGATAAGCCACAAACTGAGAAAAACTCCTAGGTTCTGACTTATTAGGGTTGGCAATTCTATCCATCTGCACATGACCAATACCCTCTTCGTATTCTAGAAGCTGCGCATGATTGTTTTGCAGATAGGGAGTTAACACTTCAAAAGCGATCTTTACGGGATCTTTTAACTCTCCGCTTTCATTTTTATCAGGATCTGGAAAATTTTCAGGAAGAGAATAGTCTAAATTAGGATCGTAGGGATCTATAATAGAAGAGGCAAGCTTCTCTCCTATGGTTTTGGTTGTGTATTGCGAAAGATCTGAATGCCTATCTACTTGATAGTAGTAGGAATCATAGTACGCTGATGATGGTAAAATTTTTACTGGAGAATGAAGCTGGGAAAGATCATGTATCCATCGTTGTTCTAAACCATATATTACAGAAATAAACACTATGGATAACCAAGTGACTAGAGAGATAATGCCTATTGAAAACAAAGAAACAATGGCAGAAGATAACCTCTTTCTCCTTGGTATTAGATACTTAAATGCTATTAGAAGTTCTAATTTCATGACCTACTCAACAACTTATAATAGAAGCTAGCAGGTAAATAGATTTTTTTACTTGGCTTCTTTAAAGATTACGTGTCTACGCAGTTTTCTATCATATTTTTTTAGTTCTAGTCGACTGGTTGTTTTTCTTTTATTTTTAACAGTCCAGTACATATCGGAACTTTCAGAACTTTTTAGTTTAATGATCTCACGATTCTTACTAGCCATGGATGAATCCTTTCAAGAAAATGATAAATCGCTTATCATACTATATTTATTTTCAAAAAGAATCAAGAAATCTTCCTTATAATTACAAGAGAATCTTCATGACAACTAAAGAACAGGTTTTTTTTAATCAGGCGACTTCTAAGAATAAAATTCATTTTATTAGTTTAGGATGCTCCAGAAACCTTGTAGACAGTGAGGTTATGCTCGGTATTTTATTAAAAGCGGGCTATGAGGCTACTGAATCACTCTCTGAAGCCGACTATTTAATTCTTAATACCTGTGCATTTTTAAAAGCAGCCCGCGATGAATCTATGGGTTATCTCCAGCGTATTATTGATACGAAAAAAGAAAGCGCTAAGATTATATTAACTGGCTGCATGGTATCCAAGCATAAGGAAGAGTTAAAACCTTGGCTCCCCTACATACATTATGTTTTGGGTTCTGGAGATGTTGAGCATATTCTATCTGCTATAGAGTCTAAAGAATCAGGAGAAAAACTCTCCTCAAAAAGTTATTTAGAGATGGGAGAAATCCCTAGAAAGTTATCAACCCCTAAGCATTATGCTTATTTAAAGATAGCAGAAGGATGTCGTAAACGCTGTGCTTTTTGTATTATTCCTTCTATTAAAGGTGACTTAAGAAGTAAGCCCTTAGATCAAATTGTTAAAGAATTCCGTCTATTACTAAAGATGGGAGTTAAAGAAGTCATTTTGATTGCTCAGGATTTAGGCGACTATGGAAAAGACATCTCTTCTGATAGAAAGTCTCGTTTAGCTAGTGTTTTGGAAGAGCTGCTTAAAGAGCCCGGTGATTATTGGATTAGGATGTTATATTTATATCCCGATGAAGTCGATGACGATATCATTAATATTATGGAGAAAGACCCTAGATTACTTCCTTATGTCGATATCCCTCTTCAACACATTAACAATCGCGTATTAAAAAGCATGCGCAGAACAACTTCTCGAGAGCAAATTCTTGAGCTACTAACTAAATTACGCTCACGTCTTCCTCATATCTATATCCGCTCATCATTTATTGTTGGTTTTCCTGGAGAAACAGATCAAGAATTTCAAGATTTGGTTGATTTTGTTAAAGAGGGATGGATTGATAATGTGGGGATTTTCTCTTATTCTCAAGAAGAGGGTTCAGCAGCTGCGCAGATGACGGATCAGATATCTCAAATCGTGAAATCAAAAAGGTTGAAAACGCTTTCTCAAGTACAAAAGAAAAATGTCGATAAGCATAACAAGTTACTTGTTGGGCAAATTGTTGAAGCTGTTATTGACGGGTATCATCCTGATAGCGAGCTTTTGTTAACGGCCCGTTTCTATGGACAAGCTCCAGAGGTAGATCCTTGTATTATTGTTAATGAGGCTCGTCTTGTTTCTGGATTTGGAGATCGTTACTTAATTGAGATTACAGGTTTTGCTGGTTATGACCTTGTAGGTCGCGTAATAAAGAAAGCGCCCGGCGTATAAATTTTAACCGGGCTGCAATAAGCAAATAGGATAACCTATTAATGTTCATAAAAAGGAAGTTGCACAACATTCCAAGAGAAAAATTGCGCTCGAAACGATTTGTCTAGCTTTTGGATCAGGAAATAACCGTTATCTCGTGCTAAAAAAGTTGCCGGTGGAAATTGCATAGGTTTTGGTCTTTGCCATTTTGTACCTTCACAAGTGCCACATTGTAGCAACGTTTGTCTATCATTAACCACGGCCATTAGCATCATTTTTCCTCCCCAACCGTTATCGAACCAACCTCCGTGTTTTGACAAAACAACAGTAATGCGAAATAGTTTTGGCTCGTCGCGACTCGCGCTAAAATTCAGCTTTACTGAATTAGTGCTATCAATCCGCACGCAAGAGTCATCTATTTTTTCCTGCTCTTTGCCAAATGCATCCCAACGAACATCTCCGGTAATGTCTCCACTCCCTACATGTCCTCCAGAAACTGAATAACGCATAGAATATTTTAATCCTGTTTTTTGGTAGGTGGTATAAGGAAGATACTGTTGTAAATGCCCTGTAAAATAGGACTTATCTTGATATTTAACAGTATGGTTTACTAAATTTACTCTGCCGTAAAAATCTACCGTTTCACCTTTCTTCTCCATAGTAGTGGAAATTTTATTGCCCACAAATAAATCCTGCTTACATGATAGCCCACCACTAGTAGCTGTTAGCTTGTTAATATCGGTATTTTGTGCTGTGATTTTTTTTGTAACTACGAGAGCTTTCTTTTTTTTCTCTTCTGATAGATTCTGAGAGATAATATTAA
The DNA here is from genome assembly GCF_964023145.1 of Chlamydia sp. BM-2023. Classification (NCBI taxonomy): domain Bacteria; kingdom Pseudomonadati; phylum Chlamydiota; class Chlamydiia; order Chlamydiales; family Chlamydiaceae; genus Chlamydia; species Chlamydia vaughanii. The sequence goes on along the minus strand of NZ_CAXIED010000001.1, from coordinate 1,263,886 downwards.
AACGCACAAAGGTAGGAAAACTAATTTTAGTTTTAGGATCAGGTGCTGCCATAATGTTAATCCTCCTCGGTAAAGTTTGCTGCAAATGGGAACCAAATTACGCTGATAGCAGAGCAGTAGGGAATAATCTCAATTTCTGTATAAACATCAATATATGGTCCCCCTGATAAATCTGTAATAGAGAATACTGCGAATAAAGGTGTGCCCGTTGTCTCCCAATAGCTATGTCCTCGAGTGTCTGAGCAACATAATCCTTGAGCTAGCCCTTCATTTCTGTTTAACCGCAAAAAGAGATTTGGCTCATCACTTCCTTTGTGATAACCACCTGCTCTTGTCATTTGATAAGAGACTTGATAAATCCCGGGGGATTTAAGTCTGATTTTTGCTCCCTCGACATCAAAGCAATTCCTATACCGCGCAGAGGAACTTTCATAATTATCCGCAAACCCGGGCTTAATTTCTACTGACTTTCCTCCTTCTAAGAAGTAATTACCCCACCATCTTGAGCAACAATTGTAAGTTTGAGCAGAATTTTTCTGATAAAAATTATACGTCATAGCATCGCGTTGAGAACGAGGGTCTGAAACGTTATTAAAGAGAGGGACACTCTCATCATTATTAGCAGTAATGAGCATATCTCCCTTTAATGTAGTTGCATTCAGGTTCACTCCGTGTTTTCCCGAAACGTTACCACCTACAAAAAAATCACAATCTGTAGTTACTTCATCTGTTACAGTTACTGAACCAGCTAGAAACTCGTCTTCAATACTTAAATTTCCGGAAATATCTAAAGTTACACCATCAAAATACAAATTTTGATCCTTAACGCCTGTTGCTTCTTCATCTGCAGGAATAGGAGCAGAGCTTTTAATCTGTTGTTTTTTTTGCATCTCTAACCCCTCTCTGGATAAAAAATAACGCTAAAATAGAAACCTGACATTGTTGCTTTATGTCCACCGTGCATTATTCGAAAAATTCTTTTCCTCCCTTCGGGAGTTAAGTCTCCGTCGGGATTGGGAGTGTCTGTCGTAAAACTTACAACAGTACCTAAACCTGCTCTTGCGGCATAACCTCCCCCACTGTACATGTCGTTTGAACTGTATGTGTTAACTGGGCTACTACCATCTGCCAAGCTTATAGTTCCTCCCCAACCGTTGTTCCATCCCCAGCGTTTTGTAAGCGCGCAATCTATGATGTACGTACCTTTAGCTAGAAATTGCACCGCATTGCCACCTTTTTGAACTTTTTGTGGAGCGGACCCGTTGTATCCAACGAACCTAAGACAAGAAGAAACATCTTGGGACTGGTATATAACCCTATTCTCGCCAAGAATATCTACAGGGATCATTCCGGAACTAATTTCCACTCTCCCTCCTGCAGCTAGCGAACAAAAGAAATATTCAGGTGTACGAATATAATTTGCTGGGACAGGAGAAGTGCCATGACTAGGCCGAGCGACATTGCTTAATCTGTTTCCATGAAGGTTTATTGCTCCTAACATCTCCCCACCCATTCTTGTGGAAGTGATATTCAAACCTGCGGCATATGTAATTCCTTTAACTTGGATGTCAGAGTTGAAAGAAGCATCGCTTTCAACAGAGAAGCTATTCGTAGATTCTATAGATTGAGCTGTTACGTCGTTAGTGTGAACATTACCAGAATTAACATCTTCTTCTAAAATGGAGTCTACGCGAAAATAACAATCATTATTATTATTGTTTGTACTCATTTATTATTATTCCGATTTTTTCTCAAATAAAAATCAGATAATTAATAATCAGTCAAATGATAATTAGTTTAATTATTGATTTTTAATAAATAAAATCGTTTTTAATAAAAGCTAAGAACAAATAGAAATAAAAAAGGAAATATTAAGAATGATCAGTGAAAAATCTGGGGGTGGCTGGATTTGAACCAACGTATCCGTAAGGAGTCGGATTTACAGTCCGATGCAATTGACCGCTATGCGACACCCCCAAACAAATGCTGGAGAAAGGACTTGAACCCTCAACCGTTCGATTACAAATCGAATGCTCTGCCAATTGAGCTACTCCAGCGAAAAGATTAGGAACCTATTGTCTTGAATAGAAAACTTTATTATCAAGTAGGAAATTAAGTTATACGCGATTAGTTATTTTCTTCCAAGTCAGAATCCGTTTTTTCTGAAATACGGTAGTCTTCTTGTGTAGGAATAAAGTCGTCAGCAACAAAACTTGTGTCTTGATTGAAGTTCTCCGCAGAATAATCCGCAGACACGTTGGTATCCATAACTTGGAAATTATACTTCTTAAGCTGCTCAGAAACCAATCGGTCTTCTTTAGCCTTGGCCTTTCTAACAGTTTTCTTCCCAGGTGTTGCTTGATTCTTAGTAATCTCGTGATACTTACTGACAGCTTGCTTTTGTTCTGTCGTTAAGCTTTCCGAAAGACGTTGGAACAACTTTGCACAGCTTTCCCCAGCTTGACCATTTTGATTTGGTGTAATCACCTCAGCAGAAAACTTAAATTTTCCTTCAGAAGTATAACGAGCAGGTTGGCTATCTTTTTTAAGACAACATTGTTTGTATTTCTTATTTGAACCACATGGACATGGGTCATTTCTATTAACTTTTTTTGACATGTAATCCTAAGCGCAAGCAAAATGGTTAAAGAGAAGTTTAAATAAGCTAGGGATAAAAACCAATTATAAGTTTTCATATAAACTAAGATTATATTGCAAGCTTTGTTCTATCGTTTTACTATTTTCCCATGACTATTCTGCATTTACATCCTCCATGGATTAAAGCCGGCAAGCGTATCGAAAGCTTAGTTCGCAAAGCTCTATATTCATATTCTATGTTAGAAAAACATACGAAGATTGTTGTAGCTCTTAGCGGCGGGAAAGATAGCCTTTCTTTACTGTTAATGCTAAAAGCTATTTCCGGAAGAGGCTTTCCAGAACTGAACCTTTACGCTGTAAATATAGGCGGGAAATACTCTTGTGGTGCTGAGGTTAGCCAGCAATATCTAGCCAATATTTGCGACAAAATCCAAGTGCCATTTACCTCAATAGCCTCACCTTATGATCCTGAAGTTTTAGAATGCTATGCATGTTCTCAAGTGAGAAGACGCCTGCTCTTTCAAGCGGCAAAAGAAATCGGAGCAACTGCTGTAGCTTTTGGACATCATAGAGATGATGTAGTCCAAACAACTTTAATGAATCTTTTACATAAAGCTGAGTTCGCAGGTATGCTTCCAGTTTTGGACATGGTGCACTTTGATATTACTATTTTGCGACCTTTAATTCTTACGCCGGAATCGTGGATACGTAAGTTCGCAAAAGAAAGCGGTTTCTCTCGAGTTACCTGCCGATGTCCCGTTGTATCCCTAAGAACGAAAACAGAAACAACGTTGAAATTACTCGAGGAGGTCTTCCCTCAGGCAAGACATAACATTGCCTTGGCAGTTGAACAACATGGCTTATCAAAAGCTCAAAAAATTAAAAATAATTAAACACATTTTTATAGATTCCTCGTATTGATATAATTATAATTAAATTTATTTTCCCGGTCATTTATGAATAAACGATTAAAGATTCTATTAACCAATGATGATGGCATTTTTGCTAAAGGAATGGGTTTTTTAGTCTCTAGCTTAATAAAAGCTGACTTTGCTGACCTATATATAGTAGCTCCCAAGGAAGAACAGTCCGGAAAAAGCATGTCTTTTTATTATACACACCCCGTAGTTTTAGAAAATTATGACTATCCTCTGCCAGTTCAAGGTGCTTGGACTGTTTCTGGAAGTCCTGTGGATTGTGTTAAATTGGCTCTGGGCAGCCTATTCCGAGATTCGTTGCCAGACCTTGTGTTATCAGGGATCAATCACGGATCCAATGCAGGCAGAAACATTTTTTATTCTGGAACTGCTGGCGCGGCAATGGAAGCTATTTTATCCGGCATCCCATCGCTAGCCCTCTCTCAAGATCAAGATATCTCCTTCTTCCAAGAGGATATTGCTCCTGAAATATTAAAAACTTTATCTTTGTACGCGTTGTCCTCACCTTTTGAAAGCGTTGTAGGTTTTAACGTAAACTTTCCTGTCAGCGAACATAATGAATCCTGGAAAGGCATGCGTCTAGTGGTTACTGGAAAAGAGTTTGCTTGTGGCGCACCTAGATTGTTAAGTAATGTTGGAAAACGAAAGTACTTCTCCTTACATGATTGTCAAGTTGTTACAGACGATGACCTCTCTATGGAATATTGCACTCTCATGGAGAACTATATTTCCGTAGCTCCTTTATTGGTTAGAAATTCTCCTCTTCCCTTAACTACCGAAGAAGAATTCCAAAAGCTACAGGATAGTTTTGATAATTTTGTTGGTTCAAATTCAGCCTCAAAATTAACTGATGTTTAGCATATGTTTTAGCAAAGCTTCATTATAAAACCCTCCAAAACCAACTTCAGGGGCGTATAAACGCCCCTATGAAAATTCTTTAGATTTATTTCAAAAAACCATTAACACTTCTCCCCATCCCTTTCAGCAAATATTTCCTAAAAATCCCTCCCTAAAAAACACCGCCAAGAACTGTCCCAAGATCAAAAATGTCAATGACTCTCTAAGCATTTGAACAAAACAATAAGCTTTCTTCCTTATTGGACTAAAAATGATTGTGATTAAACTATTTCTTCTGTTAACGTATGCACCTAATCTTGTTAGGATGCGTAGCTCAGCGGTTAGAGCACCTGTCTTACACACAGGGGGTCATAGGTTCAAATCCTGTCGTGTCCATTTGCGGGAGTAGTTCAATTGGTTAGAGCACCGCCCTGTCAAGGCGGAAGTTGCGGGTTCAAGCCCCGTCTCTCGCGAACATTCAATCAGAGGTTGAAAATGCCCCATGGAACTCGTTTAACGAAGTTTAGCTTTCCTCTGTACTTTTCCAAGACACTAAGTTGGTTTATTCTTGGTGGGTTTCTCGCCGCTTGCGGCGTTCAGATGGTCTTGGTCCCCAATGACCTGATTGATGGAGGTATTGTAGGTCTATCCCTTATTGCTGCCCACTTTTTCGGTCATAAGTACCTACCTTTCTGTTTAGTCTTATTTAACTTGCCTTTCGTTATTTTAGCTTTTAAGCAAATTGGTAAGTATTTTGTAATTCAGATGATGACAGCTGTTATCATCTTTTCTTGCGCTCTTTGGCTCATTGATGCTCTTCCTATATGGTTTGGTTTTAGTCCTATAGTCTTTAAAGGCTCTGAAATGGAAACCGTTGTTTTAGGTGGTGCAATTATAGGCGTTGGCTGTGGATTGATCATTCGTCACGGAGGATCAACAGATGGTACGGAAATTATGGGTATCATCATTAACAAGAAAAGAGGTTATACCGTTGGTCAGGTTATCCTTTTTGCTAACTTTTTCATCTTTGCTTTAGCAGGCATTGTTTATCAAAACTGGCATACAGCATTTGTATCCCTACTAACCTATGGTATAGCCACGAAGGTTATGGATATGGTAATTTTAGGTCTTGAGGATACAAAATCCGTCACTATTATTACCTCTTCTCCAAGAAAGCTAGGCCATATTCTTATGGATAGTCTAGGTGTTGGGCTTACCTATATTCATGCTGAAGGAGGATATTCTGGAGAGCCTAGAAATCTTCTTTATATTGTTGTAGAGCGTTTGCAGCTTTCACAACTTAAAGAAATTGTTCACAGAGAAGATCCTAATGCTTTTATTGCCATTGAGAATCTCCACGAAGTAATTAACGGTAAACGCACAAATTAAGCTGGGTTTTCCCAAACTTTTTCCAAATCGCTTTTTACATCCAGTAAAGAAAGGATTTTCCCTACAATATCGTTAGTGACGTCTTCGACTGTTTGTGGTTTAAAGTACCACATGGGCATGGGAGGGAAAATTATTGCTCCATTTTGGGATAACTTTAATAAGTTCTCTAAATGAATTGCGTGCAAGGGACTTTCCCTAGGAACTAAAATCAGCTTCCTGCGTTCCTTTAAAGCTACATCAGCAACCCTTCTTAAAAGATTATCCCCCAGTCCTACAGCAAGAGCTGCCGCCGTAGCCATGCTGCAAGGAACAATAACAGTACCGTCTACGCGATATGATCCTGAAGCTAATTTGCTTTCTATAGATTTGATATTATGCTGATGAATATACGGGTGATTTTCTTCTGGAATCAAAGATAGCAAAGATGAGCTATCCAACTCGTAATAGAGAGTTTTTGTAGCTGCGGGAGAAAGAATAACTTCAACATCATACTTCATGCTAGATAGTTCTTCGATCAGTTTAACTGCTAATATGATTCCTGAAGCTCCTGAAATGCCTATAATATAACGTTTCATTGCTATTGGTTACATTTTTGAAATTAATAAGGCTACCATGACGCAAAAAAAGGATAAAGCAAGATAGATATTTCCTCTAAAAAAGCACTTTTCCCAACTACTGTTAGACCCGTCTATTTTTCCATAACTCTTAATTGTGTTAGCCACGACTATTACAGGAAGTATAGCTAGTACACCTACCCAAGGAGCAACTGTAATGAATAGTCCTATAGATAAAAACGACAATAAGGAGATGATTAAGCATGCCGATGCAATACGTATAGCTTTCTTCTCCCCAAAACATGCGGGGATACTGTAGAGACGTTCTTTTCTATCAAAAGCGATATCTTGAATAGCATAAATGATATCGTTTCCGGCGATGATCATTCCAGCACTCACCCCCCACAAAGAAGCCACAATAAACACGCGCCAAGAAAGAGTTCCTGAGGAAAAAGCATAGAAATTCATAAGAATAGCGAGATAGTAAACAGCACCCAACACCCAATGGCAAAGAGTGGTAAAACACTTCGTGTGAGGATAGATCGTCATAAGTATCGCCGCTAGCACAGCTAGAAAACCACAATTTGTATTGAATATGAAAGAAAGGGCTAAAAAGACCAGACCTGACAGTGTTACTACGGATCTACAGAAAACCACAGAAATTTGTTGCGTAGGTAGTATCCGAGCAGCTGTTCTAGGATTCCTCCCATCTATGCTCCTATCTACTACCTGATTAACCACAATTCCCATGGTTCTAGCGAGAATAAAAGCCAGACCTCCCAATGAAAAGATCATCACTCCTTTTTCCCAAGATAACGATGATGAAATTTCCGGAAAAGATAGGGAAAATGCCGTTGTTGCAGACAAAAGGAAAATAGAAAACAGAGAATATTTTATGCTTAATAATTTTTTAATATTTTTGACAATAGTCACGGCTAATTCCTTAAATTATTAATAATCAGATTAGAAAGAAAATCATCTATATTTTCAAAAAATAAAACTGGACCACAGACTATAAAATACCTTTTTTTTTACGTAGATATTTATATTTCTTTAGGACCATATTTTCCCTGTTTAAACAAGCCTAGTCTGGTTTTTTATGAAAAGTTGTTTTTTGAAAATTCGATGTATCTGTTTGACACTCCTCCTAAGCTGTTCCTTAGTTTCCTTTTCTCAAGACTGGGAAATAACGCACCTTGATGATTGCGAGCAAATTGTCTCTGCAGAACGATTTTTGAATAACAAAGGCCCTTGGATTGCTGTAATAGGAGGATTTTGTCCTACAGAAGAAAACTATTCTCAAGCACTAAAGGCAGGTTATTTATTAGCTGAGCAGGGTTACGCTGTGATTACTGGGGCCGGACCTGGGATTATGGAAGCAGCTAATGCCGGAGCGATGCTAGCTGGAGGTACATCTTTAGGGATTGTCTTAGCTGGGGACGAACTCAATAACTATATCCCCGAAGAAAACTACCTACAGGTCTCTCATATTTGCCACCGTCTTCACAGCATGATGATCCTCTCTTCGGGTTGTATAGCCTTTCCTGGAGGTCTTGGAACTATGAGTGAGCTGTGCTTTGCTCTAGATAACTTCAGATATAATGAACATTGTCCTCCGGTTGTTCTCGTAGGAAAACAGTTTTGGAATCCCCTTGTAACGTGGATGCAAAATTTTTATGATTCTGCAAATTATTTAAAAAATTTATTTCTAGTTGATTCTGCAAAAGAGGCTGTGCAAATTGTTACTTCTTATAATAAAAACATGCCTTTTGATTTTTCTTCTACCAATAAGACCGCGGCTTCAGCACCGGTTTTCAACGAATAATTAAAAAAAATATTATATCAATTTAATAGGCGTTAATAACGCTATTTTAACCTACGCTTTTAAAATAAAATAGATTTACTCATTTATAAAGAGGTGTTAATATACTTCTTTTGATGAAGTTACACTACTAACCTTTATGTTATTTCCTAGGTCATTACAAATTCAAATATCAGAGAAACAAAGTACCTATCTTTCTATACTAGCAAATAACCACAACTTCATTAAACATGAACGGCAGACTTTCGCGGCTACTATAAGCGCTTTGATTATAGGCACTATTACAATTTTGATTGGGGTGTCGGTAATAATTTTACCTTTAGGCATTACATCAGCGTTAAGTATTTCCTTAGGAATGATGGGAATCGTTATAGGGACAGGCGTTATTGCTTATTGTCTCAAAACAATCTATTCTCAATGCGCTCATTGGAGAAGAAATTACTTAGAGATACGGCAAGCATTTAACAGTGGCAACCTATCCCCTCAAGAAGAAAAAACCGATGGGTCCTCTTTACCTTCAATACTCACCTCCCCCTTAGAGATTTTAACCCAGGATAAGACAAATGTCCTAGGGAAAACGAGATCAGTAGTTGCGATACTAGAAATTATTTCTGGTATATCTTGCATAATTGGCTCTGTGATTTCCGAACTTCTTATAACCTGTTGGTTCCGCTCTGGAATCAGTTTGAGTTTAGCGAGTATTGGAGCTGCTTTATTTGTAGCTGGTCTAGCAAATATTCGTGCCTATAGCTTAACTGCTCAAGGAGTATCTCATCTTTACCTATCCCACTATGTCGAGATAACGAGACGCAAACAAACCGAGCTTGCTGCAAAACAAGTATCAAGCTTAACCTCTAGAGCAAATCTACTTGAAAGAAATTTTGAGACAAAGAATTCGGATTATGAAAATTGTAAAACGCGGTGCGCCGCTCTACAGATAGAGAATAGCGTGTTGCGAAACAATTTGCAAACGATCCAAGAGCAACTAGCCCTCTTGCAAGCGCCCCTCCAGCCAGAAGCTTCTACATGGACGAGCTTGATAACATCATCAGTCTCCTCGACAACAGGCTATTTGGGCTCCTTTTTTAAATCTTCAGGAGTAAGCGCTCAAACTTCAGGATCTTCCTCTAACATCCTAGCTCTTACATATCCAGAGGCCTTACCTGAAGAAGGTGGTCCCCTGGGAGAAAATAGTTCTTCAACTCCAGAAGAACTTGCCTCCGAGTCTATAGAGGATGACTCCAATGATGTTTGGGAGGACGCCTTAGGGACGACTTCTGAGGAAGGCAATAATAATTAAAATTTACACTATCTTTTTAAAAAGACTAATAAACTCTTTTATTTAAAAATAAACACCTCCTCAACCTTATAATTTTTATTAATTATTGAAAACTAAGTGTTTTTTTGATAGTATGTTTCAGGATTTATTGTTATTAAAAGTTTAACTATGGCTACGCAAGTATCATCCTCAGACCCCCAAGTCGAGGCAGTCCGCAAGGTATCTTTACTGAATAGGCTATGCGAAGACTCGCAGCTTAGCAACAAGGTTGTTAGCATCACACTCATTGTTATTGGTATTATCTTAATCGTTTCCGGAATCTTATTATTAAGTTTTTCAGCCCCTGCCCTACCTGCTTCACTCTCTATAGCTTTCGGGGCCGCTGTGATTGGTGTAGGCTCTGCGCTATTTGCTCTTGGACTAGCCAAACGAATTATGAAGCCTTCTACCGCTGAGGCGGATAATACATTAGCCCAAGAACTTCTTGGAGTTCGAGAATTGTCTCAGAAACAGTTGGAAGAGTATGAGAAAGTTCAGGTTGATTTAACAGAAGCTCAAAGGCAACTCGGGGAATTACAAACACGAACCCTGGAGTTAGAAAATCAGCTAGAGACTGAGCGAACCGAAAAACGAGATCTTGAGAATCGCCTTCAAGTAGGTGAGGAGTCCGTAAGAGCTTTAACAAGGCAAGAACTGGAGACTTTACAAGAAAGTCTAAACCAGAAGAATCTAGAACTGCAAAGGATGCAAGAAGACGCAGCTGTGTTGGCTCAACAGCACGCTGGCACATTAAATACGTTAACTAGGGAACAAGACCGCTGTGTTGAAGCATATAAAGAGAAATTGCGAAGAAAAACAGAGGAATTGGCCGAAACTCAAGCACAATTAACAGCTGCCCTTCAAGCGCTCGCTCAGATACAATCCCAGATATCTGGAACAACTCCTCCAAGAGGACCTGTTCCAGGAGGGCTTGTAAGAAGTGCCTCTTCTCTATCCCTTAATTTGGGTGGCGGGCCTTCTACCCCTTCAGGGACTCCTAAAACACCTTTGAAATCACGTCTTGCTAATTTTCTAGGAAGTGTGAGACGTGGCACATCCTCAACGCCTACAACTACACCTTCCGAAAGTTCAACGAGATCAAGTAGTGTTTCTTCGACATCAAGCGATCACTCTGGAAGTGGTCAACAAGATGAGCAGCGGGATCAAGATGACCCTCAAGAAGGAGAAGCTACTACCCCGGTCCTTGACGAATGTGAAGAAGCTATTGATGTTGTGGATAGTCAACAAGGCGCCCATTAACGTATTTAGTAGTTAGTAAGGCTCTACTACCGGCCCTTTCTTTAGAGGGATAAAAATCCCAAGGTTTTTTTAAAGCCCTGGGATTTTTCGCATTTACACTTATCTATATGTCCAAACTTACTTTACTTTTTTCTTTCTGCAGCCCCACTACCTTTTTTATGAGCGCGTCAGCAGATTTACTGAGTACTTTTTCAGCATCCTCTACGGTTAAGCTATCGCGAATAATTTTATGAATATTTGGATGATCTTTAGCCGTAGCACAGTTTTCAAAGAACTTATTATCTCCCTTCTCATAGAAAAAATCCGTTCCAAGCACTAGACTATCAAGAATACCAAGTTTTTCAGCATGGGAGATATGCTGCTTTAAGGCATCCAGAGACTCTCCTACGAAGTAGTTCACTATATTTAATCCAATTACGCCTCCTCTAGCGGCTATTTCTTTAGCATGAGCATCTGTGAGGTTTCTGGGGATATTAACCACTTCACGGAAGTTAGAGTGGCTAGCAATAACCTGCATATTTGGTAATTTATCTGCTGTATAATCGAGGATATCATCGGCAAGTTGATCACAGCAGTGGCTGAGATCTACGGGAATACAAAATTGGTCCATAACCTCTAACAAACGCTTACCATCTATTGTAAGCTTATAGGGCTCGAAAACACCCCCTCCAAAACGATTTCTTCCATTCCAAACAACCCCTAAGTAAGCAATAGGACCCATGGAAAATAAATGTGCTAGCTTATTGAGGATCTCGTCTAGATGCTGCTCATCAGAGCCTATTCCAGAGGCATTTTCTATACTACGGATAATTTTTAAGGAGTGTTCATCTTCTAATAGAGAGCAATCTTTAGATTCGAAAGTAATGAGTTGTATCCGTGTATCTGACTCTGGAAGGGAAAAAAATAGTTGGTTTTGTTCATCCAGGCTTGGAGATCCCGAACTATCTTCTGTAAATATAGCACAAACTTGCGTGGTTATACCTCCAGAAATTAATTGATTCGGAGAGCAGCGCACTCCGGGATCTTCATCAGAAAGGGTGTCTTGAGAAAGCAGGTCGCAATGTATATCTATAATCATGAGAGTCACTTAGAATTAGTTGTGAAAGTGTAAGGGGTCAGATAAGGTAAAAGCTCAGGATATATGGAGTTAAGTCTATCATATATAAAAATAACGGTTGGTTCTGAGGCTTTTAATGCTTTTCTTAATGTAGGGTAAAAATTACGTGGTTGTGGCTGCTCACAAATGATCCCTTGAAAATTCGGGTGTAATTTTAGGAACTCTTTCAGATGACTTTCATTCCCTACAGTATGAATTTTCACATAACGACAAAATGGGTGTTTTCCGTGTTCGCACATTTCTATATTTTTTCCGATAGCTTCTTCTATCGTCTTTTTAGAAATTATCCCCTCACGATAAATGGTTAAGGGATCACTGCAAATTACAGTGGACTCTAAGCCGTAGTCACATTGACCTGGAATAACAAAAATATTTTCAGTTGAGAAATCTTCCAGAACATCATCGGATGTCACAGCAGGAGGAAAATTAGAAAGATTTGCTGAAGTTCCAAATAAAGGTCCTGAGATATTGATTAACTGCTTTATCACAGGAACAGAAATAATCCTAAATCCTAATTTTTCTTGATGAAATCTAGGATTTTTATGATCTACGAGTATGGTGATTGGCCCAGGGAAAAACTTTTGAGCCAATTTACTAGCATTTTCTGATAATGAGCATCCGGATATTTTTTCAATATCCTCGATTGTATTTACATAAACAACGAGAGGCTTTTTGGCATCTCTTTGCTTTAGGGTATAAATTTGTAACTCGGCATTTTGAGAATTTAATGCTACTCCTAACCCATAGACAGTATCCGTAGGGAAGGCTATTACCTTCCCCTGTTGTAAATGCTCTGAGGCTTTTTTTATAAAAAGAGCTTGATCGGGAGAGAACATAAAGACATCAGAATTAATAATTCCCTATATTTTTTTTCCAGAAACTTAAGGATTATCTGTTTGAAAAGACTGTAACACAGCTATTTTCTTAATCCAAGTTTTTTTGCCGCATAGATTATTCTTAAAGAAGATGGTGACCTTAAAACTAATAAAATTGCATAGAAATTCTTGATCTCTAAAATTAATCCGTCTACCTTTAATTTATAATTTTCACCACCAGTTACTGTTGAGTAATAATCCATGGAATATTCCTTTTTTCGTCGTAGTTTTTCTGATTTAGATGCTATTGTCTGTCCTGGGGATCCTAACGACCCTATAATCATATTTTTACATGGTTATGGAGCTGACGCTGACAATCTAACATTTTTTCCATCAGCGTGTCCTTTCAAAGGTGTGCGTCCAACTTGGATATTTCCCCATGGCATAGAGCAAGTAGAGGGGTTTGCAGGAGGAAGAGCGTGGTTCCCCTTGGATGTTCCTTTATTTCAAAGTCTCATTTCCAACCCTGATATTACTCCAGAAACAGAGCATCAATATCAGGTGCTTTTTAATATGAACTTTGAGAAGCCCAAAGCTGCTTTAGAAAAACTTATTACGGAATTGGATCGTCCGCGTCATGAGATTATTCTCGGAGGATTTAGTCAAGGTGCTATGATGACCACGCATCTTATCTTATCTTCTAAAGTCCCTTATCGCGGAGCATTAATTTGCTCTGGGGCTATGATCTTAGATAAAGGCTGGGAATCTAACCTGAATATTTGTGCTAAAGTTCCTTTTATTCAAAGTCATGGATATCAAGATAATATTTTGCCTTACTACCACGGTGAAAAACTCAATCATCTATTATCACAGCGCCTAGATGGAGAGTTTATTTCTTTCCATGGGGGTCATGAAATCCCCATAGCGGTCTTACAAAAGATGCAAGAGGCCATTCCACAATGGATAGCATTAGGCTAACGAACGGCTATATTGCGTAGTGACATTAATTGTAGAGCTACCCACTCCATACAACTGGCAGCGGATGTAGAATTGTCTAAAGCTTGGTATGCCTTTTCTACAACCACCAATACTTTTTCTAGGGGGAAGATAGGCAAACTAAGAATTTCTTTAGCGTATGTAGGATAGGTCATTGCTGACGCACTGACATTTAGAGAGAGAATAAAACGATCGCGCAATAACTTAAGAAGAATTTCCAATAGATACTTTGCCTTATCCCTAAGGACTTGCTTATCTGTATCTGCTGTTCCTTTAACTATCTGTCCTACCTCTGTAATTTTGATATTCCCCGAGGCATATTTTACTAGGTAATCAATCTCTTCTGGCTTTGGAGGAGTATTTTCCTCTCCTTGAATGTATATTGACAAGCTACGAGACACAATAGTTGCTGGTATACACTGCAGCTTTGTTGATGTTAGTATTATTACGCTATGTTCTGGGGCATCTTCAAGAACTTTTAAAAACACAGAAATCGCCGGTAGGGTCATGCGATCTACTTCATGAATAATGTAAATCTTGTAGCAGCTTTCAAAAGGGAAGATTCCTATTTGTTTTTTTATTTCTCTGGGAATTTCTATAGAATGCAGACGACCTTTCCCAGAGGGGAAAAATTCATGAATATCGGGATGTATCTTTTGGGAAATTTTATATTGTGCTTCTGGGGTATCTTTTAAAAGAATATGAGCGGCCAAATCACAAGCGTGCTGAGAAAGCAATGACAAAGAACCTCCGTGCAATAACATTGCATGAGAGACCTTTCCTTGACGAATGTTTTCAAGTAAAGCATCCCAGGTATCGTCAGCAACCTTCTCTTCTATTTGCATAATGCTAGATCTGTATATGCGGTCATAACTTTATTCAGAGATTCTTCGATGGGTTCTCTTCCATCTAGAATAAGATAACTATTAGGATTTGCTTGAGCAAGAGATAAAAATCCCTCACGAATTTTATTATGGTATTCTAAGGGCTTATCTTCAAATTTATCTAGGGACTTTTGTTTTTGTTTCCTTTGTATCCCCTCATTAACGGGAATATCAAGAAGACAGGTAAGATCGGGAAGGAAGGGCTCTTTCCCAACGACGTGATAACAGAGATCTGCAACATAATCTTTGCCTAAGCTTTCTGCTATTCCCTGATAAACAATCGTAGAATCATGAAATCTTTCACAAATCACAATTTTCCCCGATTCTAAAGCAGGGAGAATTTTTTCAGATATGTGTTGAGCGCGCGCTGCAAGAAATAAAAACAGTTCCGTATAGGGAGAATTTGGTACGGAGGGTTCTAAAATCCATTTTCGCAATTGTTCTCCTAGGGGAGAGCCTCCCGGCTCTCTAGTGGCAAGTACTGATTTCCCCTCGGCAATAAGCTTGTCTTTTAAAAGTTGGGCTAGGGAACTTTTTCCGGAACCTTCGCACCCCTCAATTACTATAAACACAGCCAACTTCCTTTATGTTTGTGGTGAGACACTCTCTTCTTCAATATCTGATAAAGTATCTTCTCCCGGGTGAGAAAGTTTTTCCATAGCCACGAGGATATCACCATCTTTTAGGTGTACAAGGCGAACCCCTTGAGTGGATCTTCCCATCACGCGAACATCTTGCATGTTAATACGGATAGCCTGTCCTTGTCCTGACATGAGTAAGATACTGTCATGATCTGTAACGGAAATTGCTCCTAGAACATCACCATTTCTCTCATTTATTAAAATTGAGCGGACGCCGACCCCTCCTCGATTAGTTTCTCGGAAATCTTCCACTTGAGAGCGCTTCCCAAAACCATTATCACAAACAACAAGAACGGACTGGTCTCCTTTGACAATTTGGCAAGCCACAACGCGATCGTGTTCATTTTTCAATGACACCCCACGCACACCACGAGCTGTTCTTCCCATAGGGCGCACCTTATCATGAGGGAAGCGTACAGCCATACCTAATCTTGTAAACAGCATGACCTTTTCTTCATCACTAGTAATGTGGCTAGCCGCTATAAGCTCGTCGCCATCATCTATTTCTAAAGCACGAATTCCCTTTTTCCTAGGATTACTGAAAGCATCTAGGGCGACTTTCTTTACCACACCATGTTTTGTTGCTAGGAATAGGAAGCCTGCATTTTCAAAGTTCTTAACATTGAGGACTGCAGCGAGCTGTTCTCCAGGACGAATCCCTTCTAAGAAGTTAATAATAGGTTTTCCTTTTGCCCGTCTTTCACCTTCGGGTAGTTGCCAAACTTTTAGCCAGTAACATTGTCCGAAATTCGTGAAGATAAGTAGGTAGTCTTTTGTGGATGCTGAATATACGGCCTTTAAGAAGTCCGAGCCTTTTTTCATATCGAATCCGGAGACTCCATGCCCACCTCTTTTCTGTTCTCTGAACACTTTGATTGGCATTCTTTTTACGTAATCATCTCCTGATATGGTGATGATTACAGGCTCGTCAGTAATGATATCTTCAATATCGCGAATATCATCAGCATCAAATTCTATTGTTGTCCTACGAGGAGTTTTATGAAGTCTTTGGAGATCTTGCAGTTCATTTCTGATGATATCTTTAACTAAGCCCTCATCAGCAAGAACACGCTTATAGTAGGCAATTTTATTTAGCAGCTCGTCATATTCTTTTTGAATTTTTTCAGCTTCTAGTCCTGTCAATTGATACAGGCGTAATTCTAAAATAGCGACTGCTTGATGTTCTGTGAATCCAAACTTCTCAATTAATTGATGTTTTGCGTGTTCTTTACTATCACTATTACGAATAGTACGGACAACATCATCCAAAAAGGAAAGAGCTTTTAAAAATCCTTCAAGAATATGAGCACGAGCTTCGGCTTTATTTAACTCATAACGTGTACGTCTACGAATAACCTCTGTACGGTGACGTATCCATGCTGAGATCATTCTATGAATATTCATTGTCCTTGGAAGATTTTTATCCAAGGCGAGCATATTTGCTCCGAAGGTTACCTGAATATCGGTAAATTTATAGAGCCTGTTAATAACAATTTCTGAGGACTCTCCCCTCTTAAGTTCGAGGACCACGCGAATACCATCCTTATCGGATTCATCACGAACATCGGAAATCCCTGCTAGTGTTTTGTCATTAACAAGATCAGCAATTTGTTCGATTAATCGGGATTTATTCACGTTATACGGCATTTCAGTAAGAATGATATTCTCACGATGCTTATCAGCATTTTCTTCTACATGAAGACGAGCGCGAACTTTTATCTTTCCTCTGCCTGTGTGGTATGTAGAGCGAATTCCTTCACCACCACAAATAATCCCCCCTGTTGGGAAATCCGGACCAGGCATAACTTCTAAAATCTCTTCTATAGAGGCATCTGGTCTGCTTAAAACTAACAATGTAGCCTCTATTAATTCCCCAAGATTATGCGGAGGAATATTTGTTGCCATTCCGACGGCAATACCTGAAGAGCCGTTACATAGAAGGTTAGGAAATTTCGATGGGAAAACAACAGGTTCATGTTTGGTTTCGTCATAGTTTGACACCATATCGACGGTATCTTTATCCAAATCTTCCATTAGGAAAATAGCGCTATGTGTTAAACGGGCTTCCGTATAACGCATGGCGGCCGCGGGGTCTCCATCAATAGAGCCGAAGTTTCCCTGTCCATCAACTAAGGGATAGCGCATAGCCCAGTTCTGAGCCATACGCACTAGTGTAGGATAAATAACACTTTCGCCATGAGGGTGGTAGTCTCCGGAGGTATCACCGCAAATTTTAGCACATTTACGATGTTTGGCTCCCGGAGAGAGGTTTAGCTGTTTCATAGCAAAAAGAATGCGTCGTTGTGATGGCTTTAAACCGTCACGAACATCAGGAAGTGCCCGAGAAATAATTACGGACATAGAATAGCGAAGGTAACTCTCCTTCATTTCTTCTTCAAGATTTTTAGGGACAATGATTTCTTCTTTGTTAAACATAGTGATAACAGTCTCCTAAATATCTAAATTGTTCATCCTGACAGACAGGGCATGATTTTCAATAAATTCTCTTCGAGGGGGAACTTCTTCTCCCATCAGCATGGTGAAAATATGATCTGCCTCTACAGCATCTTTCAACGATACACGTACTAACGTTCTCTGTTCGGGATTCATAGTGGTATCCCAAAGCTGATCAGCGTTCATTTCTCCAAGACCTTTATAACGTTGGATTTCAATCCCCTTTCTTCCTAAGGCTTTAAGATGATCAATGACCTCTTTTAGCGTATAGCAAGTATAAGGAAGTGTTTTGGAGTCTTCATTTGTAATTACCATCTCAGAGTCTTTGGGAGTGAGATAGTGACGAATGTCTAAACCATAATCTCGCAGCTCTTCTTGAAGTTCTGCGAAAACAGCTGTCTTATATAGCTCGATAACTTTTGTAGAATCTGAGTCATCCACTGCTAAAAGTTCGGTGTCTTTCTCTTCTGTAGAATAGAAATAACGCCCCCCTTGCTTACCACTCTTGGGAGGATAGTAATACATGGGGTAACCCGAAACTTCCTTATACATTTCTAGAAATTCAGAAAAAGGAACTGCTTTTTTCTCTAGGGCAATGATAAAGTTTTCTACATTTAAAATAAGTCTCACGAAGTTATCTAGAGCTTCTCCGCTTAGTTCCCTATTATTATTTTTAAAGTCGAGCTTACTATCTCCTACTCCCAGGGTTAGGAGATAATCATCCATTTCTTTTTCTGAAAGAATATAACGGAAATCTTTTTTCTTACTTACTTTGTATAAGGGGGGTTGAGCTATATATACGCATTCATTTTCAATCAATGCGGTCATATGACGATAGAAGAAGGTAAGAAGTAACGTACGAATATGGGAGCCGTCAACATCGGCATCTGTCATGATAATAATCCGTTTATATCGTAGTTTACCTAAATTAAAATTATCAGATCCTATACCACATCCTAAAGCCGCTATAATTGTTCCAATCTCTTGGTTTTGAAAAATCTTTTGCAAGCGAGCTTTCTCAACATTTAAGATCTTACCTCGGATAGGAAGAATAGCTTGAAATCTACGATCTCTTCCTTGCTTAGCCGAGCCTCCAGCGGAGTCTCCTTCTACGATATACATCTCGCACTTTTCAGGATCCTTTTCCAAACAATCGATGAGTTTTCCAGGAAGTCTTGCACTATCTAAAGCACTTTTTCTTAATGTTAATTCTCGCGCTTTTTTTGCTGCTTCTCTAGCCTGAGCTGCAATAAAAACCTTTTCGACAATCATTTTTGCCATTTGAGGATTTTCCTCAAAAAATGTTGCGAGAGCTTCCCCTGTAATCTGCTGTGATACAGATCCTACATCACTATTTCCCAACTTTTGTTTAGTCTGCCCTTCAAACTGAGGGTTGGGAACTTTTACAGAGACTACTGCGGTTAATCCTTCTCGGATATCTTCCCCTGTCAGTGACAACTTATCATTCTTAGCTAAATTATGAGCTTTAATATAGGCATTGAGCACGCGAGTTAATGCTGTAGAAAAACCCGTAAGATGTGTTCCTCCCTGACGGGTGGGGATATTGTTTGCGTAGGAATAAATTAATTCAGAGTATCCAGAATTCCACTGAAGAGCTGCTTCAAATTCAATATCCCCATCGTCTCCAGCTCGAACACCTGTGATATAAATTGGCTCTGGGAAAAGGCTTTCTTTATTTTGGTTTAAGTAGCTGACGAAGGACTGGATACCTCCTTCATAGAAAAAGACAACTTTATCGAATCCGACATCACGATCGTCTTCAAAAATGATTGTCACGCCTCGGTTTAAAAAGGCTAATTCTCGCAATCTCTTAATTAAAATCGAGCGATCAAAAATACATGTAGAGAAAATTTTATTATCAGGATAGAAGGTGATTTCTGTTCCTTGTCTATCTGTAGCGCCTAAAGACTGTAAACTAGTTACAGGAGCTCCCCTGGAAAATTCCATTTCATAAGCTTGCTTATCTTTGAACACTTTTGCCACGAGCTTTTCTGCTAAAGCATTAACACAAGAAACTCCGACTCCGTGTAGCCCTCCGGAAACTTTATAGCTATCTTTATCGAATTTGCCTCCAGCGTGAAGAACAGTAAGAACAACTTCTAAAGCAGAAACATCTCTTCCTTGTTTTTTAGACTCTTTTTCGTGGATTTGTATTGGAATACCTCGACCGTTATCGGATATGGTAATTCCGCCATCTTCTAAAATTCTTACATGAACTTCAGAGCAGTAGCCTGCCATAGCTTCGTCGATACTATTATCTACGACTTCATACACCAGGTGATGAAGCCCTGTAACCCCCGTATCTCCGATGTACATCCCGGGACGCTCACGAACGGCTTGAAGCCCTTCTAAAACGGTAATGGCTGAGGCGTCGTAACTTTTTTCTTTCGCGTCCATATATTATCCTAACAAAAACTGTATCTCTTTGACCTGGGCATGAGGAACAGCCTGGTGCAAACGAGCTATTAAACTACTTTGATGCGTTTGCTTTAGCAAAGCATATAAGGAAGAATTATAAATCTTTACCAACAAAATGTGATCCTTAAACCCCAAGGCTTGGAACATCCCACTATACTTGGTTCCCAACATTTCATTCCATGCTTCTATTACTTCTTGAGGTTTAGCAGCGACTATATGTTCTATTTTCTTTAAATATCTGCTTAAATAATGCTTTGCATGCTTGATTGTGGATGCTGTTTTAGGATTAGATTTGGTTTTGTACAACTCTTGTTTTTTAAAGAAAGGAAGCATAAAACACCTAAAGAAAATACAACATAAATGTCTAATCATACGTTGTATTAAAAGAATGCCTTATATCCAGCAATATGAAAAAAGTCAATATAGCTTTAGAGGTTATTTTAGACTTCTTTGATGGGGAAGAGCTGCACGCATTTAGCGCTGAGCTCTTCGAAAAAAAATAAATAGAATTTGCGAAGAAAGCGGGTTGCTAGCCAATACGTTCAAAAACATTCTGTAATTTGGTTCCCAAATCTTCCCATTTTATGTTCTTCACAAACTCCAAGTTGATTTTTTCTAAAAATTTCCCCTTTGAGGAAGAACCTTTTTCGCCGCCTGCCGAATCAGATTCTATCGCAAATCTGGTTGAAGAGACTACGTATTTAATGAATAGATAAATAACTGTAAGTGGGATAATGGTTAACAAGCTAGCTACGCACGCAAAAAGAATTATCACACCAAGCAACATCTCTAACAGGGTTATAGCTAACTCTGCTATTAAAATAACACTTCCAAGGCCCAATATTTCCATAACACCTCGGAAATAGTGTCCGGCTTTATAGGTGCTTTGATCTTGGACTTCAGAGAGGCCACCTCCAATCTTTTTGATAATAATTGGAGAACATGACAAACCTCTCTCAGAAAGTTCGCCGCAATAATCTGCAACCGCAGCTATTCTTTTTGCTCCTACAAATATACCGACTATGGGAATCGCTCCGAAAAGGTTCATCAGATAATTTCTGTGCGAGAAACCGGTTCGAAAAGGAACGCCTAGCGGTGGATGAGATATTAAATGACTACTAGACATGAAGTCCTCACATTGCATTAAGTTATGGGAAAAACATTTTAAAGATGTTTAACAATATTTCCAAGATTAAAAATACCTTCTTAAATCGGTCTAAATCTTTTTTAATTGCTAAAGATTTTGTTAGAGGCTCTTAGACAGCAAGATAGGCGCTTACTCTATTATAAAGCTTTCTTTATAACGGACGTTAAAAAATTCCTTTACAGAATCGCTGCAGAATAGCTGGTGTAGTTTTCGCATTTGCGGGGTATCGATATCTTCGGTGCGTACAACGACGATATTAGTATATTTAGAGGTGTGAACATCTTCCAAGCACAGGCTATTTTTATGTGGGTACAATCCCGCAGCGATTGCGAAATTTCCTGGAAGCACTGCTGCATCAACATCTGGCATTGAAGGAACTAACAAGGGTGCTGCAACTTCGATAATAGAGACTTTTCTATCTCCACATCCGCACACATCTTTTGCTGTGATATCTAGGTGGGAGCCTGTTTTATAGGTAATTAATCCACAATCTCGCAATAAATCTAGGGCGCGCTGTTCATTAGTACGATCTATAGGAACGGCTATCCGCAGTTGGTTTTTATTTTTTAACTCCTGCAAAGAGCTAACTTTGTTAGAGTATAACCCCATGGGTTCCAAATGCACTTTAGCTAAAACAGCTAGCTGCCCTTCGCATTGATAACGGGCGCATTCATCGTTTAAAAAATCTTGATGTTGGAAATAATTTGCTTCTATTTGTTTATCTAAAAGCAAACGGTTAGGCACACGATAATCGTCTACAGGAAGAACTTTGATTTTCAATCCTAAAGATCTGGCTTCTTTTTCTAAGTTGTAGAGGAGTTCGGCGTGTGGTGTAGGGCTAGCTGCGATGCGTAAAGTATCCTGGGGATGTTTACTACAGCCTGCTAAAGATGCAGTTAATAAAGCTAAAAAAGTTATTATGATTTTTTTCATAAAATCCCGCGACATTTTAGTATACGCCGTCCCCAAGTATCTCCTAAAATCCGGATACCTTCAATAAAAAATAGGGTAATAACTAAAACGGATAGAGTAATAGAAAAATCAAAACGGTAGTAACCGTATTGCAATAAAATTTGTCCTAATCCCCCACCTCCAACAAATCCCGCGAATGTAGAGCATGCTATAAGATGAACTATTAAGGATTTTAAAGAGAAAATTAATTGAGGGGCAACTTCTGGGAAAAGAATATCTTTTATTATTTTTACTTTAGGGATGCCTAAGGCTATGGCGGGTTCAACACATGTCAGGGCTCCTGTACGCAAGGCGTCGGAAACAAAAGAGGCAACTAGCGGCAAAGCTCCTAGGGTTAGAGGAACTATAGATGCTGTTGCTCCTAAGGAGGTGCCGACAATCCATCGTGTTACAGGAAATAGGATTACTATTAAGATGGCAAAGGGAATAGCCGTTAGGAAGCTGAGCACTACGGAAACTATCGAGTGGATGCTCTTGATAGGCTTCAGCCCATAAGGAGCTGTCACAAACAGTCCTAGCCCTAAAAGCCCTCCTAAAATTGAGGAGAAGACAAAAGCCGCGGCTACCATATATAAAGTACTCCCCGTCTCTTTGATCAATAGGTAAATCATATCTGATTGCATATATCCCCATCTGTCTTGTGTTGGCATTTTTGCACTATGACACCTTTAGCCGTGAGAAAGTTTTTAGCTTGATCTCTTTGTTCTTTTTTTCCTGATAGAGCAATGATAAGAAATCCTAAAGGCACCTTACGAAATAGGTTTATATCTCCCGAAAGAATATTTATGGATATCTGCCCATTTTGAATAATTTGGCTAATCATACTTTGTACAGCTAATCCTTGAGGGAATCCTAAACGTAGGATCTCCTCATTTTCGCTATAATTATAAATTCCCTTAGCGATTGAATTCATATGGAATAGCTCTTCTGTAATGGAACTGTGTGGATTCAAGAAGAGCTTGTCCGTGTTTCCTAATTCCTCAATACTTCCTTGATGCATGACTAGAGTCTTACAACAGAGTTTTTTCACCACTTCAATTTCGTGGGATACAAACACCTGAGTAATGTTTCTTTCTTCATTTATCTGTAGTAATTTATCCGTAACATCTTCTGTAGATCGGGGGTCTAGTGCTGAGGTAATTTCATCACAGAGCAAAACTAGAGGATCTGAAATAATAGCGATAGCTATAGCTACTTTTTGTTTTTGCCCCCCGCTTAACCTGCTTGGATAAGCATACTTTTTTTCATAGAGATTCAAAAACTGTAGCACATCATCAATTTTTTCTTTTACTATGGACTTTGGTATTTTAGGGTCTCGAATTCTCAAGGGGTAGGCAATATTTTCAAAAACGGTTTTAGCTAAAAATAATCCGCAATGTTGAGATATGTAGGCAACACGCTTGGCAAAATCTAATCGTGATACTTTTTTTTTAGTAGAAGAGCTATCGAAACCTGCTATTGAGATGGAACCCGAAGTCGGTGTACAGAGGAAATCTAGACAACGTAATAGAGTGCTTTTCCCCGAACCGCTATGTCCAATGATTCCGAAAATTTCACCAGGATAGGCTGAAAAGGAAATATTTTTTAAGATACGATGATTTCCGATTTCTTTATTTAAATTTCTCACAGAAATAATAGCAGGGTCTTTCTCAACACACACAATAAACCTAAACAAGAAATATCTGCTCTCAAGAGAGCATTTTTAAGAGGAACTTTAGTCTCTAAAAGATAAAAAGTGAATAGAATTTAAGAATTAAACCTTATTAATAGAGAGTTTTCTTAAAAACCACCCTACTGAAAAATTAAAAGGTTTTATTCTTATCTATTGGTTTTATTACAAAACTCTGGGAATAAGGCGTGTAGAACATCTCTTTCAGCTAATAATGACTCAAACTGCTCTTTTGTCATTTCTAGAGCTTCTCGTAATGCTTCTGCGTGAGCTTCTGGCCATAGTCCTATACAACATCCACCTAATATGATGTTGTCGACTAGACCTCCAATTGCCTCGCAAGCTGCATAAGGGAGATAATTCCTTAAACGCTGTTGTAAGATGTTACTGGAGCGTATTCCTTGACTCAATACGCTTATTGCGTCTGGGCTGCTAATTGGATCCATCTCTGGCAAAACAGTGAGCTCTTCCATCAAAGCTTCTAATACCCTAGATGTAGCTGTATTATTTCTAGCCATGTCAAAGATTAGTCCGCGTTTTGTTCTCGGCAAAGTTTTCCCTAATTTACCGAAGAGAGACTTTGCTTTCTCTATGAGGTTTTCCTTCCTCTCCTGAGGGATAGGTCTTCCATCCCAAAATACTCTAGGCTCCCTTTCAGGAGGCGTCTCTCCCATCATTAGATAAAAAGCTTTTTCTGCGTTTCTTCCGCTCTCATCTAACTCCTCTCTCGACTTTTTATAGTTCTTTAATCCCTCTCGTAAAATTTCGCGCATACGATAGAGGGAAAGCTCTTCGCTAAAGATTTGAACGTGCATATCCCTATCTTGTTCTCCGTGGATATCTAGAGGGAAAATTTTCATTAAATCCGACCATTTATCATCCCTGCCTTCATGAATTTTAGCGAGAGCTCCTAAAACGTTTCCAGCGGCCAACATCTTCAGAATGTCTTTTCTACCTTCCTCAGGTATTACGAGATTTTGAATAGTTCCAACAATGTATTGTGCCATAGATGGGGTCGCTAGACACCATCCAGCGAGCAGAACGTTCACAGCTTGTAAATATTCAATGTACTGTGCTTTCCCTATTACACCCTGTTTAAGGAGTTCAAGAGTTTCAATCAAAGGATATGCATGTTTAGGATCCTTTAAAACCTCATGCAGCCAGAAGGCTCCATACAAATCATTTGTTAGAGACTCCTTAGCGCGATACGTAACGCGTAATATGGGATTTGAATCCACAAATAGTGGAGGGAGGAACATCGTAGCTAAAGAAAGCATATCTGAAAAACTAGAACGAGCTCCTGCGATCGCTCTCTTGACAAAGTAGGCTAGGCCCTCACATAGGGAACAAAAAGCCTTTACAGCCTGGTCATGATCATGCTTGTATTTTGGATGATGTGCTATAGTAGGATAGCTTATCCCTGTTGCCTCAAGATCTAGTAATATACCAAGCTGAGGGCTGAGATACTTGATCTCTGTCTCTGCAGCACCAGTTTCAGCCTCTTCGGGATTCTCTACTCCCGGCTCTTCTATTTCGGTATTTTCTATTTCGGTATTTTCTACTTCGATGTTTTCTACTTGAGGAACTGGAGGCATTACTGTTGTAATTCTTTGTGGAATTTCGGGTTTTGCGTCACTTATAGGCCTTACAATTTTTTCGGGTTCCCGCTTATGGAATAATCTTAAATGTTCGCGACTAGACGCGGTGAATGACTCAATCTTGAAAATTTCCCTACGAACTTTTCTCATGTTATAAGCATGGATCATCAGAGAAACTAAAGATAGAGCCAAGAAGACCATTGAAAGGACTCCCGTGACTATACTAAAGGCGATTGGCAACCCAAGAATCAGGGAAACACAGGTAATTAATATCGAAATAGCTGCTAGAGCACCTGCTACTGCGCTAATAATTTGCGTGATTTTTCCCCTAGACTGCGCGTGCATGTATTTAGGGCTAATCTGATGCCTATGATCTTCCTGAACAGAAGCGGAATTAATGGAATTAGACATAAACTATTAAAATTAGAAAACAAATAAAAACAGTTACAAGATTGGGGTGATTTTAAAATTAAAGATTTTTAAAAACATCTTAATTCTATTAAAAAAACCCTTTACAAACGAAAAGGAATTAACAAACAAGCACTAAGAAAAATTAAGGGTCTCTTATTTATTAAAATACTCTTTTCTAAAATCATTTATAGATGACGAGCAAAAGAACAGGGCATGCTGGGCTCTATATCGAAATGAAGTGGTGTTGGATGTTTGTGGGTGCTGTTCAGATTGCTTTTGCAGCTGAACGATTCAAATGCACTAGCTACCAAGACTTGTTCTGCAAAATGAACCTTAGAATATTCTTAGAATATAGGGCGGATATAAAATGCTCTCTAGGAACTCCCATCATATGGATAAATTGTACAAACTGTTTTTTTGTCACAAGCCCTAGGGCATATCCTCCCAATATTATGTTAGAAAATATGTATTTGAAGGCTCCGCTAGTTCCATGAGGGAGGTAGCTTTTCAAACGTTTTGGCAAACCTGGAACAGAAAAAGCTGCATGGGTAATACTAAAGACATCCTTCATGGAATGAGGAGGGTTTTTTTCTAAGGCTTTTAGGATTTCTTCCCAGACAGCTTTTGAAGGAGTTCTCTCTTTGGAATGGTATTCTCTAACAAAGCCTGTGACAAACAAAGGTAGATTCTTGGACAACTTAGTAAATAGTCCTTGAAATAGCAAAAAGATATTTTTCCCTCTGTCTTCAGAGCTATCAAACAGATCTCCAGAAGCAAACATTTGGCGCATAGATGAGACTATATCCAAATCCTTGATGGACAAATGTGTCTCTTCTAGGACTTCTTCTTCATATTCTGCCTGCTTTTTATATACGGTTAACAAATTGTTCCATTTACTATCTGCGTCTTTATGCAAAATGAACAGGGCCCCAATGACATTTCCTTTTGAGAACAATTTAAGAATCGTATGTTTTTTTTCTTCTGATATTGATAGGGATTGTACTGAACCTACGATGTTTTGCATACGGTGGGGATCCGATAAGCACCATCCTGCAAGCAAGCAGTTTATAAACTTGAGGCAGGAGCAATAATCGCCTTTCGTTTCATCTTTGTTCTTTATGGTTTCAAGAAGCCCGATTAAAGAATAGCCAAGTCGAAGATCTTTTAAAATATCGTGGAGCCAAAAAGCTCCAAAATTCTCATTTTTTAATATATCCTTTGTATTGCTCGTAACTAGCAATACAGGCCGAACATTTGAAAAAAGAATCAAAGGATTTAAGAATACCATTCCTATATCCAACCAATTAAGAGGAACATCTCTATTTCCTTCTTTTTTTGTTTTTTTAAGGATATCAATGAGGCCATTGCAAATATGCGAGAATTTTTCTGTAACCATAGCGTGGTACTTAGAATACTTAGGGTGTACTTCCATGGAGGGATATTGGCCACCCAAACGATAAAGATCTAAAAGTTGCTCCAGACGATTAGGAAGGGATAAGTCTTTTAGCTCATCTTCGGAAAATACTTTACTCCCCCATCTTAAGTACTCTTTAGAAAAAACAGGAGGTGTCACTACTTCTATTTTTTCAGGTTCTATCTTTGGGCGCTCCTCTAAAGATACGTCAAGTTCCCCTTCTTTTTCATCTTTGGGGAGTTGCCTGTCTTCTATATATTCTCTTCTCTTTTGGATACAGTGTATGGCAAAAGCGGTTAAAGACACCGCTAAAGATAAAATAGTAATAGTTGCTAGGACGATGTTAAAGGCAATAGGCAAACCTGGAACTATTTGGATAAGACAAAGAGTAGCCAGCAAGACAGCAGCTATAACACCCGATACTAAACTAATGGTCTGTGCCATACTAGGAACAGAATTTTGATCATATTTTCTTTCTAAAAAATTTCTAGACAGAGGCGAAGGCGAGTAATCGAAGGATTGTGTCATGTTATCAAAAATCAAGTAAACAGGGTTATTTTCTTAAGCAGGTAAAAACGTTCGTTACTGTGATTTGAAACACGCTAGTTATGCCTTATAACTTCCGCTTTAGCCATGCAAAACCTCCTGGAAAAATCGAAAATCATTCCTTAAGGGGTTGTTTAGGAGAACCTTATAACATAATTAAAAAAGTTTGTTAACTAACTCTTTTAAGCATGCTCCTTATAGTTAGGAAGTTAACGGGGTTCGACGCATCCTACGAGAAAGGATTTCTTAGACTTTGTTGTGAGGGGGTATTAAGAGAGAAACGTAGGGATTTTCGGAACAAGTAGAGGCCGCGAAAATCCCTTCATTTTTTGGTTGTGAATCAAGAAGATTCTACAACAATTTTGGGAGAATTGTTTTAGCAAGCTTTCTTGAATTTATAGCGTTTATTAAATTGCCCTGAGAAATTCCGAGAATTATTCCTAAACTTGCGATTTGTTTCTTTGTGAATATTCCTAAGGAATAGCTTCCTAAAAATAGGTTGGACAACAAACCGTTTATGGCATCGCGTCCGGCATGAGGTAAGTAATTCTCAAGCCGTGTTTGTAATAACTCAACAGAACGTGCAGCGCGAAGAAAGACAAATACTTCATCTAAAGATTGTGGTGACATGCTAGTTGTCAGCACTTGTCGGGTTTCTCTCAAAACCTGATTTAATTGTGATTGATTATTTCCAATGTCTCTAATCAAAAACAGTACTCTTGTTGGCAGTAATCCCGCTAAACGTTCAAAAAGGCTTTTACAATATTCAAGCGTAGCGTCAACCCTTTCTGTTTTTGATTCTTTAGAATCTATGTAAGCAGCATATGTACGAAAAATGGTGAGGTTAAGCTCTTCAATAGGCAATAAGAAAGATTGGTCTGGCTGGAGGGGATCACTATATTTTAAAATATCGTTCCAACCGTCGGTATCTTTATGTAAGAGGAGCAAAGCACCTAAAACATTTCCGCCGCTCAATAGGTTAAGAATAGTTTCCTTAGTGTTCGCAGGTATTGGTAAGCTTTGTACTGACCCAAAAATATAATTGATGTTTTCTGGGGTAGATAAACACCAACCAGAGAGAAGTAAGTTTATTAATTGTAATTTCGAAGAGAGCTTTTCTTTATCGCATTTAGCGCCGGTGCCCGCGCTGATTAGCTTCCACAAAGAAGCAGCAGCTTTAGTGTCTTTAAAAGCACTATGAAGCCAAAACATCCCAAAATTTTCATTGTTTAATAAATCTCTGGCATTACAAGTCACCCTTAATACGGGATGTGTGTTGGGGTTAAAACGACGCATGAACATTGTTCCAAACTCTACAGCACTGACGGGTCCTTTTGGATTGTTGCAGGTAATAAAATGCAGTATGCCTTCGCAAAAATTGTCGAACTGCTTTAAAACATTATTAACATCTCTCTTATACCTGGGATGCCGATCTATCGAATCGTGTTGCATATTCTCACCAGAAAGCTCTTTAAGTTTTTGCAATCGATTACTTACGCAAATATTCTCTATGTTTAGAGAAATCTCTCTCAAAAGATTTGTTTCTTCTTGAACTCTTTGGTCAATACTAGCTCTTCTTTCTTCTTCTGATGCGCCTTCGAGCACATCCAGATCTTCCTGATCAATCGGGAGCAAAGCTAGTTGGCCTTGTTGTTCTATAGGCGCAATAGAGTTTTCCTGATTAAGTACAGGGGGAAGAAGTTGTTCAACAGCCCTGAAACTGCTGAACAAATGTTGTCTAGGAGCTATAGGAACCTCGTCTCTTATAGGTTCTTCAGGGCGCTCGGGTCGTGCCACATCTAAAGAAACGTCTTTAAAGATTGTTTTTAAAGAGAAAAGGGCGTGGGAACGATCTAAAAATATTTTTCTTAAATTAATAAAATATAAAGCAAACGACACTAAAGACAGGATGGTCAATCCTGAACAAGCTACCCCAGAAATTATAACTAAAGCGAGAGGAGCCCCAGGAACAATAAGACTAATAATAAAAATAAGTAGGCTAATAGAGGCAAATATAGCAGATATAAAAGCAGTTTCCTGCTTTTGTTTTACCCAATAGGATAGACTTCTCTGGTAGAAAGTGAGTTCTTCAACTCTGTTATTTTCATTCGTAGTGGTGTCCAACGATGAAGAAGTTATTGTTTGTGACATTAAAATTTAAACTCTAAATAAAACGGCGTATTATTTTAATTTAAATAACAAAAAACAAAAAGATTAAAATGGCGCTTATTTAGTTAATTACAAACTTTCAACACCTTACAGAGACATTAAAGTAATTTTTTTAAACTAAAGAATTCAAAAAAGTATTATATATTATCAGTTTAAAAAAAATAATACTCATAAAAAGAAAGAAAAAGGAAGGCCCTTCCCAAGGCGATAGATACAAGAGCTCCATACCACGTACCAACCCCCTATTAGTTAGGAAGAAGTTAATAGAAACTTTGTTACGGGAATAGTTTGGGTAACAGCTTGTTCAGAATTTTCCTCGCATGTACGATTTTTACCGCCTCATCCTCAGGAATTTTCAAGAGTTCCGATGAAACATCTGACACTTGATTTTTTGTGGTTATTCCTAAGGAAAATAGGCCAAATACCATGTTAGACAACATCGCACTTACAGCTTCGCTAGCTCCATAGGGAAGATAGCTATATAGGCGCTCTTGTAGTAAAGGAACCGAAATAGCGCCTTTTACAATAGCCACGCACTCAGCCCAAGATTGGGGCGGGGTAAACTCAAAGAAATACTTAATATCATTTTTCGCATCCCATAATTTCTCGTTTTCCAACACAAATAGAAGTATTAAAAATTGGGGAAGCAGTTTAGCAAACTTTGAAAAAAGTTGAACTGACTTTTCATATTTATGCTCCACTTCTATGTCAGAGCTTACGCAGGACTCCCCTTCTGCGGACTCACGACGCATATCAGGATCTAATTCTATATCTATTAAGAGAAACTCATAACTTGCATTTATGTATTTATACTGACGTGTCAAAAACTTTTGCCACTCGGGGTCTGAATCTTTGTGTAAGATGTAGAGAGCCCCTAAAAAGTTTCCTGTAACCAACAAGTTCACAACTTGAGACTTTTTTTCATCATCTATGGGTAAGGCTTGTATAGAACCCACCAACCCTTCCATATTTTCTTCAGTAGAGACACACCATCCCGTAAACATAAGATTGGCAAAACTTAAGAGCTTGCAGTAGGGAAGATTCAAATCCTCATCATATTTAACCATTTCACACAAATTAAGAAAGGGATAGGCCGCTTTAGGGTCATGTAAAAGAGAATGTAACCAAAAAGATCCTAAATCCCCATCTATCAACGCATCCTTCATATTATAGGTAATACGCAATATAGGATGGCGATTCGGAGAAAAGATAGGGGGTAGGAACATCGTCCCCACTTCTGTCAAAGAAATAATAGGCATTTCCTGTTTTTTTATCTTATCCAGAAGAGCGGAAAGACCGTCGCAAACATGTGCGATCTTATCCAGAGCATGACGACAGTGTGATTTATACCTCTTATGTTTTTCTAAGCTAGAATACTTTATTCCTGAGTGAAAAAGATCTAAAATCCTTTGCAGGCGATTGGGTACGCAGATATTCTCTATATCTTCTTCGGATAGCTTGCTTTTCCTGGTAAATTGCACACCTAAATCTACGAAAGGAGTTTCTTCCTTCTTTTTTTCAGTAGAAATCTCCCCTATAACATCTTTAGGGGCGACAGTTGGCTCCGAGACAACTTCAACAGCTGGCTGCTCATCTTCTTTTGGGAGTATCTGTTTTACTTCTGGCTCTTTATATCTTACAGGCTTGATAAATCTCTCGGGCTCCCACTGCCGCATTAAATTTAACCTTGTATCCAAAAATGCTCGATGTAGCTCTGAAGTAGCGTCAGTAATTCCCGTCTGTAACTTTTTTATCTTCAAACAATGTATTGTAAAGGCAACAACGGACACTGCTAAGAATAGAATAAAAATTGTAGCTAGGGAAATACTGCAGGCAACAGGAATACCTGGAACAATTTGCAAAATGCAAACAACTAGAAATAAAACAGCAGAAACTATACCAAAAACGACGCTAATAAAATGAGTGCTTTTTTCTTGTAGACTGATACCCTTAAAGTCAATAGCCCCTCCTACTGTTTGGCCATTACTTAAAGAAATAGAGGGCTCGCCATTCAAATGCTTCATAGTATTTTACATGTGATAAAACCCTAACATTATAACGCTCAGCATTTTAATTGCGTATTACTATTCTCTATTTAAATATTAAAAAAAACTATACTACTTCAATAAAATAGAAAAAGAACACGACTCGCACCTAAAACAAACAGACCCCGGTAAAACGGGGCATTTTCACTCTTATTGAGCGGTCTTTACTTAAGAAGATGAGGCAATAATTTTTTTGCCATTTTTCTAGACTGAATAGATTCTTGCAGTTCCTCTTCGGACATCTCCAACACCTCACCCATAATTTTCAGCTGGCGTTTGGTGAATAGTCCTGTGGTAAAGCCCCCTAAAACAAGAGTCGAAAATAGCGAGGATACCATCTCCTTTGCACCAAAAGGAAGATAAGCTTGCATGCGTATCTGGACATCCCCAACACTACGTATACCACTGATTAAGGCACAAGCCTCGGCCGTAGTTTTTGGAGGGGAAGCTTTAAAGAAGTTGTATATTTCAAGAAACATATCTTTTAAAGCATCTAAATTAGAAAGAGCTTTAAGCCCAAGACTTAAAATATTCTTTGGAAGGCGTGCAGCTAATCGTGCGAACATCGCTTTTGTTGCATTGAGAATACGCTCATTATCTTTGGGAACATCCGGAGCAAGGTCTCCAGAAAGAATAAATCCTCGCAAACGAGATAAATCTAACTCCTCAACAGGGATCTCTTCCACCAGATCTTGGGGGGCTTCTGGAGTTCCCGGTTTTGTAACCGTAAGAAAGTCCCTCCACAACGTATCAGAATCTTCATGTAGAATACATAGAGCTCCCAGAACATTCCCCGAAGCCATTAACTCGATAACATCTTCTTTTACCTGTGAATCTATAGGCAATCTTTGTAAAGAACCTAGGATATTTGGAAGCAATGCTGAATTACCCAAACACCAACCTGACAAGAAAAAATTACATATTTTTAGGACTACACTGTAAGAACCTCGTAAATCTTTTGAAGTCTTAACCATTTCTAGAAGCTTGAGAAAATCATGCCCCGCACGAGGATCTTTGAGAACATCTTGAAGCCAAAATGCTCCAGCAACTTCGCTGCCAAATACATCTCTACCATTACATGTAATGCGCAATACAGAATGCGAATCTACCGACCTCATAGGTCGCATAAACATCGACACTGCTTCCGATTTACTGATAGGCAGTAGTTTCTTATTTCCTTTGTCGATCATATTGGTTAAGCCAATGCAGAAAGATCCAAATTGTTTAGCTACTTGGGAGTGCTCTTTTTTATATCTTGGATCCTGCTCTATGGTAGGATATTTCCCCGCAACTTTAGATAGATCTAAAAGCCTCTTTAATTGGTTTCTTACGAATAACTCTTCGGGGACCTCTGTTATATCTGCCTCCCCTACTTCCTCTTCAGGGACAGCGATTTCCTCCCCTTCAGCGGGGGCCGGAACAGGAGGAGGAACCTGATCTGCAGGCAGGAGAGGCTGTATGGGCTCCTCAGGAACAGGAGGAGCCACAACAGCAGGCTGCTCTATAGTGGGACGTCCAGGAATCGGAGTGGGCTGTGGTTGTGGTCTTTTGGAACGTCTATACCTTGAAGTTCGCTTAAATCTGTGGGGTTCTAGGGAATACGCTAAATCTAAAGAACAATTAACAAACGAATCCCTTAAAACTGAGGAGGCCTCAGCAAGCTCAGAAAACATTTTTCTCATCTTAATAAAAAATATGGAAAAAGCTCCCAAAGCTATGGCAGTTGATATGAAAGTAGCCACGCCAAAAATAATACTAAACGCAATTGGAATTCCGGGAATCATTTGGAGAAGAAGAAGTAGAAGTAGAAAAACAGATGCTGCAATTCCTGCAACTAAACCTATAATTTGCGTTTGCTTTATCCTATGAGAAATTTTTTGGCGTTCTATAAGGCAGTTTACATCTTCGCCTCCAGACATAGCTGGAGAGTGGGGATTAAAGGGTTGAGCCATTTAATTTTAAGCTTTAAATAAAAAATGCAGGACTTCATTTTAAATCTTTAAAAAATTAAAACGTAACAAATTTATTTTTTTAACAGGTTTCTATAAAGATTCTTGACAAATCTAATTGATTACATCCAAACTGACATTTATCATTAATGAAGGAGTCAGAGCTATATGCCGAATATCTACGATTTGCTGGGAAATGACGCTGAAAATTTATTGAAATACGAATGTACTCACATTCTAAAAGAAGCCCTCACACTTCCTTCCCAGGATTTTGTTGATAAAGTATTTTCCTATTCCGATAGGAACAATCGTGTTTTAAGATCCTTACAGGCAATGTTTTCTCACGGAAGATTGGCTAATACCGGTTATCTTTCAATTCTTCCCGTTGATCAGGGTATAGAACATACTGCGGGGGCATCATTCTCCCCTAATCCCATATATTTTGATCCTGAAAGCATTGTCAAACTAGCTATCGAAGGTGGGTGCTCTGCTGTAGCATCTTCTTATGGAGTTTTAAGCCTGCTTTCAAGAAAATACGCGCATAAAATTCCTTTTATGCTGAAGTTAAATCATAACGAACTACTATCTTATCCAACAAAGTATCACCAGATTTTCTTTAGTCAGGTAGAAAGCGCTCATGCTATGGGAGCAGTTGCAGTAGGAGCAACTATTTACTTTGGCTCTGAAACTTCTTCCGAAGAGATCGTAGCCGTTTCTCAAGCTTTTGCAAAAGCTAGAGAATTAGGGTTGGCAACAGTGCTATGGTGCTATTTGCGCAATCCCAACTTTGTCTTTAATGGCGTTGATTATCACACAGCTGCAGATTTAACAGGTCAAGCCGATCATTTAGGAGCTACTTTAGGTGCTGATATCGTAAAGCAAAAACTTCCCACCTGCCAGGGAGGTTTTAAAGCTATCAAATTTAGTAAGACTGATGATAGAGTGTATTCCGAACTTTCTTCAAATCATCCAATAGATCTTTGCCGTTACCAGGTACTGAATAGTTACTGTGGAAAGGTAGGTCTTATTAATTCCGGAGGACCCGCTGGAAATGATGACTTTGCAGAAGCGGCAAAAACTGCTGTTATTAACAAACGCGCCGGAGGTATGGGGCTAATTCTAGGAAGAAAAGCTTTCCAGCGCCCCTTTGGCGAAGGCGTGAAATTACTAAATTTGATTCAAGATATTTACTTAGACCCTAATATTACAATAGCATAATCTAAAGAAGGCTCTTATGCATCATTCAAAATCTTCGAAACCCCTAGGCACATTCACCGTAGGGATGTTATCCCTTGCCGTAGTTATTAGCCTAAGAAACTTGCCATTAACGGCAAAACATGGCTTATCAACTCTATTTTTCTATGCTCTTGCTGTAAGTTGTTTCATGATCCCCTACGCGCTAATTTCAGCAGAGCTAGCATCTTTTAAACCGCAAGGAATTTATATATGGACTCGCGATGCCCTGGGAAAATGGTGGGGATTTTTCTCAATATGGATGCAATGGTTCCATAATATGACCTGGTACCCGGCAATGCTTGCGTTTATAGCAAGCACCCTAGTGTACAAAATCAATCCTGCACTTGCTCACAACAAGGTTTATTTAGCCACTGTAATCCTCGCCGGATTCTGGGGGCTAACTTTCTTTAACTTTTTTGGAATTAGCACTTCAGCACTATTCAGTTCTATCTGCGTTATCGTAGGAACCTTAATCCCAGGAGCAATTTTAGTTACCCTCGCTATTTTCTGGATTATTTCTGGAAACCCCATAGCTATTTCTTTTTCATGGAGTGATCTAATTCCAGACGTGAGTAGCATGTCCTCATTTGTCTTACTTGCAGGAATGCTTCTGGCTCTTTGTGGATTAGAAGCTAACGCAAACTTAGCCTCCGATATGGTAAACCCAAGAAAAAATTACCCTAAAGCAGTATTTATCGGCGCGATTTCTACCTTAGCCATCTTAGTCCTAGGATCCCTTTCTATCGCTATTGTTATCCCTAAAGAAGAAATCAGCTTAGTGTCAGGTCTCGTTAAAGCTTTCTCACTATTTTTTGATAAATACAATCTTTCTTGGATGACCAGTATCATTGTAGTTATGACCATTGCAGGTTCCTTAGGAGAACTCAATGCTTGGATGTTTGCAGGGACTAAAGGGTTGTTCGTATCAACACAAAACGATTGCCTACCTAGAAAATTTAAAAAAGTAAACTCAAAGAACGTTCCTACAAATCTTATGCTATTTCAAGCTATTGTGGTGACTCTGTTTACTTTGATATTTTTATGTTTAGATTCCGCAGATTTAGCCTACTGGATCTTAAGTGCATTAAGCATCCAAATGTATCTAGCTATGTACATTTGCTTATTCATCTCTGGTCCAATTCTCCGTATCAAAGAACCAAAAGCTGAACGACTCTATTCGGTTCCTGGAAAGTTTATCGGTATTTGCACACTATCTGTCTTAGGCATCATTTCTTGTTTATTTGCCCTATGGATTAGCTTCCTCCCCCCTCAAGAGATCACTCAACTATCAGGAGCAAGCAGAATTGGATATTCTTCATTCCTATTAGTAGCTTTTGCAATAAACTGCCTGATACCTTTCGGCATCTACTATACTCATAAAAAATTAATCAAATAATCTAATTCCTAAGCAGCTTCGTAAAATCCATCAAGAAGCTGCTTTCCCTCCTTAAAAGCCCCTATTTATATTCTATAACAAATATGAAGCCCTACAAGCAGTAGGGAATTTTATATGAAGACTAAGAAATCAATTAAGAAAAAACGATGCTATTCTTTGAAAAGACCGGGGAATAACTCTTCTAAAGTGCTGTTAGAAGCTATCACGCTAATTAAATCTTCATAGCGTACACCTAAGTGAGAAGCCATTACCTCAATCTCCTGCTTATTTGCTATGCCAGCACTAAACAACCCTGCAATCATAGGAGTAAATATCAACTTCCAATAACTTATAGGCATTGCCTTCGCTAGCAATCCCTGTACGAAACTTTGATATTTCATATGACCGTGGAACAATTCCATAATTAAAAAAGGATTGGCAATTAAGTTAGGGTAGTTTTCTTTAATAAAAGCATTTAACTCAAAAATCCCTGTTAAATTTC
Source organism: Chlamydia sp. BM-2023 (assembly GCF_964023145.1). NCBI lineage: Bacteria > Pseudomonadati > Chlamydiota > Chlamydiia > Chlamydiales > Chlamydiaceae > Chlamydia > Chlamydia vaughanii. Next base: position 1,226,791 of record NZ_CAXIED010000001.1, on the reverse strand, counting down.
TTGCCAAGGCAAACCTAAAGCCCCAAGAAGAACAATCAGGTAAATTTAAGCAAAATGTCATTCTTAAATTGAGGTTATCTATAACCGCACGCAAAAATGGATCATTATTTACATATCCATCAGAGTTCATACTACGACGAACATTGCGACATTCCATAGCAGATAAAGATTCTAGAGAAGAAGGTAATAATGAAGTAAATCTATTGAGTAATTCAGGTTCAATCTGAGAACAAATTAACTGAACAAAGTTCCCATTTGTTAAGCATGAACGCACTTCCTCTGTAAGAAGATCAGCGTTATACTCCTCCAGCATTTCTATACATTTTTCACCTTTAAACAACCCAAAAAGCCAAAGATTAAAAGATTGTAAAGCAGCACTAATATAGTAGGGATCACCACGCTGATCTTCCCAGGTCCCAGCAAGCGATATTAAATGCTCAAGAAGAACGCGGTTAATATGTGGTTTCTCAAGAATTAGAACGATAAAATCTACGCAGGAATGTTGCTGCAATAGCTCAACCCAACTCTTTAAACAATAGCACAGTGTTGTTTCTTGTTGTCTTGATGAAAATGATGGAATAAATAGATCCCGAATTTCCCTAATAATTCTCTGAATCAAATCCTCAGATGTCCTACCGGAGTGAATCACTACCTTGATAACTGCATTAGAAAAATCTATAAGGGACTGCTCTAATTTTGCTACCCTGTTAGCTATATTTTCCTTATAAGCAGGATTGTCTCGATAATAACCCACATCAATAAATACACGTTCGAAACTATCCTCAGATATAGAAGGAGTCATAATCTCACGGATTTCCTCTGAAACAGGTAAATCTACCAAGGATTGAAGAAACTCTTGCTCTTGTGAAGAAAACTCTATTTCATCGGGCAAAACAATCTTAGGGGAAATCCATTTTTCAGCGTTTAACAAAGCAATAAGAATGACACCCACTAAACAAAAGACTAAAGAAATGCTTGCAACGCAAAGTACAGCTATCGAACAGGCCAGCACATTAGAACCAACTAGCACCGCACCAATAATTGAAAGAATTGCAATAATAGCAAAAAGGATGACAAGAATAATAACATCCCTAGAGACGAAACGATTATATCCTTGAGAATCCAAAGATGATCTCTGCTGCTCTTGGCTAGAAGATAGGTGTAATATAGAAGAAATAAGAACCTTTATACAAATAAATTAATAAAAAATATTTTTAAAACATTATTAACTAAAGAAGAAAAAGTTCAAAAACCCGGTTATTAAAAAGAATATCACCATCGACATAATATCATTTAACGCTGTAACAATGGGGCCTGAGGCTAGTGCGGGGTCTACACCTAACTTAACAAAGAAAAATGGAGAAAGGACTCCTAGTGTTGTAGCAGTTAACGACGCCCCCAACACCCCAGCAGCCACAGTAACTCCTAATTGCAGCCCACCGCCAGCAAAAAGATTCATTCCTATGAATCCCATGAGATAAACAACAATACCACAAAGAATCCCCAAAGCAATTCCTGTTAACAGACCAATACTCATTTCTTTGAATATAGTTTCTCTACGACGTCCAAAAGAAAGCGTTCCCGTCGCCATACTTCGCACCAAAATCGTACTACATTGAACACCAACATTCCCAGACATACCGTTAATCAAAGGAATAAAGAAAATTACCAAAGCCAATAGCGAGGGTGCTATTTTCTGGAAATATGCCATAACTGAAGCACTAACCAATCCCGCACATAAAGTTACTAACAACCAAGGAGCTCTAAGAAGAAATCTCTGAACGACATGACAACTATGATAACCCACATCCTCCGTTGTACCAGCCATACGCGCTATTGTCTCATCGGCAATATCTTCAATAGCTTCTACAACATCCTCATATGTAATAGCCCCTATCAAAAAATTCTCCTCATCAACAACAGGGAGGGCAGCTATCTTATAACGCTCTACAAGATCCACAACTTCCTCACGAGTTGCATCGGGGAGCACCTTATGCTCCACCTGACTCATAATCTGCTTTAAAGAAATTTCAGGGGGATTAATGATCAAACTTCTATCAGTAACAACGCCCTGAAGCTCTCCTTTAAAATCTAAAACAAAAACAAGGCGTGTTAAATCTATTCCCGGATTATTCCTAATACACGCTGAAACATCTTTTACGGTCGTTTCCATTAAAAACGCAAAAAACTCATTGGTCATAAGTCTTCCCGCTGTATTCCTACCATGCTTTTGCAAATCGCGAATCTTTAAAGATTTTTTAGAATCTATTAACTCTAAAATCCTACGATAACGACGATCAGGAATATCATCTAATACCCATACAGCTTCATCCGGGGGCATCTGATCAATTAAAGCACAAACCTCTATGTCCGTAAGCTTACGGAAAATAGCCCATCGTGACGCAGAATCGGTATTAATAATAAAAGCAACCCTAGAGGCTATACAAGAAAGATTCTTATAAAGAATAGCCCGAGAATCCGGAGGAAGACAAGAAACCGCGTAAGCCAAATCTATAGGATTATACTCACTAACAATCTTGGAAAGATCATGAGAATGTATATCCGTAGATAAACAAGTAAACGCTTTCTCTAACTTAAAGCTCAGTTCGTCATCCAGGTGACTCGTTTTAGAATCCATTAGATTCCCTGAACCAAGAGCTGCGTCTAACTTCTCTTCACTTCTGTTTTGTTCGCCCACCATAGCTTACCCCTTTGATTAGCCATAACTTCGTGAAAAGCATGTCCAGCTCGTAAATTTGCTAAACATGGATCGTTCAACCAGTGAATCTCTGTAATTTGAAAACCAAAATCCACAGAGCGCAGCACCATGGCCCAAGCCTGACTTATCTCTTTTTTTACAGCATATAATTTACCTAGGGAATAATATGCCTGACTACACCCTAAAGCAGCAGACCGTTCTAAATACATTTTTGCTAATTTCTCGGACTCAAGGCAGTTATGTTTCCAAAATAAAAATAACCACGCCTCACCCAATAAAAGTAACAAGTCCTCCTGCTCAGGATAATCATCCACCAGCGTATTTAAAATAGCCAAAGCTTCTTCAACTAAATTCTCATCTTGCAACAACCTACCTTTTCCTAGAAGTGTAGAAGCAAGAATCACTTTCGTCCTAAAAGACTGTTTATCTGAGTCTATACTAGATAATAACATATAAGCCTCATCATAATATTTCTTAGACTCTTGAAGGTCTGCTAACAAATAACAAGAATGCCCCCACAATTCCAGGATTTCCATCCGATGACTAAGATCCCAGGCCTTGCGGTAATATAGCAAAGACTCCTCTAAATAAATCTCTTTATAAGCAAGATCTGTAGTCACTTCAGACAGGCATTTTAAAGCAAGACCTCGATCACTCCAAAATAAAAACACTTCGGGACGTAGAGTACATAACCTTTTAACCACATCAACAGCTTTTTGAAGCAGTCTCATGTTTTTCTTTCTGACTCCCCAGGCAAAATATACATCAAATAATCTTTGCCAACTGTCGATGCTTGCTCCGTCACATTCAATACAAGACTTAAAACATGATGCCGAAGCAGCAAAACTCGCATCGTCACTAAAATATAATGCTGAGCATAACTGAACAATCCCTAAAGCCTGAATTAAAGAAAAATTCCCGGGAAACGCCCTCATAGCTGCAATTAATCGCGTGCGGCTCTCTCTAAATAGGTTCGGCTCATCTAAATATAATCCTAGTGTTGCTATCCCATGAGCTAATAGCGACGAAAGAATAATGGGGTCTCCGCCTTTTTTTTGTGCTGAAGCCAACTTATCCAACCCCAATTCTACATACTTCATATTGCTGTTTAACCAGCCTGCTCGAATTAATAACTCACCCCAGACAATCCATAATTCTGAAAAGTTAGGGCAAGCTTGTACCGTTTGATACAAGATCCTATTTGCCTGATGAAAATGTTCCTTTTCATAGGTAACATCAAACAACTTCACCGCAGCCAAGGCATAGCTATAGCGATAGTTTCCATAGCAAACATTATCAACATTCCGATTAAAACTAAGGAACACAGCCCTAGACAGGTGATCCATAGCCTGTTGTATATAAGAAGACTTTCCCTGCCCCAAACCAAAAATCTGTAAACACTCAGCATAATTGGCGTGAGCACTCGCACAGTTGGGAGCTAGAGACAATGTTTTGGAAAAACAACGCGATGCCTTAGCGAGATATTCTGTTTCTTTATCCCTATAATACAACGCTAAAAAGCTTTTACCTATAGACTCATACACATACGCTGCAGAAGAATGAGAAATCTCTTCAGATTTTCCTCCAACACAAAAATGTCCCCAGCCTAATCTACCATCCAAATGAGGATTTATCTCTAGTAATTGCTCGATCAAATCAAAACTTTTCACAACATGATCAAGAAATTTTATATCTCCAGTTAAAGAAAATAACTCAAAATTTGCACACGCCGTTGCGGAGCATAAAGAAATTCGATCGGATGAGCTTATTCCTAATTTCTTAAATAGAAGATCTACGTACACTAATACATCAATAAGAATTTGGGTATTTTTCTTATTAATCCCATACTTCATCCCATAAAAGATGATTTTCTTTAAGATCACAACGTGATCTCGAGTAAGCATCAATAGACTTTCGGACAGTGCTAAGTAACCCTCACCTATATCTGCACGCTCTTCTAGGTCTACTAATTCAGAAATGAAAAAGTTTATGAATTCCTCAGAACAAAAAAAGTCATCGGACATTCGAAGTTCTCCGCTTTTAGAAGAAATAAAAGGTAAGGACGAGTCCATTTCGCATCTGCTTTACTACCAAGTTCTCTGCCCTTGGTTAGAGGGTTTTAGAAAAAAGCAAATTTACACCCTATAACCAGGATATAAACCCATGACAACACACTAGTGTCTGGGATCTTCTTAAGTAAAAAAGTTTGCGCTCTTACAAAATTGAAAAACTAAACTCAAAAGCAAGGCTAAAAGAAAAATCCCAGGACCAGCTTAACTCATTTAAGTTTTTCATCAAAAATATTTTACCGAAGAAACGGAAAAGAAAAGTCAACCATATCAAAATTATTGGGAATCCAAATCAGAATTACTCTTATCAGTCTCTTCTCCATCTTCTTCAACGGGAACATGCTCACTTTCCCTGCTTAAATCGATACTCCCACCACCTTCAGCCTCTACCCTTTCGGCTTTTGCCCCTTCCTCAAAAGGTACAACAGAAATTCCAGGATAAATAAATAACTTTCGTTTGGGATAGTACTGGGCCGACGTACTCGTTCCACAAACCACTTGACCATTTTTAAAGAATAGCATCCCTAGAGGCTGGAAACACCCTATTAAGTAGTAGCTGAATTGTCCTAAACCTAAACGAGAGCCTCCTCCTTCAAAATTAAAATTATGTTGGGGAAGGACCAGCCATATTCCCCGGGAACGAATTACATCGTCGTTCCAATCTCTTTCTAAACAAGCATAGGCCACACGACCCGCCAAAGGATCAAGCAGTCCATAAAACACCGCAATCATAGATGCTGTGCCGTAAAAAGGCGCTCTAAGAAGATTAACTAAAGAACGGGTACACTCTCTAATAATATCCTTAAAAATAAAACGATCTTCCTGTGCAATTTTATCCTTAGAAAAACACTGAACTATCATTTGGAGAATGATATAAAAAGGGATGACTAAGAACCTAATCAAGTTATAGATCATCTTAAAAATCACTAAGAAAGGAGCCGCTAGCAAAGGGAAAACAAAAGTAGGAACCCGGGCATCTATGCCAGAAGGCAATAGATATACTAGCGCTACACCAGAACCACTCTCATCTAAAGTCGACAAATCTATAAAGTTCTCCTGAACTCTTTCTTGTACGACCTCCTGGCCGTTCTTTTGAACAAAACAGTCCAGAGGAATCGGAGCCCAAATTCTTTCACCGAACGGTTTTATAACTGTCCCAGAAAAAACGTCTACTTTTTGACTAATCCTATGTAAGACACATATCCCACCAGTTAGCAAAATAGTAGGAACTACTATGGCTACCACAATAGAAACCCAAGTGAAGGCAAACGCCTGGGCCTGTAAAGATCCAATCAACGCTGCAAGTAAAATTAAAGTGATAAGCGCAGCCAAAGCAATACAAGCAATCCTTGCCTGACGGTTTACTTGATACTTCTCTAATCTTACGCGCGAAGACGAAGAGCTCCTAACACTGGCGTATCCTTTTTCCCATTGTCCATCATTAGCGAGATCCTCGTAAGAAACAGGTTTTAAAGTTGCGTTAACCTCGGGTAAATTTAAACAAGACATGTTACACTTTTTTTAAAAAGTTTTGTTTTATTTCAAAGAAAAGAAATCTTCGAATTATTATACTAGTCCTACCCTTTTATTAAAATTTTTTAGTAATCCATCATGAGAAAGAAAATCGTAAAATCGAATTACAACCTCCTACTACTGGGTAGTATGTTAATAGGAATAATTCTCGGCTCATTAAACTCCTCTATAATATTTCAAAGCGCAGAGATTGTATCAGGAATTTTTTTAAAACTCCTGAGATTTTTAAGTCTGCCCCTAGTATTTTTTGCTATTGGCTCTACCATTACCTCTATTAAAAACTTCCAGGTTATGCTATCCCTAGGAAGGAAAATACTATATTACACTCTGCTGACAACAATCATATCCGCTTCTATAGGCCTGACATTATTCTTACTGATCCATCCTATCATGCCGCTGGATGGAGCTCTTGAAAAAATAAGCTCTACAAACTCCACAGGCTACCTTAAAGTATTAGCGAACACCATCCCTGGAAATATTTTAGAGCCATTTATAGAAAATAATGTTATCTCAGCTACATTTTTAGCCGCATTATTAGGAATTTCCTCTCTGTTCCTCCCTGAAAAAGAGAAGATCTTCACTCACAACTTCTTTTCGACCTTTTTCTCTATATTCTTGAATATTGCAAAGGGAGTTCTTAAATTGCTCATCCCAGCTACACTGGCTTTCTCAATCCTGTTTTACAAAGAAATTTCTCAAAGCCAAGGAAACCTGGCTATCTTTAGCAAGTATCTCATTTGCGTGGTAGGAGCTAACCTCATTCAAGGAATTATTGTTTTACCATGGCTCTTAAAAGCAAATAAACTCTCCCCCATTTTAATCGCTCGAGCTATGTCACCAGCATTGATCACAGCCTTCTTCTCTAAGTCTTCAGCCTCCACACTCCCCCTAACAATGGAGTTAGCCGAAGAAGAGCTTAAAATTAAGCCCAACCTATCAAGATTGGCCTTTCCTCTTTGCTCAGTAATCAATATGAACGGGTGTGCTGCCTTTATTTTAATTACCGTCCTCTTTGTAGGGATGTCCAATGGACTGACATTCTCTTTTATCTCAATGCTAGGATGGGTTTTTATCGCAACACTATGCGCTATTGGCAATGCGGGGGTCCCTATGGGATGCTACTTCCTAGCCTCCTCCCTGCTTACATCCATGCATGTTCCCCTGCATTTGTTAGGATTGATCCTTCCATTCTACACGGTGCTAGACATGATCGAGACATCTTTAAACGTCTGGTCTGACTGCTGTGTCGTTAGTGCTACCAATAAACATTTTTCTAATAAGCTTCACGAAATAGACTAAAACCATGAGCAAAACACCAACCCACTTTTCTTCGAGATTAGGTTTTATTTTTTCTATGATGGGTATCGCCGTAGGCGCCGGAAACATCTGGCGCTTCCCTAGAATTGCGGCACAGAATGGCAGCGGTGCTTTCATCTTAATTTGGCTACTCTTCCTATTTATTTGGTCGATCCCTCTAATCATTATCGAGCTTTCTTTAGGGAAATTAACTAAGAAAGCGCCCATAGGAACTTTGATCAAGACAGCTGGGCCTAAATACGCTTGGCTAGGAGGATTCGTAACACTAGTTACAACGTGTATCCTCGCCTACTACTCGAATATTGTTGGCTGGGGTCTTAGCTACTTTTATTACTCAATTTCTGGGAAAATTTATGCAGGAAACAACTTTGCCCAATTATGGGAATCTCATTATCAAAGCGCATTTCCTCTAGGATTTCACTTTATATCCTTATTTTTAGCCTACCTGATTATCCGCAAAGGAATTGTACAGGGCATTGAAAAATGCAATAAAATCCTTATTCCATCTTTCTTTATTTGCACACTCATTCTCCTTTTACGAGCCGTTACTCTCCCTAATGCCATGCAAGGAATAAAACAACTTTTTAGCTTTGAGCTCTCCTCATTATCTAACTATAAAGTGTGGTTGGAAGCCCTAACGCAAAATGCTTGGGATACAGGTGCTGGATGGGGACTACTCTTAGTGTACTCAGGATTTGCTTCCAAGAAAACAGGAGTGGTTGCTAACGGAGCTTTAACCGCAATATCGAACAACATAGTCTCTTTAATTATGGGAATTATTGTGTTCGCTACATGCTCTTCTTTGGATATCTTAGGGACAACACAGTTACAACAAGGCGCTGGTTCCTCAAGTATTGGAATAGCGTTTATCTACCTACCAGAACTATTCACCCGTGTGCCAGGATCTACGTTTCTTCCTACCATTTTCAGCTCTATCTTCTTTTTAGCCTTTGCTATGGCAGCACTATCTTCTATGATCTCAATGCTATTTCTTCTATCACAAACCCTCTCAGAATTTGGAATAAAGAAACACGTAGCAGAATCTGCAGCAACTATCATAGCTTTTATTCTAGGAGTTCCCTCCTCGCTAAGCCTCGCTGTATTTGCAAACCAAGATACTGTTTGGGGAATTGGGTTAATTATTAACGGGCTGATCTTTATTTATGCCGCCGTTACCTACGGATTACCCCATTTAAAAAAGACTGTTATCAATGCCGTCCCTGGAGATATCCAACTTAATCGAGCTTTTGATTATATGGTAAAATATTTACTTCCCATTGAAGGAATAGTTTTACTTCTATGGTATTTCTACGAAGGCCTATTTCCAGAAGACGGGCACTGGTGGAATCCATTCTCCGTATACAGCCTATCTAGTTTAGTTTTACAATGGTCTTTTGGATTAATTATTTTATGGTCTTTAAATAAAAAACTTTTTAAGCGCTTTTCTTTCCATAACTTAGAAAATTAACCCCTTAGACCTTGATATAATCTCTTATATAAGATATGCTCCCTTAAGTTTTTGTTACTTTTCTTTGTTAACACCTTAAGGAAGCATATGTCAGTTCACCACTCTAATCACACACTTCCAGGCACACAAGATCCTCAAGAAGCCTTAGACGCTGTTTTACTAAGATTTAATCGCCGAATCAATGAAACCGACAGAAAACTAGAAGAGCTGGAAGAAAGGCTCTCCGCAACGCTACGATCAACTGCAGCATCTGCAGAATTAGCTACTGTATCAGCCAATACCGTTGCTGCCGATTTAATTGATTTACAAGACGAGGTTACCCGCTTAAAAAGTAGCATGGGAGCTATGACCGATGTGATGCTACAAACAGCAGGAACACAACCAAAACCATCCCCTTCAACTCAAAGCGGCGTGAGCTACATGTTTGGACGGACACCTCCTAGCACATGCTCAAAGGTGACGGCTATGGCATTAACAATCTTAGCACTTCTTTCTATCATCGTCCTTATTATCTGTGTTGTTGCGGCTTGTGGGGGTTTCCCTCTACTGCTTTCCGCCCTTAATATGTGTACCGTCGGCGCATGCATTTCTCTACCTATTATGGCTTGCGGCGCTGTGGCAGTTTTGGTTCTTGCCTCATTGTCTATCGGCCCGTTATTACAAGGCGACCCCGCTCTTTTTAAGGTAAAACATTCTCAAATTGAGTCTTAATTATTTTTAACAAAATATTTAGGAGAATTACATAGTATGACCCCCTCGCCACGAACCACCGATTTAAATACTACAGAAAATGTAAGCTCTTCAGCTCCTCTATTACCAGGGGATATTGGACAGCAACTTGCTAACATGCAAGCTCTGTTAGCAGGCTTGCAGCAACAGCACTTTCCTGTGTGGGGAGCTCCCCCCTCTCAGATGCAACATCCTATGGGAGCTCCTCAGGCTGACCCCTCCTACTACCTACGCTTGGTGCAAACTCAAATGCAAACCACCGGGACGGCGGTTGCAGATCTGAGAACCGAAGTTACCGCAATCAAATCTAGATTACAAAGCTTGTCAGCACCCGCAACACTGTGTAGCGGTCCCATGGCTTTAGCCGCATGTCTTTTGGCTATTTCTTTTGTCGCTATTATTGTTATTATTTTAGCTTCTCTGGGTCTTGCTGGAGTTTTACCTCAAGTATCCGCTATCCTAGTCAATACATCCAATGCCATTTGGACTATTGTGAGCGCTTCCATTGTTACTGTGATTTGTTTGATTAGCGTACTTTGCGTTACACTAATCCGCCACCATAAACCAATAACGGTCGAACCAGGACTCTCTAGAAGTTAAAAAATAAATTTTAATGCTTTTCCGGATTTAATTAATCACACTCACCTTGAAATTAATTAATTTCATGCTTTAATATATTATTTTCTTAGGTGGGTTTGTCATGCAAAAAGCCCTTCGTTTTCTATTGAATTTGCATCATGGAGAAGAGAGACGCGCCCTTTTATTTTTATTTTTAGGGTTAATCTGGGGAACCGGTTGCTATGGATCTCTTGCTCTAAGCGAAGGGCTTTTTCTAGAGAATTTAGGGACTGAGAGTCTTCCTTCTACCTATCTTGGATCTTCATCCATTTTATGCCTGTTTTCTTCATTCATTCTTTATAATCTATTCAAAAAAAGAGTTTCACCCAAAACGCTGTTCCTAATCCCAATAACCAGTGTTATAGCTTGTAATATCTATCTTCTTTGCTGCGCATACACCCATGCTAGCATACCTGATACTCCTCTCTTCATCTATCGTATACTCTTGTGGAGTCTGCTAATCCTTGCCTACACAAATTTTTGGGGATTTGTAGATCAGTTTTTCAACTTACAAGACGCTAAAAGACACTTCAGCATATTCAACGCTGTTATATTTTTAGGAGACGCTCTAGGAGCTGCAATCGTCAACCAAATCCAAGTGATAGGAATTGAAAGAATCCTTATCCTATTTATCATTATCCTGCTAGCATGCTACCCGATAGTACATTACGTATCTAAATCACTAAAGGAATTGTCCGAAGATCATGACCACTTCATAGACACCGGTCATCCCCCAACAATATCACAAGCCCTTAAGCTCTGCTTAAAAGATAACTATACGTTTTATCTACTCTGCTTTTACTTCCTAATGCAGTTGCTCGCCATCGCAACAGAATTTAATTACCTAAAAATCTTCGAGCAACACTTTGCTAACAGAGGGACTTACGAACTTACCGCGCATATAACTAAGTACTCCTCATGGATCTCACTAACTAATATGTGCTTCGCGCTATTTGCCTACAGCAGAATCGTGAAAAATATCGGGGTCAACAATATCATTCTTTTTGCTCCGTTATGCTTCACAAGCCTATTTTTATGCTGGTCCTTCAAAACATCTATAGGGATCGCTACTGTAGGTATGGTAGCTCGCGAAGGGCTTACCTACGCCCTAGATGATAATAACCTCCAGCTACTGATTTATGGAGTACCTAACAAAATTCGAAACCAAATTAGAATCGCTATAGAATGTTTCATCGAACCCATAGGCATGTTTGTCTGGGCGCTTATGTGCTTCGTAGTTTCCTATCAGCACACCCTCTGCCTTATCATCTCAATAGCCACTATAGTTCTCGCTTTCCTATTACGCTCCTATTACGCGAAGGCTATTTTAAGAAATCTCTCCTCTCAAGCTGTCCACTTAAAGAAAACTATGCTCGAATGGATGAAAACTATGTCCTCAAAAGAGAAAAGGCAAACCGAGCTTCTTTTACTAACCCATCTAAAACATCAACACGAACGACAGCAAATCTTCGCATTTCAACATTTATTAAATCTTGGCAGTCGTAGCGTACTCCCAAGCTTACTAACCCATATGAATAAGCTGAGCCTGCCAAGTAAGTTAAAAACTATGGAAATGTTGAAAAATAGTCTTTGGGCTAGAGACTTTCTTACCCTCGAGCTTTTAAAACGTTGGTCATCAATTACCCCACATCCCTCAATTGCTACAGGAATACACTTATATTTTGCAGAACATGATCTATTACGTATTTCTGATATTTCTGAAGACCTTTACGACGCGCCAGGAGATAGACTCCTTGCAGCAATTCTTACGGTACGCCGTCAGGAAATGAATGGACAATATCGTGATGTTGCTGATGCAAGACTCAAAGAACTTCTAAACTCCTCAGACCCACAGACAGTCTCCATCGGTCTCACGATTTTAACCCTCGAACGAAATCCTGAGAATTTCCCCACACTTATTGAGTTCTTAGACAACTCAAACGAAGACATCTTTGTTCAAACATGTAAAGCTCTATACGCATCTGTAAAAGCTAGCCACAAGCCTTATTGTAAAAAACTCATACAGATCTTAAAGCATAGCGTACATAATGATGAAGCTTGCTACTACCTGTTAAAAACAATAAGCATCGTCCTAGATGCCTCACTAGTAAAAGACTTTTTAATCACAACATCATTGTTAAAAAGTGCCTCTAGAAAATGCGCAGAATCCATCATCGTAGAGCTACCGAAAGAAACCTCTCTATCTTTTATCCAAATCCTTTCTGATAACAATATGCATAATCGCTGCCGTATTCTTGCAGCAAAAGCTTTATGTAAAATTGATAATAAGCTGTTTAAAAAAGCAGCCTATAAAATCCTAAAGTCTAAAGCTTTAAAAGCTATTTTCTACGATTACCACAAAAATTATATTCAAAATTATTATCCTAAATACAATCTCAACCTATTGGTTAATACTCTAGAGTCTAATTATCAGTCGGAAGTTAACTTTATGTTTGAGTTCCTAGGAATCTTAGGGTCCGTAGAACACTCCGATATCCTCATAAGAGCCCTAACAGGAAAAAATAAAAAAGCAAAAGCTCAAGCTTTGGAATCTCTAGAAAAAAATTGCGATAACTACCTGTTTTCTTTGTTAGAACCGTTCGTTAATAACACCGCAAAACGTAGCGAAAAATATTACCTAAGATGTGGTGTTATTCCTCTAACCTTAAAGGAATTATTGAATATGATGGAGAACTCTCCCTCATATTTAAGTAAGCTTGCATCTAGACAGTTAAAAGAAGAATTAGCCAATTGCGATGCTGATTTTCAGCCAGCCCCACCGTATTCAAATTTAGACGAAGAGTACGAGATTCATAATAAAGACGACTCTGATAGTCTAGTTCCCTTCTTCACGATTTAGCCTGGAGCCCATTCATGAACCTAATTGACCGAGCCTTCCTACTAAAGAAAAATCCTATTTTTACTTCTTTAGATATGGACGTTCTCTTGGCCATCTCAGATAAAACTGAAATTATGATTTTCAAACCCGGAGCAAAAATATTCTCCATAGAGCAACCTAGTTTTAGTCTATATATTATAGCAGAAGGGTACGTAAAAATTACTGACAGCTCTTCGCTATCAGTGACTATTTCATCACACGAATGTTTTGGAGAAGAAAGCCTATTTAGCAATAAGCTTCGAGAATATAATGCTGAAGCAATAACTCAAGTACGAACTCTAATCTTAAGCAAAGGACAGTTTCTGAGTATTGTTGAGGAATGCCCCTCAGTAGCTCTTTCCCTTCTAGAGCTATACGCAAAACAAATTACCTTCAGATATCCAGCATCCTTAAATACGTAAATCAAAATCAATGCTATTAAAAAGAAACGGTGCGCTATTTTTAGTGAAAAGAGCATACACTAAGGCTACAGACGCACCCTAAAACGACCAAAGGGAAAACTAACCCTGACGAGCTTGAATATACTTAATTACATCGCCTACAGTACGTAATCCTTCGGCTTCTTCTTCTGTAATTTCGAAGGCAAACTTTTCTTCTAAGCTCATAATTAATTCTGTTAAATCTAAACTATCAGCGTTAAGATCCTCAATAAATGAAGAACTCTCATTTACCTCATTTGCATCTACGCCAAGTTGTTCAACAATAATTGCCTTTACATCATCTTCTAAACTCATTGCTATATCCTTATGTTTTTTATCACACGATTATCTAAAAATTCCTAAAAAGAAAATAACGCCTAGTATCACAAAAATCTAATTTTTCAATCCAGATTGTTTGTAACTTATTTAATGCGTTACACCTCCGTCAACACTCAACACTTGAGCAGTTATATAAGAAGATAGGGGTGATGCCAAAAATAAAGCAACATTGGCAATTTCTTCTGGCAAGCCCATTCTTCCCATAGGAACATTTTTTAACCATTCAGATTTTAAATTATCATTTAACACTCTAGTCATATCGGTATCAATGAACCCCGGAGCTATACAATTTACTCGTATATTCCGTGCTGCTACTTCTTTAGCTAAAGCCCTACTAAATCCTATGATTCCAGCTTTAGCCGCAGCATAGTTAGCCTGACCAGGACTACCCATAATTCCAACTATCGAACTAATATTAATTATAGACCCAGAACGCGCCTTAATCATAGATCGAATCACACTTGAACAGACGTAATACAGAGAATTTAAATTAGTATTAATAACAGCGGACCATTCTTCCTCAGACATACGCATCAAAAGGTTATCTCGGGTAATTCCGGCGTTATTCACTAAAATATCAATGCTACCCTTCTTTTCAAGAAACCCTTGTACACCAGCCTTTACAGATTCATTATTGCTGACATCCACTTTAGCAAAGGACGCTGGATTACCCAACTTAGAAAGCTCTTCAGCAGCCTCCTGACCTTTTTCTAAGTTCACTCCCCATATTTCAACATCAGCTCCCTGTTCAATAAACAGTTTAGCTATGCCAAATCCTATGCCCCTAGAGCCGCCCGTAATAATCGCTTTTTTCCCTGATAACACATTATTCATATATCTATAGCCCTGCTAAAAAATTTTTGATACTGTCTACTGTACCTAGACTCTTAATAGGTTTACTTAATCCTATAGAACGACCTAATCCCGCAAGAACCTTACCGGGGCCTAACTCTAAGAACTCATCCACTTCTAAATCCATTTGAGAACAACTTTGATACCAAAGTGTGGGAGAAGTCATTTGCTTAACTAAACACTGACGGATTTCCTCAGTATCAGTCAAAGACTTTGCAATAACATTAGACATAAACGGAACTGCAGAACTATTCATATCTAAATTATATAAATAATGAGACAACTCATCTTCGGCTATCTGCATTAACGGAGTATGGAAAGCCCCGAAAACCTTTAATAATATAGCCCTTTTAGCTCCTAAATCTACAAATAAACCCAGAGCTTCTTCTACTTTTTCACGCAAGCCTGCAATAACAAGTTGCTTAGGAGCATTATAGTTGGCCATCCAAATACCCTCCCCTAAACTCGCAAGATTTTGCTCAACAACATCAGCACTTAATCCTAGAATAGCCGCCATAGCACCAGGATTTTGTTTGCAGGCCTCATTCATAAATTGAGCGCGCTTACTAATAACTTTAAAACCATCGGAAGCAGAAATACGCCCCGAGGCAACTAAAGCAGAATACTCACCTAAACTTAATCCAGATACCATTACAGGCACTATAGATGTTCTTGTGGATAAAATCTTTACTACAGCCAAACTATGAAGGTATATAGCTAATTGACTATACGCAGTTTCAAGTAGTTTCTCTTCAGGCCCCTCAAACATAATGGAAGACAAAGAAAATCCTAGAGTCTCATCCGCAAAAGAAAATACCTCAGCAGCTTCCGGATAGCTTTCTACCAAATCTTTACCCATACCAACATACTGACTACCCTGGCCAGGAAATAAAAATCCTATTTTTTTTGACATGAACTAACCCTTATACTTGCTGTAAAATAACTGCTCCCCAAGATAACCCACCTCCAAAAGCAACTAAAAGTAAATATTCATCTGAGTTAATTACATGCTCTCGAAGCAGTTCATCTAAAGCAATACCTACTGAAGAAGCTGCCGTATTCCCATACTTAGAAAGAGTTTTAAATACCTTGGACTCCTCTATATCAAAGCGCTTTGCTATAGCATCAATAATTCTTTCATTAGCTTGGTGAGGAACTAACCAATCTATGTCCCCCTCCTCAATACCTGCTTTAGCAATACATGTTTTAGCTGCAAATTCCATACGTCTCACAGCATGTTTAAACACTTCTTTCCCTTCCATGGAAATAAAATGCTTTCCTTCTTTTAAAGTTTTTTCTGAAGCTGGGATACGACTTCCTCCAGCCGGCAAACTCAATAGATCAGCCAAGCTCCCATCAGCTCCTAAACTCACATTTGTAATTTCTAAAGCACCAGGACGACTCTCACCAACAACACAGGCAGCTCCTCCGTCACCAAAAAGCACGCAGGTATTCCTGTCTTCGTAGTTTACAAAAGAAGAAAGCTTGTCGGCAGCAATAAGCAAAACATTATTATATACCCCAGATTCTACATAAGCCTTAGCTACTGATAAACCATAGAGATAGCCTGTACAAGCTGCCATACAATCAAAAGAGGGAGCTTCTTTAATGCCTAGATAAGCTTGAGCTAAAGCGGCACTTGAAGGAAAAATATAGTCCGGAGCAGAAGTTGCAAAAATAATACATTCTATTTGATCTTTATTCAGTCCAGAATTTTTTATAGCTTTTTCAGCAGCCTTTGCTCCCATAATAGAAGTATACTCATTCTCTGCTGCAATACGTCTTTCTTTGATTCCAGTTCTTGTCACTATCCATTCGTCGGAAGTATCGACCATCTGCTCAAGATTAGAATTAGACAAGATCTTTTCAGGTAAATAAGAACCCGTAGCCCAAATAGATGCCTTTCTTATTTTTTTCACGAACAACCATAAATAAAGAAAAAAGCTAGTATACTATTCAAAGAGTTTATACCCTAACCTTTATTTTAGGTATAAGTCTCTTCTCTAGTTTCGAGACAAATTAAAAATTATAGCTAAGTTCTAATATGCTAAAGTATCCGGATTATTTATCCAAATTAATCTCTTTTCTTAGAAAACTTCCAGGGATAGGATTTAAAACTGCTGAAAAGTTAGCTTTCGAATTGCTTGAATGGGATCAGGATCAACTAGAAGCTATGGGACAGGCCTTCTCTGAAGTTTCTGCCGCACGCAGCCACTGCTCCACTTGTTTTTGTTTGAAAAACCTTCCAGAAAGTGCGTGTGACTTTTGTCAGGAGGGCCGCGACACTGCCACCCTATGCATTCTTGCCACACCTAAAGACGTATTTGCATTCGAACGCTCTCAAATATTTAAAGGTCATTACTATGTTCTAGGAACATTGTTGTCCCCTATATCCGGAAAACATATTGATTCGGAAAGAATGAACTTATTAAAACAACGCATAGAAATTCTAAAACCAAAAGAAATTATTTTAGCCTTAGACGCTACTCTAGAGGGAGACGCCACAGCTCTTTTCTTAAAACAAGAGTTAGCTTCTGCTTCTGTTTCTATTTCTCGTTTAGCTTTAGGCTTGCCAATAGGCCTGTCTTTTGATTATATAGATTCGGGAACTCTTGCCAGGGCATTTTCTGGAAGAAATCCATATTAAACTTGAATTTTTTTGTTGTAAGAACATAAGCATCTCTGAATGCTCTATAAATAACCAAAATAGTAAGATCTTGTTAAAAAACATCCTAGTCCTTATTTTTGTGCTTACTTCAATAAAACAAGTTTTTCTGTCTTAGGGGAAATTCTTTGGAATGTTCATGATGCGAAATAAAGTTATTCTGCGGTTTACTGTCTTGGCGCTAATCCAAGCCCCATTAGCTCTAGCGGCTACAGAAACTGTCAAAGAAGGGTACACACTAGTTGAATCTATTACTATTACAACTGAGGGTGAAAACTCTTTAAATAAACATCCTTTGCCTAAATTAAAAACAAAAAGCGGCGCTTTGTTTTCTCAGGCAGATTTTGACGAAGACCTACGTAAACTATCTAAAGAATACGATAAGGTAGAGCCAAAAGTTGATTTCTCTAACGGTAAAACTACTATATCCTTGGTTCTTGTAGCCAAGCCTTGCATCCGCAAAATCCGTATTCTTGGGAATGAAGCCCTTCCCAACCACAAAATTCTGAAGACATTGCAGATCAATACAAATGACTTGTTTGATAGAGAAAAATTCTTAAAAAACTTTGACGAACTTAAAGTTCTTTATCTCAAGCGAGGTTATTTTGAATCCCAACTCTGCTACGAATTAGATCATAACGAGCATTGTGGTTATATTGATATCACTGTTCGAATTACAGAAGGCCCTTGCGGAAAAATTAAAAAGTTAGAGTTCTGTGGCCTTAACCGCGCTGAAAAAGCCGATGTTAAAGAAATTATTCTTACTAAGCAATATTCCAAAACCACAAGTTGGTTCACGGGAAGCGGTCTCTATCATCCGGATATTGTAGAGCAAGACTGTTTTGCAGTAGTCAATTACTTACACAATTTGGGGTATGCTGACGCAACAGTTACGCCACAACGCGAAGTAGATGCAACTGGCAATATTATACTCTACATGAATGTAGACAAAGGCCCCCTATATACACTGGGACATGTACACATCAGTGGCTTTGATGTTTTACCAAGACGGCTTATAGAAAAACAGCTATCTGTAGGTCCTAATGATATTTACTGTCCTGAAAACATCTGGGACGGGGCTCAAAATATTAGAAATGTTTACGCTAAGTACGGTTACATCAATACTAATATTGATGTAAATTTCTCTCCTCACGCATCGTGTCCTGTTTATGATGTTACTTATCAAGTAAGCGAAGGATCTCCTTACAAAGTTGGTCTAATCAAAATCACAGGAAATACCCATACGAAACACGATGTGATTTTGCATGAAAGTAGTCTATTCCCTGGAGATACTTTTAATAGATTAAAACTTGAAGATACGGAACAACGTTTAAGAAATACTGGTTATTTCCAAAGTGTTAGCGTATATACCGTACGCTCGCAATTAGATCCTCTAGATAACGCAGAAGAATATCGAGACATCTTTATAGAAGTCAAAGAGACCACAACAGGAAATCTAGGGTTATTCTTAGGATTTAGTTCCCTAGACAATCTTTTTGGTGGCATTGAGCTATCTGAAAGTAATTTTGATTTACTAGGTATCCGCCATCTATTCTCTAAAGGCTTTAGGTGTTTAAGAGGAGGCGGAGAATATTTATTCTTAAAGGCTAATTTTGGAGATAAGGTTACTGATTACACTATGAAGTGGACAAAACCTCATTTCTTAAACACACCTTGGATTTTAGGAGTAGAGCTCGATAAATCCATCAACAGAGCACTTTCTAAAGAGTATTCTGTTGAGACTTATGGTGGGAACGTCAGTACAACCTATATTCTCAACAAAAACTTGAAATACGGTATTTACTATCGTGGAAGTCAAACAAGCTTGCATAAAAAGAAAAAGACCCTTGCTGGTCCAGATCTTGAAAGTAACAAAGGCTTCGTTTCTGCTGCCGGAGTAAATTTAAATTACGATTCCGTAAATAATCCTCGAAATCCTACGACAGGAATACGTGGAGGGGTAAACTTTGAAGTTTCCGGTCTTGGCGGTTCGTATCATTTCACAAAACTTACTCTTAATAGCTCGATATATCGCAAGCTAACAAGAAAAGGAGTTTTGAAACTCAAAGCTGAGGCGCAGTTCCTCAAACCATTTAGCGATACCACTATAGACGGCATTCCTATGAGCGAACGTTTCTTCTTAGGAGGAGAAACCACAGTTCGAGGATATAAACCATTTCTTATTGGCCCTAAATTCTCACCAACTGAACCACAAGGCGGATTATCTTCCTTACTACTTACTGAAGAATTCCAATATCCTCTAATCAATAATCCTAATGTTAGTGCATTTGTATTCTTAGATTCAGGATTTATTGGCCTTAAAGAATACACCATTCGATTGAAGGATCTTTGTGGTAGTGCTGGATTTGGCCTGCGTTTTGATGTAATGAATAACGTTCCTGTTATGTTAGGATTTGGTTGGCCATTCCGTCCTACAGAAATGTTCCAAGGAGAAAAGATCGATGTTTCACAACGCTTCTTCTTTGCTCTTGGAGGCGTCTTCTAAATATAGTGGGATTATAAAGTGTGGCAAACCTTGAATCTTAGGTTGTCTTCAGAGGACTCTTTTGATAATCTATGATTCTTTATCTCTTAGATCTTAATAAAGGTTAGTAATGAAAAAATCCTTATATTCTGTTTGTTTAATTTTATTGGCTTTAGCTAGTACGCAGAAAGCTTCCGCGGATGATTCTTCCGAAGGAGTTTTAGGCACTGTTAGTTTAAAACGTTGCTTAGACGAGTCTCTTTTTGGGAAAAAAGAAACTGAAGAACTCGAAAATATGAAAATGCAATTTTCGAAAAATTCAGAAAAAATGGAAGAGGAACTAACATCGCTTTATAATAAGCTGCAAGATGAAGACTATATGGAAGGTCTTTCTAGTTCATCAGCCGAAGAACTACGTAAAAAATTTGAAGGTCTTTCCTCTGAATACAATGCTTTACAATCTCAATATTACCAAATGTTGAATCAAAGCAATATGAAGAGAGTGCAAAAACTTATTCAGGAAGTAAAAAAAGCTGCTGAAATGGTTCAGAAAAAAGAAGGCCTACAAGCTATTCTAAACGATGAAGTAGTGTTATCTATTTCTCATGGCGCCGATAAAACGAATGAAATTATCAAAATTCTTGATGAATCTTTCAAAAATAACTAAGATGCCTCAAGAACCAAGGAGTTTTGTATGTCCCAAGAACCTGTTTACACTCTTCAACAGTTAGCAGACTTATTACAAGTTGAAGTTCAAGGAAATGCAGAAACTCCTATTTCTGGTATTGAAGAAATAAGTGAAGCTTGTGCTAATCATGTAACTTTTGTAGACAACGAGAAATACGCTCGTTTTATAAAAACTACTCAAGCAGGAGCCATTATTTTATCACGAGCTCAAGCTCAAAAATACGGCCATCTAAATAAAAATTTCTTAGTAGTTTCTGAATTTCCTTCAATAGCTTTTCAAAAATGCGTGGAGCTATTCATCTCCCCTATTGATTCTGGATTTCCAGGAATTCATCCCACAGCAGTTATTCACCCAACAGCACAGATTGGTAAGGATGTTTGCATAGAGCCTTATGCCGTTATTTGCCAAAACGCCTGTATCGGAGATTTTTCTTCTATTGGAGCAGGAAGCATTATTGGTGCTGGCTCTACTTTAAAAGAACAATGCGTTATTTATCCCAAAGTAGTCATTCGTGAGCGCGTAATAATAGGCAAACGTGTGATTGTTCAGCCAGGAGCTGTTATTGGTTCCTGTGGTTTCGGTTATATTACCAATGCTTTTGGTCGACACAAGCACCTCAAGCATCTAGGTCAGGTCATTATTGAAGACGATGTGGAGATTGGAGCAAACACTACAATCGATAGAGGTCGTTTCAAAAACACTATAATTGGTGAAGGGACTAAAATTGATAACCAAGTTCAAGTTGCCCATCATATAGAAGTTGGAAAACACTGCATGATTGTTGCTCAAGCAGGAATCGCAGGTTCTACAAAAATAGGTAACCATGTAATTATTGGCGGGCAGGCAGGAATTACGGGTCATATTTCAATAACCGATCATGTAATTATGATGGCCCAAACAGGAGTGACAAAATCTATTTGTTCTCCGGGAATTTATGGAGGAGCTCCCGCACGCCCTTATCAAGAAATCCACCGTCAAGTTGCTAAAATACGGAATTTACCTAGGTTAGAAGAGCGTGTAAGCCTGTTAGAAGAAAAACTAAAGGGATCGGTTGCAAATACAGAAGAAACGCACACAATCCCCTAGTATATAATTTATACGCACATTGCTCGAAAGCGTCTTTTCAGCATTAAAACTTTGATTATACTTTTATTGATAAGTGTAGGACTAATTTGTCCTGTGGTAATTAATTGAGTTAAAGCTTTGATTCCAGCTTTAAGCTCTTTAAAGTTAGAAAAAGTAAAGCACTCTACCCCACAATTTAAAGATTTAATAGTTCCTTCAATATTTGACAGCATTGAGCAACTCATAAACCTCAAACTAGAAAAATCTACGTCTATTGCCAAACTGCGAATAGTGTTTGCTAAACTATAACGTAAAGCAATAGGACCCGGTGTCGTTGTATTAGAAGAGCATTCGCAGTGGTGCAATTTTCCTTGAACATTTCCAGAACACCTTAACCCCTTGATAAGCTGAGCATAGTGAGTTAAATCCATGCTGATAATTTCTTGAAAAATTAAAGAAATCAGGACTCCGCTAGTTTTAAGAAATTTCCCTAAATCAATCCCCAGGTCATAGGTGTCCTTACAATCCATTAAAGACAAACCTTGGTATGAGAGATAAAATTCCAAACTATACGGTATAGAAGCACCTATAAGCAGAGGAATTGTCTGAGACTGGTTAAAACAACGAATATACCTACACTGCTGTTCGAAGGGACCGCAGGACAATAAAACCCCACCCAACCCATCGTTCTGTTCTAAATAACGAATCGTTGATACAAAATCATCCCAACCTAACCCACAACTAGGAACATAAAAAAATAACTGAGCTAATTTTTGATCTATTGATGTAAGCATGGAAAATAACTCTCTAGTCTCTTCCAGCTCTTCGTTTTTATAAGGCAACCACTGCGTTTTTTTTAAATAATGACTAGATTCTTGCCTCCCCCTTTGAAATTCTTGCGCTGAAGTCACAACGCGTTTCGTAATATTTAGTAATTTTTTTTTAAGTTCTTTATTCTTTTGATTGTTACTATCATCGTGGTTATGAGGATCCCTCATTACACCATCTATCTGTTCCACATAAAAATGATTCTGACCGTTTAGTCTACTAAAAACGTCCATGTGTCCACAGTCCTTTACTTCTTGATCGGGAATATACAAACGAGGAGATATTAAAGTTTTTTCTTTTTTTAAAAAACTTAATTACTTTTTTGGTCTTGTCTTTTCAAATCCATGACTTTATAATGAGAGAGAACTTAATCCTTGACGCAACTCTCGTATCAAGACATGCCTGACATTTTTCACTACAATATCGCCTCTCAAAAATCAGATGAGACCTCTATAAAAAATATTATTGAAACATATGGAGCTCCCCAATGCTTAGCTCTGCTCAAGCAGATGATGATGATTCGTGAATTCGAAGCTCGAGGAGAAGAAGCTTATTTAGAGGGATTGGTAGGCGGTTTTTATCATTCTTATTCTGGTCAGGAAGCCGTTGCTACAGCAGCTCTCGCAAATACTGGAATAGACCAGTGGTTTTTCTCTTCATATCGCTGCCATGCTTTGGCAATACTATTAAACATCCCTCTACACTCCCTTGCTGCTGAACTCTTAGGAAAAGCCACGGGCTGTGCATTAGGTCGAGGGGGATCTATGCACATGTGTGGATCTAATTTTCCCGGAGGATTTGGAATTGTTGGAGGCCAGATACCCCTTGCCGCAGGAGCGGCTTTTGCAATTAAGTATCGTAATGAAAACAAAATTTCTCTGGGATTCCTTGGAGATGGCGCAGTTGCTCAAGGAGTATTTCACGAAACACTAAACTTTGTTTCTCTTCATAATCTTCCTCTCATGCTTATCATAGAAAATAACGGTTGGGGAATGGGCACTGCCCTTAATCGAGCTATTGCTAAACAACCCATAGGAGAATCTCAAGGATCTTCTTACGGGATAAGCTCATTTACTATGAACGGTTTTGATCTTTTTAACTGTCTCTTAGGTTTTAAAGAAGCCTATAGTTATATGCAAAAGAATAACCTCCCCGTTATTGTGGAGTGTTTATGCTCTCGATTCCGAGGCCATTCAATTTCCGACCCCAATCTTTATAGAAGCAAAGAAGAAATGCAGTGTTTACTAAAAAAAGACCCTATTGTTTTTGCTAAAGACTGGTTAGTTCGTTTGGGAGTGCTATCAGAAAACGATTTCCAAGTCCTCCGTCAAGAATGTAAAAATGAAGTCCTTCAAGCATTTACCAAAGCAAAATCAGATCCTGATCCAGAGATTGCCACACTAGAAGAAGGTGTCTATGCCTAAATACGTTACTTTAGAAATCCGCGAAGCCATTAGAGAAGCTATTGATGAAGAAATGACTAGGGATCCTAATGTATGTATATTAGGAGAAGAAGTCGGTGAATATAACGGCGCCTACAAAGTTACCAAGGGTCTTTTAGACAAGTGGTCAGCGTCAAGAGTTATCGACACACCAATTAGCGAAGCCGGGTTTGCAGGAATTGGAGTTGGAGCAGCCTTAACAGGTCTACGTCCCATCATAGAATTTATGAGTTGGAATTTCTCATTAGTTGCTGCAGATCAAATTATTTCTCACGCCGCGAAAATGCACTATATGACCGGAGGGAAGTTTTCTGTTCCTATAGTATTTCGAGGACCCAACGGAGCCGCAGCACAAGTCTCTTGCCAGCATTCTCATTGCATAGAAGCTTTATATGCTAATATTCCCGGATTAATCATTGTTTACCCTTCCACCCCGTATGACGCTAAAGGTTTATTAAAATCTGCAATTAGAAATAATAACCCTGTCCTCTTTTTAGAAAATGAGTTGGAGTATAATTTAAAGGGAGAAGTTCCTACTGAAGAGTATTTAGTTCCTATTGGCAAATCTCGTGTTATAGAAGAAGGAAAAGACCTAACGATTATTACTTATGGTCGTATGGTTGCTATAACCCAACAAGCTGTGAAAATAGCTAAGCAACGCTATGGCCTGTCCATAGAAATTATTGACTTACGAACAATCAAGCCTTTAGACATCTCTGGAATATTTTCCTCAGTAAAGAAAACAGGAAATTGTATAGTCGTAGAGGAAGGTCATTATTTCGCGGGAATTTCAGCAGAAATTATTACTGAAGTTACAGAGCATGTTTTTGATTACCTAGACAATCCCCCGTTAAGAGTATGCCAAAAAGAAACTCCCATGCCCTATAATAGGACTTTGGAACAAGCGACTCTTCCTAACGTTAACCGCATTTTAGATACTATCGAAAAGATCATGAGGTAAATTTGTGATTTCCCTATTAAAGATGCCTAAGCTTTCTCCCACTATGGAAGTTGGGACAATCGTAAAGTGGCATAAGAAAAATGGCGATAAGATAGAGTTTGGTGATGTTCTTATGGAAATATCAACAGACAAGGCAGTCTTAGAACATACTGCAGCTGAAGATGGCTGGTTTCGAAACATTATTGTTCAAGAAGGAACAAAAGTACAAATAGGCTCTCCTATAGCTGTAATATCAACAGAAAAAGATGAAGAGTTTAATTTAGAAGATTTACTTCCCAAGACAGCAACTTCCGTGTCTTCTCAGGAAATAACGGATCAAATAGAAAATCCCTCTTCTGAGGTAATGACTCAAAACGCATCCCCCATGATGGTTGCATTTGGATTTAAACCAGAGCCTCCTCTTTCTGAACCATTAGCCTTAAAACAAGATTCATCAAAATCCCCTGTTTCTCCTCTTGCCAGGCGTCTAGCAAAAGAAAAAAATCTCGATATTTCTGGAGTCAAAGGTAGTGGTCCCGGAGGACGCATAGTTGAAAAAGATTTAGAAAATGCCCCTACTAAGGGTATCGCAGGTTTCGGTTATCCTGAAGCACCTAATGTGCTTCCTGGATCCTATTATGAAGAGGATCTCTCTCCTGTAAGAGAAATTATCTCACAAAGATTACAAGCAGCAAAAACCTTTATTCCTCATTTTTATGTACGTCAAAAAGTTTATGCTTCTCCTTTATTAGCTTTACTTAAAGAACTACAGGTTCAAGGCATCAAACTTTCGATTAACGATTGTATTGTCCGAGCCTGTGCCTTAGCTTTAAAAGAATTTCCAGAAATAAATTCTGGATTTAATAGTGTTGATAATAAAATTGTTCGCTTTGAAACTATTGATATTTCTATAGCAGTAGCTATTTCTGATGGTATTATTACACCAATTGTACGCTGTGCAGATCGTAAAAATGTTGGGATGATCTCTGCAGAAATTAAAAGTTTAGCT
The DNA here is from genome assembly GCF_964023145.1 of Chlamydia sp. BM-2023. Lineage (NCBI taxonomy): Bacteria > Pseudomonadati > Chlamydiota > Chlamydiia > Chlamydiales > Chlamydiaceae > Chlamydia > Chlamydia vaughanii. The sequence continues at coordinate 1,200,707 of NZ_CAXIED010000001.1, read as the reverse complement.
TCTAAAGCAAAATCCCAGTCTCTAAAAGAGGAAGAATATAAGGGAGGATCCTTTTGTGTTTCTAATCTAGGAATGACTGGAATTACAGAATTCACGGCGATTGTTAACCCTCCTCAAGCAGCTATTCTTGCTGTAGGAAGTATCCAAGAAGAAGCCGTGGTAATTAATGGCGAAATTACTGTGGGTGCTACGTGTATCCTGACACTATCTGTAGATCATCGCGTAGTTGATGGCTATCCTGCAGCCATGTTTATGAAACGCCTACAGAAAATTCTAGAAGCCCCTTCCGTACTTTTATTAAACTAAAAATACAAAACAGAAAAAACGTTTCTTAAAAGAGAATCTCTTTAAAAAGAAACGTTTTTTCTTTCAAAGACTAGTGAGACACGTGCCATATATCTTTGGCATATTCGGCAATCGCTCTGTCACTTGAAAAGAAGCCTATTCCACCAACATTATAAATGGATTTTTTTACCCATTCATCAGGCTGCATAAATAAAGCTGCTGCGGATTGGTGTTCGTGAATATAAGACTCTAAATCAGCAAGCACAAAGAAAGGGTCTCCTTCATGAAGTAATCTATGAACAATAGGTTTAAAAAGATCTTTATCTGAAGGATTGAAAAAGCCCTGAGTTAATAGTTGTAACACACGAGCTATTTTAGGGTTTTTATCACAAATGCCTTGAGGATAATACTCGAGGCGCATTTGTGCTATTTCTTCCTCTAGCAGGCCAAAAATGAACATATTTTCCCTACCAATATGCTCCGACATTTCTATATTAGCTCCGTCCATAGTGCCTATTGTTAACGCACCATTTAAAGCAAATTTCATATTTCCTGTTCCAGAAGCCTCCATTCCCGCTGTAGAAATCTGCTCGGAAAGATCAGAAGCCGGCATAATCATTTCAGCCATTGTCACGCGATAATTCGGTAAAAATAGCACCTTTAACTGGTCCTTAACCTGAGGATCATTATTTACACATTCGGCAACACTATTAATAAGTTTAATAACTAACTTGGCAAAGGCATATCCTGGAGCCGCTTTACCAGCAAAAATTACTGTAGTTGGAGCTATAGAGCTAGCGGAATTTTCCTTAATATCATTGTAATGATATATGACGCGAAGGATGTTCATTAACTGGCGTTTATATTCATGAATACGCTTTACATGAAAATCAAAAATAGATTTAGGATCTATTTTCTCCCCAAGATCTTTTTTCAGTTGCAAGGCGAAATCTTCTTTGTTTTGAAGTTTGATTTGCTTCCACCGCTCTCTAAAACTAGCATCATCGGCAAAGGGTATCACCTTACGAATTTGGGAGAGATCTATCAGATGTTTATCCCCTATAGTCTGATCCAAAAGTGTATTTAACCGCGGATTACATAACGCCAACCAACGCCGAGGAGTTATTCCATTAGTAACGTTAATAAATTTATCGGGGAAAAATTCTACAAAATGTTTAAATAAAGTAGTTTTGATAAGTTGAGAATGGAAAGCAGACACACCATTTACTTTCGCAGAACCTACGACAGCGAGATTCGCCATATTTACGTGCTTGTTGCATCCCTCTTCAATAATAGACAACGCTCGACGTTTATCATCATCTCCAGGGAATCTCTGAGACACCTTTTCTAGCCACCGGGTATTGATTTCATAGATAATTTCCAAATGACGAGGTAATAACTTAGAAAATAGATCTATGGGCCAACGTTCTAAAGCTTCGGGTAATATCGTATGATTCGTATAGTTGAATATCTGCTTTGTCATATTCCAAGCTGTATCCCAAGGGAGTTCTTCCCTATCAATTAGAATATGCATCATTTCTGCAATACCCAATGCAGGATGGGTATCGTTTAGCTGAACAGCTACCTTATCAGGAAGCCGATCTAAAGAAATATGTATTTTTGTGTATCTACGAAGGATATCTTGAATTGTCGCAGAAACTAAAAAATACTCCTGTTTTAACCTCAGTTCTTGACCTTCGGAAATTGAATCATTGGGGTAAAGTACTCTAGAAATATTTTCTACCAAGGCAATATCTTCAATTGCTCGGATATAATTACCATGGTTAAAATAGTTAAATTCAAATCCATGTGGAGACTGTGCTTGCCATAAGCGTAATGTATTTACGGTATCACTTCCATACCCAGGAATAGGAACGTCGTAGGCCATGGCGAGCACTTCTTGGGTATCCACAAGATCTGCGACTTCCTTTCCTCGAGCGTCTGTATAGTGAATTACCCTACCGTAAAAACGAACGGGATAAAGATATTCCCCTCGGCATATTTCCCAGGGATTTCCGTAGCGCAACCATTCATCTGGAGACTCCACTTGATAGCCATTAACAATCTTTTGATCAAAAATACCGTAATCATACCGGATACCATAACCATAAGCAGGTATCCCTAGAGTTGCCATAGAATCTAAATAACACGCAGCAAGACGGCCTAAACCACCGTTACCCAATCCAGCATCGGCTTCCATCTCTACTAAACTATCAAAGTCGTAGTTCAAACCTGCGAGAGCTTCGCGCACTAACTCTAATATTCCTAAATTCAAGAGATTGCTCTTTAGACTTCTTCCGAGCAAAAACTCCATAGAAATATAATAAACACGCTTAACATCTTTTTCATAATAACTATTCTGAGTCTTTAGCCAGCCTTTAGCTAGCCATTCCATTACAGTTTGTGCAACCGCAGTAAATATATCTCTTGTGGAGGCAGATTCAGGAGCCTGCACAACACCAAAATACAGACGATTTAAAATAGCCTGTCTCATGGTTTCTATATTCACCAAATTCTTATCAAAACTCATAAGTTGTCCAAGTAAAGGGTAATTAGAAAAGGAGTAATCTTTGCATTCTCATAGGAGAAAGTGAGAAAAAAATAAAGAACTTAACAAAAGAAAATGTATACAAAAATTTCTAAAAAAGTAGCCCTACACTAAATAAACACAATATCTAACGCAGAAATTCTATTTACAATAAGAAAACAACAATATTAATTCCTTATGATTAAATTGATGTAAAAAATTAAATCATGATAAAATGCTTTTTTTCAAAAGTGAGCTTATCATGGTCAAACCTCACGATTACGGCGCTTTCTCCAATCACTCTGGACGTAATGTGTTTACGATACAAGACCTCGAAACAACAGGCTCCCGAAGAGACCACCCTCGAGGAAGTCGCGTTGTGACAAGGCAGCCACAAGCTTATTCTACAGGTTACCTCGTTGAGACTAGAATCGAGATCCCAAAATGCTCTCTCATTCAGGAAATATCGTTCTGGAGCATTTTATGCGTTATCGGAATTATTTCTGCAGCTTTAATAATTGGAAGTTCTGCTTATACAGCACCAGCAATTTTAGCAGCGTTAATCCTACAAATTATCATAGTAATTGCAGCAGCTATAGTCTTAGCTTCCCGTTGTATAAAGCATTTCAATAATAGGACTGAACGTAGTTAATCTTGTTGAGATGTTAACAAGGGACTTCTTCTTCAGGGAAGAACTCAAGACTCTTGTACGCTGAAGTAAGGGATTTCATTAAGTCTTGCGTAGCAATACTAATATCATGTCCGCCCTCCTCTACCTTTTGGGAAATAACCCGTATAGAGGAAATGACTGTTGAATGATCTCTAGAAAATACGTCGCCTATACGGACGTAAGATAAAGAAAGTTTCTGACGACATAAATACATAGCTACTTGCCTCGGCAGGACATATTCTCGAGACTGCGATCGACCTAAAATACTTTCAGGAGATACTCCATAATACTGCGCGACAGCACGAACAATTCCGGAAGGAGTCAACCGTACGCTTTCCGCGGCCTCTAACACATCATGTAAAAGAGATTGCAAGTCGGTTTCGTAAAGTAGTTGCTGAGCTATTTTCTTATAAGCAACACGCTTTGAAAGTAGAGTCATAGCGTGTAATAGCGTTTTTACGTTTGAAGATAACGCATGAATTAAAAAGTCTAGGGCGGTGTCTTCAATACGAATGTTTAGCTGCTCAGCTTGCCTCATGAGAAAACTTCTTAATCCCTCTTTTGTGAGAGGGTGAATAGGAACAGCAACGCCCCATTCAAAACGACTGATTAAACGTTCTTCTACAGACTTTAAATCTCCAGGAGCATACGCCGAAGAAACAACTATTAGCTTCCCCTCTGTATGCAAAGAATTAAACGTATGGAAAAATTCCTCTTGAGTAGCTCCTTTCCCTGAAAACACTTCGATATCTTCTATGAATAAGGCATCAACATTGCGATAAAAAGAACGGAATCTCTGCATTTCTCCGGAACGTATCGCAGATACTAAATGCTCCGTAAATAAATCCGAGGCAACATAAAGAATTTTCCCTCCAGATTCACGAAGAGCATTTACTGCAGCTTGCATCAAATGTGTCTTTCCGGAACCTTCAGGACCAAAAAGATAAATAGGATTAAAAGGAAATCCTACGGAATCTTCAGAAGGTTTTGCAAACTCTTGTAAAATGCGAAACGGCAGGTCGTTTTCTGCAGTGACAAGAAAATTAGCAAAGGACATTTCAGGATTTACATTGCCATACTGCATAGTAAAGTAGGCTGTTTTTTCCTGCTGAATCTGTTTTTCCCTATAAAATGGGGTAGTTTTATCCAAAGAAGTAACGTGAACACGAATCAGCTTTCCATTATTGTTCACTAAACCTGTTTTTACCTTGTGACGAATGTGCTCCTCAAACCAAGTCACTTGAAAAGAATCTTTGGCTTCAAGGTACAAATTACATGCATCAAAACATAGAACTTTTAATGATCTTAACCACTTATCTACAGTACTTGTGCCTATTTCTTTTTCTTGTAGTAAAAGAAAGTCTTCCCAAGCTCGCATAAAACTATCTCATCTAAATAGTTTTTATATATCTTTTTTTATATAAAAAAGCTTTGTTTTAGTTATTACCTGTGTTTTTTCGTATTAACAGAGACTTCATTTTTAAGATGTTTGCTATCCAATATCTTATTAGTAGCCCACTGCTGAATTACTCCCAGCAACATGGATGAAAACCAATAGATATTTAAACCTGAAGGGAAGTTATAAAACATAAAGGTAAACAAGAGCGCCATCATGGTTCCCATTGTTTCTTGTTGTCTTTGTTGATCCGTTGCAGGCCCCTTTTTCTTTAAAGCAGTAATCTTTTGTTGAGCGAACATAACGATTCCTAACAGTATAGGAAGCAGATGAAACTCATTGCCAAGAAACCATACAGGAGTCTTCCAAGAAAACAATACGTCAGGAGCTGTTAAATTATCGATCCATCCGGGGATAAATGATGCTCCACGAAGTAAGAATGAAGATTTTAATAAGTCAAACATGGCTATAAGAAAAGGCAGCTGAATTAATAACGGTAAACAACCCGTTATAGGATTCACTTTATTTGTCTTATATAACGTCATTATTTCCATTTGAGCTCGCTTAGGCTCTTTCTTATATTTCTGTTGGATCTCTTGAATATAAGGAGAGAGCTTTTGCATACGTCTCATAGAACGTATAGACCAAGCATTCAAAGGGTACAGTAACAATTTTAAAAATACTGTCAGCAGGATAATGGAAATCCCCCATGATCCCGTGATCATTCTGAAAAATTTCATAATGATGAACAGTAGCGCTGCGAAAGGCTCCGTAATGAAAGCAAACAAACCTCGGAAGGTAGTGCTATCCAAATACTGGGGGCTTTCTCCCTGAGGATTCGTATATGCCTTATCCAACGCTCGTAAAGTAGGCTCCGCTAAAGGCCCGGCGTAAACGAGGAAACGATGAGTTCCCTTTTCCTTGGGTAAAGGAAGTAAAGTTTCATACCCGGGGTACTTGGAGGCAGGATATGCCTGATTTTTTGGAGAAATTAATGATAAACGCGTGGGGACAGTACTTCCAGGAATATACGAAGAAGCATATCCCGCAGGAATGTCCGTAAGAGGAGATAAAATAATACCAAAATAACCATTCGAGTTTAGTATCCACTGAGGATAAACTCCCCCACGTACAGCTAAAGGATCTTTAGCCTTTGGTAATTTAACCTTATCCAACTGCCCCTTGTTTTTCTTAATAGCGCGATATTTAATAGCTGGGGTAAATGCACTAGACATTATCTCAACTTCTGGAATTCCAGAAGTAATCCATAGATCTTCACTACCATGAGCCAACCCGACCTCAACTTCAAAAGCATAGGGCTGTTTTTCTGGTGATTCTGGTAATTTATAGATCTTTTTAACAGAGCCGTCGTTGCTTTCTAATTCCAAGGTATTGCCATTAAAAACAGCAACACGATATCCATTAGCCAAAGGATTCACAAGGTCTCTGCCAGAAACAATATTCAAAGCATGATAACTGGAAGGTGTTCTTTTTTTAGGATCAGCAAGAACTCCTCTACGCAATAACGGATAATATCCCCCGATTTCATCAGAAACGGGTTGATTATTTGCTCCTACAGAAGGCAAACCTGGAAACGATGATTCAGAAGGTGCTTGAACAACAAGATCTCTGTCGAAACCAATTTCATTAACAATACTTTTATTATTTTCAGAAGAAAAAGGTAGGTTTATTCCTTCTATTGAACCGCTATCTTGAGAAATAACAAGCTGCATATAATCATTGGACAAAACAAAATATTGCCCAGCATTAGCGTGTGCATAGCTTCCTTGAGATTCATTAAAAATAGCAGCCTTAGTAATAGGAAGATCTAAAGATTCTAATCTTTCTTCTTTAGAGTTATAAATCCCTAAAGGGAGATATTCATTTCCGGATCTCCAAAACACTAAAGATGTTCCAAAAACAGTACTATCTTTATTATAAATCTTGCCTTGGTCTTGTCTGTACTGACCAACAAAAACTACAGGTTCTTGATTATTTCGAAATTCAACTACTAAAACAGGAAGACTTTCGTTGGTAACAGGAAGAAATACCTTCCCTACATTTGACATTACTACAGATTCACTGGCTTCGTTGTATAGAGCGACACGAACATTATCGAAAGTCGTTGTTTCTTCGATAAAATTCCAAGAAGCCCCGGAAGAATAAACAGAACTTTCTGCTGGCCCTTGATTCAAAAGAAGCAACTTATTTCCTACACGTACTGCATAGTGATTTTTTTGTGCTTCCTCATCAGAAGAGACTGTCCAAGGAGAAACGCTTAAACCCATGGATTTTGTAACAGAGAGGACCTCCTCAGAAATTGTTTTTTGTTTCTCTGAAAGAGCTTTGCAAGAACGAAAATCATTATAACCAAAAAAGATTTGACATCCCAAAAAAGCAACGCCAACTAAAGAAACAAACAACAACGAACGTTTATTCATCTGATAAACTCTGAAAAATTAAACTAAAAAGCTAAAATATCATAGTATCTATTTATCTCCCATAAGAGATTCCTAAATAGGCGCGGGCTTCTTTCTACTTTTCAGATGAAATTGAAGAGATATTCTTTTTATCTTTAATAAAACAAGCAATCCCTAAACCTAAACCAAATACAAATAAAGGCATAGAAAGCATTTGGCCTATTGTTAATAAACAATCGGGGCCAACCACTTTTCCTTGATGGCTTTTAAAAAACTCAGCGAAGAAACGAATTATAGCGATTCCCATTAACGCTATAGAAGTCGCATATCCCGCCCCTATACGAAGATAGCGCTTATAACTTAGGAAGAATAATATTGCAGAGAGAATCAAATAACAGATTCCCTCATAAAGCTGAACAGGGTGGACTGGGACTCCAAGTACACCTTGAGCAGGCTCAGAAAAAATAATTCCCCAAGGTAATTTCGTAGGGGTCCCCACGATCTCTTGGTTCATAAAATTCCCAACACGAATTAAAAAGGCCGTACACCCAAATACAGAGGCACTCAAATCACAAATAAATAAAAAAGTTAATTTAGGGATCTTTCTTCTATATCTCCAAGAAAAAATCATTGCCCACAGTATAAGACCGACCATTCCTCCATGACTTGATAGCCCGCCATTCCATACCTTCAGGATCTCTAAGGGATGCTTAAAATAAAAATCTCCCCCATAAAATAAAACATAGGCTATGCGCGATCCTGGAATAATGAATAAAAGAGAATACAGTGCAAAATTTTCTAAAGCTCCCCTGAGCTGATCTTTAGAAAAGACAAGGCTATCTTGTTTAGAATAAGAAGAAATCGCCAAATAAATGCCTAGGATAGAAGCTAGCAGAATACCGACTGAAAAGCACAATCCATACCAAGACAAACGAAAATGATATGTCTCAGCATTCCATAAAAATTTTGAATGATTCCAATATATTGCTGATAAGAAGACACGCATTATTCAATCCAAATAGAAAAAAATCCAAATTCTATATACAATAGTTAATTTAAAATAGACCCCATAGATCCAAGTTCATGATTAATAACAAGAACAATTTGCTTGTATGCCTTCCAGGCATTCTTTGGCTATCCGCTGGAGTAAAACTTCTTTTAAAAGCGTCAACCGCTGTATATGAACCAGCTTTTTCTTTTAAAATCTTTGCACCATTAGCTATGGGAGCATGGGTTCTAGCGTCTTTAAAATACCGCTACATTTTATTAAAATCTGCATCTTTTCAAAACGAACTAGCCCGTCAATTAGTTTCCGAAGGAATATCAAAAAAAATTTACATAAAAAGATCTTTTCTTTCCAAACGCTTCTTAATTCTAGTTGCTATGGTTTCTATATCGATATTTATCCGTAAATATATAGAGAGCCCTGCTATATTATTCTTCATCCGCTCAACTATTGGCTATGCTCTGATTAAAACAGCGCTTACCTATTTTGCTAAATCACAAAAAATCCTAACAGAAAGCGTTTAAAACAGTTTTTCATTATGCAAATTGCACATATAGGGACAGATATTATTGAAATTTCCCGCATACGCAAAGCCATAGAAACTTACGGCCAAAGAGTATTAAATAGAATTTTCACAAGGCAAGAGCAAGAATATTGTTTAAAACAAACAAATCCCTACCCTTCATTTGCAGCAAGATTTGCTGGGAAAGAGGCCGTGGCTAAAGCTTTAGGAACAGGTATAGGAAAGGTTGTTGGTTGGAAAGACATAGAGATTCTTAAATCGTCAAAACAACCAGAAGTACTTTTACCTTCAGGGATGTATAAGGAACTAGGAATCTCTAAGGTGCTATTATCAATCAGCCATAGTCGCGAGTACGCTACAGCCGTGGCTATTACGTTAGTCTAAAAAACGCTCCGCCTCTAAAGCAGCCATACACCCACTACCTGCAGCAGTAATGGCCTGTCTATAGTATTTATCTTGAACATCTCCCGCTGCGAAAACCCCCGGGATAGAGGTCCTACAAGACCCTTTTTCTGTCACAATGTAGCCATGACTATCTAAAGTCAATTGCCCGCCTATAAAATCTGTATTTGGTTTGTGCCCAATAGCAAAAAAGACACCAGCAGCCTCTTTGGAAGAAATTTCATTGGAAATATTATTTAAAATATCAACGGAGCGCACAACATTATCTCCAGAAATTTTAACTATCTCGCTATTCCACAAAAAAGTAATTTTTTCATTAGCTTCTGCCTTTTTAATCATAACCTTCGATGCTCTCAAAACATCTCTTCTATGAACAATGTACACATGCTTTCCATAGCGAGTTAAAAACATTGCTTCCTCTAAAGCAGAATCCCCCCCACCAATCACATACAAATCTTTGTTTTTAAAAATAGGAGAGGCTCCGTCACATACAGCACAAGCTGTAACGCCTTTTTGCCAAAATTCGTTATCAGCAGCTCCAGGAATTTCTAGACGTCTTGCTGAAGCTCCCGTTGCTATAATACATGTATCACAGGTATATTTTTCCTCATTAGAAACTATAGTAAAAGGACGTGTGCTGAAATCGACAGAAGTAACATCTTTTGGAAGAATCTGGGTTCCAAAGCGACTCGCTTGTTGTTTCATACTCTCCATTAATTGTTGCCCGAATACCCCTTCAGGAAACCCTGGAAAGTTTTCTACCTCGGTAGTCGTCATTAATTGACCACCAGCGATGCCAGAAAAAAAGCCTTCAAATAAAATAGGACTTAAAAGTGCTCTTGAAGCATAAATCGCGGCAGTATAACCTGCAGGACCTGAGCCCATAATAATTACTTTAGCGTGAGCCATTTATTTTTACCCAAATGAATAGTTTCGAAATAAAATCTAAAACAAATAAAAAATTTTTAATCAACAAATTAGAATAAAAAATCTGCTGCAAGGGAGATCTTGCCTTTTTTAAGGTTTATATTTACACTGTCTTTTTTGACTTTGTAGTTTTTAGGAGAATAACATTAAATGCCAAAACAATCTGAATACACTTGGGGATCCAAAAAAATTCTTGATAATATAGATTGCCTCTCGGAAGACGTAGTTGAATTCAAAGACCTTCTCTACTCAACTCACGGAATTACTTCAAGCGACGAGGAACCTACCAGTGAGATACAACCTGGCGCCATCCTAAAAGGTACTGTAGTTGATATCAATAAAGACTTCGTGGTTGTTGACGTGGGTTTAAAATCCGAAGGCGCCATCCCGATGTCGGAGTTTATAGATTCTTCTGAAGGCTTAGTTCTCGGTGCCGAAGTAGAAGTATATTTAGATCAAACCGAGGACGAAGAAGGAAAAGTTGTTTTATCTAGGGAAAAAGCTACTCGCCAACGACAATGGGAACATATTCTAGCTCATTGTGAAGAAGGCTCTATCGTCAAAGGACAAATTATACGCAAAGTCAAAGGTGGTCTGATTGTTGATATTGGCATGGAGGCCTTTCTTCCTGGGTCACAAATCGACAATAAAAAAATTAAAAACTTAGACGATTACGTTGGAAAAGTCTGCGAATTTAAAATATTAAAGATCAATATTGATAGAAGAAATGTTGTGGTCTCAAGAAGAGAATTACTTGAAGCAGAACGCATTTCCAAAAAAGCAGAACTTATCGAACAAATCACTATTGGTGAATATCGTAAAGGGGTTGTTAAAAACATCACAGATTTCGGTGTATTCTTAGATCTTGATGGTATTGACGGTCTACTGCACATCACAGACATGACATGGAAGCGTATCCGCCATCCATCCGAAATGGTAGAGCTTAATCAAGAGCTCGAAGTTATTATTCTCAGTGTTGACAAAGAAAAAGGACGTGTTGCTTTAGGACTTAAACAAAAAGAGCACAATCCTTGGGAAGACATTGAGAAGAAATACCCTCCAGGAAAACGTGTTATTGGTAAAATTGTTAAACTTCTTCCTTACGGAGCCTTTATTGAAATCGAAGAAGGTATCGAAGGTTTAATCCACGTATCCGAGATGTCTTGGGTTAAAAACGTTGTTGATCCTAGCGAAGTCGTAAATAAAGGCGATGAAGTTGAGGCAATCGTTTTATCCATCCAGAAAGAGGAAGGTAAAATCTCCTTAGGTTTAAAACAAACAGAACACAATCCTTGGGACAACATCGAAGAAAAATATCCGATTGGTCTACATGTACATGCAGAAATTAAAAACCTCACCAATTACGGAGCTTTCGTTGAACTAGAGCCCGGTATTGAAGGGTTGATCCATATTTCTGATATGAGTTGGATTAAAAAGGTATCACATCCTTCCGAGCTCTTCAAAAAAGGTAGCACTGTTGAAGCTGTTATTCTATCCGTAGACAAAGAAAGTAAAAAAATCACTCTTGGAGTCAAACAACTAAGTTCGAATCCTTGGAATGAAATTGAAGCAATGTTCCCTACAGGAAGCGTTATTTCAGGTGTTGTAACTAAAATTACAGCATTTGGGGCATTCGTAGAGCTGCAAAACGGGATCGAAGGATTGATCCACGTATCTGAACTTTCTGAAAAGCCGTTTGCAAAAATTGAAGATATTATCTCAATTGGCGACTCGGTTTCTGCGAAGGTAATTAAATTAGATCCTGACCACAAGAAAGTATCTCTTTCAGTTAAAGAATACTTAGCTGACGAACAACGAGATCGTATGGGATCGGATTTTAGCAATTTGGACTTAGACGACCTAGTCTGTTCAGATAAAAAGAAAAAAGGGAAATAATATTACTTAAAAGCTAGGCCTATGTTCTTTCAATATAAGCCTAGCTTTACTTAGCACTCTGTCAGTTTCCTTACTTATAAGAGGAGTATAATGAATAAAGATCTTGTAGCTATTTTTGACTACATGGAAAAGGAAAAAGGAATTCAACGCCCTATTATCATAAGTGCCATTGAATCAGCCTTAAAAATTGCAGCAAAAAAAACACTAAGAGATGATGCTAACGTTTCTGTAAATATTAATTCTCGAACGGGTGATATAGAAGTTTTTTGCGAAAAAGAAATCGTAGACGTCTGTCAAAATCCCAGCAAAGAAATTCCTTTAGACAAGGCTCGCGAATACGATCCAGAGTGTGAAATCGGTCAGTACATGGACGTGCCGTTCGTTTCCGAACATTTTGGAAGAATTGCAGCCCACGCAGCTCGACAAATTATAGGTCAAAAGTTACGTCATGCAGAAAGAGACGTTATCTATGAAGAATATCGACATAGAGTTAACGAGATTCTTTCTGGAATTGTTAAGCGATTTGCAAAAGGGTCAAATTTAGTTATAGATTTGGGGAAAGTCGAAGGTTTACTGCCCTCTCGCTTTTATCCTAGAACAGAAAAGCATAAAATTGGGGATAAGATTTATGCCCTATTATATGAAGTTCAGGAATCTGAAAATGGTGGTGCTGAAGTTATTCTCAGCCGTAGTCATGCGGAGTTTGTTAAGCAACTTTTCCTCCAAGAAGTCCCAGAATTAGAAGAAGGTTCTGTTGAAATTGTTAAAATTGCCCGTGAAGCAGGCTATAGAACCAAACTAGCTGTAAGCTCATCTGATCCAAAAACGGATCCTGTAGGAGCTTTTGTTGGTATGAGAGGTTCTCGAGTAAAAAATATTATTCGTGAGCTAAACGACGAGAAAATAGATATTGTAAACTATTCTCCCGTACCTACAGAATTACTGCAAAATTTGCTTTGTCCCATAGAAATTCAAAAAATTGCCATCTTAGAAGATGACAAAGTTATTGCTATAGTTGTTCACGATGCTGACTACGCAACAGTTATAGGCAAACGAGGAATTAATGCTCGATTGATTAGTCAAATCTTAGACTATGAGCTCGAGGTCCAACGTATGAGCGAATACAATAAACTATTAGAAATTCAACGCCTGCAACTAGCGGAATTTGACAACCCTCAATTAGATGAGCCGTTAGAAATGGAAGGCATTAGTAAGTTGGTTGTTCAAAATCTTGTTCACGCGGGATACGACACGATCAGAAAGGTATTATTAGCCAGTGCTAATGATCTTGCTTCTGTTCCTGGAATCAGTTTAGAACTTGCTTATAAGATCCTTGAGCAAGTCAGCAAATATGGAGAAGGCAAAGTTGACGAAAAACCTAAAATTGAAGATTAAAAACGCTCAATTAACGAAAGCTGCTGGATTAGACAAATTAAAACAAAAATTGGCTCAAGCAGGATCTTCAGAAACTAAAAGCTCTTCAGAAAAGCCTTCTACAAAGGTACCTGAAAAAGCTGTGAAAGAAAAAGTAGTAAAGAAAAAAAGTGTTGTAGATGTCAACGTATCTACAATGGCTGAGCCTCTCCCTACAGAAGTTTCCTCTCCGCGTAGAATTCGAGCTAAAAATCGTTCATCATTTGCATCTGAAGATCTAGACTCATCTTCTCCCACTTCAGTAGAATCTGATGCTACTACAGTTTTCACCCCCTCTACGGAAGAAGTAAGTTCTTATTCTCCTGTTGAACAGACACATGAAGAGATGACAGAGTCCATTGCAACCACCCCTGTAGAAGAAGTAGCGCCTGCTATTCAAGAAGCGCCAGCCCCTAAAAAAGAAGCTGAGCCTGTGGCAAAAAAACTAGAGCAGCCTAGAAGCGTTGTTTCTATCAAATCTAACTTTGGCCCTACCGGGAAGCATATTAACCATTTGCTGGCGAAAACATTTAAAGCCCCTAAAAAAGAAGATAAGCCTGCTCCAAAGGAACGCACAGGGCCGAATCAAGCCAAGCCTTCTCAATCCTCGGAGTCTTCTGGAGATAAACAACACTCTCCATCTAATAACCGTCCATCCCAACCTTTTTATCGCAGGGATGCAGGGAAAAAGCCTGGGTCTGATTTTCGTGATCGTGCTAAAAAAGACGAGAGTCCTAAAGCATTTACAGGACGAGATCGTTACGGTTTAAACGACAGTAATGAAGATGATAAATGGCGTAAAAAGCGTGTCCAGAAAACAAAAAAACACTACGACGAACATCTTATCCAACGTCCTACACATATTAAAGTACCTCTGCCCATTACGATCAAAGATCTTGCTGCAGAAATGAAGCTAAAAGCTTCCGAACTTATTCAAAAAATGTTCATCCACGGTATGACTTATGTTGTGAATGATGTTTTGGATAATGAAACCACAGTACAGTTTATTGGTTTGGAGTTTGGTTGTACAATCGATATCGATTCATCCGAACAGGACAAACTCTGTATCGAAAGCAATACTGTTAAAGAAGAAATACAAGAAACAGATCCGTCTAAACTTATTATTCGTCCCCCTATCGTAGCCTTCATGGGTCACGTGGATCACGGCAAAACTACCTTGATTGATGCTTTAAGAAAAAGCAACATAGCCATGATAGAAGCAGGGGCTATTACACAGCACATGGGAGCTTTTTGCTGTTCCACTCCTGTAGGGAACATCACGATTTTAGATACTCCTGGTCACGAAGCTTTTTCTGCTATGAGAGCTCGTGGAGCTGAAGTTTGCGATATTGTTGTATTAGTTGTTGCCGGTGATGAAGGCATCAAGGAACAAACTCTAGAAGCCGTTAAACATGCCCGCGCTGCAAATATTACTATTGTTGTAGCTATTAATAAATGTGATAAGCCTAATTTCAACGCGGAAACAATTTACAGACAGCTATCTGAGATCAACCTATTACCTGAAGCTTGGGGCGGAACAATTGTAACGATTAACACTTCTGCAAAGACAGGAGAAGGTTTGTCTGAATTATTGGAAATGCTTGCTCTACAAGCGGAAGTTTTAGAATTAAAAGCAAACCCTACGGCTCGTGCTCGTGGTCTTGTTATTGAATCCGAGTTACACAAAGGTTTAGGAGCTGTCGCGACTGTTTTGGTTCAAAATGGTACCCTACATCTAGGAGAGGCGCTAGTTTTCAATGATTGTTATGGTAAAGTTAAAACCATGCATAACGAGCATAATCAATTAATGCAATTAGCTGCACCATCCGTCCCCGCTTTAATTACTGGATTATCAAGCATTCCAAAAGCTGGAGATTCTTTTGTAGTTGTTAAAAATGAAAAAACAGCTAAAGAAATTATTGGTGCTAGACTTGCCGGCCAGCAAAAATTTGCCTTACAGAAAAAACGTCCTAACTTCGACGTAATGCTACAAAATAAGAAGATTCTCAAACTGATTATCAAAGCTGACGTCCAAGGCTCTATTGAAGCTTTAGCTAGTTCTATCTTAAAAATCTTATCTGAAAAGGTAAGTGCTGAGATACTTTCCAGCGGTGTTGGAGAAATTTCTGAATCAGATATTCGCTTAGCAGCAGCATCCAAAGCTGTTATTATTGGTTTCCATACGGGAATAGAAAGTCACGCCGAATCCCTGATTAAAAATCTAGGAGTAAAGGTTCAGCTGTTTAACATTATTTACCACGCGGTAGATGCTGTTAAGGAAATGATGACGGCTCTTCTAGATCCTATTGCTGAGGAGAAAAATCTTGGTTCTGCAGAAATTAAGGAAACCTTTAAATCATCACAATTAGGTACAATTTACGGCTGTTTAGTTTCTGAAGGTGTAATGACTCGAAACCAAAAAGTTCGTGTTTTACGCGATAATGAAGTTCTTTGGAAAGGCAACCTATCCTCTTTAAAACGAGTTAAAGAAGATGTTAAGGAAGTTAAGAAAGGACTTGAATGTGGTATTTTATTAGAAGGATATCAAAACGCCCAAATAGGTGATATTCTGCAATGTTATGAAGTGATCTATCACCCACAAAAGCTTTAAAGATTATGACAGAAAATAGACGCATACAAAAAGTTAACTCATTACTCCGTGAGGCTATTGCTAATGTTATCTTAAAAGATGTGAAGCACCCTAAGATTTCCAATCGTTGGATTACAGTGACTAGGGTATCTTTATCCAAAGATTTACATGCAGCACGTGTCTATGTTTCAATTATGCCTCATGAAAATACGCAAGCTGAAACTTTAGAGGCTTTGAAGTCTTCTTCAGGCTATATTGCCTATAAAGCCTCTAAAGGAGTTGTGCTTAAGTATTTTCCTGAGTTAAATTTTTATCTCGAAGATATTTTTTCTCCTCAAGATCATATAGAAAACCTGCTATGGAAAATACGCGAGCAGGATAAAAGTTGATTAACTGTACTTCTTTAGAAAGATCTAACATTGACGACATCATTATGGAACTTGCTACAGAACTTAAAGAAGGTATTCTTCTAATAGATAAGCCTGAAGGAAGAACTTCATTTAGCCTTATTCGCGCTCTTACAAAATTGATTGGAGTGAAAAAAATCGGCCATGCCGGGACTCTAGACCCTTTTGCTACAGGCGTAATGGTCATGCTCGTAGGGCGTAAGTTTACACGACTATCTGATGTGTTATTATTTGAGGATAAGGAATACGCAGGAGTTGCTCATTTTGGAACAACTACTGATTCCTATGACTGCAATGGGAAAATTGTTGGTAGATCTAAAAAAATTCCAACTTACGAAGAAATTTTAGAGGCAGCACAATATTTTCAAGGAGAAATCCAACAAATTCCTCCAATGTTCTCTGCAAAAAAAATTAATGGAAAAAAGCTCTATGAGTACGCCCGTAAAGGATTATCAATAGAGCGTCGCCATTCTACAGTGCAAGTAAGTTTACAAATTACAAAATATGAGTACCCTCTTCTTCATTTTTCCGTACATTGTAGTAAGGGGACGTATATTCGTAGTATTGCGCACGAGTTAGGAAATATGTTAGGCTGTGGAGCTTATTTAGAAGAACTTCGAAGATTGCGTAGTGGTAGTTTTTCTATAGATCAATGTATTGATGGTCGTCTTTTGGATAACCCCGATTTTGATGTATCTCCCCACTTAAGAGACTTTCATGGAAATATCCTATAGTTTAGCTTCGATCCCCTTTCCTTTGGATTCTATAACTATAGGTTTTTTTGACGGTTGTCACTTAGGTCATAAGAAATTACTCATGACCTTATCCTCATATCCAGGGACTTCAGGAATTATTACTTTTGATGTGCATCCACAAGCAATTTTAAAATCCCCAGGACCAAAGCTAATAATAAGCACAGAAGAAAGGTTACAACGTTTACAAGACTTTCCTGTTGACTGTCTCGGCATTCTCCCCTTTACCCAAAGCTTTTCAAATCAATCTGCAGAAAGCTTTATTCTTTCATTACATCAAACGCTACATTGCAAGCGTTTAATCCTAGGTTATGACTCTAGACTAGGGAAAGGTGGTACCGGCAACGCCCAATCATTACGACCTTTAACAGAATCATTAGGCATAGAAATTATAGAGGTTCCCCCTTACAAAATGGGCGATGAGATCATTTCGAGTAATAGAATTCGACAATTCTTATCTCAAGGAGACATAGATAGAGCGAATAGCTGCTTAGGGCATGCATATAAGTATTCAGGGAAAATAGAAGCCGGTTATGGCTTAGGCTCTCAGCTAGGCGTAGCAACTATCAACCTCCCACAAGAACAGTGTTTACTTCCCTATGGTGTGTATGCGTGTGAAATAGAGCATAATGACAAATCCTATCTCGGCATTATGAATCTTGGCCATGCCCCTACAGTAGGAAGAAATTCATTATGCTTAGAAGCTCATCTCTTTGATTTTTCTGGGAACTTATATAATGAAACCGTTTCGGTAATACCAAAGAAATTTCTTCGCAAAGAAAAAACTTTTACTTCTCGAGAAAAGCTTTCGACAGCTATTCATGAAGATATTCGGGAAGCTAAGATGTTCTTCTCTACTAATTGTGCAAGAAAAGCATGATATCGCCGTCTTGAACAATATAATCTCTACCTTCAGCGCGTAGTTTGCCAGCCTCACGCACCCCTGTGCGACCATCATAAGTTATCATGTCTTGAAGAGTTACAACCTCTGCACGAATGAATCCTTTTTGAATATCCGTATGAATCTGTCCTGCAGCTTCAGCAGCTGTAGATCCTATAGGAATAGTCCACGCTCTAGTTTCTTGTGGTCCTGTTGTAAAGTATGAAATTAACCCTAGAGTATGATAGGCAGCGCGTACCAACCTATTCAATCCTGATTCTTGAAGACCTAGGCTACTTAGAAAATCCTGGCGTTCTTCAACAGGGAGAGAAATTACCTCTTCTTCTAATTGCACACAAATAGGAACAACTTGAGCATTTTCCTGTTTAGCAACCTCTTCAACAATAGCCACATAATCATTGTGCATGGTTGCCAAAGAGTCTTCACCTATATTGGCTATGTATAGCATAGGCTTCGCTGTTAAGAAGGGATAAGGCTTGAGTTGCAGATGTTCTTCAGGAGATAAATCCAGAGTACGTACGGGATTGCCACTTTCCAAATGCTTTATTACTTTATCTAGCAAAGGTAAAACAGCTCCTAAGTCTTTTTTCCCTTTAGCCTGCTTTTCTAATCTACTGTGAATACTGGTAGCTGATGAAAAATCAGAAAAGATTAATTCCAGGTTAATAACAGAAATATCATCTCGGGGGTCTATCTTTCCAGACACATGAGTAACATCGTCATTATCAAAACAACGAACAACATGAGCTATGGCATGAGTTTCTCGAATATGGGAAAGAAAACGATTTCCTAAACCCGCACCGTCTGCAGCTCCTTTTACTAAGCCTGCAATATCGACAAACTTCATATCTGCATAGATGATCTTTTGGCTTTGGCTCATCTTAGCCAAAATATCTAATCGGTTATCAATAACCGGAACAATACCTACATTTGGATCAATTGTGCAAAAGGGGTAGTTACAAGAAGCTACTTGAGCTCCAGTAAGAGCATTAAATAGCCCGGACTTACCTACATTTGGGAGTCCTACGATTCCGCACTCTGTATGGCTCATATGTCATCTTCTGTGGATATTTTTACCTTTCAACTAAGTAGGTATAAGAACGCCCACGAACACAAAATCTCTGATTTTGCGCCCATGGGATTTTGCGCTAGATCCTTAACGTTTCAGGCCTAGCACCTTTAGTGTGATCATCAAAGACGATACAGCATCGGAAGTTTACTGACTAATATTTTTTTATTAAATTAAAGTAACAAGAATAAATGTTTATCGTAATTAACATTCAGCCCCCTAGGCTTCTCTCTTGTGAAAAACACGCTTATGAGGTAATTTGCAGATAATTCCTAGTTAATGCTCTTTATCTAACGTTGGCCAATCAATGGGCGAAAAAACAGAAAAGGCGACCCCCAAGCGCCTTAGAGACGCAAGAAAAAAAGGCCAGGTAGCAAAATCTCAAGATTTTCCTTCCGCGGTTACTTTTATCGTGTCGATGTTTACAACATTCTACCTGTCGTCATTTTTTGCCCAACATCTTGGTAGTTTTTTAGTTTCTATTTTTAAAGAAGCTCCTATCAATCATGACCCTAAGGTCACGCTATTCTATTTACAAAACTGTTTAACTTTAATCCTTACGACCTCACTCCCCTTACTGGGAGCTGTAGGGTTTGTTGGAATTCTTATAGGATTTCTTGTTGTAGGCCCAACTTTTTCTACGGAAGTTTTTAAGCCTGATATTAAGAAATTCAATCCGATTGAGAATTTAAAGCAGAAATTTAAGGTGAAAACCTTAATAGAACTGCTAAAGTCTATCCTTAAAATTTTTGGCGCTGCGCTGATTCTTTATATCACTCTGAAAAACCGCGTTCCTTTGATCATAGAAACTGCTGGAGTTTCTCCTATTGTAATTGCTGTTATCTTTAAGCAGATACTTTATAAAGCAGTTACATCCATTGGTATTTTTTTCTTAGTGGTTGCAGTTCTTGATTTAGTGTATCAAAGGAAAAACTTTGCCAAAGAACTCAAAATGGAAAAGTTTGAGGTTAAACAGGAATTTAAGGATACAGAAGGTAACCCTGAAATTAAGGGACGACGCCGTCAAATTGCTCAAGAAATTGCTTATGAAGATCCTTCTTCGCAAATTAAGCATGCAAGCACGGTAGTTTCTAACCCTAAAGACATAGCTGTTGCTATTGGCTACATGCCAGAAAAATATAAAGCTCCCTGGATTATTGCTATGGGAATTAATTTACGTGCGAAGAGAATTATTACAGAAGCTGAGAAATACGGCATTCCAATTATGAGAAATGTCCCTTTAGCGCATCAGCTTTGGGATGAAGGAAAAGAGTTGAAGTTTATTCCAGAATCCACGTATGAAGCTATTGGAGAAATCCTTCTCTACATCACTTCTCTTAATGCACAAGATCCTAACAATAAAAATATTAACCAACCCGATCATCTATAATGAACAAGCTACTCAATTTTGTCAGTAGAACCTTTGGGGGAGAAGCAGCCCTAAACATGATCAATAAGTCGAGTGACCTCATCCTTGCTCTATGGATGATTGGCGTCATTCTCATGATCATCTTGCCACTGCCTCCGACTATTGTGGACTTGATGATTACTATCAATTTGGCGGTTTCCGTCTTTCTATTGATGGTAGCTTTATATATTCCTAGTGCTCTGCAGTTATCGGTTTTCCCCTCATTGCTTTTGATCACTACGATGTTTCGTCTGGGGATTAACATTTCTTCATCCAGACAGATTCTTCTTAAAGCTTATGCGGGACACGTCATTCAAGCTTTCGGAGACTTCGTGGTTGGAGGAAACTATGTTGTCGGGTTTATTATCTTCCTGATCATTACCATCATTCAGTTTATCGTTGTTACCAAAGGTGCTGAGCGTGTCGCCGAGGTTGCTGCGAGATTCCGATTAGATGCTATGCCTGGTAAGCAGATGGCTATTGACGCTGACTTACGTGCCGGTATGATTGACGCGCAGCAGGCCCGCGACAAACGTGCTATGATTCAAAAGGAAAGTGAACTTTACGGAGCCATGGACGGTGCTATGAAGTTCATTAAAGGGGACGTTATCGCTGGTATCGTTATCTCTTTAATTAACATCGTTGGTGGTTTGACCATTGGCGTGGCTATGCATGGCATGGATTTAGCTCAAGCTGCTCACGTTTACACCCTTTTATCTATCGGTGACGGATTGGTTTCTCAGATTCCTTCGCTACTTATCTCTTTAACAGCTGGTATCGTTACCACACGTGTTTCCAGTGATAAGAATACCAACTTGGGTAAAGAGATCTCCTCACAGTTGGTCAAGGAACCTAGAGCTTTGCTCCTCGCTGCTGCTGCGACATTAGGCGTGGGCTTCTTTAAAGGATTCCCACTTTGGTCATTCTCTATTCTTGCTTTTATCTTTGGTGTTCTTGGAGTTATTCTTCTTGCGAAGAAAAATGCCACATCAAAAAAAGGTGCTACCGGAGCGACAACAACAGTTGGTGCTGCTGATGGAGCTGCACCTGCTGGAGACAATCCTGACGATTACGCATTAACTCTCCCTGTGATTTTAGAATTAGGGAAAGATCTGTCCAAATTAATTCAGCAAAGAACAAAATCTGGTCAAAGTTTTATTGATGATATGATTCCTAAGATGCGCCAAGCTCTTTATCAAGATATTGGTATTCGCTATCCTGGTATTCATGTGCGAACGGACTCCCCTGCATTAGAAGGTCATGACTATATGATTCTTCTTAATGAGGTTCCTTATGTTCGAGGAAAGATTCCTGCAAATCACGTACTAACTAATGAAGTAGAAGAAAATCTTAAGAGATATAATTTACCGTTCACAACGTACAAAAATGCTGCGGGCTTACCTTCCGCTTGGGTAAGCGAAGATGCTAAAACCATTTTAGAAAAGGCAGCTATTAAATATTGGACACCTTTAGAGGTAATTATTCTTCATCTTTCGTATTTCTTCCATAGAAGCTCACAGGAGTTCCTTGGAATTCAAGAAGTACGCTCTATGATTGAATTCATGGAACGCTCGTTCCCAGATCTTGTTAAAGAAGTCACGCGACTTATTCCTCTACAAAAGCTTACTGAGATCTTTAAGCGTTTAGTACAAGAGCAAATATCAATTAAAGACTTACGTACTATTTTAGAGTCTTTAAGTGAGTGGGCACAAACTGAAAAAGATACTGTTTTACTTACAGAATACGTTCGTTCTTCTCTTAAACTTTATATTAGCTTTAAGTTCTCCCAGGGCCAATCTGCTATTTCTGTTTATTTGTTAGATCCAGAAATTGAGGAAATGATTCGTGGAGCGATTAAGCAAACATCCGCGGGATCTTATCTTGCTTTAGATCCTGATTCTGTAAACCTCATCTTAAAATCTATGAGAAATACAATTACGCCAACTCCTCCTGGAGGTCAACCTCCTGTGCTGTTGACAGCAATTGACGTAAGGCGATATGTAAGGAAATTAATAGAAACAGAATTCCCTGATATCGCTGTGATTTCTTACCAAGAGATTCTCCCAGAGATTCGTATCCAGCCATTAGGAAGAATTCAGATTTTCTAAGAATCTGTCCAATTCTTAACGAGGATATATGGCAGCATCTGGAGGAGCCGGTGGCTTAGGTGGAGCGCATGCTGTTGACGTTGCACAAGTGCAACAGGCTGCAGCAAAAGCTGATGCACAAGAAGTTGTAGCCAGCCAAGAGCAATCTGATATCAGTATGGTAAAAGATAACCAGGATTTATCAAATCCTGCGGCTGCTACACGTACTAAGAAAAAAGAAGAGAAATTTCAGACTCTAGAGTCGAGAAGAAAAGGTGCTGCTCAAACGGAGAAAAAATCCGAGAGTGCAGGAGAAAAACCTGATGCAGATCTAGCGGATAAATATACTGAAAATAACTCTGAAATTTCGGGTAGTGACCTCCGTAATCTTCGAGATTCTATAAAAGACGACGCCTCTGAAGAAGAAATACTCGATCTTGTAAAATCTAAATTTTCTGATCCTGCGCTTCAAAGCACAGCTTTAGATTATTTAATTCAAACGACTCCTAATACTAAAGGAGCTTTAAAAGATTCTCTAATTAGAGCTCAGCAAAATCACACCCAGCAAAATCGCCAAGCTGTTGTTGGTGGTAAAAATATTCTATTTGCCTCTCAAGAATATGCCTCTACTTTAAATGTGTCTGCTCCCGGTTTGCGAGAACTATATCTTAATGTAACCAGTGACTTTCACAGTTGCGAGAAGTTACTTGATATGCTAAAGACTCGTTATGACTTTCAAGAAATGGGAACGGTGTCTTCTTTTCTTCTTAAGGGGATGTCTGCAGATTTAAAATCTGAGGGCTCTTCCATTGCGCCTGCAAAATTGCAGGTTATGATGAGCGAAACTCGTAATCTTCAAGCTGTACTCACCGGTTATAATTTCTTTGAAGCTAAACTCCCTACTCTTGTATCTTCTTTAAAAGCCGACGGCGTTTCTCTTCCTGCAGATCTTAAATTCGATAAAGTTGCCGACACCTTCTTTGGATTAATTAATGATAAATTCCCCACTCCTTCAAAGATGGAACGCGAGGTTCGTGGTCTTGTTGGCGATGATACTGAAGCTGTTACAGGAATATTAAATCTATTCTTCGTAGCTTTAAGAGGCACTTCTCCACGACTATTTTCTTCTGCAGAAAAACGCCAACAGTTAGGCACCATGATGGCTAACGCCTTAGACACCGTAAACATCAATAACGAAGATTATCCCAAAGCTACCGATTTCCCTAAACCTTATCCTTGGTCTTAATTTTTTTGGCTTATGCAAAATCAATTCGAACAACTTTTAGAAGCTCTAGGAGAAAAAATGAATACTTCTTTAGCTCCTGATAAAAACCAAGCGTGTTTGATTCGCTTCAGTACTACTCAAGTTCCTGTACAACTTGAAGAAGACTCAAATTCTGGGGACCTCGCCGTGGGAACTATTCTTGGTTTATTACCTGAAAACGTGTTTCGTGAACGTATTTTTAAAGCCGCTCTTTCTGTGAATGCCTCTCCTCAATCTAATATCAAGGGTATTCTTGGTTATGGAGAACTCACTCAACAGTTGTACTTATCCGATGTATTAAATATGAGTTATCTAAATGGAGAAAAACTTTTCCATTACTTAAATCTATTTTCTATGCATGCAAAAATCTGGATGGCAGCATTAGAATCAGGAAATCTTCCTGATTTACATCAGCTAGGGATGTATCACTTATAAAAAGTATTGTTTCACTAGGGAAATTAATCTTAGAAGTGGCGTGTAAAACGCAATAGATTATGAAAAACATCTACTTTATACATCTGAATCAATCGCAAGATTGTCTAAAGACCTACGTTTTACTTGCGTATGACTTATGAATTCTTTTTCTAAAGCTCTACGCTATATTCAAGATTCCCCAGCCAAACATAGCTGGAAAACTCTAGGGACTATGCCTAAGCACGGTATTGCTGTGCCTTTATTTTCTCTACACACACAAAATAGCTGTGGTATCGGAGAATACTTAGATCTTATTCCGATGATTTCCTGGTGTCAAAAACATGGATTTCAAATCATACAAATTCTCCCCATCAATGATAGTGGGGAAGATAGCAGCCCATATAATAGCATTTCTTCAGTAGCCTTAAATCCGCTGTATCTTTCCTTATCGCAACTTCCCTATGCCAAAGCCATTCCTTACGCTAATGCAAAGATAAGAACGATGCAACAGCTATGCAAGCAGCCTTACGTACACTATCCACAAGTAAAAGCTGCAAAATGGGAATTCCTTCGTGATTATTACCAATATGCTGTGCAAGCAGGCGCTTTAAAAGACGAAGATTTTCAAATTTTTTGCGAAAAAGAGCAGTATTGGTTACGCCCCTACACAGTGTTTCGCTCTATAAAACACCACTTAAAAGGCGCCCCAGTAAATAACTGGCCTAAGGCATACACGGATATCAAAAATTTCCCTGACTTTGAAAAGCAGTTTAAAGACGAGAACAGTTTTTTCGCCTATGTCCAATTTCTTTGCTTTCAGCAAATGTCGCAAGTAAAGGCCTTTGCTGATAATCATCGAGTTTTTCTTAAGGGTGATCTTCCTATTTTGATCAGTAAGGATAGTTGTGATGTTTGGTATTATCGCCGCTTCTTTTCTTCTGCAGGATCAGCGGGAGCCCCTCCCGATATTTATAATACCGAAGGGCAGAATTGGCACCTGCCTATCTATAATATGGACACCCTGGCTCAAGATAACTATACCTGGTGGAAATCTCGACTACGTTACGCAGAAAATTTCTATTCGATATATAGATTAGACCACATCATAGGATTCTTTCGCCTTTGGGTTTGGGATAGCTCTGGAAACGGCAAATTCATACCGGAACGTTCTGAAGATTATCTCAAACAAGGAACAAATATTCTTACCCACATCCTAAAAGCCTCTAGGATGCTGCCTATAGGAGAAGACTTAGGTAGTGTTCCCTCCGATGTAAAACAAACATTATCAAAATTGGGCATCTGTGGAACACGTATTCCCCGCTGGGAGCGTAATTGGGAAGGAGATGGAAGTTTTATTCCTTTGGATCAATATTCCCCTCTTTCGGTAACTTCATTATCTACTCATGATTCCGATACTTTAGCTCTTTGGTGGCGTCATTCCCCAAAAGAAGCTCAACAATTTGCTAAATTTTTAGGGATCTTTTTCACCCCAGCACTTGCAGAAGAAGATCAAAAACATATTCTAAAATTGTCTCATCAAACATCCTCTATTTTCCATATTAACCTGATAAACGACTACCTAGCCCTCTGTCCGGACCTCGTATCTAAAAATTTACAATACGAGCGTATTAACATCCCCGGTACGGTATCAAAAAATAACTGGGTATATAGGGTGAAGCCTTCTGTAGAAGAAATGCTGACTCACGATGCTTTGAATGCAAATATTTCTTCCATTCTCTCTGGTCTTTAATTTTAAATCTTAATTCTAATGAAAATCAAAAAAAATTTTTTTTAAGTAGCTATAATTAAAATTTTTTGAAGAAAAAACCTTCCAGATATATCAGAAAACGTCTAACATAGGATCTTTTCAATTATATATGTCTTATTCTTGCGATAACGACGAAGTTAATGTAGGGAAATCATGTCAAGAAAGTGTCCGCTTACTGGGAAAAGACCTCGCCGTGGCAATAGCTACACAATTCGAGGTATTGCAAAAAAGAAAAAGGGAATCGGTTTAAAAGTTACAGGTAAAACCAGAAGACGTTTCTTCCCTAATATGGTTACGAAGAGACTCTGGTCTACCGAAGAAAATAAGTTTCTTAAACTTAAGATTTCCACTTCTGCTTTGCGTCTTATTGATAAGCTCGGCTTAGAAAAAGTAATAGCAAGAGCTAAAAGCAAAGGCTTATAATTATCGAATAGAGGGGAAGGGTTATGTCTTCCTTAAGACGTCTTGTTTCCCTTTTACGAGCTCAAAACGATCTTATTGATATCTATGCTCCCGTAGATCCTTGCTTGGAGCTTGCGGAGATTCATCGTAGGGTTATTGAAAATCAGGGTCCCGCTCTTCTATTTCATAATGTTCAAGGAGCTTCCTTTCCTGTTCTTACTAATCTTTTTGGAACTCAAAAACGTGTAGATCAAATCTTCTCCCGGGTTCCTAAAGATCTTATACCCCAGATTGTTCATCTTATATCCTCTCCTCCTAAATTATCGCAGTTATGGAAAAAACGGCAAGTATTGCTCAGAGGATTGTCCTTAGGTTTACGTAGGGCACGTTTTTCAAAGTTACCTCATCATCAGATGTCTTCTGTAGATCTGCATCGTTTACCGATGCTTACCAGCTGGCCTGAAGATGGTGGAGCTTTTCTCACCCTCCCTCTAGTTTATACAGAATCCCCGAGTTCGAAAACTCCGAATTTAGGGATGTATCGCATGCAAAGATTCGATAAAAGCACTATGGGCTTGCATTTCCAAATCCAAAAAGGTGGAGGAATGCATTTTTATGAATCCGAAAAGAAAAATCAGAATCTTCCTGTTACAGTATTTTTATCAGGAAATCCCTTTCTAATACTTTCAGCAATAGCTCCCCTTCCTGAAAATATCTCAGAAATTCTCTTTTGCACATTTTTACAGGGAGAAAAGCTACGCTATAAGCGAGATCCCCTTACAACCCATCCGCTATTATATGATTCTGAATTTATCCTAGTAGGCGAGGGGATATCTGGAACACGCAGGCCCGAGGGTCCCTTTGGAGACCATTTTGGTTATTACAGCCTTCAGCATGACTTCCCTACTTTTAAATGTAAGAAAATTTACCATCGGAAAAATGCGATTTATCCCGCGACTATTGTTGGCAAGCCTTATCAAGAAGATTTCTATTTAGGAAATAAGCTCCAAGAATATCTGTCTCCTTTATTCCCTATAGTCATGCCAGGAGTGCGAAATCTAAAAAGTTATGGAGAAGCGGGGTTTCACTCACTAACAGCTGCTATCGTTAAAGAGCGTTACTGGAAAGAGTCTTTGGCAACAGCATTAAGAATCCTAGGGGAAGGGCAACTTTCTTTAACAAAATTCCTAATGGTTACCGATCAAATCATAGACCTTGATAACTTCCCCCTACTTCTAGAATCATTATTATCACGAATGGTGCCTTCTCGCGATTTAATCGTTTTCTCTGAAACTTCTAATGATACCCTAGACTATACAGGCCCCTCGTTAAATAAAGGCTCAAAGGCTATTTTTATGGGAGTGGGTCCTGAAATCCGCGATCTCCCTCAAAATTATCGAGGAAAATCCATTCCTAGTGTTACAGATCTAGGAATTTTCTGCCCAGGCTGTCTCGTACTAGAAACTTCATTAAAAACCTCAATAGATGTACTACTAAACAATCCAAGCCTACAGCCCTGGCCGTTTATTATTCTTACGGATGATCTCACAACTACGCTGTCGAGTAACAAAGATTTTCTATGGAAAGCCTTTACACGTGCAGCTCCCGCAACAGATTTGCATGTACGTTTCGACGCGGTTGTTAATCATCGCCCAAACTATACCTTTCCGATTATTCTTAATTCATTAATGAAGCCTCATTATCCCAAAGAAGTCGAAGCCGACGATGCAACTATTCACAAAGTTTCCCATCGCTGGAACGAATACTTCAAAAAATAATAACCTAAGTCATTCGTAATGATGAATTAAGTTTTCTTTTAAAAAATTACCTTTTAATCTAAAAACTTCATTGGGAAAAATCAAATAAATTAAAGCCATGAAGAAGAAAATTAAACCTCGTTTAAAAATTATTTTAACACTAGGATCATTATTCATTTTAGGGACTTTTCTAAAGTCTCCCTCTACAGATACCTTTAAAACCTTCCTCTCTTCGAAAGAACCGGTTATTTATTCTAATCAATGTGGTGATGACTCTTTAAAGGTACTTTGCGACGCTATAGACTCCGCTCATGACGAGCTATTTGTTCGTATTTATAATCTTACTGCTCCTGCAGTTTTCACGAGTTTTGTAAATCAAGCGAATGCTGGAAAAGCCGTGTCTATTCATTATCAAACAATGAAAAGAAAAAATGAGTTTCCTAAGACTTCAAAAGTAACTTTAGTGGAGCACCCTGCTGAGGGTAGGAAATTGATGCATCAAAAAGCTCTGGCTATAGATGACAAGTATGCCTGGCTAGGATCCGCGAACTATACCATAAACGGGTTAGTAAAAGAGTGTAATTTAATTATTGGTTTGAAAAGTCCTGAACTTTGCCAATATATTAAAGATGAAACTTCAGGAACTTGCGTAATTAACGGTCAAAATGCGCAGTATTTCTCCCTACCTGGAGATCATGGAAAAGCTTTGTCAGCGGTATTAAAGGTATTAAAAACTGCGCAAAAAACCATACGTATAGCTATGTATGCTTTGACATATCCGCCAATTTTCCAAGAACTTAACGAAGCGCAAAAACGCGGTGTTAATGTGCAGCTTCTCGTGGACAAAGAGTTTAAGAAGCTCTCCATTCACCAAATAGAAGCTTTAAAAAATTCTAACCTAGTACTCGGGGCTAAAACAACGCCTTATCGCCTACATCATAAATTTGCTGTTGTAGATGACAAAATACTGATTGCTGGCTCTACAAATTGGTCCGAAGGAGGATTTAACTTAAATTCTGAAGATCTCATAATCCTTGATAACCTCACCAGTAAGCAAATCAAAAAACTTAATTGTATTTGGGCAGACCTAGAAACACAATGTGCTATTGCCTACCCTCCTATAGAAGAAAGTAAGGTAATTCCCTTACCTAAAGAAAAAGAGGCCGCCTAACATTCATCATCTTTATGCCAGAATAATAGGGAAGCCATATCCAAAACTCCTCTATTTCTTGCAATAACCCAAGCTTCTGCAGCATTGGCAATAGCCTGAGCTGCAGACGCACCTATTTTTATAGGCTTCTTATTTTTAGACACTTCAAATATGGGCTCTTTTCTAGAGTCTTCCTCTCTGCCCTCTTCGTCGGATTCCTCTTCTTCTCGGGACACCCTATTCTTTAAGTTCTGGAAATCCAAGTCTACATTGCGTAACTGAGAAAGCAAAACTTTTGCCTGCTTTCGATTGAGTATTTTATAACGATGTTTTCGTTGTCTCTCATCTTTTTCCTGATCAGCAATCGCTAACAAAGCTAAACGCATAGCCTCATTTTTAGCTATCTCATCGGATATTCTCCGATTTAAAGAGGTGTGGCTATGCGGATCTTTCTGGGTTTGTTGAGGAGGCATAGCTCCATATGGATCAAAAGGTATTATACGCACACTATTCTCCAAGATCTAAATCCATAGATTTATTTTTTTTCGCGTCTTCTGAAGAGTTCTGCCCACCTTGCTCGCGATTTTGTCCTGAAAATCCACCACCAGCTCCTCCTCCATCATCATGAACAGAGGCCGCCTCAGGTTTCCCTTGCACACTAAATCGAGAGGAAGAAGCAAATGGCTGTGGAGGACGAAGTACTAACGGCGGGTCTATGGATACATTGCGGTATTGATAAATCAAAGGGTCTGGAGGTCCCCCAGGACCTTTCTTCTTCTCCAGATGCTCTTTGTATTCACTCGTAGAGCGCGGTAACGGAGCTAATAGCGCCATCCCCTGATGAGAAGAAAATAAATACGACGAACTAATCGTATCTGACCCGGTATCCATTGCAGAGGCAACATATTCCGGTGAGGGGTTTTCTTCAGGAACGGGGAAAAAAACCCGTTCAGCAACCTTAGTTTCAGAGAAGCTCGATGCCCCTTCAGAGGGAAGCATAGAATCCGCCCTAGATACAGGATCCTCAGGGAAACGATAAGAGTTTTCACTTCGGCTCTCAGACGTTGGCAAACTTTTTACCATACCCATGGATTTCTCTAAAGGAGAAAAATGCGTATCCCCCTTAGAATCAGCTATTCCCGGAGAAACATGCTTGCTAGTATCAGAATAATTTTGAGATATAGTACCAGAAATTTTTGGAGGGGGGAAACTTGTAGCCGATGAAGCCCAGCCGCTTTCTGAAGAGGCGTAAACAGAGACGGGAACACCCGATGCTAATAAACTTGCCCTCATTTTTGCTAACGCCATCTGCTCTTTTAAAACGTCACTACTAACTTCTTTCTTTTCTGCTTCCTCGGCAGACTCTTTTAAAACTCCCGAAGCATCGACAGTAATCTCTTCGACTGTTCCGGCATCCCTCCCAGAATCTATAATTTTTGTATTTTTTGAGGCGCTTGCTGACCGCATGTCCGTGCTAAGGGTTGCCTGATCTAAATTAGAGAGATCTACCATCCCCTCATTACCAACCACAGAAGCTCTGCGTAATAAAGAGGAAGTTTCAATATTAGGATCTAGGAGAGTGCTGACCATCTCCCCCCCTAAACGACTTACTGTCCAAGAATTCACAGTTTCAGGCGTTACCGATCTAGCCATCTGAAATGATCCAAAAGACGCAACTGATGATGTCTCAGAAGCACTAATATCTTCTCGTGATGCGGATAGTAACGGTGTGGATAGTGATGTAGCTTGCAAAGACTCCAAAGATAACTTGGAAATGTCCGAAGAGGTCCCCGTAAATCCTGAAGCATCTAAATAAAAACCCTGCATTTCTGGAGAAATACGATTTCCTTTCTTCTTAACTATATCCATATCGCTGGGGAGCATCGACCTACCTTCCCCATTAGCTTCTGCCCATCTCGCAGAAACTCTAGAAGCTCTGGTCCCAAACCCAGATAGAAAACCCTGAACTCCAGCGCGAACTTTTGAAAAAGCCCCTCGCAACTTAGATTTTGGCGAAGATGATGCCTTTTCCTGAGTTTTTTTATATTTCCCCTCATTGATCGTAAGATCCGTCTCATAATTTGCAGTAGCACCAGACTTAACCAGCGCTTCTTGCTTACTCGACGAAGCCGCCTTTGTTCCCGAAAATACTGATTCTTTAGCCCCAGGCAAAGGTTCAGGTTGCTTCCCAGAAATTGAGGGGTCCCAATTATTAGGACCGGAAGGAGAAATATTGCTATTCCCAGAAATTGCCATAATTTTCTTCTCAGAGTTTTCTAAAAAAAATACCCATTAGTTATCTATTAATTTTAAAATAAAAAATAATTAATTCAAAAAAAAGAACTTAGAAACAAATTAAAATGAAAAAAGGCAAAAAAAACGCAAGGTGAGGACACCTTGCGAAAAAAACCTAAAAATAAGGTAAGCGAGAAGAGAGCGGGTAGATGCAAGAAAGTGCATCGCTATCGTTCCAGACAGGCACTCGTGCCAAACTGTCCGGCAATGTTAAGATTGTGGAGATCTTAATATTGCAGCAGCTTCTGGAGCGCAAAGGTTAGCCCAGGCCACCCACTGCCTTATTACGGGTTTGTCCCGTTCTGCAAGTTTTTTATTTCTAATGTTTTGCTTTATAATTTTATGGAATACTTTCCAAAATTATTAATATCAGTAAATACGAAACCGTCTTGATAACTGAAAATTAAAATGCGGCTCGGATCTTGAGTCTGCCTGTCCAAAAGAGAACGCACTAAACTGTCATACTCCTCAGCGCGATGATGGAGATGCTTCTGATCTTTAGAAATAAGGAACTTAGACTTTTTTCTCTTCGATTTCTTAGGTTCGTTCAAAATCTGCTCGGTCTTCTTCTGAATCACCCGAGACAAGTCCTTTTTACTTCTTTTCTTCTTTGTCTCACTCATAGAAATAAAAACTTTCTAATCAAACCTACAAACTAATTTTAATTAAAAAATTATTAATTAAACAAAGTAAAATAAGTATTGTAATTACAAATAACTAAACAGTAAAAGCTTATAAACAACGATCAAACAATAAATAAAACAATAAAGATAATATTAAGAAAAAAGAAGAAAACAATCCTAGCTCTTGATATGAATCTTAGTGAATATACATACATACCTACTCATGGATCGGTTAATATCTTTTCAGTGCCTGTGTCTATCTGTGTTGAGTTTTTTCATCTGCCCTCAACTCTACCCTGATCTACGTCCGATCTTTTTCTCCCCCTACTTAGTAGCGAATTTTTATAGGCTGCCTAAAGAAGAAGTCCTAATTCATGCTTTACTCATCGGTATCTTCTGCGATCTAGGATCTTCCTATCTATTTGGCATTCACACTTTTCTTTATGTGGCAACCAGCGCCATTCTCCACGGAATGCAAAAAATCTTTCTTAAAGATAAATGGTTATCCGTACCAATTATCAATATAGTTTTCTCTCTAATCTTCTCTTATTTATCCTATCCAACACTTGCTTTCTTCAACCACACCATCACATGGAGCACATCTTCTCTGTTATTGGATGCGAAACATACTTTTATGGTTGGTTTTACCTACAGTGTAATAATTTACCTACTACCGTGTACAATAACCCAAGGAATCCGTAAAATGAGGGTCTTCCTAAGGAGTCGCTCATGTTATTAAAAGGTGCACCCGTTGCAGAGCGGGTCTTAGAACAGCTAAAGCAAGAAATTTCCTCCAGTCCTACCCCGCCAGGTTTAGCTGTAGTGCTGATCGGAAATGATCCTGCTTCCGAAGTGTATGTTGGAATGAAGGTAAGAAAAGCTACAGCTATAGGTATGGTCTCTAAAGCACATAGACTACCTTCCGATGCTCCCCTTACCGATATCCTTAAACTTATAGATAGGCTGAACAATGACCCTGCTATTCACGGGATCTTAATACAGCTACCCCTGCCAAAACATCTGGACAGCAACGCGATTATTGAAGCTATTTCTCCTGAAAAAGATGTTGATGGTCTTCATCCTATTAACATGGGAAAACTTCTCCTTGGGCAATTGGGGGGTTTTGCTCCTTGTACGCCAGCAGGGGTCATCGAATTACTCAACTATTATGAAGTTCCCCTTCTTGGACGTCACGTCGCCATCATTGGAAGAAGTAATATTGTCGGAAAGCCTTTAGCAGCTATGCTCATGCAAAAGAACCCTTCTACAAATGCGACAGTTACCGTATTGCATAGCCAATCCAAAAATCTTACAGAAATTGTAAAATCTGCAGACATTATCGTAGCAGCTTTGGGGGTTCCCTTATTTGTAAAAGAAAACATGGTTTCTCCTGATGCTGTTGTTATCGATGTGGGAACATCACGAGTTGAAGCAGATAATGCCCGGGGATATACTCTAGTTGGAGATGTCGATTTCAATAATGTTGTGGCAAAATGTCATGCGATATCCCCCGTCCCGGGAGGTGTAGGACCTATGACTGTTGCAATGCTGATGAAAAATACATGGGAAAGCTATCAAAAATTCTCGTCATAATTCTCTTTGTTTGGGGCATTCAAGGATGCTCCCCAAAGCCAACAACTTTGGAAGGAGAAAAAATGACCATGCCCTATCGCATTGTATTAGGAACTTCTCTAGGTCCCTCTGAAATCAAAGAATTTAAAAGGGAGATCGACTCTCTCTTTCATGTTATTGATACGGTCTATAATAACTGGAATACAGAATCGGAACTCTCCAAAATTAATCGAGCCCCCTCTGGAGTAGCGATTCCTCTATCGCAGGAGCTCGCAAATTTTCTCCTGCAAATAGATTTATTTTATCGAATATCCGAAGGAAGATTCGATCCTACACTAGGAAAATTAAAAACCTTATGGCTACTACATCTAAAACGACATTCTCTTCCCAATGAGGAAAACTGGCGAGATTGTTATGAGCAGTCAGGATGGGAAAAGATTTCTATTGATTTTACAAAAAAAACACTAACAAAAAATAACTCTCAGCTACAGTTAGATCTCTGTGGAGCTGTAAAAGGTTTTGCTGTTGATTGTCTGTTAGAAATCTGTCAGAACTTTTGCCCTAACAGTTATGTAGAATGGGGAGGAGAAATTAAAACTTCCGGGAATCATCCTTCAGGACGTTCTTGGAGAATAGCCTCTTCAGCGACTCCGCAAATCCTCGAGCTCTCCAATACAGCTGTTGCAACTAGTGGAAACTCCCATCAACAATGGAGCGTGGAGGGAAGGGTATATACCCATATTCTAGATCCTCATACAGGGCAACCTTTAGAATTACATGAATACCCTATTATCTGCGCGACAGTTATTCATCCCAGCTGTGCTTTTGCCGATGCCATGGCTACCGTATTAATGACCTTCTCAACAAAAGCAGAAGCAGAGGCGTGGGCTAAAGCAAATAACATCGAGGCTTACATTAACGATAACGCTTCATAGCAGATTCTACTTCTCTCTGCTTTTCTCTTGCTATAATGGTCTGCCGTTTATCATGAGCTTTCTTCCCTCGACAACAGCCAAGACGGATTTTTACATATCCTCGAGAAAGAAACATGCCTAAGGGAATAATAGTAATTCCTTTTTGAGCTACCTTGCCTTCTAATTTGCGAATTTCATACCTATGAAGGAGGAGCTTACGTTTTCTGCGCTCTTCGTGATTATAAATATTGCCAAAACGATAGGGAGCTATACTTGCATTTAACAACCACGCCTCTCCCTTAGAAATAGCCACATAGGCATCACCAAGGTTGCCTCCGTGATCCCGTAAAGACTTTATTTCTGTCCCTGTGAGTACCACGCCAGCTTCTAAGGTATCCAAAACCTCATAATTACGTAAGGCTTTGCGATTAGAAACTATTTCCTTACTAGTCATAATTTTTCCCATTCCCTAACCTAGAAACTTGGAAAGTAGTATAACAAAAAAGTCTTTTTTCTTTCTTGAACTTAGGAAGTAGCTTACTAAGAAAAATCCTAGCAAATATCTAGAAGACCATAAAATCCCTTTATAGTAATATCCTGCTTTACCCAGGGGGGCGCTCTCGGAAAGCTCCTAGGGGTCCCTGGCCTCTTATGGGCTGGATTGAATTTAATGACTTACAGTTGTAGGAAAATATGAAGTTCGTCGTATCCCGAAACGAGTTAGGAAATCTTATAAAAAAAGTCCAGAGTGTTGTTCCTCAAAATACTCCTATCCCTGTACTTACCCACGTGCTAATCGAAACATGTAATGATGAACTTGTTTTTACCGCTACCGATCTTACTGTGAGCACTCGCTGCGTAGTTAAAGCAAAGGTTTATGAATCCGGAGCTATTTCCATCCCCTCTAAAAGATTTTTTCAGCTCGTTAAAGAGCTAACAGAAGCTAATCTTGAAATCTCCGCATCTACTGGGGAAATGGCAAAAATCACCTCGGGCTCCTCATGTTTTCGCCTACTTAGCATGGGGAAAGAAGACTTTCCTATGCTTCCCGATATACAAAACTCAGTGAGATTCACTCTTACTACAGAACAGCTCAAAGAAATGCTACAGCGGACCTCATTTGCTGTTTCTAGAGAAGAAAGTCGCTATGTCCTTACAGGAGTATTGCTAACAATCGCCAACGGCACCATTACAGTAGTCGGCACTGATGGAAAACGCTTAGCAAAAACTGATACCGAAATTTCTTTAGATAAAACCTTTGTCGGAGACTATATTATCCCTATTAAAGCTGTCGAAGAAATTATTAAAATTTGCTCAGAAGATGCAGAAGCAACTATTTTCTTAGATCAGGCGAAAATTGCTGTAGAATGCGGAAGTACCCTGCTAATTACCAAACTACTTTCTGGTGAATTTCCTGACTTTTCTCCAGTGATTTCTACAGAAAGCAGTGTTCAACTAGACCTTCATAGAGAAGAGCTTATTACCTTATTAAAACAGGTAGCTCTATTTACTAACGAGTCATCACACTCTGTGAAATTTACCTTTACTCCAGGAGAACTCACCCTTACAGCAAACTGCACAAAAGTAGGTGAAGGAAAGGTGAGCATGGCAGTAAATTATTCTGGCGAGCTTCTGGAAATTGCCTTTAATCCATTCTTCTTCCTTGATATCTTGAAGCATAGTAAAGATGAGCTTGTTCGATTAGGCATTTCGGATTCTTACAACCCTGGAATCATTACAGATTCTACACGTAGTTTATTCGTTATTATGCCTATGAGATTGCATGATGATTAATGAATATTCTTTCTCTGTGTATTAAAAACTTCAGAAATTACAAAGATACTGAGGTTTCCTTGTCCCCAAAAATGAATTATATTTTTGGGGAGAATGCTCAAGGGAAAACAAATCTCCTCGAAGCTCTTTACGTTTTATCCTTAGGCAGGTCCTTTCGTACCCCCCACTTAATAGAAGCTGTGAGCTTTGGAGCTTCATATTTCTTTTTAGAAATCACCTTTGAACAAGATGGACTTTCTCATACCCTATCTATTTATGTAGATAAACAAGGGAAAAAAATCCTTTACGATCAAGCCCCCATCAAAACTCTCTCACAACTCATAGGCATGGTGCCTATCGTGTTATTTTCTTCTAAGGATCGCTCTCTTATTTCTGGAGCACCTTCTGATCGCAGGTTATTTCTAAATCTCCTCTTATCTCAATGTGATAGTCAGTACAAGCACTCTCTTTCCTACTACCATCGTGCATTATTACAAAGAAACTCTCTCCTTAAAACCAGAAATACCTCAACCCTGTCTGTATGGGATGAACAACTAGCCTCCTTAGGAGCCTATCTAACAATAAGTCGTTATTCCTGTTGTCAGCAGCTTAATAACTTCGTTCAAGAATTGTGGAATAATTCTTTATCAGAACATCTACTTATAAAATTTAAAAGCTCATTAATTAAACAAACTACTATTTCCCAAGAAGCTATTGCTGAGGAACTTCGCAGGCAACTTTCCTCATCTTTACATCGTGATTTAGAATTAGGAAATACCTCGGTAGGCCCTCATCGCGAAGACTTTACGCTAATGATAAATGATCTTCCTGTATCACAATTTTCTAGTGAAGGCCAAAAACACAGCTTACTTGCTATTCTCCGGCTAGCAGAATGTCTCTATATTAAACGCATCCACAACGTATGTCCTTTATTTTGTATGGATGACATCCATGCGGGACTGGACAATCAAAGAATCTCTCAATTA
The DNA here is from genome assembly GCF_964023145.1 of Chlamydia sp. BM-2023. Taxonomy (NCBI): domain Bacteria; kingdom Pseudomonadati; phylum Chlamydiota; class Chlamydiia; order Chlamydiales; family Chlamydiaceae; genus Chlamydia; species Chlamydia vaughanii. Next base: position 1,163,110 of record NZ_CAXIED010000001.1, on the reverse strand, counting down.
TTAAGCCTAGCCCCGACTCTTGGCCAGACCTTAATGACCTCGACAAACCCTCCTCATCAACGATTTACTGACGATAGTCAGGTACTTTTCGTTAAACAAGCTGAAATATCCAAATATTCAACATTAAATATTAGTAATTATTATTAATTCATAATTAACCGCTTAATTATTTTTAAAAATAAGTTAATTAAACACGCTGGTTTTTAATAAAAAACTTATTAAAATAATTATATCGGTGTGCAAATGAATAAATTATTATTAATTTTACTGTTTTTAATATCTGGGGCCTCTCTTTTAGCAGATACGTCTATAATTCAAACACTTCCTTCAGGAATTGGTGGAATTAAAGAAACATCTCAACAAAAAGAGTCCGTAATATGCGTTCACGCATTTCTAAGATCCTATAGATCATTAAAGCCTATAGGGAACATCTTAGAAAAAGAGAATTATGACGTATTTATATGGAACTACGAAACTCGCAAATTTACACTAGAAAGACACGCGGATCATCTTGTTAAATTGATAAAAAAAATCGCAGAGCTAAAACCTGGTGTTCCCATTAACTTTGTCACCCACTCTATAGGCGGTGTTATTGTTCGTGTTGCCCTGGCAAAACCCGATTGCCCAGAAGAAGCAAAATGCGGGAAAGCTATTCTTATGGCCCCTCCAAACGCGGGGTCTACATTAGCAAGGCGTTATAGATCTCTAGCCATCGTGCAATTTATATTCGGAGGAAAACTAGGAAGACAATTACTTACATACTGTCCGAAAAAAATGCTAAGCGTTGGGAAGCTTCCCCCAACAGTAGATGTACTGATTCTTAGTGGAAATAAACGAAGTAAATTCATTCCTTTCCATTTAGACTGCGAAAATGACGGGAAGGTGTGCACAGTAGAAACCTGCTTAGACACGCCTCACAAGGCTTATGTAATTAACACAAACCACACCTATATCATTACTAATAAGAAATCTATATTCCTTATGAGGGAATTTCTGAAACATGGCAATCAAACAGCAGCCATCCAAGAGGTTCCTGAAGCGATAGAACAAAAGGTTAAGGAAAACAAAAAAAATAGCTCTAGGTTAAATACGAACAAAAACAGGGATGTTTATGTTATCCACTGTTTTGGTTCTCACCCTTATAATCTTTATGGCTTCCCGAAAACTTGGAAACCTAGCTCACAGCAAAAAAGCGAAATAAATCCTGAAACGTCAGGAAAATAAAGAAAGCTATTAACAATAAGGAAAACGGTATTAACATTTTTTCAATGAGCCGCATGTTTAAACGTCGACGCGTTATCATTTCCCAAAGACAAAGTACAATATAACCGCCATCCAATACAGGAATAGGAAGAAGATTTAAAACGGCTAAATTAATACTAACTAGGCCCATCCAAAATAGAGCTTCCGCAACTCCTAAAGACCAACCTTTATGTAGCATGTGGACAATCCCAATCGGTCCCGATAACCACTGGGGATTCAAACGTCCAAAAACCAAAGCTTTCATTGTTCGTAAACTATCTTTAGAAATATTAGTAACTAGCTCACTAGGACTAGGGTTATATTTCACAGACATGTCCTTTAAAGGAATGCCTAGGGACAGTTTCTGTTTTTCTATTTCTATTCTTTCTAAATAGTAACGCTGCTGATCTTGATTTTTAAATTTTTTCGCCATTTCACGACGTTTATTTAAAAGATCATCAGAATAAATACTAATCCATGGTTGGGGCTGAATAGGAGGCAATAAACGGTATTGTCCAGATTCTCGAACCTGATGAGCACCTCCTAGGGAATTAATGATTCCTAGAAGATCTTTTGCATTGTAAGAATCAAGAAAACGTTGATCAGCAATTGAAGAATCTACCTCTTCTAGTTGCTCTGCAGTCATCTTTTGAACAATGATTGACACCTTATGATCTTGAGTTAAACGCAAAATATCTGAGCTTCCACTAACAGGCGTTCCGTCTATAGCTATAATACGATCTCCGAGCTCAAGCTTTGATTCCACATGAGGAAATGGAGACTCAGGATCTACAGGATGCAACTCCCCTTCTACGTAACCATAACTATTAATTACGTAAGGCAAAGTATATAAAGAAGACCACTTACCTTTAATTCCAGCTTCATACTGATTATCAATAAGTTCATTTCTCACATGTGGGGAGAGATATAACGTGCTTACTAACATCCTAGGGATGCGTAAGGATAATTCTTGATTAGCACGAGCAATTTTAACAAAGGCATACGCCTCGTTAAGCATTTGAGAAACCTGAATAGGAGAAAATAGCAACTCACCATCCATCCATACTAACCGGTCTCCAGGTTGTATACCGGATGCCGCCATAGGTGAATGTTTGGATATAGGTTCTTGATAACGATATAAAAGATAGCTCGCACCAGCACAAGGAATGCCGCTTTTATTCACATCAAATGCGGTTTCTAAAGAAAAATCTGTATTCTTTCCAGACAGGTAGGCAGGATGAATTCCCTGCAAGGCTAAACGCCCATCTAATAAGGCTGAGGTGACAGCATCTTTATCTGAGTTGTAGGGTTTACCATTGCAAGTAAGAACTTCATCCCCTAGTTTCAATCCTTTCTCTTTTAAAACAGGGTTTACCCAACCAACAACACGAGAGTATTCAGAATAAACTTTAGTTCTTCCCCCAGAAACATACAATGCTCCAAAAGCAACAAAAGCCAATAAAATATTAGCTAAAGGTCCTGCAGCAAGCACAATAATTCTCTTCCACGGAGCCTTACTGAAAAAACCCTCGGGTATATCATAAACAGAATCAGGATCAGCCTCTGCCCCCTTTTCTCTTTTGTCCATACCTTTGATACGAACATAGCCTCCAAAAGGGAAAATACCTATACGATATTCTATATTTCCGATCTTCTTTTTATATAAAGCAGGACCGAAACCTATACTAAAACCCTCAACAGCCATACCTACACACTTAGCTGCTAGTAAATGACCCAATTCATGGATCAGTACCAAAACCCCTAAAGCAAGGGCAGCAAGAATAAAATATATTATTGTCATATACGTACCAGGTTATATCTCATGAGCAAGCGCTCTGGCTTCTTTGTCAACAGCGAAGACATCATCTAACGACGTGCAAGAAGAAACTTTATAGTTTTCCATAAGTTTCATTAACTTATTCAGAATATCGCACCAGGCAATTTCTTCTGTTAAAAATCTTTGAACTAACACTTCGTTAGCGGCATTAAGAAAAGCTCCCGAAGATCCTTGATCTTTTAATACTTGGCGCGCCAAACCAATACTTGGGAAACGTTCTTCATCTATGGGAAGAAATTCTAATATTTGCTTCTTAGAAAAATCCATCCCTTCATGGGGGGTGGGACAACGCTTTGGAGTTGTTAATACATGCTGTATGGGAAAAAGCATGCTAGGAGGATTCATTACTGAAATCACTGTCCCGTCCGCAAATTCTACCATACCATGAATTAAACTTTGAGGATGAATTACAGCGTCTATGTCCGCATCCTTTAGATCGAACAACCAATAAGCTTCTATTATCTCCAAACATTTGTTCATTAAAGTTGAAGAATCTACAGTAACTTTCTTCCCCATATTCCATATAGGATGATTCAAGACATCCTGAATAGTCACTCGAGAAAGTTCTTCCTTAGGTTTATGGAGTAAAGGCCCTCCAGATGCAGTAAGAATTAACTTTTTTATATCTATAGGATCTCTGCCCTCTAAACACTGATACAAAGCATTATGCTCACTATCTACTGGTAAAATCCTAGTTTGATGTTTTTTAATCAATCCTTTGAATATCTCCCCAGCGGAAACTAAGACCTCTTTATTTGCTAAAGCCAGCATTTTTCCCGCTTTTATTGCCTCAACAACAGCGGGAAGGGCCACAACACCTGAAGAGGCGGCGACAACAGTATCGACTTCCTCAGCCGTGGCTGCGGCAAGTAATCCCTCTTCACCAAAAAAAACTTGAATGTTAGGAAAAGCCTGAATAATTTCACAATATAGCTTTTGATCGTACACAGAAACTATAGAAGGAGAAAACTCCAGAATTTGCTCGAAAAATAAATCTCTATTACTGCCGTGAGCAGCAAGAGCGACCACATTGAATAAGTTAGGAAGAGACCGAACAATTTTTAGCGTCTGCCGACCTATACTACCAGTGGATCCAAAAATAGCTAAATGTTTCAAACAGTAACCTTAACAAATTAAAAAAAATCATACCCCTAGGTTACAGAGTTGTCAATTCTGTATTCGGGCTATTGTTTAAAGAACTCTTTTTACCTACCAACTTCTTCCCGTAATGAAATACTGAGACAAGCAAATAAATAATTATTAGTATGAAAACTGAGATTCCCGAAGTTGATAAACCAATACCGTAAGATGTAAAAATTGCTCTAGAAAGTGCTGGGGCAAGTAATGCTGTAAGGGATCCAAAAATTAAGGACCAGACAAACATACCGCGTACGGACACAACAAAAATTTTAGCAATGAGCCCTGGAATTAATAAGAAAGCTAATGCCATTAGTACGCCTACGGCTTTAAAAGCACCTACTAAGCTCGCTGACAATTGTAAAATGATTAAATAATCAATTATTTTTGTAGGGATACCTAAAGAAAAAGAGAATACAGAATCAAAAGAAATACAGACAAAGCTACGAAAGGCTATTAAAGAGACAAGGACATTCACTAAAAGAATCATATAAACAGGGAAAATGTCCCCACGGGCTAATGAATCTGCGTTTCCTAGAACAAGTTCGGTTCCTATGTGAGCGTTACGCGTTAAAAACACTAGAAAAAGCAAGCTCATCGAAAATAATAAAGAAAAAACTAGAGCTGTACTTGCTTCTTCAGGCACACGAAAAGTGTTCCTAATAAAGTGAATAAGAAATCCTGTAAGTAAAGCAGTAGAAATAGAAGCTAACGTTAGCTCCCCTAAAGACAGCGCTGTTAATTGATGGGTAAATAAACAAATACTAACCAAGCCAAATAACACTGTATGGGAAACGGCATTGGCATACATTGCCATTTTTTTTAGAACTAAAAAACTCCCTACGAAGGCTCCTGATACAGCAATGGCTAGAAACACTATCAATTGAATATCATCAATAAATAAATGTCCTCGGAAAAGCTCTCCAGAAAACATTCTTGAGAAAAAAACAATGAAAAATTGGAGAAAAGAAACCCCGTGATATGGGGAAAAGACTCCTATCATAGTACTAATCCTTCTTGTTCTTCTTTTTTGGAATCAATCGATCGTGGGGATCATAGTTAGGGTTGTCTAACATTTCTGTAATTGCGTGATCTAACTCATCTGTTAAGACATGTTCCATTTCTTCAGCGAATTCATGGACCTCTTCTTCTTTGAAATCTAAGGTACGGACTAAGTAGCATTCCCATAATCTATGAGAACGCACTAACCTTTCTGCTTCAGTCTTACCCTTCTCGGTAAGGCACCAACGATATCCAGTACGCTTTAAAAACCCGAGTTTTTCAAGCAACCAAATCCTAAATCTAGGGAAAGCTTTTGGACCAAAATATTCTTGATATTTATAAGAACAAACAAGGGTACGTGCACCAACCTCTACTAATTGATCCTCTTGTAAATACCAAAAAACCTTCAGCAAGTGCTCCTGATTCTTAGAAAAAGAAAAGGATTTCCTACGAATATACCGAAACACCCACCCAGATTTCGGTGAAAACAGCAAACAAAGAAAAGCTAAGCAGCCTGCTATAACAACAACCAAAGGTCCTGTGGGAAGAGTTACTATACCTGGGTGACCAGCAACATGACAACTTACGGCGACGGAAATATAACTTCCTAGAGCACCACAGACCGCAGCAAACAAACATGAGAGAAGAAAAATCACAGGGAGTCTATCGGATAATTGACGAGCGGCTAAAGAAGGTGCGACAAACATTGAGGATATCAATACGATACCAACAGAACGTACACCACTGACAATAACGAGAGATGTAAATATAAGAATAACAGCTCCAGACAAGCGGGTTTGCAATCCGCAAGTAGCCGCATAATCCTTGTCAAAGGCGGCAACAACAATCTGACGATACCACCACCACAAAGTTAATAAGGAAATTAGAAAAACAAAAGCGGCTAGTTTAGCTTCTACATAGCCTAAAGTAGCTGCTTGGCCATAGAGATAAGCGTTGATACGATTATACAAGAGTGGGCAGCAATCTTTCACATAACTAGCTAAAATAACTCCCAGACTAAAAAATCCCACTAAAACAAAGCATAAGGCGGCGTCTTTATGAACCTTAAGCTTTCTTTCCAAAAAACCTATCGTCCCATAGCCTAAAATAGCTGCGAGACACCCAAAAACAATAATTAAAATTACAGAATCTGTAAAAATAGAGACTTTGGTGCTTAACAAGGCACCTAATAACAATCCTGGATAAGAAGCGTGAGAAAGACTTTCGCTTAATAAAGGTTGTTTGCTTACTAACAGCAAGGTTCCCCATAAAGCTATTGTCATACAAATTAATGTAACAGCTAGAAAGCTAGATAAAAATACGGAATCAATAAAAATACAATTGAGCATTTAGTACGTTCCTTGCTGCTTTCCTCTAGATAGTTTAAGAGTTCGATCTAAGAGGTCTAATTCACAACCATAAGCTTGGAAAATATTGTCGCTTGTTAAACAGTCGTCAACAGGGCCACAACAAATAAGATGTTTATTTAATAAAATAATATGGTCAAAAAGTTGGCGCACATGACTAAGATCATGATGAACAACAACAATAGTCTTTCCTTCGGATTTTAAATCATGCAACACATCAACCACGGTATGATATGAAGCCATATCTATAGCAGAAAACAACTCATCCATAAGATAAAGGTCTGCTTTTTGCATAAGGGCACGAGCTAGAAAAGCTCTTTGCTGCTGTCCTCCGGACAGTTTGCCAATTTGTCTTCCTGCTAAATTGGCTAAGCCCACACGTTCTAAAATCTCAAAAGCTTCGTTTCGATCATCCGATGTGATTCTCCCCCACATTCCCTTGTAGCCATAGCAACCCATCAATACTAGATCTAAAACTGTCATAGGGAAATCCCAGTCAACACTAGCTCGCTGAGGCATATAGGCAACGCGTTGGTGTACTTTTCTAAATTTTTTCCCAAAAAACAAGGCGCATCCTGAAAAAGGGCGTATTAACCCTAAAGAAGTTTTTAAAAGAGTACTCTTTCCTGCACCATTAGGGCCCAAAATTGCTGTTAATGACCCCTTTTGCAAAGAAAAAGAAACATGGCATAAAACATCAGCGTGATCGTAGTTTACACATAGATCATGCACAGACCAAGCAGCTTCATTTTGTCTATTCAAAAATAGTTCCCCCTAATTCTTCGGTAATCGTACAAACATTATGTTTAAACGTATTGAAGTAATCTCGTTTGACGTTATCGCTGTATAAAGGACGTTTTGACAAGCGAATATTGTGCCCTTTCTTCAAACAAGAAGCAATTTTTTTCAACGCATCCTGATTCAAAGTATCTTCTGGAAATATTACGTTCACATTATGTTCGTGAATGTAATCAACAACAAGCATAATGTCTCGAATACTAATTTGTGCCTCTGGAGAGATCCCTTCCGGAGAAATGCATCTCTTGGACCACGTGTTATCTCTAACTTCCGCTGAAGTTGCTAAATAATGCCGCGTAAAATAGCTAAAGGCATTGTGACCTGAAACTAAATATCTAGACTCCTCAGGAACCGTAGACAAACACTTCTCAGCCCAAACATCTAATATCTGCATCTCTTTTAAAAGAGCTTCTGAGTTAGATTTAAACTCTTCTTCCCACTCAGGGAACTCATTAATTAAAGCCTTTGACATCTCCTTAACACCCTCTGTCCAGATGCGCATATCTGTCCAGATATGTGGGTCATAAAACCCATCCTCTTCTAAGGGGACAAAAGCTTGCCGAGACATTAATCTTGCCCCTATATCGATAGTTTTTGGGTTTCCTTCTAAATGCTTACGTAAACTTGCTGAATGCTCCAAACCCAAGCCGTTACAAAAAATAAGTTTGCTTACAGCCATTTTATCCTCATCCCCCTTAACCATTTCATAAGCATGAGGATCTATAGCCCCATCGATGAGAACTAATGTATGTATTTTATCTCCTACAATTCTAGAAATGCAATCGTGTAACATCCTGTTCATAGAAAGCACATAAACTTTATTATTATTATCTTGAACCTGAGGAGAAGAGCATCCAAAAACAACAAAAACTAAAGCAGCAGCGATAGAAATTTTGATTTTTTTTAATAAATGTTTGAGCAAGATAAACCCCCATTAGGAAGATTTTTTTCAGGAAACTAACTAAAATTTGAAATAATGAAATTTCTTAGGTTATATAAAAATGGCAAAAAAGTCTCGTTATTTAGAGAAATCATTAGAAGAATTAGAAAGCAAAACTTCAAAACGCACTTCCAGTTTCCCAGAAGTGACTTAATTATAAAGAAACCAAAAGAAGTGTCAGGAGAAAGAAAAAACCCTTTTAATGAAGAAATAAATGTTACAGCTAGAAATTTCTTGCCCTTATGATTGTTTCTTTTAAAGTTATTTAAGAAACAAAATGATATTTTCCTGGAAAATAATATTGCGAAAAAAAGCAAAATCCAACATAAATTACGTCTCTAAATAAAGAGAACTTTAATTTTATTTTTCTAAACATTAATTTGAAAGTATGCCAAATTCTTTCTTATAAAATTTGTAAAGTAAGCATCGATTAATTTTTACGAAGATTTAGCAAGTTATAAAGGTGGGTTTCATGGCCGTAGAGCAGTCGAATACAAATGAAGAAATAGAAAAACTGATCTTAAAAGCTATTAGAAAGGTCTGCGGAAATAAAGAAAACGATTTATGTCGCTATCTTCCCGGGCCAAGCGGTGGTTATATGCATCATTTTACATTAAAAAAGATGAAGCTCGCTGCTCCCGAACAATTTTTAAAAATGTTAAAAACATTTATTTTAGACTCTGATTCACCCAGAGCTATCAACCCTAAACCAAGGGCTCCTAGAGGATCTAAAAAACGTAGAGACTTTATTAATTTTACCAAAACTGATATAGAACGTGTTCTGGAATTAGCTAGACAAGTTGGAGATAAAGATCTACTTGCAAGGTTTAGCCCAAAAAAGCCCCTACCTTCCTTAAAAAGAGAGCTGATTCGCTCCATCCGCAACGGCATCGTTAGTGTGGAACTGTGGAATGCGTACGTAGAGGCAGTAAGAACAAATTCTTCTAATTTAGATTCTCCTCAGTCTTTTGTTTAAAAAAAAGACTTTACATCGAGACGAAGAAGCACCTTTAGCCACCTAATCGGGTTAGGTTCCCTGGAGATTCCTAGTGTCTCTCCTCTCCTTTTTTCTTGTAAATTAGGGTAAAAAACTGTTATACTAGGGGGCTAAAAATAAAATCATTCGTTTTAAATATCAAACTATTAATAACTTATAAATAAATTAAGCTATTTCAGAGGGTAAATATGACACAAACAGCGGAAAAACCTTTTGGAAAATTGCGTTCCTTTCTTTGGCCGATACATGCACACGAGCTGAAAAAGGTTCTGCCAATGTTCCTAATGTTCTTCTGTATTGCGTTCAACTACACCGTATTACGTGATACAAAAGACACTCTTATCGTAACGGCTCCCGGCTCTGGTGCAGAGGCTATACCTTTCATCAAACTTTGGCTTGTCGTTCCTTGCGCTGTTGTTTTCATGCTTATCTATGCAAAGTTAAGCAACATTTTAAGCAAACAATCCCTCTTTTACGCGGTTATCACTCCATTTCTTCTATTCTTTGCTTTATTTCCCATGGTAATTTATCCATTCCGTGATTTATTGCATCCAACAAACCTTGCAGACAAAATGCAGGCTATCCTTCCTCAAGGATTGGCTGGTTGTGTTGCCATGTTGAGGAACTGGACTTTTGCAGCGTTTTACGTACTTTCCGAGCTATGGGGAAGCGTAATGCTTTCTTTAATGTTCTGGGGTTTTGCAAACGAGATCACTAGAATTAGCGAAGCAAAACGTTTTTACGCTTTATTTGGAGTTGGCGCTAACGTAGCCCTTCTTGCTTCTGGACGCGCGATTATCTGGGCTTCTAAGCTTCGTGCTAGCGCATCAGAAAACTCAGATCCTTGGGGTCTTTCTCTATATCTGTTAATGAGCATGGTTCTTCTTTCTGGTTGCGTAATTATGTTATGCTACTGGTGGATCAACCGAAATGTTCTTACTGATCCTAGATTCTACTCTCCAGAAGATATTAAAAAGACTAAGAAATCTAAGCCAAAGATGAGCATGAAAGAAAGCTTTGCTTATCTCGCTAGATCCCCTTACATGTTATTATTAGCGCTTCTAGTTATCTGCTACGGTGTTTGCATTAACCTAGTAGAAGTTACTTGGAAGAGTCAGCTGAAAATGCAATATCCAAATGCTAATGAATACAGCCAGTTCATGGGGAATTTCTCCTTCTGGACAGGAGTTGTATCTGTTATCGTTATGTTATTCGTTGGTGGTAACGTTATCCGTAGATTTGGCTGGTTAACAGGCGCTCTTGTTACTCCAGTAATGGTATTATTGACAGGAGTTCTCTTCTTCGCCCTAGTAATTTTCAGAGATCAAGCTTCTGGAATCGTGGCAATGTTAGGAACAACACCGTTAATGCTTGCCGTTATGGTTGGTGCGATCCAAAACATTCTGTCAAAATCCACAAAGTATGCCCTTTTCGATGCAACTAAAGAAATGGCATACATTCCATTGGATCAAGAACAAAAAGTTAAAGGTAAAGCTGCTATTGACGTAGTTGCTGCTCGTTTCGGAAAATCCGGAGGATCTTTAATTCAGCAGGGTCTTTTGGTGATTTGCGGAAGTATCGGCGCTATGACACCTTACCTAGCCGTAGCTTTATTCTTGATTATTGCCGTGTGGTTAGTTTCTGCTACAAAGCTTAATAAGCTGTTCTTAGTTCAATCTGCTCTTAAAGAGCAAGAGTTGGCGGAAGAAGAGGCTGCTGCAGCTCCTGCAGCACCGATTCAAGGAACTGCTGCTGTTGAGAGTCCTTCCTCATAGGTTTGACAGGAAGCGTTTCCGCAAAAAAATCCTTACCTTTTATTAGGTAGGGATTTTTTTTTATAAAAACCTTAAAGCTCAATTTCTAAAACCTTCCTTAAACTATGATTTTTGTTTCATAAAAAACAAACTATCATTTTATCCCAATTGCTTATAATTAAAACAAACTCATTTTCTTATATCCTACCAGATTGACAACTAACTATTCTCAGTCTAACATAGCCCTTTTACAATCGAAGAAATTCGAGTCTTATTTTGAAAAACTATAAACTAGAAAACATTCGAAATTTTTCTATTATTGCTCATATCGATCACGGGAAATCTACGATTGCCGATCGGCTACTTGAAAGCACGAGCACTGTGGAGCAAAGAGAGATGCGCGAGCAGCTCCTAGATTCTATGGATTTAGAAAGAGAGCGCGGCATCACGATTAAAGCGCATCCTGTGACTATGACCTACATGTATAATGGGGAGCTTTACGAGCTTAACCTTATAGATACTCCTGGCCACGTAGATTTTTCTTATGAGGTGTCAAGGTCATTAGCAGCGTGTGAAGGAGCCTTGCTTATTGTTGATGCAGCCCAAGGAGTACAGGCACAAAGTTTAGCTAATGTTTATTTAGCATTGGAACGAGATCTAGAAATCATTCCGATTTTAAATAAGATTGACCTACCTGCTGCAGATCCTGAAGGAATTCGCAAGCAGATTGAGGATTATATAGGCTTGGATACTACTCACGCTATTGCGTGTTCAGCAAAAACAGGCCAGGGCATCTCTGAAATTCTCGAAGCAATTATTGAGCTTATCCCCCCTCCAAAAGCGCCTGAAGAAACCGAATTAAAAGCACTGATTTTTGACTCTCACTATGATCCTTATGTTGGTATTATGGTGTACGTTCGTGTTATCAGTGGAGAGATTAAGAAGGGCGATCGGATTACTTTCATGGCGACTAAAGGATCCGCTTTTGAAGTATTAGGAGTGGGGGCTTTCCTTCCTGAAGCTACTTTAATTGATAGGTCCTTACAAGCTGGTCAGGTGGGTTATTTCATTGCCAACCTTAAAAAAGTAAAAGATGTAAAAATTGGCGATACTGTAACTACGGTTAAGCATCCTGCAAAAGTGCCCTTAGAAGGCTTTAAGGAAATTAATCCTGTAGTATTTGCTGGTATTTACCCTATTGACTCTTCAGATTTTGATACTTTAAAGGATGCCTTGAGTCGCTTACAGCTCAATGATTCTGCCCTAACTATAGAACAAGAAAGCAGCCATTCATTAGGTTTTGGTTTCCGTTGTGGTTTTCTGGGTCTTCTACACTTAGAAATTGTTTTTGAAAGAATCATACGAGAATTTGACTTAGATATTATTGCTACAGCACCTAGTGTGATTTATAAAGTAGTCTTAAAAAATGGGAAAACTCTGTTAATAGACAATCCTACAGCCTACCCTGATCCTTCAATTATTGAACATCTTGAAGAACCTTGGGTTCATGTAAATATTATTACGCCTCAAGAATACTTAAGCAGTATTATGAACCTGTGTTTGGATAAACGTGGTGTTTGTTTAAAAACCGAAATGCTAGACCAGCATAGGCTTGTTCTTTCTTATGATCTCCCGTTAAATGAGATAGTCTCTGACTTTAATGACAAATTAAAATCTGTAACTAAGGGTTATGGATCTTTTGACTATCGTCTTGGAGATTATCGCAAGGGTTCTATCATTAAGCTTGAAATTTTGATTAATGATGAACCTGTAGATGCTTTTTCTTGTCTTGTACATAGGGACAAGGCTGAATCTAGAGGAAGAAATATCTGTGAAAAGCTTGTTGATGTGATCCCTCAGCAGCTTTTTAAAATCCCTATTCAAGCTGCTATTAATAAGAAAGTCATTGCTCGAGAAACAATCCGAGCTCTTTCAAAAAACGTTACTGCGAAGTGCTACGGTGGAGATATCACCAGGAAACGTAAGCTCTGGGAAAAGCAGAAGAAAGGGAAAAAACGCATGAAAGAATTTGGTAAGGTTTCCATTCCAAACACAGCGTTTATTGAAGTTCTAAAAATAGACTAGGGCACTCTTTTTCATTTATAAACAAAGAAGGCCTCTTATAGAAAGTTGGAATTTGTTTTTCAGTTATGAAATGTAACACTTCATAACTGATTTAGCGCCTATTATACTTTCGAAGTAGTTTTTGTTCCTATCCAATCTGTATGGTAGAATTCTCCTCGAGGTCTATCTTTACGTTCGTAGGTATGCGCTCCGAAATAATCTCTTAATCCCTGAGCTAAGGCTATCGAAGATTCTCCGGTACGGTAACCATCATAAAAGGTTATTGCTGCCGCTAAACATGGTGTTGGACATCCCGAACCGACGGCATAAGCGACGGTTCTGCGCCATCCAGGCTCTGACTTTTGCAATACAGACTTGAAGTAGCTTTGTAAGATTAGCGATGGTGCTTCAGGTTCATTTTTAAAGCCATTGTAGATAGCATCTAAAAATGCACTTTGTATTATGCATCCGCCTCGCCACAATAAAGCGAGATCTCCAAAATTTAGGTTCCATTGATGTTCTTCTGAAGCTTGTTTCAACATCATAAAGCCTTGGGCATAGCTGATAATTTTTGATGCATACAGAGCTTGAAAAACATCTTCTATAAAAAGGTGAGGATCTCGTGGTTTCTCAAAAACTATAGGAATACCTGGGAGTTCTTTTGAGGCCTGTTCTCTTATAGTTTTCCATGAGGAAAGAAACCTTGCTAATACGGACTCAATAATTAAAGAGAGGGGCACTCCTGACGAGATAGCATCTACAGCGGTCCATCGTCCGGTTCCTTTTTGCCCTGCAACATCTAAAATTGTATCAATAACTGGAATCCCCGCGGCATCTTTTAAAGCCAATACCTCTACAGAGATTCTCATGAGGTAACTTTCAAGCTCCCGAGAATTCCATTCAGAAAAGATTGCGGAAACTGCTTCTGGAGATATCTCTAAACGAGTTCTTAATAATCCATAAGCTTCGCAAATTAACTGTATATCTCCGTATTCAATGCCATTATGTACAGTTTTTACGTAATGACCTGCCCCTCCGAGTCCCACCCAGGAGCAACAAGGGTTGCCATGCACCTGAGCAGCAATTGACTGAAAAATAGGTGCTATTATAGGCCAAGCATCTGGGTTACCTCCTGGCATAATTGAAGGACCGTAGCGCGCCCCTTCTTCTCCTCCTGAAATTCCCATACCTACGAAGAGTATGCCTTTTTCTTTGAGCTGTTGGTAACGCCTTTCAGTATCTTGATAGTAGCTATTTCCCCCGTCAATGATAATATCCCCAGCCTCTAAGAGGGGAAGTAGTGCCTCTATATTCTGATCTACAGGGGCTCCTGCTTTGATCATTAACATCACTTTTCTTGGGCGTTTCAAAGAACGAATAAAGGCTTCTAGATTCTCGTGTCCTTGAAGGCCTGCTCTTTCAGAATGCTCCTGAAGAAACTCGCGAGTTTTCTCCGGGCTACGATTATAAACAGAAACAGAAAAACCATGGTCTATCATATTTAAGACAAGATTTTTTCCCATTACAGCTAAACCAATTAGCCCGATATCTGCCTGCTCAGCCACGTCTCCTCCTCACCATCTTAAAGTAGATGCAACACTAATTTTTTCTTTTTTCCCTGTGCTAGTAAAATATATTGATCATAACAAACTTGAGCTTCTTCGAGAACACTCTGCTCATCGACTACAGGGGTATTGTTAATATATAATCCTTTCTGCTCGATCAATCTTCTTGCTTCTCCTTTAGAATTACAAAATCCTATTTCAACCAAGATGTCCAGCCATCGTTTACCCATAGCTTGAGATTTTTCTAGAGAGACGCCCTGTCCCATAGTAATAAGATCTTGAAAATCTTCCAGAGACATCGAAGATATCTTCCCGGGATGCATGCTTTGGGTAACTACCTGAGCTTCCTTTAGGCCATCTTCTCCATGTATAGAGGCTACTATGTTCTCAGTCACGAACTTCTTTACAGCTATTGGATCCTCAGAAAATTGCCGGTCTAGCTCGAAAATTTCTTCATTACTCAGCAAAGTCAGAGTACGTGCTATTTTTGGCACCTCTGTATCTGGTAATCTCAGAAAATATTGATACAACTCATAGGGAGAGGTAAGGTTGGGATCTAACCAGACTGTCCCGAATTCCGTCTTTCCGATTTTCTTTCCCTGACTATTTGTTAGTAGTGGGTAGGTTAAACCATAAGCCTGTCCTAATCCTCGACGACGGATATATTCAATTCCTGAGGTGATATTTCCCCATTGATCGCTTCCCCCACACTGTAGACTTACCTGATGCTTTTCAAATAAGTGGGCAAAATCGTAGGACTGTAGAAGTATGTAGCTAAATTCTGTGTAGCTAATCCCTTCTTCAGATTGGACGCGCTGCTTAACAATATCCTTGGATAACATAGTCCCTAGTCTAAAATGTTTCCCAACGTCTCTGAGAAAATCGATGACGGTGGTATCTTGAAACCAGTCTAGATTATTAACTATTTGCACCCCGGGCAGGTACTGAGAGAGGCACGTGGCAAGCTTCTGGCTATTATTCGCCACTTCATTACGTTCTAGCAGAGTACGCTCTACGCTTTTCCCTGAGGGATCACCGATCATCCCTGTTGCAGAGCCTACCAAGGCTACAGGAGTGAGACCAAATTTAGCCATTCTACGTAGAAAGCATATCCCTATCCAATGTCCGATATGTAAAGAGGGAGCGGTAGGGTCAAACCCGAGGTAAGCTGATACAGGTCCAGTTAAAGCATCCAATCCGGCAGAAAAATCCTCGAGAATTCCCCGCTCTTTTAAATGAGTTATGAAGCCTTGCATCGAATCAACAGAAAAATTTTAATTAGTGAAGAACCATCTTAACTATCAGGCTTCTTATATGCAAGGGTCCCATATCCGTTGGAACACCTAAAAAAATTAGATTATAGCAAGAAATCTGTAACTAGTTTATAATTGAACGATCTTTTTAAAAAAAAGAGGATAAATGGCAAACCCCATCTCACAAGAACACTCAAAAAAGGCGTCTTTTGACCTACTATCAAAAATGACACCTGCCCAAGGTTTTTCTCGAATAAGCGTGCGCATCATAAGTGTTGTGATCTTAATCCTCTCTTTGGCAGCTCTATCAGGATCTATCGTAGGCCTTATGTTCACATTGAACATATGCTTCATATTCCTGGCTGCTTTCAGCGGTATATTGTTCAGTATGGGGATTCTAGTTAATTTTATCTTGCCCACTAAGAAAGCGCCTGCTGTTCTTCCTTAAACGAAAGCAGATAGGGCTGCTCGAAGTTTAATCAGAGCCTTGGAATGAATTTGCGACACACGAGACTCACTAACCCCTAAGATCTTCCCAATTTCCTTTAGGACTAACTCTTCGTAATAATATAGAGCCATGACTTTCCGTTCTTTTTCGTCGAGACCTTCTATAGCGGCAGCTAAAAACGAAGTGAACTCCTTTTTATCAACGACGTCGTACCCCGTTTCTGCCCTCTCATCTGGAATTCTCTCCTCTAAGGCTACTCCAGATTCTCCATCTCCCATGGAAGAGCGCTCTTCATTCAGCGAGATAATTAAAGCTGGACGAGCGGAGACAAACCACCCGGATAGCTCCTGTTGGGAAATTTGGAAATACTCACAAAGATCTCCGTCCGTAGGTTCTTTCCCCAAAGACTGACGTAGAGTATCCATCGCGTCAGAAAGTTTGTTAGCTTTCTGGTGTACGCTCCTAGGCACCCAATCTTGCCTCCTTAAATCATCAATAATTGCAGCTTTTATTAAAAATAAGGCGTAGCCCTCAAAACGACTGCTTTTCTCTGGGTTGAAGCGCTCTACAGCGCGTACCAACCCCTCGACTCCAGAGGCATAAAGATCTTCGGTCTTCACATGGGAAGGCATACCCACGATTAAACGGTGCACGACACATTTAACTAGATGCAGGTAAACATCGATGAGAGTATCACGATACTCTATCTTTTGGGTCTCCCAATATAATTCCCAAATTTCAGAAATGTTTTGCTTATCTTGTGTTTTCACAAATTTTTTTCTTAGGTAATTATTTTAAGATTAAATAAAAAATATTTTTTACAACAGACTAATTAAAATATTTTTTTATTAATCTTATATAGTTTGTTTCATAATTAAAGAGTCAAAACCTCGTCTGAAACGGATCCTAGCAAAGAAATAGGCATCTCTTCAGGAAGTTCATTATGGGATAGAACTAAAAGATTGGGGAAATGAGGTTCGATGATTTTTCTAAGTTCAAACCGTGATTCGCAACCTGTGACGACAGCTCGGAACTCCCCTTCACCTGATTGTTGGAGTAGACCCTGGATTTGATTTACTACTTTATCACACATTGACGGGTTAGATTTTGAATATGAGTCGCTTATCATCCTTTCCACATGAGAATCTACGGTGATAATTTCCAATGTATTTTCCTTATCCCAAAGAGCCCTACCTATATGTTTTCCCAAATGTCTTCGGATTTTCTCAGAAAGGACCTCTAAATTTTCATCAGAAGATCCGCATAGGGCTATGGACTCTAGGATTTTAGGGAATAATCTTAGGGATACACGCTCTTTCACTAGAGTCTTTGTTAAAAACAATAGAGAGTTCTCTGAAATTTTTTTGGGGATAATTTCATCAACGGAAATTCCCGAGGAGTTTTGCGCATTTCTTAGAAGAGATTTGATGTGTTGCCCATGAATAACTTCTGGAGCGATATTTCTTAATATAGGCAGAAGATAAGTTAGAGACATTTCTTTTAGATAAAAATTCTGTCCAGCATAACTTAATGACGAAGCTTTATGTGTGTAGGATACCCTAACATTGCTCTGGAATGCCACTCCCAACTCACTGAAGACTCCTTCACAAGCCTGGGAGTAGATTTCCTGGGGATCTGGGCCTAAATAGTCTTTAGGAAGAAATAGGTGTATCTGCTGGAGATTTTCAGAAGTGAAAGAAGGTTCTAGAGAATCCTTTGGCTTCTTATAGGCAAAAAATAAAGCCGTAATGGAAGCGATTATAGGAGCTTTGGGGGTTGAGGGAATAAACAACAACGATGAGAGAATAAGAGCAATGGAACGAAAGTGTTCACGGGCTTGCTCATAATAAGCCACCATATGCTCAAGCAGAGATTCTTCCTTTCCTACTTTGGATATTAATGTAGCTGCAGCACATGAGGTAAGCAATGCAGGTATTTGACTTACTAAAGCATCACCGACAACTGTCAACCAGAGGTTGTTTATATCACAATCCGAAGTGCAGGAAAAATAGAGAGCCGCTAGGGAATTGACTATGAGTAAAACACAGCTAATAATTGCATCCCCTTTTACAAAGCGAAAGACTCCCTCCATGGAGGAAAAGAAATCGCTTTCTTCGAAAAGATCTTGTTTTTGCTGTTCGATATCCAAACTAGAAGTTCTCCCAGATAGAAGGTCAGCGTCCAAAGACATCTGCTTACCTGGCAGTGCTTCTAAAATAAACCTAGCACGAACTTCTGCAACTCTTTCTGATCCCTTAGCAATTACCAAAAAATTTACTAAAAAAAACAGGCAACATGCGGCAATCCCTGCACCTAAACTTCCCAAAGAAAAAAAGTTTCCCAAGGAAAAGATCAGTGGTGATGCCCAACCCGATGATAAAATCCATCGTGTTGAGGCAAGATTTAAGCCCAAACGAAATAGACAAAGATACAAAAAGAGTGCGGGGAAGAGCTTCGCTGAGTGGCTAGATTTTAGCGAAAACACCCAAAATATAGCAGTTAAAGACAGAGTGAAATTGATACATAAACCTGTGTCTAACAACATTTGAGGCAAGGGAACCAAAAAAGAAAGAAGAATTCCGAGGGGAATGAGAGTCATTCGCCATGTTTTCTCGTTTTTGCTTGTCACCAAGCGCCTCCTCTATGAGACTCTTCCAGCTTTCTCAATACTTACAAAAAATATATATCTTCAAGAAAAACTCTTCCCAAATCAAATGCGAACTTTAGTTTATCTTTATCTTGTAGAGTATTTTCTTCTATGCTAACTTCTTGATTTCTTAGAGAGAATTGTACGGAGTATAGCGCAGCCTGGTTAGCGCGGTTGCTTTGGGAGCAATAGGTCGGGGGTTCGAATCCCTCTACTCCGAATTTTTAGATTCTTTTAACCTTAGATTTTTTGGAAGTACGAGATGTCAAAATTAATTATTTCATCAGAAGACGAAACTCAAGAATTTGACTTAGACGATGGACAAGATATTTCCGAACCATGTGAATCTGCTGGTGTACCCTTTGCTTGTACAGAGGGTGTCTGTGGCACATGCGTTATTGAGGTTATAGAGGGGAAAGAAAATCTTTCTGACTTCACTCAAGAAGAGAGTGACTTTCTAGGAGATTCGGAAAGTTCTAATGAGCGTCTTGCCTGCCAGTGTAAAATCAAAGGTGGCTGCGTAAAAATCACGTTTTAAAGTTAATTTGTAAAAATCTTTATCTTTTTTTTTATTTCAACTTATTCTAAAAAAATCTCCCTTATTCAAAGAGGCTTTCTCAAAAAGTCTCCTTTTTCTTTTCAATTGTCTTGAAAAAAAATCCCCTGTTTCCCTGTGGTTCAGTCCTGTAAAATATAGTTAGTCCTAGTTTTATATTTTACACAAAAAAGTTCATGTCAAATTTAATTAATACATCCGAATCATTTTATAATGCCGGCGGTCAGCATATTCCTTTAACTATTAACAAGGGTTATATGTCTATGAAAGCAAGACGCGTGGCACTAGCAACCACGGCGTTTCTGACTCTCGCAGGAGCTGCCGGCGTCATAGCTGCGACCATCGTTTTAGGAATGCCCGCCCTTTCCGCTATAGCGGTTGTATGTATTATTATTGCCTTGGTGAGTTTAATTCTAATCTGTGCTTCGATCCCTCGGGGATCTTCTAGAGCGCGCGCTGAAAATCCAGAACAACAAATACCAACCCAACGGCCTAGTCCAAAAAAAATTGAGGCCGATTCGCCCCTATTTAGGCAAGCTGCAAGGGTTCTTCGCCAGTCCGGGCAACAAGACCCTATCCCGCAACAAACAGATCAACAGCAAGACCAGGAGACTGCTGAGACTGGGCCTATACCAACAGTTTCTGCTAGTATTTCTGAACCCATGGCTGAAGACAAACAATCAGAAACAACAGTTACCCAAGCTACAGAGACTCTCCCTCCTCAACCCGAGACATCAGGAGCTAAAAGAAAAACTCCTTCCCCCAAATCCAAAATCCCCGTTCCTATTGACAGGAAAGAAGCAAAGGCTTCAGCCGGAGCCAAAACACAAGTACCTGCAGCAGCCATAAGAGCGGAAGGGAAAAAAGTCAAAACGGCCCTTACAATTCCTACTAATCTCCCCCCACTTAGCTCACGCACACCCATACGGACCCCTAGTGGAGTAGCTCCAGAATTCATTCCAAAAGATCCCCATGGTGTATTCAACGCATGGAGCATAGGAAATTCTCAAACTAAATTCGTATCTACGACTGGAGATATTTCCTCCCTTAGGTTCTTAACTAAAAATATGTCTCCTATGATTGTTAACGCAGCCAATAAAGAAATGACACCTGGCATGGGAGGAACAAACGCCTCTTTAACAAGAGCAGTAAACATGGCTGGTTGGGCAAATTCTACTGAAGGAAAGACATCTCTTCAAGTTTGCGAATGTACTGCTGGAGAATGGATAAATCCGAACGGGAAGCCTAATCCGAAAAATGGTCCTGGACCACAGTTTCTTGCGCAACTTTTAGGACCTACAGCCACGGAACTAAACAGTGACGCAGTACAGTGCTACTTTTATGTAAGAGAAGCGTATTTAAACTGCTATAAGAAGGCTATGCAACTAGGATCGCATATGATCCAGCTTCCACTACTTTCATCTTTTAATTTTGCTCCTCTTCCCGAAGAAGAACGAGATGGTGTAAACCTAAGAGAAGCGTGGTTAAACGCTGCAGAACAAGCTTTTGCGGATTCTCTCACCCTATTCGCGCAAAGAAATCCTGACTATCCCCTGATTGTTGTAATGACAAACCTAAAAGTCCCTATCTTTTAGGTTAGCTAACAAATCATGAGTCTAAAATAAAAATTACTTTAGGCTCATGGCATTCTCATTAAAAAAATGATTACTTAAACATTTATAAATAAAAAAAATAGATGTTCTTTTCTACTTTTTTAAAGAATTATTAGTTGCACCTTGATTAAGTTGCGCAGTAAGAGCCTATAAAGTAAAATCCAAGTTTCTCAATTTGAACTGAAATCACTTTACAAGGGTTAACTCTATATAAAAACACTATGATCTTAAAATTTGCTTTTCTCTCCGCATCTACACAAGACTAGAGTTCTTGAATTAAGAATACATGAAAAACGTTAATATAATTCAGCCGTGCGAATACAGTACTTTTTCCCCTGATCTTCCCATACAAAAGAGCCAGGCGTGTCGTATTCTCCATATTGTTATAATTGTTATCTCTAGCTTGGCTATAGTTGGATCAATCGTTGCTTCTGTAACCTCTGGAATACTTCCTCTTCTTTCCGTCTGTGGAATAGCAGCAGCCCTACTGCTTATTTCGATACTGTCTATGAAAAGGTCCTGTCCTCGGACTAAGGAGCCGGTAAAAATAGACAAGGCCTCTATTCCTGAGGAACTCCCTTTTCTCCTAGAGGTAAACGAAGCTACTCCCCATGTAAAGGTATTAGAGCGCTGCGCTGAAAGAGTTACCGACTGGACAAACCTTGAAAATATTTATGAGGACTCTACGTCGTCTCTACTACTTGACGCATGGAAATTCAAAAACTCAAAAACAATACTTTTTGCCACTACCGGCGCCATTTATACCCCTCGTATACCTTGCTGCTGCAATCTCATGATTGCTATCGATCATGCACTGAGATCTTCTGATTTAGAAGCTTTAAACATTTTTGATCAAATCCCCGAGGGCCTACCTGAAGGACAATGTAGGTCACTACCCTGGACAAATTCCGATGGCTCTACTAATCAACCAAAAATAGGCCTGCCAAACTTCTTAGGTTTCATCCATGGACCTAATCCTGTCACTCACCAACATAATGCTGTTGTAGCCTATGCTATTGCTAAAACTGCCTATACAAACTGCATAAAAGAAGCCCTAGACCAAAAAGCTGATATGATACAGCTCCCGCTTGTATCTATATCACCCTCTCAAACTTCTAAAAATCCTAGAGCATCTGCAGCATGGAAAGCCGCAATACAAACCGGACTGGTTGCGGCTGTGGCGCACTTCGCTATAGCCCAACCACAAACCCCAATGAATATCGTAGTTGTTGGCCCCACAGGATTAGGCCTTCCTCTGTAGCCTGGACGGCCCCCTCCCATTGAGACAACACTAAGCCCTATCCTCTCTATAGATATGGAGAGTCTCGTTTCTATTATCTTTATCGCCAGAAGCATTGCATTTTGTTAATAAAAATTAACACAAACATAAACCTCTTAAAATACGTTAATTAAAATAATTAAAAGCAAATAACAACAAAAGAAAATTACTTTATTATCATGTTTATTTAAAATTTTAATTATGTCGTTTAAAAAAATTTCTTCGGATAATAATCCGTTACCGCCTAATCAGGTGTTTAATTTAACCCCTAAGGAAGGCCCTTCTATAAAAGGTGTGCTGTATAGGGCGATACATCATCCACGTAGTCGTGAGATTACACAAAAGGTCCTTGCTGTGTTAGGAGGGCTGATTTTAGCAACCGGAATAGCTTGCGGAATAGCTTTAGGATGCGTAGGGACTGGAGGAATTGCCCTACCATTATTAATTGCTACTGCGGTGGGTGTAGTTTTAGGGGCATCAATAGTGAGCGCCTCTGTAGCGCTTAAATTGCAAGGAAATGAAAGTATTGCCCTAAAGAAAATCAAATCTCAATTTACTTCAAAAAGCCGCCCTACAATAATGTCCGAAGAATTAGGAAATGTTTTAGGCAAACATTTTAAATCACAATCTTCCCTACCCAAAAGTTTTAGGGTTCCGGAAAGCGAGGAAATTAAGTTCTTCAAATCAAAAGAGAACTCCAATGTTACTCTGTCGACATTTAAACTCCCAAGATTCTTCAATCCTATAGTGCACAATGGAAAAGGAGTCTCTAGGCTATGTTTCATCCCACCAGAATGTGATAGCACCGATCCCTTTGATAATAGCAACTCATCAGCAGACGCATATAGGTTGGCTCTTGGCGCAAAAGGCTGGGAAAGAGGTATAGAGGGAATATTACAGCGGCCAAGAGAGCCAGGATCCTTAGTATGTGAAAAATGGGAAAGCATCACAAGCATCCCAGGAACAGACGATCCTGAGCTATTAGTTAACATCTTCAATCCCTTCGGATTTTATCCAAAAACACCGACAGAAAAGCCGGGAGACCTCCCCCACCCTCTTTACGGAAACAAAAGTTTAGAAGCTCAAACGGAGATGTTTAAACAATTATTTTCTTCTCTTATTGAAAACGGGATTGAAGATATTGCTATTTACAGTTCTGATATTACCTTCCCTAGAGATAAGAAAAATGATTGTTATGTAAACACTTTCGCTCCGTTAGACGCGAAATTCGAAAATAGGGTGCTTGTAGCATTATCTCAAGCGTTGCATGAAGTAGCAAAAGATAAAAAGCAGAGTCGTTTCAATGTGTGTCTCTTCGGTATAAGCAAAAATCCAATCTACTCATTAAAATCATTAAACCAGAATATGTATCAAATCTCTAATGACTTTGATGATTACCTAACTGATGAAGATGAAGTCTACGACTACGACTATGATTACGACACAAGATATTATGATACTTAAAAATTATTATATAATGTGTAAAACATGACCAACATAGAACATGTTGCATATTAATATTTTTTAAAATCTAAACGCTTCTTCTTATAAATCTTAAGTTTTTCTTTACTTTAGTTGCGATTTTCTTTTTGATGAATACCTTGTAATAAGCTAAGCTTATTCTTTTTTGTGGCTCCAAAATAAGTTCTGGAGCCACGCGGGCAATCTTTTTACCCGTATAAAATGTTTTAGGTTTCTATGATCACTTCTTCTACTAAGCAAGGCACAACTAGGCGTCACACTCACTCAGTAAAAATCGGCCATCTTTATGTGGGTAGTGAACACTCAATAAAAAACCAATCCATGACGACAACTCCTACTTCAGATGTAGATGCTACTGTCGCGCAAATTTACGCTCTCGTAGAATCTGGATGTGAAATAGCACGAGTGACCGTACAGGGAATTAAAGAGTCTCAGGCATGTGAGCAAATCAAAGAGCGCCTGCTCAGTATGGGTTTAAATATTCCCCTTGTTGCTGATATTCATTTCTTTCCTCAAGCAGCTATGCATGTTGCTGATTTTGTAGATAAGGTGCGTATCAATCCGGGTAACTTTGTAGACAAACGTAATATGTTCACAGGGAAAACCTACACAGATAAAAACTACGCTGACAGCCTTATTCGATTAGAGGAAAAGTTTTCCCCCCTTGTAGAAAAATGCAAGCGCTTAGGGAAAGCAATGAGAATTGGTGTGAATCACGGTTCTCTCTCTGAGCGTGTTATGCAGCGCTATGGTGATACCATTGAGGGTATGGTCGTTTCCGCTCTTGAGTATATTGAAGTTTGTGAAAAGCTCGGCTATCGCGACGTTGTTTTCTCTATGAAATCTAGCAACCCAAAAGTTATGGTAGCTGCCTACCGTCAGCTAGCAAAAGATCTTGATGCTCGAGGTTGGCACTATCCCCTACACTTAGGCGTTACAGAAGCCGGAATGGGAATGGATGGGATTATCAAATCTGCCGTGGGAATAGGAACTCTCCTTACCGAAGGTTTGGGAGACACTATTCGTTGTTCTTTAACGGGATGCCCCACTGAAGAAGTCCCTGTTTGTGAGATGTTATTAAAACACACAACAACCTATTTAAATCTCCCTAAACAAGAGAATCCCTTTGCTCTGGAAAATTCTGAGAGCTTCGTTAATGCTTCGAAAAAAATCACTAAAGATACACCCTGGGGATCTGTTTACGGGGTATTTCTTAAACTTTACAACGATCATTTTGAAAATACCACAGCAGAAAAACTTCTCGAAGATTTAGGAGTGAACTCCACAACAGGGAAAAAAGAATTCACAACACCCGAAGGGGTGCTTGTTCCTCAAGACTTAGTAGGAACTCCGATTGTTGAAAAACTCAAAGAACATTTGATCGTTTTCCACCATTACGAAGTGCCCTGTCTTTATGATTACAATGAAGAAATTTGGAATAGCGAAGAAGTTTTAGCAGCACCTTTTGTGCACTGTCATGCCACTCCCCCGTTTATTCATAGTACAAGGTATTTCTTTAAGAAGAAAAACCATGAAAAGCAACCTGTGAAGATAGTCTTTTCCAAAGATCTCACTAATGAGCATGAAGCTGCAGTATCTATAGCTACGGAATTCGGAGCTTTACTTCTCGATGGTTTAGGAGATGCTGTAATTTTAGATCTTCCGAATATTCCTTTACGCACTTCTCGAGAAATTGCCTTTGGAACATTACAAAGTGCTGGCGTACGTTTAGTAAAAACAGAGTATATCTCCTGCCCAGGATGTGGACGAACTTTATTTGATCTTCCTGAGGTAACAAAGCGTATTCAAGCAATAACAAAACATCTTCCGGGACTAAAAATCGCTGTTATGGGATGTATTGTTAATGGTCCTGGAGAAATGGCAGATGCCGATTTTGGATTTGTAGGATCTAAAACTGGTATGATCGATCTCTATGTTAAACATACTTGTGTAAAAGCGCATATTCCTATGGAAAATGCCGAAGAAGAATTAGTTCGTCTTTTGCAAGAACACGGTGTATGGAAAAACCCCGAATAATACGTTTTTTTCTATGAATCAAGCTTCTCGTCACGGTGATATCAAACAACTTTCTATTCCAGAACTTGCTGGTTTTCCTCTACGTCTTGGATTATTCCCGAAACAACGAGACAACGAAGGGTACGTTTATGTCCCTAAAAATGAAGAAATCCGCCAGGCTTTGGGAGCAAAGAAATTTTGCGACCTCCATCAAGTACATAGTACTAGTTTACGCCAAGCAACCATGACAACACCTTCGGGATGTCCCGGAGACGGTTTATATACCCAAGAGCCTATGCTCTCGTTGCATATTCGCCATTCTGATTGCCAACCAGCTATCTTTTATGATCCTGAAAAGCACGTCGTCGCTAATGTACATTGTGGTTGGCGAGGACTTGTAGGAAATATCTACGCGGTTACCGTAGCTACATTGAAAAAGGTGTTTAATTCCCGCCCTCAAGATCTCATTGTTGTTGTAGGGCCTTCCTTAGGGCCAGAGCACGCTACTTATCCTGATTATAAGGAGCTGTTTCCCCCTGGTTTCTTTTCCTTTATGCCTAGTGAAAATCATATGGATTTTCGCGCAATAGCAAGAAAGCAACTCTTAGATCTCGGTATTCCTAAATCTAAAATTACTATTTCAGAAATATGCACGTATGCTCAACATGAGACTTTCTTCTCATCAAGATATAGAAATTATCATGCAGAGCCAGATGTGATAGATACACCACTAAGAAAGAACAATGTTACAGCTGTTTTACTTCTTCCTAGGTAATTAGAAATCAAGTAAAGATTCAGGTTGTTCAATAGCATCTTTGATTTTGATAAGGAAGCCCACAGCCTCCTTACCATCAATAATACGATGGTCATAGCTAAAAGCTACATACATCATGTCAGCGATGGCTACAGTGTTATCAATAACCACGGGACGTTTTTCTATCTTGTGCATTCCCAATATCCCCACCTGAGGAGGATTGATAATTGGAGTGGAAAGTAACGAACCGTATACCCCACCATTGGTAATCGTAAAGCTTCCCCCTTCCAACTCAGGAACAGAAATCAAGCCGTCACGAGCTCTAGAAGCTAAATCAGCTAGTTTTACTTCGATTTCACCACTAGAAAGTTTGTCACATTCACGAATTACAGGAACAACAAGGCCGCGTTCTGTCCCCACAGCAATGCAAATATCGTAATACTGACGATAGACAATCTCATCACCATCAATATAGGCATTTACGCGGGGATATGCCTTCAAACCTTCAATAACAGCTTTAATGAAGAAAGACATCAATCCTAATTTCACATTATAACGAGAAGAAAAACTCTCTTGATTCTCCTTACGAAGTTTCATAAGAGGATTCATATGAATCTCGTTAAATGTTGTTAGCATCGCTGATTCATGAAGAGCAGAAACTAAACGTCGGGAAATTGTTTTACGTATTGATGACATACGCTCGCGAACCTCATTCTTAGATCCTGAGGATTGCGGGGATTTTTCGACCTTATCGCGTAAAGGAACAAACTTTTTCCCCTCTGCGGGAGGGTTATGCGCTGTAGATCTTGGGAAACAGATAATCTCTGCATCTAAGGTCTCTCCAAGAGATGGAGTGTCATCAACAGTCTCAGGAAGAGCTTCGTTAGCATCATAAATCTTAGCAACAAGACCTCCGACAGCAACAATATCCCCTTCAGAAACTTCCCAAACGATTCTTCCTGATGTAGGAGAATAAATAAGCTGGTTTACTTTCTCACTTTCGATCTCCATAATGCCCTGGTTCTCCTGAACCAGACTTTCCGAAGCCACCAAAAGAGATGCTATAGTAACCTCACTTATTGACTCGGCAACACTCGGAATGCGTACTTCTGTAATCATACATTACCTAAAGAAAACAATGTTTCCATTAATGTTAAAAATTCTTGTTTATGAAGACGCGCGGATCCCGTAGCGGTAGAACTACTCCTCGGTCTGGTTACACACAGCAGTTTTTTGGGGAATAGATCTTGAGTTGCCATGAATATATAATCATAAGCTCCCATATTCTGAGGTTCTTCTTGAAGCCATACGTAATGGGTAACTTTAGAATACTTTCCAATAAGAGAAAGTAACTCCTCAAGATATAAAGGATACAAACTCTCAATACGCAAACAAGCAAAATTCTGCTTATGCTGTTGATCTAAAGCTCCTTGAAAATCGTAATATACCTTTCCAGAACATAATACCAAAACTTTAGCATCATAATTTGGATTGGGATCTTCAAGAATAGGTCGGAAACCTCCTGGAATGGCAAACTCATCTATAGAGCTTGTACATTCAGGATGACGCAAAAGCATTTTCGGAGAAAAGATAACCAAGGGTAGAGAAAGATCCCTTGTCGTATGTTCACGAAGAATACGGAAATATTGCACAGGAGTAGAAGGAATAACAACTTGAAAATTCCAATTTGCAGCAAGCTGCAAATAGCGCTCTATACGCGCTGAAGAATGCTCAGGGCCCTGCCCCTCATATCCATGCGGTAATAGAACAACAAGATCAGAATGTAAATCCCATTTCTGAATTGCCGAAGAAATATACTGGTCAAAAATAATTTGCGCACCGTTGGAAAAATCTCCAAATTGCGCTTCCCATAAAACAAGAGTACGTTCTGCCTGTTGGGCATAACCATACTCAAATCCTAAAACAGCATACTCAGATAACGGAGAGTTATACATCTCCACAGATCCCTGATCCGGAGATAAATGATACAAAGGTGTGTAAGTATCTCCCGAGTTGACATCACTCCATAGCAAATGACGCTGACTAAACGTACCGCGAATAGAATCCTGACCAGAAAGACGTAGTGAAAACTTCTCTATTAATAAAGAAGCAAAAGCTAATTCCTCTGCCATTCCCCAATCAAAACCTATTTCTCCCCTGGCCATTTTCATTCTTTTATCAAGAAGAGCTTTAACCTTAGGATGAGGCGTAAAGTTATCAGGGAAACCACATAACTTAGAACTTATCCGAAATAATGTGTCACGATCTAAAGAAACATCAATATCGTTTACTAAGAGCTCTCCAAGATCCATACGATCGCAATGACGGCAATCTCTTTGAGGGAGCGTCTGACACTCTTCCTGTTTCAATGATTGAAATTCCTGATTTAGGCTATCCTGAACGCTTTTTTCAATTTTCGTTAGGATTTCCTCAGAAATCTCAGAAGAATAATTACTCAATAGAGATTTCTTAAAAATCTCACGAATCGTGGGTTTTTTCTTAATCTCATTATAAAGCAAAGGAGCTGTTATTGACGGGTCATCACTTTCGTTATGACCATATTTGCGATAACAGCAAAAATCAATAATCACGTCACAGTGAAACTCTTCGCGGACTTTTATAGAGTATTCTATAGCTTGTAAACAAGCGACGAGATCCTCAGCATTCACACGAAATACAGGAATACCCAGCATCTTCGCAATATCTGTACAGTAGGGTGTGGAGCGTGATTCTCTAGGTTGAGCGGTAAAGCCTATATGATTGTTAACAACAATATGTAAAGTTCCCCCTGTGGAATACCCAGGAACCTGACTTAATTGTAACGTCTCATAAACAATCCCCTGCCCTGAAAATGCTGCATCACCATGAACAAGAATTGCTAAACAAGAATGCTCTTTTCCTGAGGGCACCTGATGTTGCAGCGCAGCGACAACACCTTCAACAACGGGATCTACAGCCTCTAAATGGCTGGGATTTGGCAACATGACAAACGTTACCTCTTCACCGTTTTTATGATGCGACCGAGATACATAACCCTTGTGATACTTCACATCTCCGACAGTATCTAAACCTCGGGATTGAGGATCATCCTCAAACTCCATAAAAACGTTACGGTAAGGCTTCCCCAACACATTTGTTAAAACATTTAATCTCCCGCGATGAGCCATACCAAGGATATAATTTGTAATACCTTGATTAACACCAAAGTGAACAAGATGTTCAAGCATAGGGACCAAACTTTCCCCACCCTCTAATGAAAACCTTTTTTGCCCCGTAAATTTTATCTGCAGGAATTCTTCAAAAAAGGTAGCCTTACACATATCTTTATAGGCACGTAAAAGCTCTTCTGAAGATTTTTGAGGAGACTTGCTCTCCATTAATTTCCAGACAAACTCTTGTAACTGGGGAGAGCATGCTAAAGTTTCTACAGCAATACTGCGGCAGTAACAATTTTTTAGCTCTTGAATCAAATCACGAACGGACACTTTAGGTTTAGGGAGAATACCTAAAGAAGGGACGATATCATTAAGATCTATATTTTTGATCTTTTCTTGAATTAGTGAGGAAGGATTAACGGGAGATAATGGAGAAATCTGACTTTGTAAATATCCATAATAACGGTATATCATACAAAGAAATTGTGCTTTCTTTTCCTGTAGGGCTGCGTAGGCTTCTTCATTTTCGGAAGATGATGATGAAGCACCTTCCTGCCCTAACTGATATCCTTCAAAAAAATATTTCCATGAAGGATCGAGGGTTTCATGATTTAGAAACCTTTGAAACATAGACTCAATCCAGTCCATATCCGAAGAATGGACTTGTCCAGCAAACTCAGAATCCATATGATGTTTGTTCTCGATAGATGCGATCTGAATTTCGTTTCATAGCAAATTTTTATTTTTCAAAAAAAAACAATCTTTGTTTTTTTTTCTATGGTTGAAAAAAAGCAAAGGATACATTACATCTGCTCTCTAGAATACAGGATGGTACCCACTAGATGAAAAGTGAACGTCTAAAAAAACTGGAATCCGAATTACACGATCTAACCCAGTGGATGAAATTAGGTTTAGTTCCAAAAAAAGAAATTGATAGACATAAAGAAGAAATCCGCTCTTTGGAAAACAAAATCCACGAAGAAAAGGAGCGTCTTCAGCTCCTAAAAGAAAGTGGTGAAATCGAAGAGTTTGTTACCCCAAGGCGCTCTCCGGCAAAAACGGTCTATCCTGATGGCCCTAGCATGTCAGATATAGAATTTGTTGAAGCTACAGAAACCGAAATCGATATTGATCCCGGTGAAACGGTGGAAATCGATCTTCAGGATGAAGAACGCGAAGAAGGCGCTGTAGAAATTGACTATTCTAGCGATGACGATGAAGATCCCTTTAGCGATCGGAATCGTTGGAGACGCGGGGGCATCATAGACCCCGATGCTAATGAATGGTAAAAAACCTCTAGCTCTCTATATCCATTTTCCTTTTTGCTCAAAGAAATGCCACTACTGTAGCTTTTATACTATTCCGTATAATTCTGAGTCCGTGGCTCTCTATTGCAATATGGTTTTGCAAGAAGGACTGAATAAGCTCTCTTCTATTGAAGATACTTATTTCATAGATACCGTATTTCTTGGCGGAGGGACGCCATCGCTAATCCCTCCACAAAATCTTCATAAAATCGTTCATGCTCTTGCTCCCCACGCTCAGGAAATCACTCTAGAAGCTAATCCTGAAGACCTTTCTGAACCATATTTAAGAGATCTTACTCTCACCTCTATC
The DNA here is from genome assembly GCF_964023145.1 of Chlamydia sp. BM-2023. Taxonomy (NCBI): domain Bacteria; kingdom Pseudomonadati; phylum Chlamydiota; class Chlamydiia; order Chlamydiales; family Chlamydiaceae; genus Chlamydia; species Chlamydia vaughanii. Next base: position 1,131,587 of record NZ_CAXIED010000001.1, on the reverse strand, counting down.
AATAGAATTAGTATTGGAGTACAAACATTTCATGATCCCATTCTCAAAGCATTAGGAAGAATTCATTCATCAGCCACCTCTATAGAGGCTATACAACGTTGCTATGAACACGGATTTAATAACCTCTCCATTGATCTGATTTACGGTCTACCAACGCAATCCTTAGCAGATTTTATAGCAGATCTTCATCAAGCTCTCTCCCTACCCATTACTCATATCTCACTATACAACCTAACTGTAGACCCCCATACCTCTTTTTACAAACACCGGCGCGTTATAGCCCCCTCTATTGCCAATGAGGATATACTAGCTGCTATGAGTCTCTACGCTGAAGATCTCCTGTCTTCTCGGGGATTTTCCCGTTATGAACTCGCATCCTATGCAAAACATCAAGCACAATCCAAACACAACCTCTACTATTGGACTGACAAACCATTTTTAGGACTGGGAGTATCTGCTTCGCAATACCTCAATAATACACGCTCAAAAAATCTCTCAAGAATCTCTCAGTATCTACGCGCTGTACGTAAAAATCTTCCCACTCACGAATCTACAGAGTGCTTACCAAAAGAAGAACAAATCAAAGAAGCCCTAGCTTTAAGATTACGACTCACACAGGGCGCGCGATGGAAAGATTTTCCCTCTACTCTAATGGAAAACCTCCACTCTCTCCCCCTTATTAAGGAGCTCTTCGACCATAATGACGAGTTTCTATTCTTAAATAAGCAAGGTCGATTATTTCATGACACCGTTGCTGAAGAAATCATGAATCTTTCTTTTTAATTTAATAAAAACACCACTAATTGTTATTAGCTATTATTAAAAACAACAATTAATTGTTATTAAAATCATGAAAGATAAAAAAAATAATAATGACATACTATCAGTTGATCTCCGTAAAGGAGATGCCCGTGCTGCAGCTGTTAATACAGCGATGTTTAGCTTAACGGATTCGACGATTACATCTACAAGACCCGTAAATATGAGCAGCCAAAATATTACCGGGCTAGCAGATCCTACCAAAGGCACTGATGCCGTATCCTTAACTTACCTAGAAAGCAACTACGTAAAGAAAAACGATCCTCAGTCGGGATATTTACCTACAACAGGTGGAATCATGACCGGGAATATCGATATGAGCACTCATAAGATTATAAATCTAGGTATTTCCACAGCAACTCCCCCCACAGGGAGCACCGTAACTCCCCCCGCAGGAAGTAACCCGGGAACTCCAGATCCTACAACAGCAGTGAATGTACAGTATGTGCAGGACATGGCAAATCAAGCAAGTAACAATCCGGGACTTAACGAGGCTCTAAACAAAATTACCGGCGTAACAAATAGAGTGGATAATATTGAGGATGCCCTAGGAATAGTAAAATCCGATTCTAGTAATCCTGGTACTACGCCTCCGGCTCCAAAAAATCCCCAATTTGTCGCTACTGCTGGAGCTACAATGAGCGGTGATTTAAAAATGAGTAATCATACCATCACAGGGCTGGGGACCCCTGAGGGAACAGACACTTCAAGTGCCGTGAACGTAGAATATGTACAAAGAAACATCACTACTCCTCCAATTGGATTTTTGAGTAGTAATATTACAAACTCAACTACAGTGACCGATTACTTTAGCTGGGAAGATCAGACACCAGTTCCTCCAGCACCACCTCCGCCAGCCCCTCCTCAGCCATCTCCTACCCCTTCAGTCCCTGGGCCTGCGCCAACTATAAGACTGCCAGAATCAGCATCGCCAACAACTACGCCAACAAATCCATCACAACCAACAGGTCCGACCAGTCCTATACCGCCAACCACGACAACACCAGGGACAACTCCTCCTCCTACAAATCCCCCTTCAGTTCCAACTCCAGCACCAGTAATTACCACTCCGATTACCAAAAAATATTTAGAAATTGATTCTAGCGATAAAAAAATAATGAATATTCTGGGAGTAGGAATTTTAACTTTGTGCTTTTCAATTACTTGGACAGGGGATACAAAGGAGCATATAAGCGTGATACTTAACCAGACTCCTACATCAGGTGGGTCGAGCGGAGGGACAGCAGCAGCAGATACCGTGGTGTATGATCTTTCTGCTCTTACTTCAGGACAACAAGTATGCTGTCAAATTCCTGTTACAGATCTTAATTCAAAACTTAAACTGAAGTTCACTCAACAGACAACTCCCCCTTCAGGAAGTTCCAGTCTTACCGTCACCTCATGGTCATGGCAAGCAACCTTACTTCCCGCTTTATTCACCACGACTACACCACCCCAACCAGTACCATAGACATAGTAAAAAAAAGAGGCTAAGAATAAACTTAGCCTCTTTTTCAATTTTAATAACAAGCCCTAAAAGACGCTGTCCAAGACTTTTTAGATATTGAAGTATTCGGCGTCACCTCAATACTCAATTTTGTTGAAAGAGATGCTGTATCACCCTCTACTAAAACATAAGTCTGGCCAATTAATGTATTATCAGACTTTCCTGTTAGAGTATAGTATGCGGTTTTCGTACCACTGGAACCACTACTACCGTTTGGTGTGAGTGATATTGTACAACTTACATCCGTTGGCGTTGTTGGGGGTGTTGCTGTCTGAGTAAAGTCATACATGAAAGAAACAAAATATATACCTCTACGTAGTAAAGTAACGTTGCTTTCATCCACATAGGTTAGATACTTTTCAGAACTTTTAGAATCAATATGATTAGGCGTTGATGACCCACCAGTACTCTGCTTGAGGCAAATAAATGGGACATCCATACCCGTCCAACCTGGATAATTAGTAGTCGCAGCCGTATTTTTGGTAATCGCGTCTAAAGTTTCCTTAAGATCTTGAACAGCGACTATCCTATCAAGCAAAGCTGGATCTGTGGCAGCACTAATAACCCCTAGAGCCGTTGTTCCTGATGCAGTAGAACCGGTTATCCCAAGCGCTTTAATAGTCGGATCGGGCACATCTGGAGGGGATGCAGGAATCCTTTGAAAATCCAAAGGACCTAACATAGAATTTTTCCCATCAAGAACAAGCCACTTAGCTTTTTCAGGATTCGCGAGAATTCCATCTGTTCCCGGTGAACCTAAATCCGTGATCAATTGATCTAAATCCGGTCCGGAGTCAAGGTCTGTGATACGCTTAATTAGATCGTTCACCTTCTTAATAATCGGCCCAATATCCTCATTAACAATTCCCACGGAAGCCATATCAGCAGGATCGATGGTAGCACCGCTATAAGAAGAAGGTAAGCCGGTAATTGAATGATTGGACATATTAATATCTCCAACAACCAATCCACCTTTTAGCCTTAGATAGATTCCGGATATAGTAACGCCACCTTTTTCCAAGTAATCAGTTAGATCACTTTTGATGACGATGCTGTTTCCTGCAGGAGTTGCTGGAGGGTTAGCTGGAGGATTTGCCGTACGAGATATATTTGTTATTGGATTTCCGGAAACATTCCATGGTTTGCTCATGGTGTTTTCGGCAGTAGTAGTATCGCCGCATGACATTAAAATCTTATCAGCAGGTATAGTTTTTGTAGAATTTTGAGATTGTATATTTTTAAAAAGCTTTTTCATTTAATTTTATTAAAATTTAATATTGATCAATTTCAATAAACAAATAAAATAAAATATTTTTTTAAAAAATAAAAACTTATTTGATAATAAAAATATCGACGGATTTACAGAGGAAAAGCTAAGGTATAATGATCGAAAAACAAGGAGAATACTGTGCTTCAACAATGTATTATGTCGACGATCTCTAGACTGATCGGCTGCTTATGCCTTACATTACCCGTTTTAATTTTGTATAGAATTCTATTTAAAAATGAACCATTGGCCCCGAAACAGCATTTTAAAAAATACAAGACTCTTTTTTATACAAGCGTCTTCCTTATTATAGCTTCTCCTCTTCTATGGAATAGCATGTACTTGCTCGCCATGGCCTCTGGACAAATGAGACTAAGTAAGAAGGTCCCTGCTATGGATCCGTCTTATGTATTCGGTATGAACCTACCGGTCTTTGTATTATATATCTGGTCTATGCTTGAGCCTTTCATTCTTGCTAGCAAAATGCGTAAGATAAAAAACCATTATGCAGAGTTAGCAAAAGCTGCAGGGAGTACTTGCTCGCAACAACCAGCTCCCGTTACGGAGAAGTGTTGCTCAGGAGGCGGATGTTGCAAAAATAAAAATCAGGAAGACTTTGTTTAGTATTAAAAGTCTTCTGTTAGGATTTCTAAACGTATACTCCAAGAATCAAAGATTCTCATCTCGGAGTATGAAATAGAAAAATTGCCGGTGTTTTCGTAATACGTTTGTTTACCTGATCAAGATCGGTAGATTGCAACCAAGCATTTACCGATCTTGTAGAAACAAATTCCTGATCACCGGTAAGATCCACACCAACGCATAACTCCGCATAACCCGGAAGGGTTTCTAACAAAGCCTGAAAGGTATAAACATTACGATAGGGAGTTTCTATGCATATTTGCGTATGTAGCTTTCCAGAGTTGCTTTTTATACAACGAGATCTTTCTTTAGGATTTTGAGGAAGATACCCCAAAAAGGTAAAGTTCTGACCTGGCAATCCCGATAACATCAAAGCTAGCGTTATAGAGCAAGGACCGGAAAATGCCTGAATAGGAACACCAAGAGCTCGCGCACGGTGTACTAAAGCTGCTCCAGGATCAGCAATACAGGGAAGCCCAGAATCTGAAACTAACCCCCAGTTCTCCTGCTTTTTGATAATAGGTTCAAGATAGAAATCCCAAGCTTTTGCAGAACGATCGTTTTTATTTAAAACAGCGAGAGGAAATTTATGATTTTCTGGAACCTTCCATAGACTAAGAAAAGCCCTCCCTCCACGATCACTCTCTACAATTAAACCTTGAAGAATGGGAATAATATCAGCAATAACTTGGGGAAGAGTCTCTACGCGTCTATTACCCAAAGTATTAGGGAAAAGATATAAAGTCATGAATTTGCCATCCTAATCATCAAAGTCTCAACAGCCATTATAGGATCTTGAGTATTATTCTTGATAATACTCTCAGCATAAAACAAATGATTTAAAGCTTGATATAACCGTTCTCTTCCATAGGAAACAAAAAAGCGATGCTTTTTATCTCCTGTGTCTTCTTCCAGGCTACGCAATCCATATAGACATTGACTACGAAGAAACGCTATTAACCCCAAAGGATCCTCTCCCTGTTCGTATAATAACGCACGGAGTAGGGCCACGCTTTCAGAAGCGTTTTTCTGTAACAGAGCATCTCGCAATTTCCATAAAGAGACCTGTTCTTTTTTTACTACGAAGCTCTCTATGTCGGAGTACTCTAGAGCAGGCTTTTTCCCAATATGACATAGCAACTTATGAAATTCCCCAAGAAGATTGTGCATCTCTACTTGAGGGAACTTCTTTATAAATGCCGATGCTAAAGCTAAAGAACAAGAAATCCCGAGATCCGTAGCTTTCCGAGTAAGGAGAACAGTCATCCGTTTTTCTCTATCGGACTGCCATTCTCCAAATAACGAAAGAAAAACCGTAGCGGCCAGTTCCTTACGCAAAGACTGAAAATACGACTGTTTAGTAGTAAATAAAAAAAAAGTTAGATGAGGATGGGGATTCTTTGCATAGCGAATAAGGAAATCCCTTGTTTGTTGCGACAACTTCTCAACTTGGAAAATAGACAATACCTCTTTAGAGGTAAATAATCCGTAAGGTTCTGTCCATCTTGCTAAATCATTGACAGTCAATCCTACCGCGTCAAGCTCTTGAGTCTTTCCTGAAACTAGCAGCTCCAGGCAAACATTCTTATCTTCTTCAGAGTTAGAGCCAATAACCGTAAGAGCGGGAGTTTTTTCCTTATAGAATTTGGAAAAATCTTGGAAGCAAGTGTAGTCCTGCATCTCCTAAACCTCCTAAGCACTAATATGCATAGAGGTTTACTATACTCATTATCTCGGTAACTGTACAGAGAGAGTCTAAAGAATACGCCCTGCTGGCAAAAAAAAACGGTAAGAGATTCCCCCCTTACCGTTTACAATCGCTTAACAAAACTTGCTTCTAACGAGAAACTAATTTCATTAACTGCTGACGCCAGCCATGAGCTGTACGTACTCGGCTTTTAGAACCACATCTTCTTTTTGCTGAAGAGGAACATACATGCTTACAAGCAGCTGTATGTCTGTGGTGCTTATTGCAAGCTGAAACAGCAGGCTTTGCTACTGCTCGTCTAGCAGCAGGCTTACGAACCGCAGCTTTTTTAGCAGTTGTCTTACGAACTACTTTCTTAGCAGCAGGCTTTCTAGCAGCTGTTTTCTTAGCTACAGTCTTACGAGCTGTAGTTTTTCTAACAGTTTTGCGAGCTGTAGTTTTTTTAGCAGTTGTCTTACGAACTACTTTCTTAGCAGCAGGCTTTCTAGTAGCTGTTTTCTTAGCTACAGTCTTACGAGCTGCAGTTTTTCTAACAGTTTTGCGAGCTGTAGCTTTTTTAGCAGTTGTCTTACGAACAGCTTTCTTAGCAGCAGGCTTTCTAGTAGCTGTTTTCTTAGCTACAGTCTTGCGAGCTGTAGTTTTTCTAACAGTTTTACGAACTGTAGCTTTTTTAGCAGTTGCTTTACGAACTGTCTTCCTAGCAGCAGGCTTTCTAGTAGCAGTCTTTTTAGCAGCAGCTTTTCTAGCAGGTTTACGAACAGCTTTAGTGGCTGTTTTCTTGCTGCTACGTTTTTTTTGTACTCCTAACATTTTCATTTCCCCTAATTAGACAGGTAATTACTTACCTCATCTATCGGCAGGAAATTGAAAAAACTTTAATAAAATAGTCATTTATTTTTAATAAATTAAAAACAAAAACAAATTATTAAATAAAAAGCACCTAAACAACAACTACTTAGACAAGAACTTTTCTATATAATAAATAAGACAACGAACACCAAAACCTGAAGCATATTTTGGAAATAGATCTTCATCTTTTTCACGATATGCAGTTCCTGCGATGTCTAAATGAGCCCAAGCTACCGGCTGATCTTCAAGAAAACGTCTTAAAAAAAGCGCCGCTGTAATAGCTCCTGCGCGGTTACTTCCAATATTTTTCATATCGGCAATATCGGAATTCAACGCCTTGTTATATTTTTCAACAAGAGGCAATCTCCATAAAGCTTCTCCAGTTTCTAGCGAAGCATCTAAAAGATCCTGAGCTAATACGTCATTATTAGAGAATACACCAGCGACATCCTCTCCTAAAGCAACGACCATTGCTCCTGTTAAAGTAGCAAAATCAATAATTCTTGTAGGCTTGCAATTCTTCAAAGCATAAGTTATTGCATCTGCAAGAATTAAGCGCCCTTCAGCATCGGTACTGCCAATTTCTACAGAGAGTCCCGACATACCCACATAGACATCTCCCATTTTATAAGCAGCAGCGTCTATGGCATTCTCTGTTGCGGGAATAATTCCAGTAACATTAACGGGAAGTTCCAAAGCTGCCACTCCAGAAAGAATACCTAATACTGTAGCGGCTCCGGCCATGTCTTCCTTCATGGTCAACATAGACTTCCCTGGTTTAAGGTCTAAGCCCCCAGAATCAAAAGTTACTCCCTTACCCACAAGTACGGTATGATCTTTAGACTTCGGCTTACCTTGATAGCTTAAAACTATAAAATAGGGATCTACAGCGGACCCTTTAGCCACAGCTGCTAATAGGCCCATCTTTTCTTTAAGAATAGCGTCTTTGTTAAGGATCTTCGCATCAATATTTGGAAATTCCTTAGCTATTCCCTGAGCAATGCTTGCTAATTTCTTAGGGGTAACGTCATCGGCATTACCATTTACAAGATCACGAGTGAGGTAAACACCCTCGAAAATACTCTCTTCTTTTCTGAAGATTCTATCAGCAATCTTAGGGACGATACCTAATACGTTTACCTTAGTTAGTAAAGGCTCGGAATTACTCGAGTCCTTGTGATACTTAGGATAGTTATAATTTAGAGATAAAATTCCAGAGGTAAGGTTTGTAACGAAATCTTCTACAGAAATACGTAATTCAGAAACTGTTGGAAGTACAACATTAATTGTTGAACATTTTGCCTTACGCAATACACGGGTTGCTCGAGAATAAGCTTCTAATACCTCTTGAGAAGTTAACTCTTCATTCTTTCCTAAACCTAGGAGTAGAATACGCTTTTCCTGTGCCTTTCCGAAACTATAGATTAGTTCGGCTTCTCCGCTTTTTCCTGTAAAATTATCTAAAGCAGCTTGATAAAGTGGTTCATAATCTTTTGCTATAGAAGCCGCGCACTTTACCTTACCCTTCACCTTCCAGAAGGGAAGAACAATAGCATCAGCTTTAACTCGTTTACTACAAGACGCTTGAGAATAAAATAAAACCACAGTTACCTCTTCATAAAAATCGTTATTTTCGCTACCCGTTAAAAAGGTACATCTTCACAAACATATTGCTGACCTTGTCCATAGCCAGCGTACATATCTTTATCGGATATTGCTTCTGTATCTAGACTTTCTCCTTCAAACCCTACAGACACATTATCATAGGATGCTTGCCCAGGATTTTCTCCCGCTGCTGGAGCTCGTGTTTCACTCCGATTAAAAGGACTGAACTTAATAGTATCTACGCTGATCACTAGTGAGGATTGTGGAGTGCCATCCTTACTCATGTAGCTTTCTATAGAAATGTCTCCAGCGACGATTACTCCCGATCCTTTTTTCAAATAGGGAAGCATTTTATCATAGCGATTGTGCCATACATTACACTTACACCATACAGTCTCATCTTTTGTTCCTACACGAGACTTCACTCCTAAGCGCAATACGACAACACGTTTACCCTTTGAGGTCATTCTTTCCTCGGGATCTGCTCCCAGATAACCGACAAAATAACCAAACATCATAACATCACCTTTTGAATTTCTTCTGGATCAACGTTTCCTTGCCTTTAACGAGCAGGGTTATGTTGCCACTTTTAATTACGAAAACCTGACATATCCTTAAGGCTAAGCCCTAAAAATTCTGAGATGTGACTTTTTTCATTAGCCTTTCGGCCAAGATTATTAAGCTTACTTTAGGAAGTGTATATGAAAACTCGCTATTCTGCGTTTCCGCATTTCAAGTCTTTTATCCCACATCTCTTCTAATACAACAGCAAAGTTCATGATACACATCCTGCACTATTTTATTAGAAGTTTTCCCTAATTTTTAACTTTTACAGCAAATATTGAGGGATTCCCTACTTGGCTTAGGTATAAGCCTATGACATAAAATTTAATTAAAATACCTGCCACGCCTATATTCAAAAGTCAATGTAACAAGGCCATGTGTTATACATCCGCAAACGAATATCGTCAACATGAGTCGGCTGAAAAATTGAAAAAGGTTTAGGCAAACAACATTGAAGAAAAATGCAAAGACAACCTCTGTTAACAAGGCAGAACCTTGTTAACTAAGGAAACACAAAACTAGGACAAAGAAACCGTCCAAAAGAATAACTTACTTGCTAAAAGCGTAAGAATATTTAACACAAGGAGCGCCTTTTGCCATATAGAAAAAGACGCGCGACGCGCCCTGAATTTTGCTATGCACGAATTCCTGTTGGAGGAGGCTGCATTCCACCGCCGCCAGCTGAAGGCATTTGAGGCATAGTATCCACAGAAGGTTCTCTGCCGGCACAAATATCGGCACAAACGGTCCGCCATTTTACGACGGTTTCAATAAATAGCTGAGCAAAAGCTTTTAAAAGATTAGTTTCAGCGTATTTCATATCAAGAACACAGTGCATTAAAATAAGCTGCTCTTTAGTAGCGACTCCTACACCGCCACCAGCCATTTGTCCGCCTAGCATTGACCCCTCTAAAAGCTTTTCATATAAAGCTAACTTTCTTTGAGAATTATCTGGCAAACCATCTAACAATGGAGCGTAGACGTATAAGCGATCAGAATGCTCTTCGAAAGTAAGGTGAAGGGAAAATTCGCCATCAACAAACAAAATGCACGTATTGTTCTGATCAAAAGCTACATCAGGAAGCTTTAGTTCTTTAGCAAAATTTTTTAGATTTTCCTCAGCATTTTGCCTGGACATGAGGGAATCTCCTTGTGATAAGTTTTATGTTGTATGTTTTCAAGTTAACATATTGCAGATTTGTTAGTAAACGATTTCAAAGACTTAAAATCAAAAACTTTCTTGTTTTTCTCAAGCTATTATGGTATCGCGTTGATGATGGGCAAAGTTCATTTTTATCCTGGCTCTCCATTACCTTTGGGAGCAACTCAACTTTCATCTAATCGTTATCGGTTTGCGTTATTTTCTTCAAAAGCTAATCAGGTAACTTTAGCTTTAGCAGACAAACATTTTCGCATTCATGAAACTGTTTTATCACCCAAAGAAAATCGTACGGGAGATGTCTGGCATATAGAGGTTGAGGGCATTTCGGATCAATGGTCTTATGCTTTTCGTGTGAATACTTCCCCAGAGACACAAGCCTTATGGAACTCTAATAAATATCTTTCAGATCCTTACGCCAAAAACATCCATTCTCCACAAACTTTTCTATCTACAAAAACTTCCGGAGACTATGCCTTTAGTTATTTAAAAAATGAAGAGTTTTCTTGGGAAGGAGATCGCTGTCTTAACATACCTAGACAAGAATCAATTATTTATGAAATGCACGTGCGTTCTTTTACTTGGGATCACTCTTCTAAAGTCCGTCACCCAGGTACTTTCCTAGGAATTGTTGAAAAGCTCGACTACTTAAAAACACTTGGAATTAATGCGGTAGAACTTCTACCTATTTTTGAGTTCGATGAGGCGTACAACCCATTTAGAAGCCCAAATTTTCCAAACCTTTGTAACTACTGGGGATATTCTCCTGTAAACTTTTTTTCTCCCTGTCGTCGTTATGCTTATGCTTCGGACCCTTGCGCTCCCATTAGAGAGTTTAAAACTCTTGTAAAAGCTTTGCATAAAGCAGGCATAGAGATCATTTTAGACGTTGTTTTCAACCATACGGGATTAGAAGGAACCTTCTGTCCTTTACCTTGGATCGACCGTGCTTCTTATTACATGCTCAATGCTAATGAGGAATTCTTTAACTATTCGGGATGTGGAAATACAATAAACACCAACTATACGCCTACAACACAGTTAATTTTGGATGTCTTGCGTTATTGGGTTCAAGAAATGCATGTGGATGGATTTCGTTTCGATCTTGCCTCTGTATTCTCGCGCGATCCTTTAGGGAATCCTGTTCCCTACTCTCCTATTTTAGATGCTATTAGCAATGATCCCTTACTTTCTAGCACAAAAATTATTGCCGAGCCATGGGATGCTGCGGGTCTTTACCAACTTGGCTATTTCCCCACGATCCATAAACGCTGGAGTGAATGGAACGGCTCTTATCGTGATACTATAAAATCCTTCTTAAATGGAAGTGAGCATCTTATTGGTACATTTGCTTCAAGAATCTCAGGATCTCAAGATCTCTATCCTACGGGCTCCCCTTCCAACTCAATTAACTACATCTGTAGTCATGATGGATTCACTCTTCATGACACTGTCGCTTATAACGAAAAACATAACGAAGAAAACGGAGAGGAAAATCGCGACGGAACTAATGCTAACTATAGCTATAATTTTGGAGAAGAAGGCCCGACCCAAGATCCAAAAATTCTTGAATTACGCCAACGTCAAATCCGCAACTTTTTTCTTACACTATTCCTCTCTCAAGGAATCCCTATGTTTCAATCTGGGGATGAGTACGGCCATACAGGAAAAGGGAATAACAACCGCTGGGCTTTAGATTCCCGTATAAATTATTTTCTTTGGGATGAATTATCTCAGAATACTTCCCTTGTAGATTTTGTTATTTCTGCTATTCGCTTTAGAAAGCACCACAAAGAGATGTTTAATGAGGGATTTTTGAATGAAGAAAATATGACTTGGTTTGACATAGATGCAAATCCTGTACAATGGACTCCAGGACATTTCTTAGCCTATGAGATGAAACATCTCAACTATTCTATCTATGTGGCTTTTTATACTGGGAAAGAACAACTCTCAATAACCTTACCTAAATTACGAGAAAATTTCCTTCCCTATGAAAGAGTAGCTGATAGTGCTGAGGGCTTTGTTTCAAAAAGCTTAGAAAAAAACACTATTTTAGATGGGCATACGATTTTAGTTGCTATAAGTTATGCAAAAACCTCTAGCTCATCTCGTTGGCTTCATCACTCCAAGACTCTATAACTACAAAGTCTGCATCTTTATAGAACTGCTCTAGTATTTGACGAGCATTATAACCTTCGACAGCAAGACGATCTACATTAGCTTTCAGCAAGCCATCTGCGTCAATGATTAATCCTGCAGGATTATCCACGATCAGACGTGATGTCCAATCTACAGCATCTTCAACACCATAAAATTGTTTCGTAGCGCCATAGCCTGTATAATTATCTTCGCTGGCTACAACATGCCAGAAGTTTTGAGGATTTTTAGCGAGCAGCCTTTCATATAAAGCTGTTCTTTCTAAAATCACACATGCAGATAAAGCTTCTTTATCTAGTTCTCTAAGATATTTTGTAGAGAGTATAGATTTAAGATATTCTTCTATGGTTAACTCGTTAGTTATTACAATACAATTCTTGTCTGTTTTATGAATATACAGAGCACCTTTGTACTGCAATCCGTTTACAAATAAAGATGCTGAATTATCAGCGGGTTCTATTTTTAGACATTGGATTCCGGGGAAATTTTCTCCCCAGCGAACTCCTCCGTAGAGGGCATGAGCAGCACAACGTAAACCTTGAGCGGTACTTTGTAGTAATACATTATCTCCATAAAGACGATAAGCACCTTTAGCTTCTATTAAAGCTGTGGTACTTTCCTCTAAAAGAAGAACTCGAATTTTAGGTTCGGAAACTACCGGCTGCACCATAAAAGTATCAGAAACTTTTACTTCTGCATGCCCTACCCCAACCATACTGAAGGAAAGTCCTAAAAGGATGTACTTCAATATCTTCACTTTTCTTCTCCTAAACTCTGCAAGTTATTTGAACACCTTTTCAAATGATCGTAAGCAAGTTGGGTAACCATTCTTCCTCGAGATGTTTTTTTTAATAGACCCTTTAAAATTAGGAAGGGTTCATAAACATCTTCCAATGTTTTGATGTCTTCTCCGACGGCCACAGATAAAGTCTTAATCCCTACAGGGCCACCCTGATAATAGTCTATTATTGTGGTGAGGAGTTTAATATCAATCTCATTTAAACCCCAATCATCTATTAATAGCATAGCCAAAGCTTTTTCGGCTACGGCACTATTAATACAATTGCCCTCGCGCATTTGAGCAAAATCTCGCACCCAACGCAAAAGATTGTTTGCTAATCGTGGTGTTCCTCGAGACCTACGAGCGATTTCATATAATGCAGAAGCATCTGCATCAATACCTAGCAAATTTGAGGATCGTTTAAGAATCCTTGCTAAATCTTCATCGGCATAATAGGACACTCTGCCTGTAAAAGAAAAACGCGCACGCAGTGGTTCACTTAACATTCCTGAACGTGTTGTAGCTCCTACCAAACTAAATGGAGCGAGATCCACGGAGACAGAGCGAGCTCCGGGTCCAGAATCAATGGTGATATCAATTTTAAAATCTTCCATTGCGGAATATAAATATTCCTCTGCGACTTTTCCCATACGATGAATTTCATCTATAAAAAACACATCTCCTTCTTGCAGACTGGTCAATAATCCCAGCAAATCGGAAGGCTTAACAAGTTGGGGTCCCGAGGCAACTACAAGACCCTTGCCTACAGTAAGAGCAACAATGTGCGCCAGTGATGTCTTCCCCAATCCTGGAGGTCCAAAAAAAAGACAATGTCCGGGAACTTCTCCCCGTTGCACGGCAGCACTCAGAAATAATTCCAAACGTTCTGTGAGCTGTGACTGACCACAAAATTCCTTTAGTCCCTTAGGCCGTAAAGAAATATCAAACTTTTTGTCTTGATGTAGGACAGATACCTGATGCGTCATATGTTACCGTGTTTCCCCTAGTCTCCTAAAGGGTAAGAATTCCTGAAATGCTCTTAGAATTGAAGTTAAAGACTTTCAGTCTATCAATGCTTTGGATTATTTCTGTCGCTCTTTTTGAATAATTCCAAGCAGCCTATGAAGCATGCAACTATAACACCTTATAAGAGCCGTTATCTACCATACTCTTGTCATCGCTTTGAAGCAATCTGAGCTAAGGGAATCCTTAACTAATTTAATAAAGTTAAAAAGCAAAATATTCAATGTTAACTCACCTAAACTGCTATGTCTGTTTCCATACTATGAGTCGATATCTTCTGATACAAATGAGTTAGCTACTTTTGAAAATTCGTTTTATATTTCAGAACCAAAGAAAAGTCGTTATACCTACGCTAATTATATATCGTCAACACAAGTCACTTATCGATCGTTCAAAAAAACACTATGGTCAAAATGCATATAGAATTCATTAAAGAAAGAAGTAAGAGCGAGAGCTGCCGGTGCCTATGATAAGTAAAAACCTTCTTCATCAAAAAATAAGGTTTGCCTTTTTCCTATAGTATTATCTAACATCGCCATAGAATCACATATAAATATATATCTGTTCTCCTTAGGAGTACGCAGTATCTTATTTCCTAGTTAAGCTACTTCGTAATTTTTAGGAGTTTGCATATACCCATAAAAGATGTATTCTATTAATCAAGGGCTGTGTTTTTCCTGAATGTGAGACACTAGCTTCTATGAGTTCAAAACACTATAAAAATCGTGCTATAGAATCTAACTATAAGGTTTCTAAATGAGCATTAAAGAAGATAAATGGATCCGAAAAATGGCGTTGGCTTATGGAATGATTGAGCCGTTCGCTGACGGGCAAGTAAATACTGACGTGAAAACGGGAGAAAAACTCATTAGCTATGGTTTATCTAGCTATGGTTATGACCTTCGATTATCTCGAGAATTTAAGGTATTCACCAATGTGTATAATTCTCTTGTAGACCCCAAGCATTTTACTGAAGACACATTTATTTCTATTACTGATGATGTTTGTATTATTCCTCCGAATTCGTTTGCTCTTGCGCATAGCGTAGAGTATTTTCGCATTCCTAGGAATGTCTTAACAATGTGTATAGGGAAATCAACATATGCACGTTGTGGTCTAATTGTTAATGTAACACCTTTTGAGCCTGAGTGGGAAGGTTACGTCACTATAGAGATTTCCAATACTACTCCTCTGCCTGCAAAAATTTATGCTAACGAGGGAATAGCGCAAGTCTTGTTTTTTGAGGCAGACGAAGCCTGTGAAGTCTCTTATGCTGAAAGAAAAGGCAAGTATCAAAAGCAACAGGGAATTACCGTTCCTTTTGTTTAAAGTTTTACTATGCACAAAGTAGCTTGGCAGAAATGCCTTGAAGAAGTTGTAGTTAACTCGTGGTGGTTAATCCTCTGCATGCTTATTAGCGGATTTATATATGATCGTGCTATTAATGAGTTGAAGCAGGAAGAAACGCGCCTGCAAAAACGCGCTAACGGACTTCAAGAAAAAATTGTTTGTGCTGAAAAAGAACAGAAAGAGCTGCGTCTTCATATTCAATATTGGGATGATCCTATGGTAATTGAATCTGCGTTAATTCGTAGATTAGGCTTAGTTCCTAAAGGCTATACTAAAGTATGTTTCTCTCCGATTGTAGAATCGAAGGGCATAGATTGAGACAAAGGCATGATTTCTACTGTATTAATCTTTTTAATCATATGCTTTACCCTGTGTTCCGGTTTTGTTTCCCTATCACAGATAGCGTTTTTTTCTCTGCCGACTTCGTTAATTTCTCATTACAAACGTTCGAAATATAAAAAGCAGCAGTTGGTAGCTACGCTACTTTCGCATCCCCATCACTTGTTAATCACCCTGATTTTTCTTGATATAGGGTTAAATATTGGCATTCAAAACTGCGTCGCTATACTCGTTGGAGATAATGCTTCTTGGCTGCTTATTGTTGGCTTTCCTTTAGCGTTAACTTTGATTCTTGGGGAAATTTTACCCAAGGCTGTTGCTTTACCCTACAACACACAAATTGCCTGTTTCGTAGCGCCTCTAATTTTAGTATTTACTAAGGTGCTTCGTCCGCTATTGTATTGGGCTATCAGTGGAATCAATTATATTGTGCAGTGGATTCTTTCTAAGCAAAAAATGGATATTATCCAACCTCAGGAATTAAAAGAGGTCTTGCAAAGTTGTAAAGATTTTGGCGTTGTTAACCAAGATGAGAGCCGCCTACTCTACGGATATCTCTCTCTTAGCGATTGCAGTGTTAAAGAGCGTATGAAACCTCGTCAGGACGTTTTATTTTATGATATTCAAACTCCCATAGATAATCTTTATAATTTATTTTCCCAGCAGCATTGCTCTAGAGTTCCTGTATGTAATGACAATCTACAAAATCTTTTAGGAATCTGCACGGCAAAGACATTGCTATTGCATGGCAAACCTCTACAATCTTCAGATGATCTTTTACCCTTACTGAACAAGCCGTATTACATGCCAGAAACGATATCTGCAAAAACGGCTTTATGCCATCTTGCAGCTGAAGATGAGACTTTAGGAATGATTATCGATGAATATGGCTCTATAGAAGGGTTAATCACTCAAGAGGATCTCTTTGAGATTGTTTCTGGTGAAATCATAGATCAACGAAGTGAAAAAGTTCTTTATACAATGTCAGGAAAAGATGTTATTATTGCTGCGGGAACTTTAGAATTAAGTGATCTGAGCGAGATTTTTAATATTAATCTTCCGACTCATAATAATAGCGCAACTTTAGGAGGCTGGTTAACTGAACAGATGGAATCTATTCCAATTACAGGGACTAAGCTTACTTGGAATAATCTCATGTTCCAAGTTTTGGATGCAGCTCCTAATCGTATACGCAGAGTATATATAAGGAAAATGCATGACTGATTCTCCTTTTTTTTGGCTTGGGATCAATATTTTGTGTATTATCCTTCAAGGATTTTACTCTATGATGGAAATGGCTTGCGTTTCCTTTAACCGTGTACGCCTACAATACTACCTGACTAAAGACCACAAGAAAGCTCGCTATATCAACTTTCTTGTTCGTCGTCCCTATCGCTTATTTGGAACTGTGATGCTTGGAGTAAATATTGCCCTTCAAGTAGGCTCTGAATCAGCAAGAAACTGTTATAAAGTTTTAGGATTTTCTCCTGACTATGCTCCTTTCACTCAAATTTTTCTTGTAGTGATTTTTGCTGAACTTTTTCCTTTAACGATATCACGTAAAATTCCCGAGAAGCTAGCCCTTTGGGGAGCTCCTATTTTATACTACTCCCACTATATATTTTATCCTTTCATTCAGTTTATAGGCAGTCTAACAGAGGGCTTGTACTATTTATTAAAGATAAAGAAAGAGAAGTTGAACTCTACATTGAGTCGGGATGAATTTCAAAAAGCCCTGGAAACACATCACGAAGAGCAAGATTTTAATGTTATTGCTACGAATATCTTCTCATTAAGTGCGACATCTGCCGAGCAGGTATGTCAGCATCTTGATCAAGTAACAATGCTTCCCTCTACGGCAAACGTGAAAGATTTATGTCGCACTATAAAAAATACAGATATGGAGTTTATTCCTGTGTATCACAAAGTGCGCAAAAATGTGATAGGGATTGCTCTTCCTAAAGATTTTGTACATAAAAATCCTAAGGATTCTTTAATTCATCATCTTCATTCGCCATGGTTCATTACAGCAAAATCTAAGCTGATACGTATCCTAAAAGAATTTAGAGACAATCGTTCTAGCGTTGCTGTTGTTTTGAATTCTTCTGGGGAACCCATGGGCATTCTTAGCTTAAATGCGATTTTTAAAATCTTATTTAATACCTCGAATATCGCTCAGCTAAAGCCGAAAACAGTCTCTTTAATAGAAAGAACATTCCCCGGAAATACTCCTTTAAAAGACATACAAAAAGAACTCGGTATTGAGCTAACACATTACGGAGTAGAAACTTTAGCACAGCTAGTCTTACAGCTATTAGATACCCCAGCAGAGATTGGCACATCAGTAATTACCGATAATCTTCTCTTAGAAGTTAAGGAAATCTCCCTATACGGCATCAAAAGCGTATCTATTAAAAATCTACTTTCTTAATTGCTACCAAGTACTTTTTAAATGGGTAACTACCTTAACGATTTTCTCTATTGCCAAATCGATTTCTTCTTTAGTTAGCAAATAGCTAAAAGAAAATCTTAAGGTAGCCATAGCAAGATTTTGCTCTACATCCATAGCAACTAGAGATTTAAATGCTGTAGTCGCTCCTGAAGAACATGCCGAGCCATAACCACAAGCAACGCCCTCAACATCTAGGGCTATTTGCATGACTTCCCCTTCTAAAGGGGGAAAGGCTATGGCAGAAACATTATTAATTCTGGGTTGATTTTCACAATGAACACAACAGTCGGGAATCTGTTCTTTCACACACCTTTCAAAATAATCTCGGTAATCTAAGATAACAGTAGCGATTTCCTCTTGTCTCTTCTCTAAAATAGAGAAGATATAGAATAACGAAGCGATTCCCCAAAGGTTCTCAGTTCCTGAACGAACTCCCCCTTGCTGCCCCCCGCCAAAAAGTAAGGGAGAAAGTTTTACTCCAGGGGCGACAAGAAGAGCTCCTATTCCTGAAAGAGCGTGAAATTTATGACCACTAAAAGCAACCATAGTGACGCCTTGAGGAATAGTGATCTTCTCTCTTCCGACAATTGCTGTAGCATCTACAATAAACTGCAAACCGTGCTCTTTAGCAATATTTGCTACTGCAGCTATATCAATCTTTGCTCCTATTTCACTGTTCACCCAACCCAGAACAATTGCAGAGGTCGATGGTGTTATAGCTGTTCTTATCTGCTCGGGTGAAATTGTGCAACTTCCAGGGCTAGGGTCTAAATAGGAAACTGAAAGGTTTGCATGTTTTAAAGGCTCTATTACCGCGGGGTGTTCGCTACTACAGGTAATAACGTGGCTACCCTTAGGAAGATTTGCAATAGCAAGATTTAAGCTTTCTGTTGCGCTTGCGGTATAAATGACCTGCCCAGAGAAAGAAAGCTGCTTTTGAATTAATGCTGAAGTTTCGTGAATTATCTTTCGGGATTTTTTCCCAGAGCTATGCACACTTGAAGGATTAGCATATACTCCCTCAAAAAATAGTTTTTGTAAAAATTGTAAAAGACCTGGCTCTAGAGAAGCCATGGCATTATTATCCAAATAGATCATTACAAAGTTCCTTAATTCAGGTACTATTGTATTCGGACTAATACCACGGTAACGTTATCAGACCCCCCACGACTATTGGCTAGAGAAATCAAAATATTTCCACTTTCTTCTAAAGTTGTAGGTTGAAGTAAAATATCCCGAATATCAACATCGGAAACCATGTTTGTCAAGCCGTCAGAACAAAAAACAAATAAGTCTTCTTTCTCATAAGAAATATCCCGAATATCGGGACTAACATAGGGACGACTTCCTAAAACATTAGTCAGAATATGACGATAAGGATACACCTTATCCGATTGTTTAGAAAGTCTATAACGATTTTTCAACTGATTTGCTAGGGAATGGTCTTCTGTTAAACAAGACAACTCTCCTCCTCGCAAACGATAGATACGACTATCTCCAACATGAAACAGCCACGCCTTATCCTGAAGAAATTGCATAAAACTTAGCGTTGTTCCCATCCCTTGAAGATGCGACTCCATAAGGCTATGCTTGTAAATCAAGCCATTAACTTCTGAAAGAATTCTCTTTACGGTCTCTCTGTACTGATCATCCTGAAATTCTACTAGTTGAGATTGCCTAGCATCGATAAGCTCCATTAAGCTAAGAATAGCCTCATGAGAAGCCACATCCCCCCCTAAGCATCCTCCCATACCATCTGCGATAGCCACAACTTGAGAAAAGAGATTTACCTGCCAAAAATCTTCATTTCTTGACCGAACCATCCCGATATCGCTTAGTCCAAAATAATCAAAACCGACAGTCTTTTGCATGAAAAATATAAAATACTAACTTAGCTATATATCAGAAATTCTCTGAACCTATCAGATTAACCAAAAGAAAATTATAATCTGACATTCGCTCTGGATATACCAAAACGATAATATTTATAGAATTTTTTATATCTATCTTTTGTAGTTTCTACATATATCTAATTAGTAATTATCTAATACAGAAAATCATGAGCGGCAATCTATATTTTTAAGGAAAGGTTTAATCTAAAACCCGAATCTTTAGTACAATTTAATCTAGTTCTTAATAAATCGCTTTAAAAGCGGCTTTCTAATAATCAAAAGTACCAATGTCAGTAAGTCAAACTTCAACACAACAAACACCAGTGAAAACGCAACGCCCTAGAAATACTTGCGCGTCCTGGATAAGGACAGAGAAGTTTCGCGTAGGGCTTATTCTTGGAATTACTTGTATCTTGTTATTATCTGGGATTCTTGTTGGCATATTCGTTCCCAGCCAAATATTTACTATTGTTCTGATACTTTTGTTATGCCTAGCGACTGCCATCATCCTATTAGATTTCGTAAAAACACAACCTCATTTTAAAATATCCCCCCCTGCTCTTGATAAGGTCTCTCCTCCCAGCGTCGAAGATCCCCAGCCAACCCAAATTAATATTCCTAAATACCAGGATTTATTAAAAATGCATTGGAGGGCTGCGCGATGGCGTAATCTCCCCCATAACATACGCCCACTTCCCGATAGCATCCAGAATGCTGCTTGGAGACTGACTGACAACCCAAATATCACTCTAATTTCTACCGTGGGTGATATTACGGTGCCTCTGACAACTTCTGAGTGCACCCTAATGATGATAAATCCCTATTCTCCCGAACATCTTTCCTGCGGGGATAACCCTTTTATTGATGCTGTCAGCTCCGAATGCTGGAAGAATGCGAAGCAGACCCACGATACCGGTCATATTTTCCATCCTGGTGCGTGTTCTGTAAAATGTTTATGGGAAAGTTCTCAAGGGATCCAAAGCACTGCAAATTCAGGGTGGCCCTATTGGTTTGCTCATGTTTACAGTCCTAAAGCAGCTTATTTGAACCCTGAAACTGCTTTTACCTTATGTAAAATTACTTATACGAAATGTTTTGAAGAAGCTGTGTCAGGCTCTAATCCAGCGACTATGATTCAAATGCCTCTTCTTTTCTCTGGAAGCACTGGGCTAGACGAGAGCTGCCCCTTTTTAGACGCTTCAAAATCGGCCCTAGTCTCCGCTCTCCAGGACTTCTCGACTCAACACCCTAACACTTCCTTAACAATTGTTATCGCTCGGGAGGTAGGCATGGCCTTAGAACAGAATTTTTATGAGGAATAACGATATTAAATCTCTTCTAATAAATGGAATTAGTATAAAATTAAACTATCCATTATAAAAAATCATAATTAACCACGGTTTAGTTAATGTCAGTAAGTAACTCTCCCCAGCCCGCAGATATGGCAGGCGTTCCTAAGTTTATCTCTGCTTCGCAGCACAAGAGAGCTGTTCAGGTGAACCGGGGTCTTCTCATTGCAACTACTTTAATAGGAATTCTCACAATTGCAGGAGGAGCAGCCGCTACTATCTTAACAGGCATACTTCCCCTGATAGCTATTCCTATAGTGGCTCTTGTTGCTACTGTGGTTCTTGTGCTTACCATTCACAAACTTCGTCCTAAAACCTCTCCGGTTCCCTTAGGGTTCGCAAACGTTGACCCAGACTTTAATGCCGAAGAGTATTATAACAGCGGCGGCCCTCTATCCTCCTAATACTTTTTTCCCCTCCCAGAGCAAAGATAGGCCCTAGAAAACTAGGTCAATGCCTATCTTTCTTCTTCAAACAACAGCTCATTGATTTAACTGGACTTTAAATTGTTAATAAATATTTACTTTTAAAGACTATCTAAAAAATTCTTACTAAAAATTAAGAATCTCTATTCAAAAAACCCATTCGGCATGGGACTAGCGTTCACGCCAAACTTCACTAAGTGAAAGACTTAAAATCTTTTTTGCGGTAGTATGCTCCCAATCAATCATTAATAATTTATGGAAAACTATGACAACATCAATACCAACAACATCCACGCCATCTCCAGTACTCACCCCAGGGGCCGAAAAACTCTCACCACGACAAAGTGTCGATAGAAAACTCGCATCAGTTCTCTGTGTTATTGCGTTTATATCTGTAGTATTAATTGGTGCAGGCATAGCCGCAGCTGTTATGAGTGGTATCACAGCACTATGGGCAGTTCCTATTTCTGTAGCTCTTGTGTTTGTTTTGCTAGCAGTTGCTATTCGTCAATTACGCCCTAAACTGCTACCAGCTCCTACTCCTAAACCTATTCCTACAGAAAAACCTGAAGGAACTCCTGAGACTGGTGAGGTTGATCTTGAAGATCAAACTGGAACAGGTGGAGGAACTCCTGCAGGGCAGCCACAAGGTCCTAGTGATACAACACCTCCTGCAGTAGACGGCAGCCCAGAGCCAAGCCCCTCAGATGAAGTTGATCCTTCCCAAGGGGGAGATAGCTCCAGCTCACAAGTTGGGGAAGCTGATGCTCAGCCATCTAATAACGAGGAAACTGGAGAAGTCGACGAAACCCAAAACGGCACCCAGAATACAGAAGGAGCTGAAGGCTCAGACCATGTTGAAGGAAATCAACCTTCGGAAGAAGAAGATACTTCTGAAAACAGTGATGGCGTTAATAAGAGCTAGTATAAGAAGAAAACGAAACAAGTCTGGGATTTTTAAGAAGAGAAAAAATCTTCTTTTTGCTTGTAAGAACTCTTTACAGAGAGTCTTTCTAAGGAATTTAGGCGTACAGCCTAAGTTCCTTTTTTATTATCTATGAGGTTATTTCTTACGAAAAGGTTCCTTTGGAACACGAAATTCAGAATTTCAATCTATAGGCTCTCTTAAAACCAGCCTATTCTTAAGCTAAGCTAATAATTAAACTTTGCAGAAAACGCTCATTATTATTATGAATCGATGAAAAAGACCATGTAAGGATAAGCATAGCAATGAAATGGTTTCTTTCTATTCTTGTATTCTCATCACCTGCGTTACTACTTCCAGGATGCACGTTAATTCCCCAAGACTGTGGTTCTGCACACTCGCAACATGAGCAATCCTCTCTATCTTGGTTAAAATAAAACAGCAGCCGCTGTAATTGATTCAGAGTTTTCTATGATTTTGAGTCGGGACTTGTTTTTATTTTTTTCTTTGTTATAACTTAGGAACGATAAATAAACTGCCCATCTTTAAGGAAGCGTGGATCTTTGCGCAAGGAATGGGTCGCTTTACCAAAGTAAAAATTAAATACCGAAGGTATTCTGTAATATAAGGACAGCGATTATGCGAAAACTACTTCTACTAGTTTCCTGTGGACTTTTGTCTGTAAACCTATCTAGCTGTTCTCTACCAGCATCCGGAAGCTACCATCCCAAGCTTTACAAATCAGGAAGTAAAGCAAAGGGTGTCGTTGCCATGTTGCCGGTATTTTATCGCTCTGGGAAAGTTTCAGAAGCTCTTCCATGGAACTTACAAACAGAATTCACACAAGAAATTAGCAAGAGACTCCACTCCTCTGAAAAGCTTTATTTAATTAAGCATAGTGCTTCTCCGCAGATTATATCTCAATTTTACTCCCCTGTGGTTCCGCAATTTTCTCCAGGAGCAGTAACAGAATTTCTTCCTGCGGAATTTATCGTAGCTACAGAACTACTAGAACAAAAAAGCTCTGAAGATATGTTCGGTCATGACTCTATAACAGCATCCGTACGTGTTCGCGTTTTTGATATCCGTCATAATAAAGTTTCTATGATCTATCAAGAAATCATTGAATCAACGCAACCTGTTGCTATAGCAGGAAGCGACTATCACCGTTACGGATGGCAAACAAAACATTTCGAAGCAACACCTATGGGTCTTATGCATCACCGTCTATTTCGAGAGGTTGTTGCTAGAGTCGAAGGTTATGTTTGTGCAAATTATTCGTAATTTATGATCCGTTCTTGGTTATTTCTTCTTGTATTTCTAGCTCTCGCAGCTGTAGCATCAAGAAACTTTTTTACCTGGCCAAAGCCAGCAGAAAAAACTCCTCTTCGTTTACGTCATATCCTTGCTGGAGTTATACTTCTATTTCTTCCTGGCTTATTACCCTTCATTACGGGGTCTCATTCAGATGTTACCGCACGTTCCCTACATGGGGTATTCTTAGCCTGCGCATTCATCTTTTATCTTCTTAGCCTGCCTATTGATATTACAAGAAGCGTGATCTACTCAGGGAATAAACCCCGAGCGACATGTTGGAGAGCGATATTTTCCGCATGTAGAATGTGGGTAATTGTCATTCCAATCACACAAATCGTAGGTTTAGTACTTAGTAAGCTATTGATATTTATCTTCCCTGTAGAGTCTTTACAAGAACAAACACTTACTCAAGAAGTTCAAGATACACTGACATCTACAGTGTATGACCGCGGGTTTATTTTAAGTGTGGGGATTCTTATTCCCTTTGCTGAGGAGATATTCTTCAGAGGTTTCCTACAAACCTTTTTGAAAAATAAGATGAATAGGGTTTATGCTCTTCTTTATTCTTCAGTAATATTTGCCCTTACGCATGTCGAGCACTCTTGGGGAAGTTTAGTCTTTGTCCCTATATTACTTATTTTTTCTTTATGTACGGGATTTCTCTACGAGAAAGAACGCCATATTGTTGCGCCTATTGTTTTGCACATGTTGTTCAATATGACAAATATTGGAATGCTATCAGTATGAAATAACTGAGAAGTAAAAAAGTAAGCTGGAGAAACACTTCTAGCAAAAAAAAGCACTTCTTAGGGCTGCTACCTTCCAGTCCTGACCCGGTTCGTAGGTTTCCTCTCTTAAAGGTCCCCAACTTACTGCTCCTTGATATCACATTTAATGAATTTTACTAAAGAGGAAAGCCCTGAGTAAAATTCCTATTTTTCACTTTTTTCTTGTAATTTACCAAGAGCCCAAGCCTTACGAGCTTCCTCATAAGAAATGGCTTTACTGGAAAAAACATGAGGAGCTCGACGACGAATCTTAGAAACCGCTTCGGTAATTATTCCCTCGACAGTAGAAAGGCCTAGAGACTCTAGCTTATAACATAACATAAGAATGAGGATAAGGACATCCCCAGCTTCAGAAGTAATTTCCTTAGTAGAGTGTCCTTCATGAACTGCTTCTGAGAGTTCATCACACTCCCCTAAGATACATTTTATTAAAGAATCAAAATTTTGCTGATCTGTCCAAGGACAGACCCCGTCCATGACCATTTTCCTTGCTAGTTCTATTAACTGGGGGAAATTGATATCTTTCATGGATTTAAACCTCGGCAAATTCTGAGTGAACAACAGTATGTATATTTTCTAATACCCAAGACTTTATTTTTCTATGTCCTGAGGAAAAAGGCAACGAATCTATAGCATCTAGGGGATAAAGATTTTCTGACTTAGGGCGAAATTTTGCATAAAAAATCTTAGGAAGCAACCGCACCTTATAATGGGTAAATGCGTGGCGCTGCTCCTCCAACTCTCCTGAAAAAACCAAGCTAGATCCTATAATATTTTCCATTTCTTTAGTCAGAGAATTCATATCTTTAAGATCTTCAAGTGATTCAATCTCTATGTAAGGAAATTCATATAAACCAGCCATCATTTCTTCGGGTTTCCTGTGTTCAAGAACAATGAATTCCTTATAAAAAATAATCGCGACCCAACGAAATAAGGTTACTATTTTTTTTCTAGCATGACGTATAGGAAGAAGCCTCTGCTTACCTTCATTAACTGCTCCGCAAACTTTTCGCATTGGGCATATGTCACATTTAGGAGAACGCGTGCATATACATGCGCCAAGTTCTATCAAAGCTTCTGAGAAAACTTGCGGGTCTTTAGAGGGTAAAATCGACTGGGTAATGCGGGATATCCATGTTTTTGTAGATTCTAAATCTATAGAAGCTTCTATCAAAAAAATCCTACTTATCACACGTAAAACATTACCATCAACAGCCGCTGTTCGTCTCTTAAAAGCAAAAGCTAAAATTGCATGCACTGTATAGGGCCCTAAACCCTTTATCTGCATCAAATCTAAATGATTATCGGGAAGCTCTCCTCCAAACTGACTCATTACCATTCGGGCACCATGCAAAAGGTTTCTCGCCCTTGTGTAATAACCAAGCCCCTCCCAAATTTTTACAACATCCTCCTCATTAGCTACCGCTAAGGATTCTATCGTAGGAAATTTTTGCATCCACTCAAGAAAATATTTTACAACAACTTCCGCTCGTGTTTGCTGCAGCATAACTTCGGAAACCCAAACGTGATAAGGAGAGGGATTGTCTCTCCAAGGGAAGCTACGTTTATTTTTGGTAAACCATTTCTTTAATTTTTCAGTAGGAAATCTCTTTGCTCTTTCAGAAAAAGCTATCTTTGCCATACAAATTCTCGTAAAATTTTACCTAAGTTCTAAATATTGATACTTTATGAAAGAATTCACATGGGTTGTTGATCATATAGAAAGGTTATCATCTTTCTTACGTTCTCAATTACCTGAATATGAAAAACAAGCCATTCTTGATTCAGTACGTTATCACGGTTGTCGGATAAACGGTCGTTTGGAAAGATTTGAGTCTTACAAAGTTCAGCCTGGAGATCGCGTTACCCTAACTCTGCAAATAAAATCAGAGCCGAAAATTCTTTTGGATGACCCTCAGTTCTGTATTTATGACAAGCCTTCGCATCTCTCTACGGAAGTATTAGCGAAAACAACAGGTCTTAATATTGTTCACAGGTTAGATAGAGATACAACAGGATGTATCTTATTTGCTAAAAATTCTGATTCTGCTTACGCCCTCTCACAATTATTCAAGAAACGAAAAATACATAAACAGTATACAGCTTTAGTTTTTGGCCATCCAAAAAAATCTTCAGGACAGTTAATTTCTTATACAGGTCCTAAGTCACGACGTTGCGGAGCTGTAATTTTTGGAAATACGGATAAAGCTCGTGGTAAGCTAACTATTACGCAATGGTCTGTCATTTGTTCTTATAAAAACTACACCCTTATGCGTTGCGAACCCATTACAGGAAGAACACATCAAATTCGCCTACACATGCAGATGCTCGGACACCCTGTTGTTGGTGATGTAGATTATGGAACACAC
Organism: Chlamydia sp. BM-2023; assembly: GCF_964023145.1. Classification (NCBI taxonomy): domain Bacteria; kingdom Pseudomonadati; phylum Chlamydiota; class Chlamydiia; order Chlamydiales; family Chlamydiaceae; genus Chlamydia; species Chlamydia vaughanii. The sequence continues at coordinate 1,104,297 of NZ_CAXIED010000001.1, read as the reverse complement.
TATCAGCCTCAAAACGTATCCCGTCCGTTGCTTCACGCACACGCCCTATCATTTATATCCCCGTTCTCTAATAAAAATATAGAAGTAGTAGCATCTTCTGCAGGGGACCCTAGAGAAGTAGCCCCCCACCTACTTGTTAATTAAACAGCAGTTTCTAATATACCAATGCCTCCTGATCCTCCGGAGCCACCTCTTCCATTAGAGTTATTTCCTCCGGAGCCCCCTGAGTTCCCTCCAGAACCCGGATGATTTCCTCCTCCAGAACTTCCAGAGTTATTTCCCCCAGAACCGCCTCCAGATCCTCCTGAACCACCTCTTCCATTAGAGTTATTTCCTCCTGAGCCGCCCGAGTTCCCTCCAGAACCCGGACGATTTCCTCCTCCAGAATTCCCAGGATTATTTCCCCCGGAGTTACCTCCTCCGTCCTGTGACACAGGCTGTTGTGTTACCGCGCCTCCCGTTTGTGCAGGAGTTATTCCAGCTGCTAGCATCCATCTGCTAGAACAATCAACAATTAGCTGTCGCCTTGCCTCACCCGCAGGTTGTCTAAGCATTTCCGCTCTTTGCCGGTTACTTATGAAGCATCTCAAAACCTCCTCGACATAAGGATTCGGTTCCGGAGGAAGAGGAGCAGGTCCCCGACCTTGCGTGTTAAACCGGCGACGATTCATTATCTGCGTTTCCAACTCCTGCATTTCTCTTCCTCTATAATATTGTTCAGACCTTGCACCACCCGGACATACTAAACATGTTTCTCTCATTCCAAGAAGAAGGCAGACAATCTGTTGGTACTGATTCAAACTCAACCAAATTGGTCTGTGTCCATGAGTCGCTACAGTCAAAATTTTCCCCAAATCCAACATTACTGCTGCAGATTCCATCACCCCTAGATCTCTTGTTGAAGAATGCCTGTCGGATGAGTTCGTTATCTCCAAAGATAAAAGCGACTCTGCGAGTTTATTAGGATCAAATGCCGAGGCAATTTCAGGACCTCCAGGACCTCCCCAATGATGCGTAATACGTACTAGATGGACTAAATCTGGGTTCTTAACAGTCATCCCGGCTGACCCAAGCGCTGTTACTATACAACGTCTCCAAAAAGGATCTCGTAGTATCTCAGGATAAGTTTCCGCCGATTCAAACCATAAAGCGTTCTTCGCATTAGTTAATATTTCAGGAAGATTCATAGAACATTCTTCGCATGCCTGTCTTACCTCATCTACGCTAGGCAACCGATCCGATCCGCCTCCTGCTAAAAGAGTCGTCGTATTAATCCCTACCCTATTTAACCCCATTAAAAACACAGCAGAACCATACTGCTCTTCTAAATTTCTTAACCCCTCTTCATAATGGCTCCGATCTTCAGTATCCATTCCATAACAATGCCCCAAACAACGGCAAAAAAGGCTTCCCAAGCCTCCACAACCACATTGTCCTTCACTACAACCACATTTCGGACAACAACAATTACCCTCACAACCAGGGCGACAGTTATCGTAACAGTAACGAGCTCCTCGTCGTGCATGGCTACTACCTGCTGCTGAAACAAGAAGCGCAGCTACGGAACCCACAGCGGATCCTGCAGGGCCTCCTATACGAGACAAAGTTTCCAAAACCTTTCCGAAGCTTCCATCTAAAGGCCCTCCTCCGGAAGCACCTCCAGACCCGCCAGATCCTCCTCCAGAAGTTCCCCCGTTCTGTGACACAGCTAAAATTAACTTAATAATATCGGAGTTATTCACTCCTCCAGTAGCGCCTCCAGACCCACCAGATCCTCCTCCAGAAGTTCCTCCATTCTGTAACAAAGATAAAACTACCTTAATAAGATCGGGGTTATTTCCCCCTCCGGAAGCACCTCCAGACCCGCCAGATCCTCCGCCACCATTCTGAATTAAAGATGCAAGCAAACCAACTACTTGATTACTGCCATCTCCAGGGCCATCTTGATTGTCATTTTGATTTACAACTCCAAAACTATCACGTCCTCCTACTCCGTGGTTAAAGATGGCACCTCTAACCCTTCCAGGTTGTTGCGTAATAGGTCCTTTATGTTTTCCTCCGGTATTGTCGTAAATAGGCGGCCGATTTGCTGCTCCTAACCCCATCCGAGGACGAGGACCTCCAGTACCCGGCCTTGGCCTCGCTCCTAAACTGTCATAGTTAATACCTCCGCCTCTTCCTCCGGTAGCACCCGTATGGCCTCCAGAACCTCCCGGCTGCGTAGTTATAACTCCTCCAGCTACGCCTTGTACCCTGGGGACAGCACCTCTGGGACCTCCTGGATTCGCCTGTGCTGTAACCGGGGGTGTCTGAGTGCCGGAACCCCCACCTTGCCCAGTACTAGAAGTACCTCCTGAACCAGTAGAGGTAAACGCAGACAGAACTCTGCCTAAGACACCTCCACCATCACCTCCTCCTGTATTCGATCCTCTGCTCGTATCATTTTGGTCATCACCTACAAAACCCGGGTTAGTATTACCTACTGGGGACGCCATCGCACTTCTCCTTACTAAAGTGTCAATCAACGGCAAGGAAAAAAACAGATCAAAGCCGTTGATTATTAAAAACTAACGCAAGAGATTGGTGAAGAAGGGATAAAATGTGTAGAAAAAATTTGAATTTTTAAAAAAAATGAGCATGCAGGTTCCCCGTACAGAGTGCTTCCAAGTGTTTTCTATGGCTTAAACACTTGTGAACACCCATTGGGTTATTGCATGCTCAAAGTCTGATTTTTAAAATAGAAGATGTCTATTTAAAAAAAGGGTTAAAAACTATACGGATGTTTCTTCATACGCTTCCACAACAAAGACGCCTTCAGGTCTTCCTCTAGCGCCGCCTTCTTCGGAATGAATAAGCGCAGCGGCTTCTCCTTGTACAACACCAGGAGCCGGCTCTTGTCTCATTCTAGATGCAGATAAGGATTTCCAATCTAATCCTGCAGCTTTCATCCAAGGCGTAGACATATCAACAACCATTTTGTTTCTATCTGATTTTCTATTTCCCTGAGGTTTATGATGGAAGCTCGAACTTGAACGTGGCGTATTCATTAGCATATTATAGAAAACAGCAGTATTGACACCTTCTCGGATGTTCATAGGTTGAGCTTTCTCTAAACGAATGCGGTTTGCTTCAACATGGACGAACAAGTCCTGTAATTCCTCATCATTAAAGATAAACGTGTCTTGAGATGCTTCTGCATCTGCCACTGCTATGCCTCGTTCTGCTAAAACGATACAAACCAAAGTCATTAACTCTTCACTAGTTAACAATAGCTTCCCTTTCTCTTTGACAAGTTCAGTCAAAATTCTACCTACAGAAGTAATAGCTCCAGAAGCTCTTAAACCACCCAATTGGTTACCAGCGTCAGTTCTAGGATCAATAATAATCATAGTAGTAAGAGAGTGGACTAATCTTCTCGAATTGAAAGGTTCATGAGAAGAAAGAAATCCCTTAGATCCCCAAGAACAATCAACCATAACATTATCCATTAAATGCTCTTCCGATACTGGAATTCTTTTATTAGACAATCCTGAAACAATTGCACTCCTAAACTGATCATTACCTAAAATAGCAGGATAATTCTCTGCTGCCTCTCCCCACATCTCTTTGGTCTTATTACTGAGAATTCTCGTCATATTATCAGCACAGCGCGCACATTCCGCACGAATTTCTGATAATGAAGGCAAGGTCACCGGCTCCCCAGCAAGAAGATCCACGTTGTTTACCCCCAAGTTATTTAAAGCAACTAGAACAACTGATGGAGTATATTCATCTTCCAACTTTTTATATTTGCTTGGCGTTACTTTGTCTCTATTCAAGTTAAATCCTCTAGAGAAAAGCCCACAGAACATATCTCCGAAGCTTCCGCATCCGCCTGCACCGTCTGCACATCCACAACCTGCACATCCACAATTTCCAGCACAAGACTCTGCACTAGCATCATAGACATACTGTGCAGCACGTCTAGCTGTATCGCTTTGCAATGCCGAGACAACTAGGGAAAATATAGATACCGCAACTGCTGCAGGAGCAACACCCGAAGGATGCGTTGCAGAATATAAATTTGTGAGCGCTTTTAAAAAGACTTTAAGATTTTCAGGTATATTTAAATGTAGTGTGTCTCCCAACAAACTCACTAGCTCATTCAAGGTTTCAGGAGTTATACTCTCGCTTCTACCTTGGAAGAAATCAAATAAGGTGGTTAACCTCGGTGCAGAGGTAACCACGGCTGTATTTCTCATCACATCACAAAGCTTAAACATTCCCTCTTGTGAATAAAAATCGCTGGTTAAAATCATTCCTTTTAATCCTTCGACTTCTTCTTCTCCTAGACCCTCGGTGAGTATTTCGAATGTTTTTTGAGTCCTCCCTCCAGTCAAAGCACCACTAGATAAATCTTCCCTTAACAGCTCTATAAAAAAGGTAAATAACTGCGATCGCCATTCATGAGGAGCTTTCGGGGTAGGCTCTGGAAGCGTTTCAATAGAAATATCATCCAAGCACTCCATACTTGCGCGAGGGCGAGTGGTAATTATAGAATCCCTACAAAATATTTCCGCCCCAGAAGATACGGGACGTTGATCAAAAACACCATTGAAACGCCTATAAAGAGGGTTCGCCTCTGCTGCTTGTTCCTTTATGTAGTCTAAGTAACTTATAAGCTCTGTCTGAGAAGAGCTGCTCTTTCTTATCTCACCCATCGCTACATAAATATGCTCCAAACTTGTATCGATAGTTGATAAAGCTGCTGAACATGCTGCCATTGCAGCGTCTCCAGCCTCAGAAATAAAAGCTGAAGTGGTAAGTGTAGATCTATCTAGAGCACTCGATGAATCTGAGGAGGCCTGTGATGAAGTAGTCAATGCCTCTTCAGCCACATGAGAAATTAAAGATGTATTTTCTGTTGTTTCTAGTTCATCTTGAGTTTTTACAAAGCCCATAGTAGAACGAGTATTTCCTATTGGAAATGTCATAATTTTTCTCCTATTTTAATTTTATCCTATTAACTTACAGATCACACTAAACATAGGATTAAACTTGCAAACTTCGGCAAGGGGCAGAGAGGTTAGATTTGAGGAACTAAAAAGTAAATAAAAATTTTACTTGTCATACGAGAAATTAAAAAAAGATATAACATCTAAAAAACTCTTCTAAGAGGGTGCTTGCAAAGGGTTTCGTAAATAATAAAGGAATCTGCTAACCTCCTCTTTTTACAACGCTGCATACAGAAGAAGGTTGACGGATGTTAAATATCGATTTAACTGGCAAGATAGCTTTTATAGCAGGCATTGGCGATGACCAAGGCTATGGCTGGGGGATCGCTAAGGTACTAGCAGAAGCTGGAGCTACTATTATCATAGGGACTTGGGTGCCTATTTATAAGATCTTTTCTCAATCCTGGGATTTAGGAAAATTTGATGAATCACGAAAATTATCCAACGGAGATCTTCTAGAAATTGCTAAGGTCTATCCCATGGATGCAAGTTTTGATAAACCTGAGGATGTCCCTCAAGATATTGCAGAAAACAAACGCTACAAGGATATTTCAGGATACACGATTTCTGAGGTAGTCCAACAGGTAACTAAAGATTTCGGAAAAATTGATATTTTAGTTCACTCGCTAGCTAATAGCCCTGAAATTTCTAAACCCCTTTTAGAAACATCACGTAAAGGGTATCTATCAGCATTAGGGACATCAAGCTACTCCCTCGTTAGCTTACTGGCACATTTCGGGCCGATTATGAATCCCGGTAGTAGTAGTATCTCCCTAACTTATTTAGCTTCGTCACGTGCTGTTCCCGGATATGGCGGCGGTATGAGCGCAGCAAAAGCAGCGTTAGAAAGTGATACAAAAATGCTCGCTTGGGAAGCAGGAAGAAAATGGGGAATTCGCGTAAATACCATTTCTGCAGGTCCTCTAGCTAGCCGCGCCGGAAAAGCTATCGGTTTTATCGAGCAGATGGTCGATTATTATCTAGACTGGGCTCCCATTCCAGAGCCTATGACTACAGCTCAAGTAGGCGCTGCCGCAGCGTTTCTAGCTTCTCCCCTAGCACAAGCTATTACAGGAGAAACTCTCTACGTGGATCACGGAGCGAATATCATGGGAATTGGCCCTGAAATGCTACCTAAGAACTCTTAATTCTGAGATACTCCTCTGCTCCAGCCTCCCACGCTTGAAGAATGCCTAATTCTTTAGCAGGGGAGGCAAGAAAGTCTGCGAAACCATGCATATGCTCAGGAGCAGAGTTCATGACAATCTTAAAATCCCCACGCTCTATCAAACAAATATCGTTAGCATCATCCCCAGAAGCCATGATAAATGGTTTATTACCATCGTAAAGCAAGTCCACTATACGATCAACAGCAAGCCCCTTAGATACAGACTTATCCGTCATAAATAAAATCGCGTAGTTAAAATCAAATGGCCAACGCATAAACGTAATCGTCAAATTTGACATGAGTTCTTTAGAATCCTGGATTCTTTTCTGAACCTCCTCTACGTCACTTTTCTTTCCGAAAATTTTTGCCACAGCAAACATTTCATAAGGATAATCTTGAGCGATGTTTTTGGTTTCTCTAAGCCTTGCCCTCTCTTGAGGATTAGGAAAATACACAGGATCTAAATGGCGGAGTAAATCTTTTTCACTGCGGCAAAAAGACGAACGATAGTATTGATCCTGATTCATAGCGCCAGATTCCACGCAAAAAATCACCTCACTATCTTCTAAATACCCTTGTAAGGTATATAAAATCTCGTTAGGAATACTTTGAAAATAGAGAAACTTATCCTCTTCAGAAGACCATACACAAGCGCCGTTTTGACAACCGAGTAAATAGGGAACCTCAAGATCTTTAAGTATGCGATTCGCATAAGAAAAATACCTCCCTGTCAAAAAGAATAATTTCCATCCAGAATGGTACAACCGCGTTAAAGCCTGGGAAACTTCAAAGGGCAATTCATGAGCTAGGTGGGTAATCGTACCATCGATATCGGTAATTAATAGTTTTTCCATAAAGTAACCTTACACCCCACTAATAAATAGTTCTTCTGAATATACTCTCACATGATCGAGGGAATCGCAATCAACTAGGTAAGCCTTGCTTCTATTCTCATAACAAAACAAAGATAGAATACCACATAGAAAAGCAACTATTAAAAACCCTTAAAGAGTACTTTTTCTATATTCTCTTAAACTTTGAAATTAGTCATCTTAATTACATCGTTCTTGCAGGAATATACAAAATTACAGTTTAATTTAATCCTGGCACCCATCACACCTTACTGTTATAAAACTAGCTGCAAACAATTTCCAGGCACAAGATACTAAAATCAAATTGTTTCTTAGTTGTTATACGATTATATAGAGACGTAAAAAGGTCTTAAAACTATGCCTTATAAAATTTTTTCTTATCTCGCTACCTGTGCAGAGGACTTGGCTCTAGCAGACAACTCTAGTGAGCAGATGAACCTTCAAGGAATGTTTCCAGAAAATATGAAACTGGAAATGTTCAAAATGCTTGGCTCCCTGATATTACTTCTTACGTTATTTGGAGTAGGTGTTTGGGCATTTAAAAAATTTCTAAAATCTAAAGGCCAAAGTTTTGGAAACCACTCAACAATAAAGATTCTTGATAGACGTTCTTTAAATCCAAAAACTTGTATCTACATCATTCGTGTAGTAAATAAAATTCTTGTCATTGCGGAAGCAGGTGAAAAAGTTACCCTACTTTCAGAATTTCCTCCCGATACAGATATTAACGAACTCCTGCAAAAAAATGAGAAAAAAGGATCTTTGTCTACTTCGGATTTTCTTAGTAAGAGCATACGAAAATTTCAGAAGAATAAAAATGTGAGCACCGGACAAGTTTCTAATCTTACTAGCAAAGAATTTTAAGAATATTTTATCAATAATTTGGAGCACATGGAAATGACTACGTGGTCGTTAAATCAAAATAATTTATCACATTTTCTCAAAAATGCAGGATTAGAACCTCTACTAGAAAGAGAAAGCGGGTTAACTTATATTAATATTCAAGCTGAGGATCATGAACTTCCTTTATTTTTCGTAATTCGTAATGAGGGGGAAATTCTTCAGCTAATTTGCTATTTTCCTTATCAACTACACGACAATCAAAAGGAATCTACAGCTCGACTACTTCACCTACTCAATAGGGATCTCGACACACCTGGATTTGGAATGGACGAAGAACAAGGATTGATTTTCTATCGTCTGGTTATTCCCTGTCTAAATGGAGAAATTCATGAGAAGTTACTACGTATATATATCGACACAATTAAGTTAGTTTGTGATAGTTTTTCACATGCTATAGGCTTGATCTCATCAGGAAATATGAACCTCGATGAATTAAAAAAACAAGCTAGAAAGGAAAACAAAGAATAATTTAGGGATCACTTCATGACGGCGCTCATTTTCTATGACACGGAAACTACCGGAACACAGATAGACAAAGATCGTGTTATAGAAATTGCTGCCTATAACAATATCACTAAAGAATCCTTTGTTACTTATATAAATCCAGAAATCCCTATTCCTGAAGAAGCCTCAAAAATTCATGGAATTACCACATCTACCGTAACTTCAGCTCCAAAATTTCCGGAAGCCTATAAACAATTCTGTGACTTTTGCGGGAACGAAGCTATTCTTGTTGCTCACAATAACGATAGCTTTGATTTCCCCCTCCTGGAAAAAGAATGTCTCAGGCACTCTTTAAATCCCCTAACTTTGCGTACTATAGACTCATTAAAATGGGCTAAAAAGTATCGTCCAGACTTACCTAAACATAATTTACAGTACCTACGTCAGGTCTATGGCTTTGCTGAAAATCAAGCTCATAGAGCTTTGGATGACGTAATTACTTTACACAATGTATTCTCAGCTCTTACTGGAGACCTCTCCGCTGAGCAAATTCTCACTTTAATGGAAGAAAGCTGCCATCCGAAAGTATTTAAAATGCCTTTTGGCAAATACCGCGGCAAACCACTTACAGAAGTCCCCGCTTCTTATATCCAATGGTTAGAAAACCAGGGAAATTTAGATAAAGATATGAAGGCCGCAATCGATTTAATGAAACAGTTAGCATGATAGTCTCAGCAGCATTTTCTCTTTGCCCGAATGATATTTTTTTATTTCGTTCCTTTTTAGAGCGTCATGAAGGCTTCCCGCTGTTCCATCAAGTTACTATCGCTGATATCGAAACTCTAAACTCATTAGCTTTAGAAAATCGCTGTGCGTTGGTAAAAGTTTCCGCAGCGCTATTTCCAAAGATTTGCCATAACTATAATCTTATGGAAGTAGGCAACATTATTGGTTATGGCGTAGGTCCTTTACTTTTATCTGTAGATCCTAAAGCTCCATTAACAACTATAGCAACTCCAGGAGCATCTACAACTGCTCATTTACTCTGTAAAATATTCTATCCTAGCGCCGAACTTCTCCCTATGAAATATAGTGAAATTCTTCCTAAGATGCTTCGTGGTGATATAACAGCAGGAGTAATAATTCATGAGGAAAGATTTAGTTATGGATTAAAGTTATTCCTAAGGGCAGACCTTGGAAAGCTGTGGGAAGAAAAAACACAACTTCCTCTACCTTTAGGATGCCTCGCCATAAAAAAAACAATTCCTCAACCTATTGCTGATGTACTAACATTGGCATTAAGAAAATCTCTATTTTTATCATTAAAAGACTCCCCTAGAGCTATAAACAAAGCTCTAGAATACTCCAGAGATAAAAATAGCGAGGTTATTCAAAAGTTCATTAATACTTATGTTAATGATGAAACACTTGTACTATCGAATTTAGGAAAACAAGCCTTCGAGAAATTATCAAGTTATGTCAGCTGCGCTATCTAGTTACCAATGTCGTCTTCTTCTTATTTTTGCTGATATAGAAGAAGCAAAATCTCTAATTCGAGATTTTGCCTTTATTCAAAAAGGAACCAACCTCTTTCAATGTAGAGATTCTCATACTTCTATAGCTATGGACATGATCATTCTAAATCAATGGGGTGAAAGTGGTGTTCTCGAGGCTTTTCAAACTATTGAAGAGATAGAAACTTATCATGCGTGTGTGAACATAGGCTTCGCAGGAGCATGCTCAAAAGACTTACTTTTGCACAATTGCTATACTATCGAGCATATCTCCGAGCTTAGTAAAGACTCTCCCTTCAACGTCTCTGATAATCCTGAGTTATCTATTACTCCGATTCCTTCCTTTCCTACTGCCAAATTAGTATCAGCTCACGCTCCTTATAAGCATGGAACTCATGAGACTTTTCAACTTATTGATATGGAGGGCTACACTATTGCTAGATTATGCTCAGATTACCATTTGCGTTGTATCATGCTCAAAATAGCCTCAGATTTCACAACAACAAATGGCGGGGATTATCTTAATCTTCATAAAAATACTTTAGCAGAAGAGCTATCTTCTGCATTTGCATCTTGTTTACATGAGATTGTAGAACTTGCCGTTGCTGCTACAGTAAGAACTTAGCTCAATGAAAATGGCGTAATAAGCTCCTGGCTTACCTGAGTGGGGTTCTCCCAATCTTTAGTTCCTGATAGCTCCCACATTTTCAAGAAAGCCGGACAGGTCATTAAAAGCTCGTCTTTCATTCCTTCAGCGACTTTCTCACCATGTTCTAAATAAATTACTCTATCGACATGTTCTAAAGTTGAAAGCTTATGAGCAATGATTATCTGTGTGCACTGTCCTTTTAGCTGCCCTATAATCTCTTTAATATAGTTTTCACTAATAGCGTCTAATGAAGAGGTCGCCTCATCTAAAATTAAAATAGAGGCATTTTTCAATAACGCACGTGCTATTGTTAATCTTTGCTGCTGTCCTCCAGAAAGATTTTTTCCGGATTCTTCAAGCAAGCTATGTATTCCCTGAGGCATCTTCTCAACAAATTCGTAAGCATATGCCTGCTTCAAAGCAGCAATAACATCTGCTTCTGGGATATCCTTACCGCAGGTAAGGTTATTCCAAATAGTGTCATAAAATAGAAAAGGATTTTGTAAAACACAGCCTATATGATTTCTAAGTGAGGATTTACTGTATTCTGTAATTGACACCCCATCTAAAAGAATATCGCCTTGAGTAATCTCATATAGTCTAGGAAGGAGTTTCGTAATTGTTGTTTTCCCCGATCCTGTAGGTCCAACGATTCCTATTGCCTCACCTTTCGTTATTGTAAAGTTGAGGTTTTTGATAACTGCCTTCTTATTATCGTACGCAAAGGAAACATTGCAAAATTGCAAGTGACTTTGCAATCCATGAAACTCCTTGCTTTCCTGATCTTCATAGTAAAGATCAGGATGAGAAAGTACCTCGTAAAATCTTTCTGCTGCTGCGCAGCCCTTCATGATATTGGTATTTTCATCCCCGAATTTTTTTACGGGATCGTAAATAAGATAGAGCAGCCCACAAAAAACAATGAGCTCTTCGGGAGGAATATTAAATTTATAGAGACCAACAATTACCACAAAAGCAAAAAACAATGAGGCTATGGTGTGCAATAATGGTCTTGGAAGTAAACCGTATGCGGCACTTTTCTCTTCTAAGGAAGCTATTTGGCTATTTTGATCGCAATATTTCTTAAAGGCAAAAGACTCCGTTCGAAAGACTTTTACTGTTAAAATTCCCGCTAAGAAATCTAAAAGTACTGAGGAAAAATTATCCTGATTCTTCTGTATTTTTTTTGCCAAAGCTTTGATCTTTCTAGCAATGAAAACAATAGGAAGAATCAACACGGGAAAAGCAATGCAAACAAGAAGAGAGAACTTCCATGATATTGACAAGCATACCGCCAACGCTAAAGCAAGAGTTATAGGAGCTTGAACGTAGTTAATCATTAATGAATTTACAGCCAGCGCAATACTTGCGGAGTCTGTAATCACGCGGCTGCTGAGGTTCCCCATATCGTGAGCATGGAAAAATGTCATTGGGAGTCTCTGTAGGGCTCCGAAATAATCCCTACGGAGATCGCAACTTACACGAATAGCCACTGCCTGAGATAAAAACCTCTGAAAAAATAGCGTCACCGCTTTAAAGATAGCTATGATGATTAAATATACAGCGAGAGAACGAAACCGTGTTAGATCTATATATTGTGAAATAAAGCGTGATAATCTGCTTGTGATAGATGCGGAGCCTTTTCCATATTGAGAAATATAGGCATTGGCTTGAGCAACTGTCATCGTATCAGAATCATGAGAAATGGCGGACCACCTCTCTAAAACTTGCTCTTGAGTAAGTTCTTTTTCTTTTATGAGTCTATTATTTTCCTTACGAGCAAAAAGGACAAAGGCGTCGGGCCCTGTCTTAGCGATGATCCCCAAGGAAAAGATTTCCGCTTGCGAAGATACTGTTAATCCTAGAATAGCAAGTAAAGAAAATCCTAATAACGCTAGATGCCTTTTATGCCTCAGGACTGCTTTCAGAAGAAGTTTCATAGAGACCTATAGTTCGAAATTTCTGATATCGCTTTTCTAACAAATCTTCTGTCGATAGGTCTTTTAATCGTAACCATTCCTGAAGTATAAAATCTTGAACATCGCGATATACAGCAGCGGGATCGTGGTGGGCACCACCTACCGGCTCCTTAATAACAACATCCACAATAGCAAATTGTTTGAGATCCTCACCATGCATTTTTAACATGGCAGCTGCTTCACTATTTTTCTTAGGATCTTTCCAAAGAATAGAAGCGCAGCCTTCAGGAGAAATTACAGAGTAGTAGGAATGTTCTAACATGGCGATAACATCTCCGATAGCCATGCCTAAGGCTCCCCCGGAACAGCCTTCTCCAATAACAAGAACAATAATGGGAGTTTTTAATCTAGCTAACTCGAAAAGATTATTAGCAATTGCCCACCCCTGACCACGCTCTTCAGCAGTAAGTCCAGGAAATGCCCCTGGAGTATCCACGAGAAACACTATAGGCAAACCAAACTTTTCGGCCATTTTTGCCAGGCGTAGCGCCTTTCGAAACCCTTCAGGACAAAGCATCCCAAAGTTTCTATGCACTCGAGAAGCGGTATCACACCCCTTTTCCTGACCAATAAGCATGAACCTTTGTCCTTGGATCTTAGCTAGGCCGCCAACAACCGCAGGATCATCGCGGAACGCCCGATCTCCACATAGCTCAACAAACTCATCGCACATCCCCTCTATATAATTCACAGAGCGAGGACGAGCGGGATGCCGGCAAATCTGCACACGCTCCCAAGGAGTCAAATCGGAGTAAATTTTTTCTTTTAACTTATCTAGACGCCTTTCCAATTTCTGTATCTCGGAGGAGGATAGTAAAGAATTTTTTTTATTTTTTTCTTTGAACTCAGCAATCGTTTTTTCGTACTCAACCACTTGTTTTTCGTGGGGAAGAAGCTCCATGATAACGTCTCTCCTCTTACAGAAAGGATAATTTTAATACAAATAATTCTTAAAAAACAATTACAAGATAACTTTAATGCTATTTTTTTTTAAATAATGTCGACTTAATTGCTTTTTTCAAAAACAAGCGAGAGACTCGCGTCCTTGTAGGGTATATTAATCAAAAAATTACTTCCCCAAAACCTTTCTTTTCCCTGTAAAGAAAAAATTTCCATATGAGGACTGGAAGATAATATACGCAAAGAGTCCCTTTCTCCCTGAATAATTACATCATTCGTAGGGCCTTTGTAAGAGTCTAGGGAGCTTGATCGCAATCGCGGCCCCTCAACCACCTGACAACTCTTTCCTTTACAAAAGATAGAGAAAGTCAAATTACTGAGATCTTCCTCGAGAAGAGAGTGCACTCTGCAGTCTTTTTCCGAGACATTAACAGTATGACGAATTTTATCCCCTAAGTAGGCATCTTGCAGGAAAGTAAACCCTGTTAACCTCGGATAGGGCAGAGAAGTAGAGGAAAGAAAGGAACATGTGGTTATACCGTTGTTTTCTGTACAAGAAAACTCTTTAACCACTCCAGACAATCCAAATCCGGAACAATCGCTAATATCGCCGTGGCATGGGCCATAGTTAACGATCCCTACGTCCCCGGAATAATATGCCCCTATTCCACTTTTACACCCTGAACCAGAGATAAAAGCGGAAGAGGAACGTGTTCTTTGCATCCAGAAGCCAAGATGAGGATCAGTGAAGCTGTACTCATTGGCGATTTGCTGATCAAGTTGATAAAGAAAAGATTTGCTTAATGTCGTCTTTTCTTTTATAGATCGGGTATGTTCCTGGCTCCATAAAGCCGGGAAAACAGTAGCCTCATGCATAAACATAGCCTGTTGAAACGAGTTCATCATTTTAGCATGCACCAAGCTTTCATCATAAAACCGAGAAATTTGCAAAAGTAGTAAACCTAATTCTGCATGTTCTCCGGGATAAGGAAGACCCTTCCAGGGAAAACCTCCGTAACAAAATAAGCGTACGGCTCCTGAAAGTTCTTGTTGTAACTTTAAGAAATCTAGTCCCAAATCTTGACCTTCTTCCAAAGCCATGAGCAGATAAATTGCTCTTGCTATGTCATGTACCTTCAAGAGAGGGTGGTGTCGGAAAAATTTAAAAACAAAATTGCGAAGATTTTTATCCTGACAAGCATAAATTAATTGCTTAACCTGCGAGTCAAAATTGAGGTGGGGAAACACTTCGATACATTCTTGCAATCTTAGCTGTGATCCCATCGCTATTCACAATTTTACTCAGAAACGGATTGCGTTCAGACAATAATAACAAAAAACTTTAGAGTCAAGTCCCTAAGTAAACCTAAAAACTTGACTCTAATAATTAAACAAAAGAGACAGGCACGAAATTAGGAATTCTTCGAAGGAGTTTCGATCAAGCGTTTCATTCTTTTTCCTGGAGTAAATTTCACGGCACGTCTCGCAGGAATATGAATGGGAACGGCAGCGTTTTTGGGGTTGCGACCTACTTTAGGTTTTCTTTCTACAACCTGCAAAACACCAAAATCCCTAAACTCTAGCCTGTCACCTTTGACTAGAGCATCTGTCATTTTATCCAAAAAATTTTGGATTACAGTCCTCACATGATTCGGATGAATCTTGTGATCCTGTGATATTGTACTGATCAGTTTTTTCTTGGTCATGGTAGCCATATTAGCCGTTGCCTCCTAATTAAAGTGCCCTAAAGTAACTTGTTGAGTAGCCCTAAATAATAAACTTTTGAAGTATAAGCGTATCATATCTATTCATCCTTTGGATTCAAGACATTTTTTAAAAATACGTAGTTGTTCCATATCACGTTAAGTAACGAAGATTCGTATTTGCCAAAACTTATGATTGGTGCATCTTACAGTTCTGCAAAAAATTTTATGGGTTTATATTCTAATTTAATAACGGCAAGTGCGTGACTTCTTTAACCTAACTTGATACAGTACTGGCCCAAGTGTCCTCGTAGCTCAGTAGGATAGAGCGGTTGCCTCCTAAGCAACAGGCCATGCGTTCGAATCGCATCGAGGACGACCTCGTTATTCTTTGCCATTAGACATTAACTCGCTTTTGCGGAAAGTTTTCGGGTCTTCACATTCGTTAAATTTGCTTTCTGAAAATTTGGACCCGTAAGAAAGGTATGGATGCCTTCGGCTATGCCTTTGGCGATATGCATTCGGTAGCGGACGTCTAAAAGGGCCGCGCGCTCTCTAGAATTCGATAAGAAACCAGTTTCAACTAAAACCGCTGGCATTGATGTTTCTCTTATAACAGCGAAGTTTCCGTTTTTTACTCCGCGGCTTTTCAATGCCCCATGTTTTTGCATCGCGTTCAAAAGATCGTTAGCTAAAACTTCTGAGGCACGACTTCTAGAAATAACATTATTTTTACCATTATAAAAATATACTTCAGTACCAAAGGCTGACGTGTTAGATGAATAGTTACAATGAATACTGATAAAAATATCAGCTTTGCCTTGATTTGCCAGAGCCGCTCTCTTCCCTAAATCCACATAAACATCTGAAGTTCGGGTTAAAACCGGCTTATACCCCATCCTTTTGAGATAGCTCTGCACTGAAAACGCAAGAGATAGGGTAAGAGATTTTTCCTCATAATGGAATTCTTTACTCGCCGTTCCCTGGTCTTTACCACCATGTCCAGGGTCAATGAAGATAATTTCATTGCGGCGTACACGCTGTGGAGGCGCGCTTTCAGCTGCAGCTCCAAAATTCGCTCCAAAGATACAGAGCGTAAGCAAGGTATAACGATTAGACATGAGACGATAGCACCTCCCACACAATTTCCTTATCATCAAAAGCGATGGTTTGATGCTTAAAGATCTGGTATGTCTCATGCCCTTTCCCTGCCACTAACACTATATCCCTATCTGAGGCAATGGACAAAGCATATGTAATTGCTTGTTTTCTGTCGATTTCGACGGAAAAATTTCTTTTTACAAATCCTGAACAAACGTCATTTATAATTGACTGAGGATCCTCTCCTCTAGGGTTATCCGAAGTAACAATAGCGAATCCGTACTTCTCAACTACTTGAGCCATAAGCTTGCGCTTACTTTGATCTCTATCTCCTCCGCATCCAAAAACCACGAGAAGTCTTCCCTGCTCAGGAAGTAGCCCATGAAGGGTTTCACAAACGTTATCCAAAGCATCTGGCGTATGAGCATAGTCAATATAAACTGGGCAATGTCCGGATAATACCGGATCCAATCGTCCTTTAGGAGCTTCAGCATTCCTCATCACATCAATTAAATTCTGAAAATCACAGTTTAATCGTTGATGAACTACCGCTAATGCAGCAAGAACGTTATAAATGTTGTGTTTACCAATTAATGGTGAATGACATGGAAAACTTTTACCTTGGTAGATTAATTCGCAATCAGTTCCTGAATGAGAAAAATTCAGATTACGTGCTTGGTAATCAGCGGGTTGTTTTATTCCATAAGTGATAGGTTTAGCTTTGGTACCCTCTAAGAACTGTGGGGCATAAGAAAGATCAGCATTAACTACAGCGAGTCCTGTTTCTGGCAATAGCGCAAACAGCTTGAGTTTCGCCTTTATATATTCCTCGAATGAGGTGTGAAAGTCTAGGTGATCCAAGGTAATGTTTGTTAAAACACCGATATCAAACTCTACCTGGGCCAACCGATCTAATGCCAACCCTATAGAAGAGGTCTCCATAACAGCAACAGAGAGGTTATTTTTTACCATTTCGCCCAAGTACTTTTGCAGCAAACATGACTCGGGGGTAGTAAAACCATCATGAATACAGCTGTTGCCTAGACTATGCTCAATGGTGCCTAACAAACCAGAAGGCTCACCACAAGAATCAAATAAAAATTTTATTAAGTGAGCAACTGTAGTTTTCCCATTAGTTCCCGTAACACCAACAGTGGTGAGCTTTTGGGAAGGATAGTCGTAATACTTTGCAGCAAGCTCAGCCTCAATAAGAGGTAAATTTGAAGAGACGACCTGCACAACAGGTAAAAATGGGTTATAAAGAGAAGAAACCACTGCGATGGCTCCGTTTTGCACAGCGAGAGAGGAAAAGTCGTTTCCATCGCACTGCTTTCCTTTCTGGGCGATAAAAATATCTCCTACTCCAACATTACGAGAATTTTTGGTAATGTTTCTTACCTCTACAGGAAAAATTTTCCCGTATGTTTTAGCCTCTATGTTGTGAAGGAGTTTTTTTAAATCCATTTTTTATCCCGAAGCTTTTCTGCAAAAGAGCAATTACCTACTTTAAGAGATAGCACCCAAACATATCTGTGGGTACTTTTTTTTCAATTTAATTAAGAAAAAAAAGTCCCATATACCTAAAGGTATAGATCAACTTCCAAATATTAACGACTTATCAAGTTTTTTTGCCGCCGAACTAGTTTACTTACAACAATTAAAATAGTCCATCTAATTTTTGACGCGGGTAAAAAAATATCCTACTCCTATTGGGGAAAATCATTTATTATTCAATTTTTTCAACACAAAATATTGAACAATCTAAGAGGAATCATGAAACAAGGTATAGCATCTCAGAAAAACTATAAAAAATTTGTATATCAAAATAATATAGACTTCTTAAACCGAACTCAAAAATTTCCTAAAATTGTCAAATTAGGATTTATACGTTCTAGTGTCGGCATCATGCATAACGATTGGCTACTTAATAATAAAAAATCTATTGCAGAGACAATACTTCGCGCTATTCCTATTTTGGGCAATATCTTAGGAGCTGCGAAATTATATAGTATTTTCTCAGCTCCTAATCCTGGAGAGAGTAAAGTAGATATTGTATGTCACACTTTTGCAGGAATCTTAGAAACCTTGGGATTGGGGCTAGTTATTCTTGTATTGAAGATACTCTTTACATGTATATGGTTGTCAATCAATCGCTGCAAAAAACAACCTGATTTCGTTAGCCAGCACCCTTCTCCTATCTATTTTTAATACGATCGAAATTTTTTACTTTCCCGAACGATTCCATTCCTCATATAAGGACTTTACAGAGCTAACTTCGTTTTTATAATCGTATTTTTGCTTATCCTCAGAAATGCCTAAATAAGGTAAAACTCGATCTGCTACTCGTGCAAATATTGGAGCGGCACACCTACCTCCCATGTAGTTCTTGGTGCCGTCTTCTCTTAAGCCGTGATCAGGATCGTCTATAGAAACCAGCATAACTAAAGGAACCGAAGTATCCTCTGGATATACAGGAGTAATTCCTATGAACGAAGAAATATGACGACGCTTGTCATATTTCCCATTAATAAGTTTTTCTGTTGTTCCTGTTTTCCCTGCACTAGAGTAATTCTTAGGTGAGGCACGAAAGCCTGTACCTCCCGGATAGGTTGTCAAGCGCGTAGCTTTCAACACTTCGTCAACTATAGCCTGAGAAAGAATCCTCTCTCCCTTCATGTGAGAATGTAAAACGTATTCCCTCCCGGAGGTCGTGACAATTTTCTTGATCAATGTAGGACGCACATCATAGCCTCCGTTAGCAAGAATAGCATAAGCCCTCACCATCTGCATTCCGGTAGCGAGAAGATTGTACCCCATAGCAAGAGAATATGGTGTAGACAAAGACCACTCAGGAACACCATTAATATGAAAACGTTTTGGCGAAGGAACTAATCCTGCAGCTTCTCCAGGGAGTTCTATTCCTGTTTTTTTCCCAAACCCTAAAGCAAGTAATTTTTCTTCGTACCAATGGTTCCCTAAATTCTGAATTATACGATCGGCAAGCTGTGCAACATAAACATTGGAAGATTTCTGAATCGCCATGTACATATTCAAACGACGATTTAATGAAATATCCTTAAGAGGAAATTGCTTCCTACCAGGAAAAATAGTACGTGTAACATCAATAGGCTCACTAGGGTCAAATAGAGGTTTATTACCTCTTTTTTCCATCTCTTCATTTGCAAGCAAGGCTATAGCAATAGTAATAGGTTTCATAATAGAACCTGGCTCAAAAACATCACTTACAGAAGTAACTTTTGTATGCTCTATCTTTTCCTGATCATTAAAAAAGTCTTTGTAGTCTGTAGGGTTAAAAAAAGGATATTGAGCTAAAGCAAGAATATCCCCAGTATAAGAGTTCATTAAAATCAGACGTCCACCTTTAGCGCACGCCTCTTTAACGCCTTTCTCTAATTCCTCTTCAGCTATCGTTTGTATGCAAGGATTTACTGTAAGATAAATATCAGAGCCGTCCTTAGGAATTTTCGTAGTTTTATCGAGATCTAAACGATTTAAAGGAGAACGTAGCAGTTTTCTTTCTCCGGGCTCTCCCTCTAAAATATGGTTGAAGTAAGCCTCTAAGCCCCCGGTAGGAAATGCCCTTCCTGTTTTTTCATCCTTAACTTCTCTAAGGGTATGAAGCACCTGACCTAAAAGCTTTCCAAAAGGATAGGATCTTTGATAATCAGAAATTAAAAATAGAGCATTGGAAGGCAGCTTGTGTTGTGCCGCATACTTTCTCCACCAAGAAAGAATACGATCCCTTTCCGAATGATCTAACCAAAGTACCAACTTGCGATGTCGGGATTTTTTATCAAACTCCCCTCGCAATTTTTTATAATCACCTTCACCAACAAAACTAAATATTTTTTCAGCAATACTGTTACGATGTTCTTCGGGAATAGCCACAGCATCTAAACAAAGATGGAACTTGGTGATATCCACAGCTAAAGGCTGCAGTTGCTCCTGTTCCCCCTTTCTTAAATTTATCTGAGCAAAAAATGTTCCCCTGCGAAAAGGATCTTTAACACGAAATTCGTGTTGTCCTAAAGCTTCTACTGCCCAGCGTTTCCCCTCACAAATCTGAATTTTATAATAACGCACGATAAGAAGAGAGTAGGATAACAATACCCCACAAGTAATCATGGTTAAATATTTACGGTGATTCATAAGTTAAAACACAGACACTATCTTCTTTAGGATATTGTAAATACTGATATTCAGGAAGACTTGCTATATGCATGAGATGCTCCGGACTTTCTATTTTATCAATAAGAAAACCGAGAGCTATATTTTCTTGTTCTCTTTGTCGTAATTTTGACCATAAACAAGGAATTTCCAACCGTAATTTTGTTAGATCATTTTGTTTATTAATGTAGGAATAAAGCAAACCTCCAAGAAAACAAAAACAAAAAAACAAACGTAAGAAACGATATTTATTCATGAAGGATTCTTTTCAAAACAACGCAATTTTGCTGATCGAGATCGAGGATTTCTCCTTGTTTCTTCATATGTGGGCATAACAACTTTCTTAGTGAGAATTTTTCCCAACCCAGCGGCCTCTGCCTGCCTCAAAAACCATTTTACAGGACGATCTTCGGAACTACAAAATGAAATAATAATCAAGCGTCCTTGAGGAGCCAGCCAACGGATAGCAGACTCTAGTAATACTTTCAATTGTACATCTTCTTGATTGACGTACACGCGTAATGCTTGAAAAATCAAAGTTAGCGGGTGAATTTTCTTACGCAAACGATAAGAAGGAAATACCCTTGCTGTTGCCTCTTTTAAATCACTTACCGTTATAATTTTCTTACGTCTTCGAAAACTTACAACTGCCTTGGCAACATTTTTCCAGTGAGGCTCTTCACCATATTCACGAAAAATTCTTCCTAGTTCTTCTTCTCGTAATGTATTTAAAACTTCACTTGCCGTTATTCCTTTTGAAGTATCCATTCGCATATCTAAATCGTGTTGATCCCCTTGGAAACTAAAGCCACGCGACAGCGTATCCAACTGCATAGAAGATACTCCGAGATCTGCAAGTATCCCATCATAGACATTTTCTTTAGGATCTTCAGCAAGATCCTGAAAAGATGCATGATGAAGCTGAACACGATCTCCGAATTTTTCCAAACGTTCTTTAGCCAATGCTAAAGCTGAAACATCTCTATCTGAGCCATCATAAGAAACTATAGAAGGATATGTCGAAAGAAAAGCATCGGCATGTCCTCCAGCTCCTACGGTAACATCACAAAAAAACCTCGGCTGACGATCAGAAAAAAAAGACAAGCACTCATGTATTAATACGGGAACATGAGGAGGAATCTCAGCCATGGGAACGCCTAAAGTAGTCTACAAACAATAATGAAAGAAAAACATACACCATTTCAGAGAATGGTGGAAGACTTCTATCATGTGTTATTCTCTATTATAAGAATAATTAAGACTATTGACTTTTTCCTTTACCCTATTATGATTTAAAAAGAAGGGTTTTAAAGGCTGTATTATGGTAGAAATTTTTAATTACAGTACCTCTGTTTACGAAAAACACGCGTCTAACAACAAAATGGTGAATGATTTCCGCAAGGAAGTCCACATGGAAGGGTTAGCAATCCGCGATGTTGCTAAACATGCTCAAATTTTAGACATGACGCCAAAACCTTCGGCGTTGTCTTCCCTAATGCAGACAAATCAGAAAACCCATTGGGCTTTCTTTTCTCCCCCTAATAATTTTTATAAGCAGAGATTCTCTACTCCTTATCTAGCTCCTTCTTTAGGGTCCCCTGATCAACAAGATCATGATATGGAAAAAATCTCCTCGTATCTTAAAGTACTTACCCGAGGAAAATTTTCCTATCAAAGTCGCGTAACTCCTTTTCTTTCTTATAAGGATCAACAGGAAGACGAAAAAGAAGAAGAAGATTCTGATTCTGAAGAAGACAGTATTGTTGAAGAAGGTAAAATTTTACTCAAAGCCATTGATTTAGGTTTAAAGTCTTCTAACATTATGATCGACTATGTGATTTCTCGTATTTTTCAATTTGTTCAAGGCTAAAACATGTTAGATAATGAATGGAAAGCTATCCTAGGATGGGGAGATGAAGAACTCGAAGAATTACGCATTTCTGGTTACGTGTTCCTTCGTCAAGGTCACTACCATAAAGCTATTCTCTTTTTTGAGGCCTTAGTTATCTTAGATCCTCTAAGCATTTATGACTTTCAGACTCTCGGAGGATTATATTTGCAAATTGGAGAAAATGCCAAAGCTTTAGCGGTCTTAGATCAAGCTTTACGCATGCAAGGAGACCACCTCCCTACATTACTAAACAAAACTAAAGCTCTCTTTTGTTTAGGTCGCATTGAAGAAGCCTCTGCTATAGCAGTCTATCTAGCATCTTGTGATGATCCGATGATTGCTAATGATTCCGAAGCTTTGCTTATGAGTTATGCTAAAAAGACAGTAAAAAAGCCTGCAGCTCTTACGCGTTAACTCCATCACTCTTGCTTACAATAGTGTCATCGTTCGATTTATAATAATTCTTTATTCGTTTTGAAATCATTACTCTGTTTTTACAGAAAAACTGTTGATTGCTTATCAATAGCAATGGTACATTGGCAATTTCTTCCTAATTATGTGCGGATTGCCCGTCTTTAGGGAAATTCTCAGTAGATAAAAGAGAGCAGCATGTTAACCTGTAGCGAATGTAGTACTTGGGAACAGTTTGTGAACTATGTTAAGACACGTTGCTCAAAAACGGCCTTTGAAAATTGGATTTCTCCTATTCAAATCATAGAAGAAACTCAAGAGAAAATCCGTTTAGAAGTTCCCAACATCTTTGTCCAAAATTACCTTCTTGATAATTATAAAAAGGATCTGTGTTCGTTTGTTCCTCTTGATGCCCAAGGAGAACCTGCTTTAGAATTTGTTGTTTCGGAAATAAAAAAAGCCCCTCCTCAGCCTGTTGCCATTCGTGAACAACAGGAAGCCCCTGAAGAAATTGTTGAAGAACCTAAAGATTTCGAACTTAAATTAAATTCTGCCTACCGTTTTGATAATTTCATAGAAGGCCCCTCAAACCAATTTGTCAAATCTGCAGCTGTAGGTATTGCCGGTCGTCCAGGACGTTCATACAATCCCCTATTTATTCATGGTGGTGTGGGCTTAGGAAAAACGCATCTTCTCCATGCTGTAGGTCACTACGTAAGAGAAAATCATAAAAATCTTCGTGTGCATTGTATTACTACAGAAGCATTCATTAACGATTTAGTTCATCATCTTAGATTAAAATCTATTGATAAAATGAAGAACTTCTATCGTTCATTAGACCTTCTTCTTGTTGACGATATTCAGTTTTTGCAAAATCGACAAAATTTCGAAGAAGAGTTTTGCAACACATTTGAAACATTAATTAACTTAAATAAGCAGATCGTCATTACTAGTGATAAACCTCCAGGACAATTAAAATTATCGGAGCGTATCATCGCAAGAATGGAATGGGGATTGGTTGCTCATGTGGGTATTCCCGATTTAGAAACTCGCGTAGCTATCTTACAGCATAAAGCAGAACAAAAAGGTCTGCATATTCCTAATGAAATCGCGTTCTATATTGCCGATCATATTTATGGAAATGTCCGCCAGCTTGAAGGAGCTATTAATAAGCTAACTGCTTACTGCCGTCTTTTTGGGAAAACTCTTACAGAAACTATTGTTCGCGATACTTTAAAAGAGCTTTTCCGTTCTCCCGCAAAACAAAAAGTTTCTGTAGAGAGCATATTAAAAAGTGTTGCCACTGTGTTTCAGGTAAAGCTGCAAGATCTGAAAGGGAATTCGCGTGCTAAAGAGTTAGTCTTAGCACGTCAAGTTGCCATGTATCTTGCAAAAACCCTCATTACAGATTCTCTAGTTGCTATAGGCGCTGCTTTCGGAAAAACACATTCTACAGTGTTATACGCTTGTAAAACTATAGAAGAAAAAATAGAAAAAGATGACACTCTAACGAGTCAAATTAATTTATGTAAAAACCACATTGTTGGGTAATCTAGGAGGAATCCTAATGTTCCGTAGAAGTGGGAAAAGCCCCTTTGAAGATGTTCAGACATTGTACGAAGAAGAAACGCCTACGCATTCTAATTATTCTTCCTACCCTAGAAACGAACGTTTAGACTCCCCTCCGAATCTTTTTGATTCTCCAAAGTCTCCAGAAACACGTCCTTTGTCCTCCTATCCCATAAATGAAGACTCTCAAAAATGGTCTTCTCAACCCTCTGAAATGGAGCCTCTGCTCTCTTTTTCTGAAGAGCCAGAAACTACGTTAGGAGAAGGAGTAACGTTTAAAGGTGAATTAGCTTTTGAACGTTTATTACGTATTGATGGAACTTTTGAAGGTATCTTAGTTTCCAATGGGAAAATTATCATAGGACCTAAAGGTTGCGTAAAAGCGGATATTCAGCTGCAAGAGGCAATTATTGAAGGTGTTGTTGAAGGTAATATTACCGTTACCGGAAAAGTTGAACTTCGAGGCGAGGCTGTAGTTAAAGGCGACATCCAAGCAGGCACGCTATGCGTTGACGAAGGCGTACGACTTTTGGGTTATGTTGCCATTTCTGGCATCAATGAGGATATCCAAAAAGACTAATAAGCACAGCAGGTTGTGGTGCGTATCTTTCAATAAGGTTTTGCCACTCGCGAGGTAGCGGATGAGCAGATATTATACAGATAGGCCCGGAATCTACATATCTTCTTACGTTTCGTAATTGTCCTTTCCAAGGGAGTATCCCCTTATAAGGAATCCCCGTTTCTTGAAATAATTGTTCAGCAAAATCCTTAGGAATTTTCGATATAATATAAAAAATTTTCCTAGGAATTACCTCATGAAGTTCCCACTGTCTTCTTATCACTCTTGTAAAAAATTCTATAGCAGGAGCTTTGCCTAAACAAGCTTGAGAATATAGAGAGCACACATTTGCAGATGGGAAGTATAAATGAAAAGATCTTCGAGAAAATGATGGTAAACAATGACGACATGTGTAAGCCTCTTCCATACTTAAATGTGCAAAGCAATGTGGACAGCGTCCTGAAATTTTTTCTATTTTTAATGTTTCTAGACAACGTTCACATAAGATTTTTCCCGGCTGTCGACAGCCATAACAGAGATTTGGGAAAATCAAACGAAGAAAAAAATTAAAGAATCTCTGAATCACAGTAAATTTTTATTCCTAAAATTCTAACCAATTTGTTACGTTCTTAAACGTGTAGAAGCTTCAACTTCCCTCTCAACAGCAATGCTTAAACGATTTGTTAATTCCATCTGGGAAATTTGTCAAAAGGACAAGTTTCAACGCTTTACTCCAGTTGCAGACGCCATCGATACGTTTTGCTACGAGCCAATTCATACGCCTTCATCTCCTCCTTTTATTCGCGATGCCGTAGATGTTAAGCGTTGGATGATGCTTGTTGTTATCGCCCTATTTCCCGCGACGTTCTTAGCTATCTGGAATGCTGGAACTCAAGCTTTAGTCTATGGTTCTGGGAATCCCCAGCTCATGGAGGCATTCTTACACACCTCAGGATTTCGCGGCTATTTCTCTTTCATTTTCAATGATATAGGAGCGTTTTCCGTCCTTGCAGAAGGATGCAAAATTTTCATTCCTCTGCTAATCATTAGCTATTCTGTAGGCGGAGCCTGCGAAGTACTCTTTGCCGTAGTCAGAAAACATAAAATCGCTGAAGGATTACTCGTTACAGGCATTTTATATCCATTAACATTACCGCCAACAATTCCCTATTGGATGGCAGCCTTAGGCATAGCCTTCGGCATTGTCGTCAGTAAAGAGCTGTTCGGAGGAACAGGAATGAACGTGCTTAATCCCGCGCTAACAGCACGAGCTTTCTTATTCTTTACGTTTCCTGCAAAAATGAGTGGGGATGTTTGGGTAGGAAGTAACCCTACGAAAATTAAAGAAAGTCTTCTTGCTATGAATACATCAGCAGGAAAGTCTCTAGTGGATGGTTTTTCTCAATCCACATGCTTACAAACATTAAATTCCACTCTGCCTTCAGTGAAAAGAGTGCATGTAGATGCTATAGCTTCTAATGTTTTACATATGACGCATGTACCTACAGATAATGTTTTACAATCACAATTTGCCTTATGGACAGAATCCCATCCCGGGCTCATGTTGGACAAGCTCACGCTAGCACAACTTCAAGATTTTGTAACTTCCCCTCTTGCTGAAGGAGGACTGGGATTAATCCCAACACAATTTGATTCTGCTTATGCTATTACCGACGTCATCTATGGTATTGGGAAATTTTCCTCAGGAAATCTATTTTGGGGAAATATCTTAGGTTCCTTAGGAGAAACATCAACGTTTGCTTGCTTACTTGGGGCTATTTTCCTAGTCGTTACAGGAATTGCCTCTTGGAGGACTATGGCAGCCTTCGGTCTGGGAGCATTTATCACAGCATGGTTATTTAAAATTGCAAGTATCCTTATTGTTGGGAAACATGGAGCCTGGGCTCCCGCAAGATTTTTTATCCCTGCATACCGGCAGTTATTCCTTGGAGGTTTAGCTTTCGGTCTTGTATTCATGGCTACGGACCCCGTATCCTCCCCAACCATGAAATTAGCAAAATGGATTTATGGATTGTTCATTGGTTTTATGACCATCGTTATCCGACTAATAAATCCTGCATATCCTGAAGGAGTCATGTTAGCTATTCTTCTCGGGAATGTCTTTGCTCCTCTTCTTGATTACTTTGCTGTTAGAAAGTATAGACGAAGGAGAATTTAGTCTATGTCTTCAGAGAAATCCAAAAGCCGTCTGAATCAAACTTGGTACGTTATCCTTTTCATCTTTCTGTTAAGTTTGTTCGCTAGTGCTTTTCTTTCTACTGTGTATTACATTCTTGCTCCTTTTCAAGAAGGAGCCGCTACTTTCGACCGTAATAAACAAATGCTTACAGCAGCCCATGTTTTAGATTGCTCTGGGAGGTTTCAAATTTATGATGAAGGAAGTTGGAAAAACGCCACCTACGATAAAAAATCTCACCTGTTAAAAGTTTCTGATAAGCGTACTCCTGCAGTTACAAGTACGATTTTAGACGCTTATGCTCAAGATTTTGTTCGTCCTTTACTTGCAGATAAAAAAGGTCAGATGTTTTCTTTTGAAGAGAAGAATATCAACATTACAGAATTTCTAGAAAAGCATCAACTTGGGCACTTTTACAAGCAACCCTTACTACTGTTTTATGTAATTTTAGCAAATACAGAACAGGCTAAATCGATGACCTCAGCGGAAGTGATTAAAAATCCTTCGGTAATTCAAGCGATTATCCTGCCTATTTCTGGATTTGGCTTATGGGGACCTATTTACGGCTACCTAGGCGTAGAAAACAACGGAGACACTGTATTAGGAACTGCTTGGTATCAACAAGGAGAAACCCCTGGATTAGGGGCAAATATTGCAAATCCCCAGTGGCAAAAGCAATTCTACGGGAAAAAGGTCTTTTTACAGTCAGCATCAGGAACTACAGATTTTGCAACAACACCCCTGGGCCTGGAAGTAATTAAAGGATTGGTACAAACAGCATACGGAACATCTCCAAAGGCATTGTCATCGATTGATGGCATTTCAGGAGCTACACTCACATGTAATGGCGTTACGGAAGCCTACGCACAATCTCTAGCTCCTTATCGTAACTTGTTGATATATTTCGCTAAGCTTAATAATCAGAGAGATCTCAATGGCAGCAAATAAATCTTATAAAAGCTATTTTCTTGATCCTCTATGGGACAACAACCAACCGCTCATTGCCATTTTAGGGATTTGTTCTGCTCTTGCTGTAACAACAACCGTAAATACAGCAATTACTATGGGTCTTGCTGTAAGTTTTGTTACAGGATGTTCATCTTTTTTTGTTTCTTTATTAAGAAAAGTGACTCCCGATAGCGTAAGGATGATCACTCAGCTAATTATTATTAGCTTATTTGTGATTGTTATTGATCAGTTTCTAAAAGCTTTCTTCTTTAATATCTCAAAAACACTTTCCGTGTTTGTTGGGTTGATTATCACTAACTGCATTGTTATGGGAAGAGCAGAAAGCTTAGCAAGAAATGTTCCACCCATTCCAGCTTTTTTAGATGGTCTTTCTTCTGGATTAGGTTACGGCTGGGTGCTTGTTTTTGTTAGTATAATACGAGAACTCTTTGGATTTGGTACCCTGCTTGGATTGCGAATGATTCCTAAATGTTTTTATGCTTCAGAAGCTCACCCCGATGGCTATGAAAACTTCGGTTTGATGGTTCTTGCTCCTTCAGCATTTTTTCTTTTAGGCATTATGATTTGGGTAGTGAATATTCTTAGATCTAAGAAGGTGAAAAAGTAGCGTATGTGGTTAGGCGAATATACATTGCTAAATGTCTTTGGTATCTTTTTACAAGCAACCTTTATCCAAAATATCTTACTGTCTAACTTCCTAGGTATGTGTAGCTACCTTGCATGTTCTGCGAGGGTCTCCACAGCTAATGGACTAGGAATGTCCGTAGCGTTGGTGCTTACAGTTACAGGAAGCATTAACTGGGTAGTACATACTTTCATTACTAAACCTAAAGCGTTAGTCTGGTTATCCCCGGCCCTTGCTGATGTTAACCTAAACTTCTTAGAGCTGATTATCTTTATTGTAGTTATTGCTGCATTCACACAAATTCTTGAGCTATTCTTAGAAAAAGTCTCTAGAAACCTTTATCTTTCCTTAGGTATTTTCCTTCCTTTGATTGCTGTTAACTGTGCTATTTTAGGAGGAGTATTATTTGGAATTACCCGCAATTATCCCTTTATTCCTATGATGATCTTTTCTTTAGGAGCAGGTTGTGGATGGTGGCTCGCCATCGTACTATTTGCTACTATTAAGGAAAAACTCGCCTACTCTGATATTCCTAAAAATCTTCAAGGTATGGGAATTTCATTTATCACTACGGGACTTATAGCTATGGCTTTTATGAGTCTTACGGGTATTGATATTTCTAAGCCATCAACACCAGAGCTTGCATTAGAACTTGTAGAATCTACAGGAGAGACCCCTAAAGATCAAAAAAATTCCCAGCCTGTAAAGCGAGCTTCTCAACAACGCGCTGCAAAAGCAAAAACCGTGAATACGAAACGAGGGAAAGCCCCTACAAACTCTGCTGGCAACTAAATTTCAGAAATATTTTTAGCTAACAGAGGGACTTGACATAGTAGAACATTTCTAACTATGAAAATGGCTATGCAGGTAAGAACGCAGCATGCAAAGAAAATTCCAGTGTATAACAATGCGGGAGTAATTACTGGAGATTGAATAGTAAATACCATAATGACGAGTAAAGACATAGCCGCCATTAAAATAGAGAGTACCCTGGAGAAAGTTTGTAGACTCGAGGATTTTCCTTGGATACCTCCACTTAATCTATATAATAATGCTACTGTGTGCGGAGACTCTTCTGAAGGGTGTTGAAACTTTTGGAGATCAATTATCATAAATCATTATTCCTCTATAATATTATGCAAGCTCTCCACTATTAAGTAATCTTTTTTCATAACGACGAAGAAGACAGTACTGCGCACAAGAGCAGATTAACGCGACTAACGTCATAGAAGCACTTACAATCCATATCACTAATTGAGTAGATATCACCGGAACCCCGAACAGCCCATAAGCTACTAGGCTTATAACACCCAAACCTAACAATGCTGTAACAACTGATAGCGCTTTCAGCTGTTTGGATAGCCTCACCTGGGCACTTTTTATTTCTACAGGAGAAGAAATATTGTTAACTATTGACGAAGACATGATGATGGGGATGTTCTTCAAAATTCTTTTAGGAAAAGATTTTACTCCTTAAGAAAATAAAAACAAACCCTTATCCAAATTCAAAAAAAATATATGCATTCAAATATTTTTTGAAATAGAAACTCAACTAGCACTCAGAAGAGAATCGGTCGGTGTTTAATTCATGCTCTAGCTTAACAACAACAAACCAACCTATATCTTCGGGAGAGGTATTCAAAAATTGAATATCATCTGCCAGATTCTGGTTCACCTCAATAATCTCTCCAGAAACAGGGCTTAAAACCTCAATGGCTGATTTTGAGGACTCCAAAATAACAAGAACCTCGCCTTCCTTACAGGTGTTTCCTATCTCAGGAAGGTCAATATGGAGAATTTGCCCTAGGTTATCCCGCATCTTAGCAGTCAATCCCAGGCGTACTATACCCTCGTGAATCGGTAAAATCCATACATGATAATCAGAATACCACATTATCTGACGCCCTCATCAATAAAATGTTCTATATAACTGCCAAGAATTTCTTCATTTAAGTGACCTTTGGCAAGGAATAATTTTTCTACACTGGCAGGTGAAGAACAAAGCTCATGTGATAAACATTTATAGAAAAACGGGCCTTCTTCAACGCTAAATTCCACATTAGATAACGTTCCCTCTTCCATAGCGGCTAGTACGGGATACGGCTGGGGTATGCCATTATCTCCTCTAGTAAACATTTTTATAGACTTATCAAGAGCCCAGGATAAAGTTCCTGCTTGATAGAGGCCTTTTCTATGTTCATCAACTAAAGACCAGAGCCTCTTTTGCCAAAGCTGCTCGGGTTCTGTTTCAGGATAACGAGACTTTAAAGCAGAAATTACCCTGTCCATATGTTCTGGATTCTTATGCGAAGAAACTAATGTTTTTGTTAATCCTTTGCGTATAACCTCTCGATAAGGAATAACCTCCTCGCCTTCAAAGCAGTTATCTACAATAAAAGTGTAGTAATGCTCCCCATCCTGACTGTAATTTTCAAGAAGTTCGTTCTCTAATAATAAGGCTGCCAACTCTTCGCTTTTGAGAATGCCTTCTAAAACACTATCTTTGCCGAAAGATAAAAAGACTTCATTACTCTCATTGTTACGTTGAGACAACCCTTCTTTTATTCTTTCCGGATGTGAGCGTAAGATTTCTTTTCGAGTGAATGAATATATTTTCTCTACAAGAGAAGGTTTCAAAGTTTGGAAATCCTTGCTGGAACTACATGTTTCAATCTTTGGAAACTGCTGAAGTAATATTTGGAAATTTTCAGGATTTTGCTGCCATTGATGGAC
The DNA here is from genome assembly GCF_964023145.1 of Chlamydia sp. BM-2023. NCBI lineage: Bacteria > Pseudomonadati > Chlamydiota > Chlamydiia > Chlamydiales > Chlamydiaceae > Chlamydia > Chlamydia vaughanii. The sequence goes on along the minus strand of NZ_CAXIED010000001.1, from coordinate 1,072,928 downwards.
TTCCACCATAGGGACTTTTGTTTCTAGATCCTGAAGCTTGAGGCTTTTATAGGTAAGTACAAACCTTCTTCCTACGAGTCTTGGCTCTTTTGCTTTTATTGTTTTCACAGGCAAAGTAAACCGTGGGACATCAAGACAATCTTTTGTAGGAACGCCCACGAGGCTTATATACGTCTCAAAAGCCTCTAGATCCTCTTCATTTTTAAAGTGATATTCACGAGGAAGTTTTACTATCTCTACAGAAGTAGAGTCTTTCGCCATTGAGAAGAACTCTTGTAGAGGACGATAATCAAACGTGACACTACCTTCTAGCTGTAAGAAAGCTCTCTTACAAAGAAGAATCTCACGATATATCTTGAAAAACTCGGTTTCACTGGTTCCAAGAAACTCAAAATAACAAGCAACAAATTGATCAAAAGTTAGATTAAGGTCGGTATGTTTACTTAATTTAGTAAAAGCTTGTTTTGCCTTATCGTAAAAATCTTGCCGAGCTTCTTTTATCGAAGGCATAGCAATATTTTTTTTCTGTTCATTAACAAAACGTAATAATGCTTCAACAGCCGAGGATACGTAGGCATCCCCAAACCAATCACTAATATTGCTATATCCAAATAAGCGCAGATCTTTTCCCTGTGCTAAAGCAGCATCTTGAGGGAGGTTAAACATCTGTCGACGATACTCAAGCATCTGCCTAAGAATATAGTGAGGGAACTTCTTTTCTTCTAAAAAGAGACGGACTCTCGCAATAAATCCTTCCGAGGAAACGGGAGTTTCTACTTGTTGCAAAGTATTTAAAGCTTCGTAGAGACGTGGCGCTGAAGATTTCCATACTTCTTCAGAAGAGATAAACGGGGTATCGAAACGTCGATAAGATTGATAACGTTTTTCTTTATTAAAAGCTGGGTAATCAGAATACACTTTTAAAAAGAGTTTCTCTCCGACTTTATTTGTTAAAAAACGCTCGGTAAGCAATCCCTCATTTAGAAAGTTCCACCGCTGAGGATTCCCTGTAAAAGGGTATGCCTCATTTGTGAAAAATTTCTTAATGGTTAGGAATTCTCGTTCGGAATATTTTTTCCCAGGAACTGAAAAAACAACTTTATTAGATCCACCACGAGACATTTCTCCTGGATGGCGTCCCCAGCCTATGCCTATCCCAGATACGCATACTCCGATAATAACTAAACCAATAAATTTTTTCTGATGCTTATAAAAGAATGCTAGCAAAGTCACCCTCTTCGAATAAACAGAATAAAAAACTTAGTGTAAACTATTGATCGGAAAAAACCAAGCAGGAACCCCTAGGAAAAAGAAAAGAGGGGCAATCCCTCTTTTCTCAAAGATTTTATGTTGCGATTACGCAGGCATAAAATTAATTTGCAGATGACCGATTAGGTGATGTATAGGATCGAAATACCACCCGAGCATTTCCTGAGAGCTTACGGGTTTGGATAATGTTAGGTCTTTTTGGAAAACCTGATTTGCTTTTGCAGCCACCTCTGGAGAGTCAATTACCACGATGCTTTCGTAATCAAAGAGGTCACTTTTCTTACCAAAATTGTAACTCCCGATTACAAAAAATCTATCATCTACAATCATGCATTTTTTATGCAGTTGTGTCTCTGGAATGAAAAATTCGCTCACTGAAAAATTGGGATTAGGTTTTTTCAAGGAGAATATGTATTTCTTCCATAAAGAGGGTCGTTCACCATAGCATAAAAAGAAGTAGTTCATACGATTTCCCCAACCGTACGAAGCGGTCATACTGGGGCTATTTTCTGTGCGACCGTTGGTTATAACTTGTGTTTGCACCCCACGATGAAAACAGGCGGATTTTAAACTCTCTATAACCTCATCTTTGGGGATAAAATACATATTGGCAATTTTTATAGATTGGGAGGCTTGGTCCATTAAAGATATGTATTCCTGAGTAATGGCATTTTCACTCTCATCGGGTCCAGAAATAATCACTCGGATGTTTTGAAGAGCTGTTGTTATTAATTCGGGATATTCTTCAATTTCTGGACAATAGCATGCCGATGCCTGTTCAACTTCTAGTTCCGGATAGGACAAATTGCGAAAATCACTAAGATTCTTATTAAACCACATGCCACTATCAAAAGCTTTCCAGAGAGAGTAGTGCGCGTGAAATTCGCTTCGCAATGCTGTTCCGAGGATTGGTGAAGCTATAGTAATATCTTGATCACGAAAAGCTAGGGGCCTTTGCATACCTCCAACAACCAGACGCGGAGAATCTACAGGTTCGGGAATAACATCCCCTCGGTTACACATAAAATCTTCGAAGTTTGTGCCTCCCAAAAAAATGTACTTCCCATCAATAATGGAAAACTTAACGTGCATTTCTATAACATTAGGAGAAAGAATACTTGATCCCGGAACGCATCCCGTAAACACATAGAAAAACCTTTCGGGCCACTTAGCTTTCATATTTGCAAGGAACTGCTTATCCTGACTATCAATAAACGTGGGCTGAATAAGCATGTAGGAACGAAGATTTGGGGCAACAAGCATGCGAGCGTCTAAATGCTCCAATACTTCTTGCAAGATCTTACCACCCGCCATGCAGGGACAAAATTCAAAATAATGTTCTGCAGAATCTATAGCTGCTAGCATCTTTTCGTATATCTCAATACTGTTATCGTGCACGATAACACCAGCATTTTCCCCATAAATAGGGCAGGCTATTGTAAATGCGGAGGCATCTCTTATTACAAACGAACAAAGGAGAGCTGCTACTAAGCCCCAACGAATCTTATTCATAAACATCCAAAAGAAAATATTTGAATTAATCCTTCTTTAATTTCTCTTCTTGCTGCCGCGAGATCGGCAGAAGAAGCTGATACTCCTAGGGGAAAAAACGCCCGGTTATCAATAGCGGGAACAATAATATCAATCACCTCTGGCAAAAGAAACTTTTGATAAAACTCCAGAGGACTTCCCGATAAAAACACCGACCCTTGATGTAAAAAACCTTGTTTTACTGTACGCTGGGCCGCGCCCCCTACTTTCCTATCTCCCATTAAAACATCGTATTTTGAGGCTCTAGCCATGCAAAAATTTGATGTTTGGGGATGATGAGCGTCTTCATTATAAGAAAGAGTTCCTTCTATACGGAAAACTTTACTTAAGACTTGCAATACCATCAGATTTACCTTGCGGTAGTTCTCCAACACACTCTGGCCATACATAGGGTGCTCCGCGGATACCAGTAATGAAAAAGCGTAATCTCCATGATGAAAAACAAAGCCCCCACCGGTAGGTCGTATGGCGGCATCCATTCCCAGATCAGCCTTGTTCTCAACTAAAAATTTTTCCGGACGCATGAAATGGCCATAAGTCAGAGGAAATTCGCTTTCCCACTCATAAAGGTGAAGAATAGCCTCTCCCTTTCTCAGATTTTCCAAAAGATGCTTATCTCTGGCCATATGTGTCCCAGAATTCCCTTCTCCGGAATCTACGATGCGAATAGTCATAATTAAACGGGGGTGTTATGAAGAATGAATCATTATCTTTGATAGGACTAAACATTTTATTCAATTTGAGATTATAAGCACAAAGAATTTCTTTATTTTAAAGAAAATCATTTACAGGTTGAATAGTGTTTAAAACTAAGTATAAGAATGAATTTTTTAAATAGTTTGATTGATTTTTCAAACTTTTATTTTATAACAGAGATAGAATCTTGCTTCTTAAGGTCCCAAATCCCAGGAAAGGGAATTTCATATATAAAATTAAAATTATTCTTTGATTTGAAACAGTTGCTTTTTGCGAAGCTCAACTTTTCATCTAGAATTTGGATAGAAGAATCCATTTCCAAAATTTAGTCATAATGTGCCCCCTTAAACATAATGACTAATTCAATTCGGTTACTCTTAAAGAGCTTACTTAACTCCGATATGCTCTTGAGCATCATCTAAGGAGAGATACGTTCCAAAAACACGGTCTCCAGAATCACCTAAACCAGGGAGGATATAAGCTTTTTCGTTTAGCCCATCATCTATTGCCGCAATATATAGATCGATATCGATACCATTATCTTCTAAGTTACGAATAGCTTCTTGAACTCCTAATAGACAAACTAATCTAATGTCAGTAAATCCATCTTTTTGTAATTGTTTAACCGCTGAAACAGAAGTATTACCGGTTGCAAACATGGGATCGACAATTAAAACTGTACTGTCTTTTTTCACGTGAGGAACTTTATAATAATAGCTTATTGCCTCTAATGTTACCGGATCACGATACAATCCTATGTGACCTACTCTAGCCTCAGGAACTACTCTTAACATTCCTTCAGCCATACCGAGACCCGCTCTTAAAATGGGAACAATGACAATCTCTTTATCCATTGCCTCTCCTCGTGCCTTTAAATTCAGTGGGGTTGTAACCTCCGTACTTTTAGTTCGATAGTCCCTTAACGCCTCGTAGACCATCATAGCAGACGCTTCCATTAGATTATTTCTAAATTCTGGATAGTCTGTTTTTGTATTTCTCATGTTTGTGAGCTTCATTTGAATTAAAGGGTGATCCAGATGCTTAACATTCACATGACCTTTCTTTTTATGCTTGGTAGAAGATGCTGCATCAACAAATGCGTTTTGTAATATCAGTGAACAAAAAAGAGAAACGGCTAGACCCCAACGAAACTTATTCATAAATACCCTCAATAAAATATTTGAAATTATCTTTTTTTTAATTTCTCTTCTTGCGGCCATAAGGTCAGCAGAAGAGAAAGAAATTTCTAAAGAAATTTTCGAGAGTCGCCTGACAAATACTTTACCCTTTAACGTAAAAGCCCTGTTTTACCAAGCATTGATATCCCCTCTTAATTTCCTAGCTCCGATTAAAACTTCGCATTTGGAAGTTCTAACCATGCAAAAAATCGATGTTTGAGGACGATAGGCGTCCTCTTCGTGTGTATCCTCTTCAAAGAGAAACGTGTCTTCCACATTAAAAACTTTGGGCATGTCTTGTAATACCTTTAATTTTGAAAAGCTATGATTCTCCAATACATTCTGAAAATACACGCAAAATACTGACAACAAAAGGTTTAAGTTAACACAGGCCTGGATTCTTTACTACATTTCGTATAAAAATACTTTTAGCTCGGTAATACTTTATCTATTTATCGAAGAGTTGCATCATTATTTTAAATTTCGTATATGCTTAGGGAAAGTTCTACCCGGTCTTTTAGGTTTTTATGTTTGAGAAGTTTACTAACAGAGCAAAGCAAGTCATTAAATTGGCTAAAAAAGAAGCTCAGAGGTTAAATCATAACTATCTAGGTACTGAGCACATACTCTTAGGCCTACTCAAACTAGGCCAAGGGGTTGCTGTTAATGTCCTACGCAACTTAGGAGTCGATTTCGACGCTGCAAAGCAGGAAGTAGAGAGGCTCATCGGTTATGGACCAGAAATTCAGGTCTATGGTGATCCTGCACTTACTGGCAGAGTGAAAAAATCATTCGAGTCAGCAAATGAAGAGGCAAGTGTTCTTGAGCATAATTATGTGGGCACAGAGCATCTGCTTTTAGGGATTTTAAATCAAGCCGACGGAGTCGCTTTACAAGTTTTAGAAAATTTGCATATTGACCCTAGAGAAGTTCGTAAAGAGATTCTTAAGGAATTGGAGACATTTAATCTTCAACTTCCTCCTTCATCTTCTTCGAATCCTCGAGGAAGTTCTGCATCTTCTTCCAAATCTTCATCTTTAGGTCATACTCTAGGTGGGGATAAGAGCGATAAGTTATCCGCTTTGAAAGCTTATGGCTACGACTTAACAGAGATGTTTAAGGAGTCAAAACTTGATCCTGTTATTGGGCGTTCTTCTGAAGTTGAACGATTGATTTTGATCTTATGTCGCCGTAGAAAAAATAACCCCGTACTTATTGGAGAAGCAGGCGTTGGTAAGACAGCGATTGTTGAAGGGTTAGCTCAAAAAATCATTTCCAACGAAGTTCCTGATGCTTTACGTAAAAAGCGTTTGATCACTTTAGATCTTGCTTTGATGATTGCCGGAACAAAGTACCGTGGTCAATTTGAAGAGCGCATTAAAGCTGTTATGGATGAAGTCCGCAAGCACGGAAACATCCTATTATTCATTGACGAGCTGCATACAATTGTAGGAGCCGGCGCTGCTGAAGGTGCTATCGATGCTTCGAATATTTTAAAGCCTGCATTAGCACGTGGAGAGATTCAGTGCATTGGTGCGACAACAATCGATGAGTATCGCAAGCATATTGAAAAAGATGCGGCTTTAGAACGTAGATTCCAGAAAATTATCGTTCAGCCACCTAGTGTGGATGAAACTGTTGAAATCCTACGTGGATTAAAGAAGAAGTACGAAGAACATCATAATGTCTCCATTACAGAAGAGGCATTAAAAGCAGCGGCTACGTTATCAGACCAGTATGTTCACGGACGTTTCCTTCCAGATAAGGCTATTGATTTACTTGATGAAGCCGGAGCTCGCGTACGTGTAAATACGATGGGCCAACCTTCGGAGTTAATGAAGCTAGAAGCGGAAATTGAGAGCACTAAGCAAGCTAAAGAGCAGGCTATTGGCACTCAGGAATACGAAAAAGCTGCAGGATTACGCGATGAAGAGAAAAAACTTCGCGAACGTCTTGCTAATATGAAGCAAGAGTGGGAAAACCACAAAGAAGAACATCAGATTCCTGTTGATGAGGAAGCTGTAGCTCAAGTTGTTTCCTTACAAACAGGAATTCCTTCTGCAAGGCTTACAGAAGCAGAAAGTGAGAAGCTTCTTAAGTTAGAAGATACCCTACGTAAAAAAGTTATCGGTCAAGATCAAGCTGTGGCAAGTATTTGCCGTGCTATTCGCCGTTCCCGAACGGGAATTAAGGATCCTAATCGTCCTACGGGTTCTTTCTTATTCTTAGGTCCTACAGGAGTTGGAAAGACTTTACTAGCGCAACAAATTGCCATTGAAATGTTCGGTGGTGAGGATGCTTTAATTCAAGTGGACATGTCTGAGTACATGGAAAAATTCGCCGCTACGAAGATGATGGGTTCCCCTCCAGGATATGTAGGTCATGAAGAAGGAGGACATCTTACAGAACAGGTACGCCGCCGTCCTTACTGTGTAGTGTTATTTGATGAGATTGAAAAGGCTCATCCCGACATTATGGACTTAATGTTGCAGATTTTGGAGCAAGGGCGTCTTACAGATTCATTTGGTCGTAAGATTGATTTCCGTCATGCAATTATTATTATGACCTCTAACCTAGGCGCTGATTTAATTAAAAAAAGCGGTGAAATTGGTTTTGGTTCTAGATCGAATTTTGACTACAAAGTCATTCAAGAAAAAATTGAATCTGCTGTGAAGAAGCACTTAAAACCTGAGTTTATCAACCGTCTAGATGAAAGTGTGATTTTCCGTCCTTTAGAAAAAGCTGCTTTATCTGAGATCATTCACTTGGAAATCAACAAGCTCGATTCCCGTTTGAAAAACTACCAAATGGCATTGAGCATTCCAGATTCTGTAATTTCGTTTCTTGTTACGAAGGGTCATTCCCCAGAAATGGGAGCTCGCCCCTTACGTCGTGTTATCGAGCAGTATCTTGAAGATCCTCTTGCTGAGTTGTTACTTAAGGAGTCGTGTCGTCAAGAAGCAAGAAAGCTCCGTGCGAATCTTGCTGAAGACTGCGTAACTTTTGAACGTGATGAAGATACTTCGGAGGTCGCAGCGGTTACACCGGCTGTGGAGTCATAGAGACTTCTATGATCCCGCCTCCTAGGCACCTCTCACCGCTATAAAAAGCGATGGTCTGCCCTGGAGTAACAGCCTTTACGGGAGAGTGAAAACGTACTCGTACGGTATTCTCTTCTTCCGTATGGAGTATTGTACATTCTTCATCTTCGCTACGATAACGAATTTTCGCACTGCAGGTATCTATTGTCTCGGGAGCAACAAACCAATTCAATTCTTTAGCTGTAAGTTCTGTTTGATATAATAAGGGATGATCTTCCCCACGAACAATATAAACGATATTTTTCTCCATATCCTTGCCAACAACATAGCAGGGCTTCGGTGATCCACCAAGATCGAGACCCCGTCGTTGACCTACAGTATAGTAGTGAGCGCCTTCGTGCTGGCCTACAATACCGTGAGAGTCGTAATCCACGATATCACCCGGAAGATTAGGAACAAACTTTTCAAGAAAACTTTTAAATGGACGTTTTCCTATAAAACAAATTCCTGTGCTATCTTTTTTCCCTGCGGTGGCGAGACCTGCTTGCTCAGCAATAGAGCGTACTTCTATTTTTTTCATATCCCCAAGAGGGAATAAAACATTGGCAAGGGCTTCTCTTCGTGTTCCACAGAGGAAATAGCTCTGATCTTTCTGAGCATCCTTACCACGAAGTAAGTTCATTCCCTCTGAAGAGGGGCTTAGACGGCAATAGTGACCTGTGGCGAGGTAATCTCCTCCCAGCTCACGAACTTTCTTCTGTAATAAATCAAATTTTATTTCACGGTTACAAAGAACATCGGGATTTGGTGTGTACCCCTTAGAATATTCTTTAAGAAAACGGGAAAAAACCCGATCACGATACTCTCTAGCGAAAGATACCGTATAATAGGGAATATTTAGTTGTTCAGCGACTCTTTCAACATCCTCATAATCCTTTGCTGCCGAGCAAAGACCATCACCATCTTCCTCTTCCCAATTTTTCATATACAGCCCTATGAGGTTGTAAGAGGTATGCTTCTTTAAAAGATAGGCCACTACAGAAGAATCAACGCCTCCTGACATAGCAATAACAACTGTTTTATTCATAAAAAAGTAAAAGTAAAAAAGAACACATTAAAGAAGTAGTTTATATTAAGTATTGAATAAAATGAATCTATTCTTTAAATTTTTCCGTTATAAATTAAGGGATTTTGTGGCATCTAGTCTTCCTAATTCTCCTCCTCCTGCACCTCTGTCATTACCTAGTCAATGTTCTCTTCTGTTTAATGTGAATAGAGACAATACAGATATACAAAAAAAAGTTGCGGTTTTGGTTGAGCAAAGCTCTACTTCCTATACTGTCGCGACTATGCTGTTTACAGTTGTTATGGTTTGTGGTGTAGTTCTTGTGTCATTTGGTAGTATGCACTCCTGCCTTCCAGAAATTGTCAGCGGGGTGGTTCTTATGGCTGTTTCTTTGGTTTGTATTGCTTTATTGATTAGTATGATTCATTTAATTAAGACTTTACCTTCTAAGGTGCAGCAAACAATAACATTGGTGAATAATAAAACTTCGTCGATATCCTCTTTCCAGTTATTGCAGAGTGCCCATACAAAATTAACCTGCTCAATTATAGCGAAAGAAAAGCGTATTGAAGAATTAAAACAAGAGGAGCAACGGCTAAACTCAAGATTGAGACACTGGAAAGATCTTGTTCATTCTTCTTCACAGTCTTCTAATCATGAAATCATAGTTTAATAAGTTGAGTAGTGGGTTCCCATGACATTATCATCTACGCCAATCCTACCTTCTAGTATCAATTCTCGGTCTTCATTATCTTCTGTTCAAGATGAAATTCTATCTTCCGCTTCCTCAGGAAAGAAGGTCGTTCGTCTTCTTCCCTGGGATAGTTACCGTTCTAACTTATCTTTGCGTAGTACCGTATGTTTTGCCCTATCGATACTTACCTGCTTAGGAATGATAGCATTGATGAGCTATGCTTTGCTCTATGATAATTGGTCACTTTTTGGCATTAGTTTGGGAATTATCGTTTTGCTTATTTCCGTAGCATTGATCTTAAATTTCCCTGTGAAAAATAAGATGTTCGGTATTTCGTTAACCAGTGAAATCTCTCAAGACATATCGGATTTAGGTCGAGAATCGATTACGAAGTGTAGCGCAGCATTTACAAACATACGCAATACATTCCTTCCTCATATGCGAGATTTGCATTCCCGGTTCGATGAAAATGGATATGATAAAATAATCTCTGAAAAAGAAGCTCAAATTGCTGCGTTATCATCCAATTTGGATTCTATAGTTGCAGAAAGACGTCAGGAGTTAGCTGCAGAAAAAGAAAGGTCTCCCAATTCCGCACGAACAAGATCCCTAGAAGAACAATTGTCCCTCTGGGATTGTTTTGAACAAGATCAATAATCTTCAAAACCTTTTAATAGTCCCTGCGGATTTCTTCTTCGGATTCTAAGAATCCAAGTAACGACTCTTGCATTAGGGTTAAAACATCAAGCAGGTTACTATTTGACCTAGCTACTGTCTTTAAAAGATCTAAGAATTTTTCAGAACCTGATTGGGTTTTCTGTTTTGATTCTTCAAGATTTTCTAGAGCTAAACGTGTTCTCTGAATGTGTTTGTGTAACACGTTCATCTCCTTTTGCACCGAGCGTAAATTTTTATCTATCCCTTCGGATAATAAAAGCCGGTCTTCATCACTGAGATTTTCCAGTTTCTTTGCCCAGAAATCTTCAATATGACGCTCTCCTTTAGGCACCCAAGCTTCTGCAAATTCCATTTCTTCGGGAGTTAGATGCTCTTCATAGCTATGTAAGAGCCCTTTACCAGCAGCTTGTCGCCTTTGTTGAGCAGCTTCAATACCTCTAGAAGCTATTGCCTCGAAGCCTTCATCCTCCTCTTCTTCTGGAGAGACTTGGGTCCTTTTTTCCTCCCCAGATCTAGCTTGAGAAACATGAGAGCCCTTAAGTAGCATCTCCGCCCGTTGGTTAAGAGACTTAACTATCTGTTTATATTTAAATGCCAGCTCTGCGGCATGTTCTTCTAAATCGGTAAGTTCTTGATGTATTCGATTATATTTTACCATGATGGGCTGGATTTTCTTGGTCATCCATATATCAGTTTCCAGTGTAACTCGTAGTCCCCTTAAAACATGCTCCTGACTCTTTGTCATTTTCTCCAACAAATCGATATCAATTACATTTTTTAGTTCTTTAGCTAGCTGCTTTCTATTAGTTTTTGTTCTTTTTAATAGCTCTTTGATTCCATAAGATAGGGCCAACACTGCAATGGAGATACCCAAAGCTGCTGCTATAATCATGGGTAATGCGATTAACCCTCCAGGTACTATTGCTGCGATAAGACCTAAGCAAGCAATTCCCCCGACTACTAATCCTACAGAAATCCCCGTATGAATTTTGGACATTGCCGGGCTAAGATTCCGGTTTCTAATAGAAAGCACTCCTCCTGACCTGGGGAGTGCATCGAGGATATCTCTACCCATTAAAACAAATAAATCATTTCTAGCTTGATGTTGTTGGGGAGCAGATGAGATACTTTCGGTTATAATTTCGTCAGAATAAACTTGCTTACGCTCGCTAAGCAACTCCTTAGCTTTTTCAAAATCTTGTGTGATCTTTTCCAAATTAGATAGAATATCTACGCCATGATCTTTTCCCAGGCTCTCGAATACTTTCCTGTCATGATCACTAAGATTTGTCTCCAGCTTAGAGAACTCATCAACCATCTCGTTATATGCTTCCCAGGACTGAGCACCTGTTACACTGCTAGGGCTTATTCTTTTAGGTGGTACCGCGCTAATGACGAGCTCTTTCTTTTTCTCTAAAGCGACTTTTTTTCTATCGTGAGCCAAAGACATCACAGAAGCAAATAGTAAGCTTCCTCCTATACCGAGCAGCACTCCTCCCAAACCTAGAGATAGAGGCAAGCCTATAGGTGTCGCCATAACAAGAGCTACAGCAGCAAACACTGCTAAGACAGCAACTATCATCCCGCTAATTTGCAAGGCACGGGCAGCTTTTGGATTTTTATCAGAAAAAGACTTTCCTGCATTTACACTAAATAAATTAAAAGTGGGTTGTATTGGTTTAGGACCAGACATAATAATATAAAAACAATAACTATCCTTACTAAATAATAGACTATTTGAATATTAATTATTGCTTTTTAACAAAAATCTTAAAATTTTAAATAAAAAAAAGACAGAACCAGTTAAGGTCCTGTCTTTTCATGAAAACACAGTAGTTATCGAGTGTGTTTTAGGGAGCCGGATTAGGTTTTGGAGGCGTAGGAGGTGTTGTTCCCCCGTTTGTAGCTGTAGAGTCTGAAGCGTTAGCGATGATAATCGCTCCAACAATCATAGCGATTACAGTAACTACCATGGTGCATACAGAAATGCTAGCATGTGTACGACGTTTAGCAACGCAAGATGAACAAGGCCAGTCAGTTTCTGAGGAATCACAGCGGTATTGTTTAGCTGCAAGATAACTAGTTACGTTAGTATTTCCTGCTGCGGCAGTCTCTCCAAAGTAATCATCAGCGTTACTTGCAACTGGATCTTGGTTCTTTGCAGGACGGGCTTGCTCTTTATTAGAAGCTTCCTGGATCTTATCGCTTTGAACATTTCTACGGGAGTTAGATGCCTTTTGAGCTCTTATTTGTGAATTTACTGAAGAGTTACGCTTAACTTTAACAGCTGCAGCTTTTTCAGCATCGTAGCGTAACGTTGAGGTGATTTTCCCACTTCTAGGGATTTTATTTTCTTTCACGCGTAATTCAAGAGCTTCTCTTGATGATTTTCTTTTAGAGATTCTCTGCTCTCTAGCTAAATCTTCCAGGAGCCTGGCTTTTTCTTCTTGAGAAATAGCCTTTACATCAGGACGCACAAAAATAGGTAATACAGGACCGTTTGTAAACTCGTGAGCTATTGTATTTTCGTTTTTAGAACTTTCTTTCCCACTGACAATCATTGTCTTGAGCATATTTCTGGCTGTGTTATCTGCCACGGCCTGAGCTTTTCTTGCCGATGCTTTTGCCTCAGCTTTAGCGGCTCTCTCTGCTTTAGCAGCAGCTCTTGCTAGTTTCCTAGCTTGTGCTCTTTCTTTCGGGGATAATTTTTGGTTCGACTCAGAAAGGCGTCTGTTATTACTAACTTCTTGCTCTTTATCGTTGGATTTTCGGTATTTCCGTAAACATTTGCCTGTGCGGGTTAAAAATACTTCGACATTGTTTTGCGTCGATGATTTTAAACAAAAGTCATCAATTTCAACTTGTTCTGCGGGCAAAGATTGCTTTTCTTCTGCTTTTGTGATGCTCTGTTCTTTTCTGCTCTCTAAAGCAATTAAAGAATCTTCAGATTCAGAGCATATAGAGCTAACTTCAGAAGGAGGAACTGCAGCACTTACGTGACTAACAGTATGGGTAAAAGTTAACAAAATGGAAAGCATTGCAAGTTGCGAAGTACGCTTAGAACTCATCATGCTGCTATAATCTCCTAGATCAGCCTATGAGATCACCATAACAACAAAAGGGCTTTTTGCACAACTTGGACTTGCAAATCTTTTATAGAGACTGATAATTAGTGGATTTGCGATTCCCAATTCTTAATATAAGCGAGAAGTTGATCTTTGTCTGGATAGTTTGTTAGAAAACTTCGTGCTTCTAAGGACATGCCTAGGTGTACGATTTTATTTACTAAATTTAAATGACTTTTATCTTGGGAAGCAAAGAGGAAGAATAAAACGTTTACGGGCTTACCATCGAGGGCTCCGAAATCAATGCTTGTTGATAGGAACATGGGAACAACAACATCGTAATACGAATTAATAAGAAAGTCCTTAGCGTGGGGAAGGGCTATACCTTCTCCTATACCTGTAGACATTAAACTTTCGCGATAAGCGAGCATTTCGAAAAGAACATTAGCGTCTAGGTTAAATTTCTCAGCTATGTAAGAAGAGGCATATTGCAGGGCTTCTGTTTTATTCTTTACGACAACATCGCGAATAATTCCCCCGCGATAAATAGCTTTATAGAGACTGTATTTTAAGGAAAGATCTCGAAAATCTTCGTTTTTTTCGTCTCTTTCTAGTCCTACTAGAGCTTGATTATTTAAGATCCAATCTTCTATTTCTTCGCGATTGAATCTGTATTCATTATTCATACTATAGCTAGGTATAGCTCCATCTTCTAGCCATTTGCGTACGGTATTTTCAGAAACATCTAATAAAGAAGCAAGTTCCTCTAATTTTAAATCCATAACCCTTACATTCCTAAAAACACGTTCATAACTTCTTCAATTGTCTTTACTTGCAGCAATTCTTGACGGCGGGATTCATCTCTTAGGGAAAGAGTTAGCGTGGATAATAGCTTGAGATATTCAGCTTGAGCATTATCCGGCCCCCCTATTAAAAACACCAAACGCACTAAGGCTCCGTCTATAGCATCCCAGAGTATGCCTTGGGGATGGATACCTATAGCGATAAAAAAATCGGAACAACTATTTAACTTACCGTGAGGAATAGCTACGCCCATGCCGATTCCTGTGGACATAATATTTTCACGAGTCACTAAAGCTTGAAAAAACTCTTCCCTATTCTCAAGCAGTCCAGCGGAACCCGCGAGATCTGTAAGATCTTGCAAAATCTCCTCTCGAGAATTCTTATTCAAGAACATGATCAATTTGGGAGATAAAAGAGAAAATAAGGAAAAATTTTGTTGACTCTCACAATAGAAAGGCATGTCATTTCTCTCCGGTATGCCCAAAACCTCTACTTCCCCGAGACGTTGCCGTTAATCCTTCTTCTTGATCGACGACTATAAACTTTGCCTGAACTACAGGAGCAACTACTGCTTGAGCAATACGCATTTTTGGCTCTACTATGAACGTATTTTCTCCGAAATTTGCTAATATAATACAAATTTCACCGCGGTAATCAGCATCTACTGTCCCCGGAGAATTAACGACCATAATGCCGTACTTTAGGGCCAATCCACTACGTGGACGAATTTGCACCTCATAGCCCAAAGGAATCTGCATTTTTATTCCTGTAGGGATTAGGGTACGTTGACCTGGCAATAAAGCAATGGGCTCATCAATATGCGCCCTAAGATCTGCGCCAGAAGCGCCTTCTGTAGAATACTCTGGGAGATCTACTCCAGATTCTAACTCACAAAATATAGCCATAAGAACAGCGCCGGGGTTACACAAGTGTCGGTTATGATGTTTTATTCACTGTCATCTGTCAATAAAAAAATTTCTTTAAGCTTCTTAGATAGGTCTCTAGGGGCTTTATCTTGGCCACCAGTGTATTCTTGAGCAGAAAAGTAATCAAGTAAACTCTGCAAAGTACTTTTTAATTGCTTTCGTTCTACTACTTTATCGATCATTCCATGCTCTAAAAGAAACTCGGACTTTTGCGCCCCTTCGGGTAAGTCTTCGCCTATAACTTGGGCGACAACACGGGGACCTGCAAAACAAATGAGGGCTTTAGGTTCTGCGATAATCACATCACCTAAAGAAGCGAAGGAGGCGGTTACTCCTCCAGAAGTAGGGTTTGTCAAAACAGAAATATAAGGCAAACCTGCTTCATGCAATTTTGCTAAAGCTGCGGATGTTTTTGCCATTTGCATGAGTGAGAATACGGACTCTTGCATCCGAGCTCCTCCGGAGGCGCAAACAATAATCACGGGCAGTTTAGATATGATAGCTTTTTCTATAAGACGAGTGAGTTTCTCTCCAACAACAGCGCCCATAGACCCTGCCATAAAATTGAAATCCATCACCGCTAGGGCAACGGGATGTTCCCCTATAGCGCAGACACCAACGAGGACGCCTTCACTTTCAGTATTATCTTTTCTTGCCTTAGCCAGGCGATTTTGATACGTATCTGTATCTGCGAATTTTAAAGGATCTTGAGATTTTAAATTCGTGTAAAGAGGACGCCAGGAATCTTTGTCGGCAAGCAACTTGATCCTTTCAGCCGCAGTAATACGATAATGGTAAGAGCATTTAGGGCAGCAGTTGAAGTTTTGACCCAACTCATTTGCATGAATCATTTCATGACAATGGGTACACTTTAACCATCCGCTAAAACCATCAGCCTTTATCTTTTGCACTTTAATCTTAGGTTTGTCGTAAGAAAATAAACGCACAAGCCACCTAATCCAAACTTTTAGCAGACGCAATTTTAAATTAAAGTTATTAACTCTGCAATTAAAATTACTCTTTTAACTAGTTATATCAGAGAACCTTTGTTCAATATACCCCCAATTAATTATTTGAGGAATTGCTTTTAAATAATCTAATCTAACGTTTTTATACTGGAGATAGTAAGCATGCTCCCAGACATCCACCCCGAGAAGAGGAATCTTTCCTGTCGTCGCCTCTAGGGGATCCTGATTAACTGTTGCATGTAGCATAAGCTCCTGTTTTTGGGGACAAAAAGCTAACCATGCCCACCCTGATCCTTGAATAGGAGCAGCAAATTCAATGAATTTTTTTAAAAAATTATCAAAAGTTCCCCAAAATCTTTCGATCAACTTAAGTAATCCGTTTCTTGGAGGAACGCCTCCCCCTTGCCCTATTGGAGCGAGCATTTCCCAAAATAGAGAGTGATTGATATGACCTCCGCCATTGAACCTTAAGGAGGGCTCCAAACCAATAAGACGTGTCAAATCTTGTTGAACACCTGCTAGCTCTAATTTCTTTAGAGCTTCATTCAAATTATTTATATACCCCTGGTGATGCTTTTGATGATGCAAGAGCATAATCTCTGCACTAATCACTGGTTCAAGAGCATCATAAGCATAAGGCAATTCAGGTAATGTATAGGGCACAAAGGTCATATAAGGCGTCCTTCATATCTGTCTCGAATTTCTCAAGAACATTGTTTAGGGAATTTTCTAGTTCTCTTTAGGGGCTGCTTTAAACTTGTTTTCGTTTACACAAGAAATATTGGTCACGGAAACAAGCGCTATACACAGAGAAACCCGAAGCTCAGTTTAGATGCCCTGAAGATATTACTACAAGCTGATTTTAATTTTATTTTAGCCTATAAAGCATTAAATCTTTCTTGAAATCCAGCTATAAAGTTCTCAAGAATTCCCAGGCTTTCCTGTTCTCTTTCTTTTTGAGAATTTTTATTGTGAGTGATTTTTTCGTAACGATTTACGGTTTCGAAATAGAGTTTGATTTTAGGTTCTGTTCCTGAGGGGCGTATGATAATTTTCTCGCCGTTTTTGTAGTAGTAGCAGAGCATGGACATCTTTGGCAGCGTTAAACTATACGTAGTCCGTGTATCGATATTGATACCTAGTCCCTGACGGTAATTTTCAAATTTTTCAAGCGTGTATCCAGGTAGAGACATTAAAGATGGATCCTGCCCTGCCAATTTCTCAACTTGGGATTTCATGAGTTCTTCTTCTTCCTTACCAAAAGATAGGGAGACGGTTTTATTCATGAAGTACCCGTGCATTTCGTATAAATCTAAAATAGCGTCTCTCAGAGTCTTTCCCTTTAGCTTTTGCTGCAGTGCGGCTTCTGTGATTAACGCAGATATAATAATGGCGTCTTTATCTTCGACTTGCGTTCCATATAGATAGCCGTAAGATTCTTCGGCTCCAAATATAAACCTTTCTGGACCATTTCTCCAGGCTTCTATTTTCTCTCCGATATATTTAAATCCTGTAGCTACGTTTACAATATCGCCACCGTAGAAATTGGCTATTGCGGAAAGCATTTCTGTAGTTACTAAACTTTTAACTATCTTATCTTCCTTTCTTATAGGAGCGTTTGTCGACAAGGAACGTAGAATATGGTCAGCAAGAATACAAGCTGTTTGATTCCCGTTAAATATATAGGGAGAGCCTTCATCTAAGCAAACGACTCCTAAACGATCTGCATCTGGGTCTGTTGCTATAAAAATATCGTCTTGGTTTTTTATCATTTGCTCTATCCCTAAGGTTAGAGCGTCGTGATCTTCGGGGTTAGGAAGACGTACGGTAGAAAAATTCCCATCGGGAATAGCTTGTTTTTCTACGAGAGCTACATGAGGGAATCCCCAATCTTTTAACACTTGAGGAATTACAGTCACTCCAGTTCCGTGCAATGGAGAGTAGCTTACGTGTATAGCTGGGCCTGAAATACGATTATCCTCTGGGAATAGCTGGAGCTTATGCAAGGTTTCCCTATACAGAGTTTCGTATTCTTCTCCTATGAGATGAATATAAGGGTTTTCCAGGGATTTTGCGGCTAAGACCTCTTCAACATTAGCTGATTCTTCGATAATTTCCTGGTCCAGAGGCGGGAGTACCTGCCCTCCAGAAGCCATATAGACTTTATAGCCGTTATATTCTGGAGGATTATGAGAGGCAGTGATCATAACTCCCGCCAGAGCATTCTCGACTCTTAAAGTAAAAGAAACTAACGCGAGGGGCTCGGGATCTTTAAATAGCAGAGCATGAATTTGATTCCCCGCCAAGACTTTAGCTGTTTCTTGAGCAAAAGCTAAGGAGTTGTGCCGGGTGTCATGTCCGATCACTACTTGAATTTTATCACCAGGATGAGGGTTATGTTTTTTTAATACTTGAGCTAGTCCTTGAGTTGCCCTTCTTACAGTAAAGGCATTCATTCTATTTGTACCTAATCCCATGGGGCTACGTAATCCCCCGGTACCGAATGTCAGGGTCTTGCCAAAAAGATCTCCGAGAAGTTTAGGATTATTCTCCAAAAGATCTCTGATTGTTTCCTCATCACTTTTACTAAAGTCTTCGGATAACCAAACTAGGAGATTTTTTGCAGTTACAGGGTCGTAGAAAGCTTCTATTTTCTTTTGAAGGTCTTTCATAAAAATTCCTAAAAAGTAAGTCCCGATATTTAAACCGTCATAACATAAAAACATCCCCAGGCAAACAATTTCGTTTGTTTACCTAAAGAGAAAACTGTCTGTTTAAGAAATTGGAATGCCTACTGAGGAAAAAACGAGAAGCAAAGCTGTCTCTCCCGATTGTGGCAAATAAAGATCTGTGGGATAAGGCCCTACAAAAAAGATTCCCTGTCCGCACTTATCTCCTGACAAGCACAAAAGCAACTGACAATCTTCTTCTCTTTCAGGAATTTCATCTCCCGGAAACACCCAAAAATCCCCTACGAGAGCTAATCTGGGGCGGTGCACAAGATCAGCAGCAAAAGAGGCAAGACGACGCCCTTTAACTAAAGCGGATACCTCGGGAACAGAACGAAAGATATTTTCTCTCCAGCGCGCACTTTGTATATCTTTGGATACAGATTCGACGAAGCTTCTCAATTTAAACTCTAAAGAGATACAGTCTTCGAAAGAAATCAATCCTTCAAATAATATACTACCTTGATTTTGGAAATGGCGCAGGTGTTCTAAATGTAGAACGAACCTCATACTTATCCATTTAAGAAAATATAACCAAAAGTACTATAGACTTTAAGCCCTTTTCCGCCTATAAAAAAACTCCGACAACTAATGCGTTATATTTTAATAGGGCAACATTTCATAATTTCATGAATAATCTGATCAACATTAAAGAAGTTGAAGCTAAATTAAATTTTAAGTTTACTCAACCAAAACTCCTAGTTACGGCATTGACTCACCCCTCTTATAGGAACGAGACCGTAACTATTACCGAAGACAGCGAGCGTTTAGAATTCCTGGGAGACGCCGTACTATGTTTAATTGTAACTGAACATCTTTTTCTTTTATTTCCTTCTATGGATGAGGGAACGTTATCTACAGCACGAGCAGCATTAATCAATGCGGTTTCCTGTTGTCAATATACCGACGCATTAGGCCTGGGAGAATATTTACTAATAGGACGAGGAGAAAGAATTCAAAATGAGCGTGGAAGAACTTCAGCTTATGCGAATTTATTTGAGTCTATTTTAGGTGCTGTTTATCTTGATGGTGGTCTAGCTCCTGCAAGACAAATTACTGTTCCTTTACTGCCTTCGAAGAAAGATATTCTTCCTCTTATGCTTGGGAATCCGAAAAATCGTTTACAACAACTTACGCAAAAGCACTTACGCACATTGCCTGTATACCAATGTACGCCGTGGACATCACCTCAAGGATCTCCTGGTTATCATATTCGTGTAGTAGTAAATGATGAAATATGGGGTGAGGGTTTTGCCTTATCGAAAAAAGAAGCTGAGAAGCTAGCAGCACAAGAAGCATTAGATGCCCATGACAACGAAGATAAAAACTCAATGGACCTGTAGAGAATGTGGTACTAACACTCCAAAGTGGTTAGGCCAGTGTCCGGGATGTTTACAATGGAACACGCTTATTGAAGAGGCTATTTCTTCTTCTCAATGTAATAGAAAGCTACGCTCTCAGGCAACAGCCGTATCGTTGAGCACTGTAAAACTTCGCGAGGAAGAACGTTTATGTATAGGAGATCCTGGTTGGGATCGCATTTTAGGAGGAGGCGCAGTTCGTGGTAGCCTCACCCTATTAGGTGGCGATCCTGGAATTGGGAAATCTACTTTACTTTTGCAAATATCAGCAAAATTTGCCCATCGTGGTCATAAGGTTCTTTATGTGTGTGGTGAGGAGTCGGTCACACAGACTTCTTTAAGAGCTAAGCGCTTAGGCATTTCTCATGAGAATATTTATCTTTTCCCTGAGACGAATTTTGATGATATTAAGCAGCAAATAGCGACTCTCAATCCTGATGTTCTTATTATTGATTCGATTCAGATTATATTTAACCCGAGTTTACACTCCTCCCCGGGATCTGTAGCTCAGGTACGAGAGGTCACCTCAGAACTTATGCATATTGCCAAACAGTCACAAATTACTACTTTTGTGATTGGTCATGTAACAAAATCTGGGGAAATTGCTGGCCCTCGGGTATTAGAGCACCTTGTGGACACAGTGTTATATTTTGAGGGAAATTCGCATGCAAATTACCGTATGATACGCTCGGTAAAAAATCGTTTTGGCCCTACCAATGAGCTTCTTATTCTATCTATGCATACTGACGGATTAAAAGAAGTTTTGAATCCTTCAGGCCTATTCCTACAAGAAAAAATTACTGAGACTACGGGTTCTGTGATTATTCCTATTGTTGAGGGATCAGAAACTCTTCTTATTGAGATGCAGGCTTTAGCTTCATCTTCTCCGTTTGCCAATCCTATTAGAAAAACATCAGGATTTGATCCTAACAGATTTTTATTACTCTTAGCTGTTCTAGAAAAGCGCGCTCAAATAAAATTACATACTGCTGATGTTTTTCTTTCTATAGCGGGCGGGTTAAAAATTACGGAACCTGCTGCGGATTTAGGAGCAGGTCTAGCTGTAGTTTCTTCGCTTTACAATCGCCTCTCCCCTCAAAACTATACCTTTACTGGAGAAATAGGGTTAGGAGGAGAAATTCGCCATGTTACGCACTTAGAAAGACGTCTTAAAGAAAGCAAGCTTATGGGTTTTGAAGGAGCTGTTATTCCTGAAGGACAGATTACAGGACTTTCTTCTGAAGTCAAAGATCAATTAGATATTCGAGGGGTAAAAACAATTAAAGATGCTATCCGATTGCTACGCTGATCCTTTTCTGTCAGATTTTTGTTTGGGAAAACGTCCCCTACGCATAGCTTCTCGAAGGTCCACCCTAGCGAAAGCTCAGGCTCATGAATGCATCCAACTCCTTCGCTCGTGGTATCCTAAACTTTGGGTTCAAATCCATACGGTAAATACTCGAGGGGATAAAGACAAAAAGACGCCTTTACGTCTTGTGGAAAACGCTCATTTTTTTACTGATGCTGTTGATGAATTAGTAATTCGCGGTAGCTGCCATCTTGCGGTTCATTCCGCTAAAGATCTTCCCTCACCCTCGAAAACACCTGTTATAGCCATTACAAGGGGTACTGACCCTGCTGACGTATTAGTTTATGGCGAACGCTATATGTGGAAACGCTTCCCAGACAATCCTATATTAGGAAGCTCCTCACCGCGCCGTAGCGATATTTTAAAAGCCTTTTTCCCTAGGGGAAAAGTTGTCGACATTCGGGGGACTATCGAGGAAAGACTCGAACAACTGGAGTCGGGGAAATATGACGCTATTATTATTGCAAAAGCGGCAATCCTTAGACTCCACCTTTGCCTTCCCTATACCCGGGAACTTCCTCCTCCCTATCATCCTCTTCAAGGGCGCTTGAGCATCACTGCTTCAAAAAATATTGAATCTTGGGAAAAATTTCTTTCTCCTTTGAACCTGCCTGCTATGGATCAAGAATCCGCTCTCAGCCTTAGCACAGCATTATAAACCTCTTTCAATCGCATATGTACTCTCGGGCTTTTAGTTAAATTAGTTATGAGTTTGTCTATTTTCTTATACAAAACACGCTGCTCTAATACTTAAGGATAAACAGCTACAGCTTCACGGACGTTCCCTAATTTTTAAAATTTATATTTGAAAAACAGATTAAAGCTTTATTCATCTCAATGAAAATTAGTTATTTGGAATAAAACAAAAATCTATATGTAATATTATTCTAATTTCATGCATAATTTTTAGAAATTTTTTTATTACAAATAGTTAAACTAAGCAGAGATTATGAAACCAGTTACAATAACTATCCCTCCGCATATGCATACAAACAAAAATAATAGAACGTATGCAGTCGACGAGGCTCAAACATTAACACTTCCCGGACCTATAGCACAGCCTACTCGATGTTATAGGCTCGCGCAATTTGCTCTGACTTGTACCCCCGTCCTGGGCTTCTTTGTTGCGGCCTACCTTATTCATCATAAACGTACTGTTGGGGATAGATTATATGGGGAGCTTGCCTACGAACCCAATCACGGTTGTCATAACAAAACATGCTCGCATTTGGACAAATCTGTCCGTTACAACACTACGATCACGTTCGGTATACTTGGAGGGCTCGGTCTCTTAGCTCCTCTCGTACTTATACTTGGAATAGCCGTACTAGCTATGAAATTCTTTTCTTTCTTACACAGCAAATGTTGTTCTCGTCCATAGGATAAATAACTACAGATTCATGAACATTCCAAGGGGTGTTCTCTACCTATTGCTCGTGAAGCTGTAGAAATTACTCTTAAAAAGCGTGCCTAGCGGCCCCGAATTAACTTAATGATTGTTAATTTTTTTAATTCAAATTAATTAATTACTGAAAAGGTAAATTAATTATTAAGAATGTAAACGATATATTTTAAACATGAACAAAAACATAGATTTAATTATGTTTGGAATATAAAATAGTCTTTTAATATTTTTTACAACACGACTACTTCCCTATTGAGATCCAACCATCTCAATATACTTTCCTAGCTATAATTTTTTAAGTAGAGCGTTATGGCCACAGTTCTAATTCCGCCTCATACACATGTAAACCCTAATGGGAGTACCTGCAATGTGGATGTTCTTGTCCTGCCTAAAGTTGTTGAGGGTTGTCCCATAACCGCTGACGCTTTACTTGGGAATTTTCAGCATATCCCCATGATTTTAATCCCCATAGTCGGGTTAATTTATGCTGGGATACTTTGTAAAAGATATGTAAAGGCGAAAAAAACCATCTATTTAAAAGATAATTTCTTACCAAATTCTTACTGTCCTAGGTGCCGAGAAACGGCTTTGGTGATGAAGCTGCCTATAATCATTTCCTTCCTTGGGGGCATAGGGCTACTCCTTCCTCTTCTTGTTCTTCTCACCCCTATTCTTTTAATTTTTGGGATTATTAAAACTATCTTAGCGATAGGGAAGTGCGTGAAAGCGCAAATAGCTCACAAGCAAAATCCCAGGATCTAGAAATCTTAGGGATCTTTCTATACACACGGCTTTAGGGACATTTCTGGATACTTCGCTCGTGAATGGAGAGCGCTATAGAGAGTTTTTACCATAACCTCGCAAATAGTTGTCAGCTCATCCAAGGTAATTGGAGAGTTTGAAAACTGCCCGTCATTCATTTTTCCGGATACAATTTTATCAACAAGATTGCGTAGTGCAGTCATGCTTGTTCCTTCTAGAGAACGAGCAGCAGCTTCAAAGGAGTCCGCTATCATGATAATTGTAGACTCTTTTGAAGAGGGCTTCCTTCCTGGATAACGGAACAACTCTTCATCTAAAGAACCTGTATTCGGGTTATTTTGTAAATGACGGTGATAAAGAGAAAAAATTACTGAAGTGCCATGGTGTTCTTCGATAATACGAATAAAGGAATCAGGAAGGCCTGCTTTTCTAGAGAGCTCCACCCCTTCGGGAATATGGCGCATAATCATTTTTGCACTTTCAATTGGGGAGAGATCATTTTTTAATGTTCCCAGCATCTGATGATTTTCAAGGAAAAATCCTGGATTAATCAGCTTACCAATATCGTGATATTGGGCTACAACACGGCAGAAAAGGCCATCGGCATGAATAGCATTTGCAGCAGATTCAGCAAGGATTCCCACTAATACAGAATGCTGATATGTTCCCGGAGCTTCTTCAAATAGGCGCTTTAATAAAGGGTAATCAGAATCTAAATACGCCAATAAGTGGTTATGTGTACATGCCCCAAAAGAGGATTCAAATACGGGAACCAAGGCGCCAACACCAAGAGCTGTTATTAAGCTGTAGACGAAGCTGCTTATAAAATCTGCCCGAAAATCCATTAAGGATGCCATACCAAAAAATATGCGAAATCCTGTTAAAACTGTTGTAGAGACCCATAACAGCTTCATGCAACACCAAAATATAGAGGTTAGTCGTGTCACACGATTTAAAGTAAATAAGATCCTCCAAGATATCAGCAGGTTTATAGCGAGAAACCAGCTGTTATTCCACATTCCTGATTCTAAGGTATAGAGAACGGCTAAAAATGTGCATGACGCCCCTGCAAGAGGAATCCCAACAAGATGGCCAAGAAGAATCGCTGTAAACGGAAGAACTAGAGGGTAGGAAAGGTACATTTCCCAACTTTGCGGTCCTAGGGCACAAAGGATTTCTGTAATTTTTACACCGATCAAAGATAGGGAGAAAATCGCGATGTAAAGCATGAAACGCTTTGGCGATACGAGTAATTCAGGGCAAAAAGTAACTAGGGATCGGTATCCCCAAATTACAATAACACAAACAATTAGCAAAACAAGAGGAATCGAGCGGCAGGAAAACAGAGTTGTTGAAGATACTAACTGATTTCTTAGATGACGAAGAACTTTAACATCTCTCGGGCTAATTTTCTGATACTGCTGTATGACAGAACTTCCTTTTGAAAAATGTTCTATTCTTCGCGTTCCTAATAAGTCACCTTTGATGTAACCAGATTTTTCTTTATCTACTGCAATATCAAAATTTGTCTCTTTGAGTCCCCCTAAAATTTCTTCCCTACACGATTCTGGGCAATTCTCAGATCGTAGAAAATCTTCAATATGGGCAACACATTGGTGTATGAACTCCTTAGGATCAGAACTTACATGAATACTTAGCAAGCGATCTCTATCTTTTAAAGCGGAGGGACGTAAATGCAAATCTTGCAAACATGTTTGCGTCGAATTATCTATGAATCCTGTTGTAGTAAGAAAATCCTGAGTTTTTTTTAACCAGCGACGGGTTTCGTCTTCTTTAGGTTCTTCGCAAACAATATTTTCAGAAATTTTGTAGACTTTTCCAAAAACTCCAGGGACCTCTGTCTGACTATAAAATGCGTGTACATTCCAACTTATAGAAAAATCTATAGGAGTATTTAGGGATGTTTGAGCGATATCCCCTTCATTATATATAGGAATATGAAGAACTTTAAGATAAACAAAAGAAAATAACGTTAATCCGAAAATTCCCGTAATACCAAAATATAGAAGATATCTAAACCATGGACTATCTACCTCTTTGGTAGTACAACTACGGTAGGTTTGCCTACGGTCTTCCATTTGATTGATCATATGTTCAAAGATATGTCTATTGTTTTTTAGCTATCACACCAAAGAACAAAACTCCATGCTTTATTCCACATTAGGGTCTCATCCTTTTCATAAATAAACTCTGTCACTTGAAAACACGAAAACTTAAAAAAGTTTCAGCGGATGATGTTACTTAAATTACACGCAGAATTCATGAACTTTTCTCTATTTTATATTAAGAATTTCATACTATTGACCATAGCTTGATATATAACAAAGGAAAATGACTATTTAGCACAGGTTCTCCTCGTTACCTAAGGCTGCCCCTCCCGTTTAATGCACGAATATGTTGATTAAAGTGGGACAATTTCCAAGACTTTATACTATAGTAAACTTAGCAAATACCTTCTCAATCGATTTTTTTAACGAGTGCATTTTCGGGATGCCCAGTCTAGAAGTCCTGGGAAAAATAGTCACCTGAATTAAATAAAAAAAATACCCTGAAAGTAATTTTTAGAGGCATAGTCTATGACATCTCAAACATACCAAGTTTCTTCGAGAAAGTATCGCCCCCAAACCTTCACGGAAATTCTTGGGCAAGATTCTGTAGTTACTGTTTTAAAAAATGCTCTACAATTTCATCGTGTTGCTCACGCCTATTTATTTTCAGGAATTCGAGGAACTGGAAAAACTACGTTAGCAAGAATTTTTGCCAAAGCATTAAATTGCAAAGAGCTGGGGGAAAACCAAGAACCCTGCAACCAATGTTGCATATGCAAAGAGATCTCTTCAGGGGCCTCTTTAGACGTTATAGAAATTGATGGAGCCTCACATAGAGGAATCGAAGATATCCGCCAAATCAATGAAACTGTCTTATTTACTCCGGCAAAATCTCAATATAAAATTTACATCATTGATGAAGTGCATATGCTCACAAAAGAGGCCTTCAACTCTTTATTAAAAACCTTAGAAGAGCCTCCCAGCCATGTAAAATTTTTCCTAGCAACCACGGAAAATCATAAGATACCCAGTACAATTTTAAGTCGTTGTCAAAAAATGCACTTAAAAAGAATTCCTGAGGAAATGATTGTTGATAAGCTAGTTTCGATATCTCTTTCTAGCTCTATAGAAGTTTCTAGAGAAGCTTTACTTCCTATTGCTCGAGCTGCCCAAGGAAGCTTACGCGATGCAGAATCCCTTTATGATTATGTAACAGGATTATTCCCTGAAACGCTCTCGCCAGCATCGGTAGCCGATGCTTTAGGATTGGTATCTGAGGATACCTTATGCTCTTTAGAAGCCTCTATTCGTGCTAAAAACTATACTGAGGCTTTATTCCCAGTAACAACAGCTATAAATTCTGGGGTAGCACCGATTACTTTCCTTCATGATCTTACTCTTTTTTATCGTGACCTTCTTTTTAGCAAAGATCAAAAAGGCTCTTCCCTAAGGGCTATATCACAATACTATTCCCATGAATGCCTATTAGAGATCATTGATTTTCTTGGGGAAGCAGCGAAACACCTGCAACAGACAATTTTTGAAAAAACATTTTTAGAGACTGTCGTTGTGCATATAATTCGCATATGCCAACGTCCTTCTTTAGAAACTTTGTTTTCTCAACTTAAAACCTCTACTTTTGAAACCTCGAATCTGCCTGCAAGTCCCCTTCAGCAAATCCAGACCAAGCCAATGTTAGAACCTGAGCGCCACTATGAAGAACAGAGCTTCCTCGCTTCCAGGCCCAAACCTTCTGTTCCTAACCCTCTACAAAAAGAAGCTTCCCCTTCTTCGGAAGGATCAGCTAATATAGACACATTATTACAATTTGCTGTTGTTGAATTTTCAGGAATTTTAACTAAGGAGTAAACACATGGGCAGTGGATATGCCAAAAAGAAAAAAGAAGCAAAAATGATGGAACAGCAGTTCTTAGAAATGGAAGCTTCTCTAGAAGAAAAACGCTATGAAGGACAGGCTGGAAACGGACTTGTTTCTGTAGTAATCAATGGCAAATGCGACATCATTTCTGTAAAAGTACAGCCTACCTGCCTAGATCCTACAGAACCAGAAGTTGTAGAAGATCTTTTCCGTTCCGCATTTAAAGAGGCAAAAGCAACGATGGACAAGGAAATGTCTGTTATGCGAGCAGGAATGCCTTTTTAAGTTAACAGGGCCTGAATTTCTTCACAGGTCCTCGCTCTTAACAACCTTTCAGTATGTTCTACACAATCACTTAAATTTAATGAAGCTACCCTCTCGCGCAGTTCTACAATTGCTGGCATAGCAACAGACAATTCTTGAACTCCCAACCCTAAAAAGAACGGAGTTAGAGAAGGGTTTGCTGCAGCTTCTCCGCAAATAGACGTGGGGATATCATGCTGTTTTGCGCTGCAGATGACATGACGAATCATACGCATTACAGAGGGATGTAAAGGAACATCTAGGTAATGAGGGAGAGTTACCTCGCGGTTATTCCCCAGGGTGTATTGCATAAGATCATTGGTCCCTATAGAAATGAAATCGCATTCTTGAATAATTTCATCTATCATTAGCACTGCCGATGGCAGTTCTATCATACTTCCCCAAGAAATGTTTTCCATAACGTATTCTTGAGTAAAAGAACGTCGTAAATTTTCTAGACGACGTTTTACTTCTATAATTTCTATAACATCTGCAGTTCCTGGAATTAATACCTTTAAAGGTCCTGAAGCTGATGCTGCTAAAATAGAGAGAAGCTGACTTTCTAAAATTTGAGGATGTTTCAGTAGGTAGCGTACGGAGCGTTCTTTTGTATTGTCCATTCTTGGGCAAGGCTTATCCTCACCAAAATCAAACAGCCGCAATACGGAAATACGCTCAGGGAATAAAGCTAAAGATTTATATATAAGGGTTTGCTCTTCATATGTAGGTAGCCGATCTTCAGCAATAGCAAGAAATTCAGAACGAAATAGCCCTATAGATGTTTGAGGAAAGTATTCTGAAAGCATACGTAATTCTTCAAGGCTCGCCGCATGGGAAGAAACTATCGCATGTTGAGATTCCTTAGGGTAAGATTTTACGCTAAGAGCGGTACTTTTCTGTTGATAACAGTTTTCAAGAGTTCGTGATTTAGGATTAAAAATGATTTCACCACGAATACCATCTATGAGAACGAGCTTTCCGGTATACTCTTGAATCTTCTCCCAATTTTCCTGAGAAAGATTTGCTAAATAGGGGATATTTTTAGCCCGCGAGACAATAGCGGTGTGTGATGTAGGCGCCCCTGTTAAAGAAACAAAACCGCGAATGTACGCAGGATTTGCACTGGCAACTTCTGAGGGGGTAAGCTCTTTAGAAAAGATAATGATATTTTGATCTGATTCTCCTAACGGACGCTTATGTTGACAGCATAAATGGCCAATCACACGGTTAGAAATATCATGGATATCTTGAACGCGATCTACAGCGACTGCCACTCCTTGTGCTGCTGTCAACGACTCTTCTATTTTCCCCATTACAGAAGAAAAAACATACTCAGCGTTCTTACGATCTTTTCTGATAGTATTGACAACTTCTTCTGTCAAAATCGGATCTTTAATAATCTCTAGATGGGCCTGCAAAATTGAAGAGATTTCCTGCTGCCCTTGTTTCCCATTTGCTTCTTTTTCTAAAGCAGCAATGTCCAATTTCGAACGATTTAACGCTTTATAATAACGGTGTATTTCATGTTCTACCTCTTCTTGGGGTAAGGTAAGCTCATGTATTTGCAAAGGAGAAGTCCCCAAGAAAAAAGCTTTCCCTATAGCCACTCCAGAAACTAAGGCCATTCCAGGAATTCGCCATTCTTCATTTTGTTCTACAGAATGCATAGGCATATTCATCTATAGCTCTCCAAAACCAGAGTCAAAAGCGTTTTGTACTTTTTTTAGTACACGACTTGCATCCTTTCCCTTAATACGCACAAAAATCTCCCCATTTTGTGGAGCTCCTAATATTAGGATACTCATTATACTTTTTGCGTTTACTGTTTTCCCTGCGTAGGTAAAGCTTACCTCGCATTCTTCTCCATCAAACAGCTTAACAATCGCCCCTGCGGGACGTACATGTATCCCAGAAGTATTTTTTACAATGCAAATGCATGTCAATTCTTCTTCATCTCTTTGAGAATCCACAGGCTGTTCCGTATTCTCTATATCTAACACACATTCTCTTGACTCATCCACCATATACCTCTTCACTATGCAAGTAATTTTCCAACCAAGAAAGGAAAGAAGGATAATGGCTTGTTGTTAAATGTAAAAGCTCTATGCTCTCTAAATTCCTATGAATTAAGCTTCCCTCACTCAACAATACATTCGGCGAGGGGTAATCTCTACGTACCTCACAATCAAAAAAGAAACATTGATAAGTTAAAGGCTCTTCATAACCATAAAAAGGGAAAATGCCTACAGAAGTGCAATCTTCTTCAGGAGATATCTTTTCTAATCGTATTAGCAGCTCGCGCAGCTTATGCTGGACCTTAGCTAAAGAACGATAGGGGAAAACCCCCTCGTCTTCGCATTTCCCGAATCCATTATGGATAGTAAAAAACCTAGAATAATCATCATCTCCTAAAGAAGGGAAGCAGAGGCCCTCGGTTTCTAATAGAGGGGGGCCCCCTTGAAAACCACAACGCCCATCACCAAACGTATAGAGCATTTTCGCCTCATAAGGCTCGTTAGCACTACGGTAAATATAAACATCTAAACTATCCAAAAGAGAAAAAAAGCGACAAATACCAGGAAATTGACTATTATCGACGCCTAAAACAGTAAGCCAATATTCTTGGCAAAAATCTAACCGATCTTCTTTTGTTAATCCCATTAGTTCATACCAGCCTCGAGGCAAGCGTGGAGCTTGACTGGAAATTTCTTCCCAAGACATCTCCTTACGTAATTGTTCCACAGAATACACTTCGAGCGTAGGGAAAGAATGAATAGATGTTAATGCGTTTTGAAATTTTCTCATCCTCTGTCCTTATGCATACCTTACATTCATCATGGATACGGCTAACTCATTCTTGCCAGTACTTCCAAAAACAACATCCTCTGTTGATTTGCTCTCTTTACTGGCTAACAGGAATTATATCACGCCCTAATCCCTATTCAGGGATAGTGCTACTTTCAGTGCTCTATGTATTTACTCCTAAAAACAACCTCAGGAAACAGCTCCTCATGGGAGCTTGCTGGCTTATCCCGCTGATCACCCTGACCAATCCTTCTTCTATTCATGAGGGACCGGCTTCAGGAAATTTTATAATTAAATTTGGAAGAGAAAATAAATACTTTGGAGAAGTTATTCGTTTGAAATATCCTTGTGGAAAAACTCATTACCACATCCCCTGTACTATTTTCATAGACGCCCCTTTGGAATTGAATAAAAAATACTCTATCCAAGGAACGATGCTAAATCATACATCCCAATTTATTTTTAAGTCTAATGGTTGCTATCAAGAAATCCGCTCAACAAAAATAGCACTTATACAACATAAAATACGAGAATCTTGTCATCAACGCATTCTAAATCTTTTTCGCTCTAGCAATTCCGGAAATTTCGCTTCCAGTTTGCTTCTTGGCACTCCCCTGCCAAAACACTTAAGAGAAATTTTTAAAAACAAAGGATTATCTCATCTATTTGCAGTTTCTGGATGGCATTTTTCACTATTCGCTTCTGTTCTATTTTGCCTCCTAGGCATCTTCCCAGCCAAAATAAAATATTTTCTTTCCTTAATAATACTTTCAATATTAACACTGGTATTTCCTTGGTCACCTTCCGTATGGAGAGCATGGCTCTCCTTATTACTCATCTGCCTATCACCATTCTCTTCAGGGCTATGCTCTAGCCTTAACCGTTTGGGCGCCGGAGCCATTCTTTGTTCTCTTATTTTTCCTCCGTTATCTCCAGCATTTTCACTAAGTTTCCTAGCCACACTAGGTATCTTACTTTTTTTCCCTCACCTATTTCATTTTTTCTACTCCCCATGGCTCTACGTATGCCCTAAGCGTCTATTGCCTATTCTCCGCTATATTTTTGGAGCCCTATCTCTGACTATCTCCGCTCAAATCTTCCTCTTTTTCCCTATGATCAACTTCTTTGGCTCTCTACCTTTAGAGGGTTTTATCTATAACCTCTTTTTCCCCATGCTTATTCTCCCCATTTTCTTTCTTATTCTTCTTTCTCTTATTCTTCCCTTCCTAGCCCCATGCACAGAATTTTTTATTTCTTGGTTACTTGAACTTCCTATGCTTAATAACCCAAATTTTTTAACCACACTAACACCAGCACCCCTACCTGCTTGGAAGCTTTCCCTAGTGCTCTCCTTAATCTTTCTTCTTGGCGTCTTCCTAGGAAAAGTAAAAACCTCAGAAAATCATCCCTCTTCCATTATTGAATTATAAAAATATTTTTTGTTGTGAATCCTATGTGCATCTCTTAGAATGGGTTAAAAACTTATGTTGCTTATATAGATTAGGGTGATCTTGTGTCTTTACCTCCAGTTAATAATCAATCCGACAGTCAAATCACTCAACCCGATTCGCGAGTACAACGTGGAAGTATAAACGCCCCTCTGAAACATATTTTACAGACTGTTATTGCTCTGGGAGTTCTTCTTAGCGCTGCAGGGATTACATCCCTATGTTTGGGAGTATCTTCGATGATTTCACTCCCCTTAATAATTCTTGGTAGTGTCTTACTGGTTGTGGGTATAGCTTTGCTTATTCTCCATATCAAAAAGCCGCCTGCAACGCCTGTTCCCCCTGCAAAACCCGAGAGAATGCTAAAGCCTGATTTACCCGAACCCATTGTAGAAGAGGAAGAGGAGGAGGAAATTCCTCTGCCTACATTTACACCACCACCTCCTCCTGTGGTTTCTCCTCCTCCTCCTGTAGAAGTAGCACCCGAAGAGATTCTCGAAGCACCCATCGAAGAAGAGATACAAATTCCAAGGTTTGTAGATTGTAATGCAAAAATTATGTCCTCCTTTATAAAATCAAGGTACAACCTGTTAAGAGGAAGCCCTTCAAAAGCAATCAATACAAGCACCCAACATACCATTTTGCATAGTAAGACTAAAAACTTGCAGCTATGCTTCTTAAAGGGGCATCCCCTTAATGATCCCTTTTTAAAGCCAACATCCTCGGCTGTTCTCTTACTTACTAATTCTGCTAGGGACTACTCCTTGGTTATAGGAAGAGGTATGGCTTTAGCTGGGAAAATCGAAAAGGAATGCTGGAATAGCATTTTACATCCTGGAGATGGCTGGTTTGCTCCAGGATCTGTTGTTTGTGGACCTTGGGAAAACCCCTCTGGACCACCTCCTCCAGCAAGTCACCTAATATTTATGAATCCTCCAACTCTTGAGCTTCTCTTAGGTTTAGACAAGAAACGTAAAGCTATTACCTTTGCAGATTTTGACTATAAAGAGGCATTTGTAAATTGTGTTAAAGCGTATCGCGATTGTTTCCGCCTATGCAGAGAAAACGGCATCTCAAATTTACAACTTGAAATGATCGGATTGAATGATCTTGGAGTAAATCAGGATGAGTACGAAAAGTGGCACTCCGTATGTGCACTAGCACTACTAGAGGCTATACGCTTGGAAGAAAATGAAGGAGAAAGAACGCTAACGCGGGTAACCATAAATCATCAACGAGAGCTTCCTTTAATGGGGACCTTACGCGGAGCGTATTATGGCAGGAGTTAAAACTCTGCCAGGCTTTTCGCTGCTTGAAGTATTCTCTCTTTTTGAGGGAGAACTTCATTTTCTAGTATTTTTGAATAAGGAACAGGAGCGTGTAGCCCAGCAACACGTCGAATAGGGGCATCAAGATAAGTATAGGCCTGTTCCGCTACGGTAGCTGCAAGCTCACTACCAAACCCACAAAACTCCGAAGCTTCATGAGTAATGAGTAGTTTTCCTGTTTTCTTAACAGATTCTAATACAGTAGCAAAATCGCAGGGAACTATCGTACGCAAATCTATAACTTCAACAGATATGCCTAATGTAGCGAGTTCTTTAGCTACTTCGACACTCATTACCAAAGCCATTCCCCAAGAAACGATTGTCAGATCTGCTCCAGATTGAACAACGGCGGCTTTTCCAAATGGCAATACATAATCAGAAGAAAATACTGGGCATGCACTAAAAATTCTTCTTTGATAAAGGGCTTTGTGTTCTAAAAAGACCACAGGATTAGGATCACGAATAGCAGCTTTTAGCAAGGCTTTAGCATCTGCAGCATTAGAAGGGTAGGCAACTTTAATACCTGGGCAATGTGCAAGAAAAGCTTCTATGCTTTGGGAATGATATGGCCCTCCTTGTATATATCCTCCACAGGGGGCTCGAACAACTAGGGGAATTTCCCACTCTCCTGCGGAACGATAGTACATACTGGAAGCTTCAGAAAATAGCTGATTAATTCCAGGCCAGATGTAATCTGCAAATTGAATTTCAGCAACTGGCTTATGAATACCATCGAAGGCCATACCTATAGCAGTTCCGATAATTGTAGCTTCTGCTAATGGTGTATTGAAACAGCGTTCAGCACCAAACTGCTTGGTAAGGCCTCTAGTAACACCAAAGACGCCTCCCTTATCCCCGGCAACATCTTCACCGAAAACAACAACTCCAGAATCACGATGCATTTCTTCAATCAATGCTTCTGTAATTGCATCACGCATCACCTGTGGTTGTGTATCACGTAAACGCTGAGCTTCTAAAGAATCCTCATAATCAATCAAAGAAATCGTATGGGGGGAAAATACCTCGTGACTTGTAGAACCCTTACTTGGCAATGGTACAGTCTCGGCAATTTCATAGGCACGAGCAATCTCAGCTTCCGCCTGAGTTTTGATTTCTAGAATTTCAGAAGCGGAAATACCACATTCTTGCATCATTTGTTTTTCTAAACGCAGTAAAGGATCATTACTACGGGAAAGATCTAAATCTTCTCGACTGCGATACTTCTCATGATTATCCGAGTTACTATGTGGCTCTAAACGGACAACATTCACAAGAATCAAAGCAGGGACTGAGGCTTCCCTAGCTTGTTCAACGGCTTTAGCAAAAGTCTCCACGAGGGCAAAATAGTCCCCGCCATCCACTTCATAAACAGAAAGACCGCGGTAACTTTCCCCTAAACGAGCTAAATCGGTAGAGCATTGATCTTTGAAAGGAACTGATATTGCCCAAGAATTATTCTGCACGACTGTAACCAACGGCAGCTTATGTAGAGCAACGTAATTTAACATCTCGTGGAATTCTCCTTGAGATGTTGCTCCATCTCCACCCGAGACATAAACCACTTCATCAGATTTATTATGTTTTACAGCCCAAGCACGTCCTGCAGCTTGAAGGAACTGGGTGCCAACAACACTAGACTGGCAGCAAATACGTAATTTTTTATG
The DNA here is from genome assembly GCF_964023145.1 of Chlamydia sp. BM-2023. Lineage (NCBI taxonomy): Bacteria > Pseudomonadati > Chlamydiota > Chlamydiia > Chlamydiales > Chlamydiaceae > Chlamydia > Chlamydia vaughanii. Next base: position 1,037,870 of record NZ_CAXIED010000001.1, on the reverse strand, counting down.
GGAATAATGGTAGGGCATCATCCTACCACAAGAGTGATTGGGAGTTAAGCGCGCAAGGAAAGAGGCAAAGATTTCGGAAAAATCACAGCCTAACCCTATAGGAAATCCCTGATCTCTATAATAGGGAAAAGACCAATCTTTTCCCCGAATGAAACTTTGTCCGGCAACAACTCCAGCAAGCTCGTGTCCTGCACAAGACAACTGGAAAGTTCCCCCGGAATCGCTTTGCCGAGAAAGAAGAAGCATTTTGGCCTCAGCAACCCTCAAACTCCATACGAGTTTTAGTACTTCTTTAACTGAGGACCCTAGCTCATGCCGTATTGCTACCATCTCTGCTCCTTGAATAGATTCCTCTACTCTTTATCTATACGGCGAAGTCAGAAAAAAAACCCTTTATTTTATCTAAGAAGCTACGCTTCTTAGGGAAATTTTCTGCTTTTTCCGTAGTTGCGAACTTGCGGAGCAAATCTTTCTGCTCTTCCGATAGATTTTGTGGGGTTTCAACAGAAACCCGAACAAGCAAGTCTCCTCGACTTCTACCATGGACATTGGGAAAGCCTTGGCTCTTCACCTTGAGAATTGTTCCGCTTTGAATTCCCTCGGGAACTGTAATACGACAAGTTCCTTCTTTTAATAACGTAGGAATTTCTTTCTTCATTCCTAAAGCTGCATCGACAAAGCCGATAGGCAGCTCTAAAATTAGATCGTCTCCCCTGCGCTCAAAAACAGGATGGGGTTCTACATCAATAAAAACATAAAGATCTCCAGCCTGAGCGCCGTTTTGTCCAGCATCTCCATAACCTTCCATCTTTAAACGCATTCCAGAGTCTACACCTGCAGGGATCTGCACGTTGACACTACGCTTATCTTTAACTCTTCCTTGCCCTCGACAAGATGAACAAGGATCTGTAATGATACGTCCTTCTCCACCACATTCTGGACATGTTGATGCCATGGAAAAGAAGCCGCGACTTTGTACAACTTGTCCCGACCCCTTACATCGCTCACAGCACTTGATCCCCTTATCACTAGCAGCTCCGCTACCAGAACAAGTTTCACAAGTTTTATATCCGGAAACAATTAATTCTTTTTCAACGCCACGAGCAGCTTCTTCAAATGAAAGTGTGATATGGACCTTTTTACTAGCTCCTTGGCGAGCGCCTGCAGGATCGCCGCGCATACCAAAAGCTTCTCCGAGACCACCAAACAAGCCTTCGAAAAAGCTCCCGCCACCGCCAAACTCTCCGCCAAAAGCTCCCATAAAGGTGCGTAGAGCATCTTCCATGTTGCCCATTCCTGCACCTCCGAAACCTCCGGCTCCGGCAAAAGGCCCGTCCTTACCGTAACGGTCATAGGACTCTCGTTTTTGAGCATCGCTCAAAACTTCATAAGCTTCCGAGACCTCTTTGAAACGTCGCTCAGCATCGGCATCTCCTGGATTTTTATCAGGATGAAATTTAACAGCCAATTTACGATAAGCTTTTTTAATTTCTTCGGGAGAGGCAGTTTTAGAAACTCCTAAAACATCATAGTAATCCATAAGTCAAACACCATCAGAGAGACTGGTCTACCGACCGCGATATTTTGCTGCGGCTTTAGATTTAGCTCGTTTCTTTACAGAAGGTTTATCATAAAACCTATGTGATTTAGCAGCCTTTAAGATCCCTTCTTTGTCAATTTTCTTTTTTAAAATTCTCAAAGCTCGATCTACAGGCTCACCAACTCTAACTTTAACACTGGGCATGCACTACCTTATTTCGCATAATAATCACTGTTAAGCCTAAAACAATACAGCTATACTTCTTACTCTACTATGTTAGAGGCACCTCGATTGTAGCATCACGTCTATTACCCTTCAAGAGTTAGTTGACGTGGAGGGCATGGAAATAGCTGTACGATTGGCTTCACCCTATTTCTCCAACCAGCTGCAGTACTTTTCAGTTAAAAGAAACAAGAGCAGCTGCGGTAATCTGGTGTTAATCGCTGACTACACTCTAAAAGCATAAGTTGAGAAACTACGTTTCTTCTAATATGCTCAATAGAGGGGGAGGCTTCTTCCAAACGAATTCTATCTGAAAAGCTATCTCGAAAAAGCTGTGGATTGGGAGAAATCACATGATAACACTCATGTGCCAAACAATACTCGGAAGCCTCTCCATAAGGCAATAAAATTCCTGGTCCTACACCATTTTTTTCATAAATAAACCCTTCCTCTGAAAGATCCGAACTCAAGGTTAATACTCCTCCTTTTTTACCCAAAGGCAGCATTAACGCCTTTCCAACATCTCTTGGGGTTAAATAACCCTCTAAAGAAGAGTACCCAGTTATAGGAATATTCCTAGCCAAGGCTAAGCCTTGGGCAAAAGACAATCCTACCCGAGTTGCGGAAAAATTGCCTGGGCCCACGGCAACACCAACACCTTGAAAACATAAAGAACTATTTTTAAAAATAAATTCTAATACCGGGCCCTGGTCAGGACCTACCGGGAGGCTCCACTGTTTTAGTACCCTCTGATGGTCTACATAAGCTAAAAATGGTTGATACCCAGAAGTATCAATAATAATGTATCTATGAAAATGCATAATCCAAATCAGAATCAAACAAATAAACTATATCAATTAAAAAAGTTTTAATCAAAAAATAAATAAAAATTAAATAATAAATTGCCGATTCTAAAAAACTAGAACCATTAAAAACATACAATAAATAAACAAACACGAATGTTTGCAAACTTTCGAAAAACTGTAAAAGTTTTTCTTTAATTTTTACACGTTGTTACTTTGATTAAATGACCGCGTACTCTCTATATTGCAAAGAAAGCTCAAATCACCTTGAGCGCGTTTTCAAGAAAGAAAAATCTTCTATTAATTTTTCTAAAATTAAACACGGTCTAGGCGTGTATCACGCGAGGCCTACTTAAGAATCTACAAGCCATTCTAAATAAAGCTTCGATAAAAAAATACAAGAAACTATTGAACATGGAATTCACCGATACAAATATTTTGAGATTGGTTTTTTCAAAAATCAAGAAAAACGATTTGCGTTAAACCCCGATCTTTTTTAATTCTTATTTCTTGGCTCTACTATTTCTCTAGTGGTTGTGTAGGTGCGCTAATTTCGATGATTCTGTAATATATCGAAAAAAGGATCTTTCTTATTTAAAAGCGTGACGGCCACGTTGCCAGAACAACTTAGATAAATGTATCCGATGATTTCAGTATAAGGACAATTGTGGACTCTACAATAAATAACGACCCTCAGATTTTGGATCCCAATCCCGAAGAAGTTGAAAAACTCTTAGATGAATCCGAGGAAGTCGAAGAAAAATCAGACGATCGCTCCCTTCCTGCCGATCTGTTTATTCTCCCTCTGAACAAGCGTCCTTTTTTCCCGGGTATGGCAGCACCGATTCTTATCGAATCTGGCCCGTATTATGAAGTATTAAAACTCCTAGCAAAATCCTCTCAAAAATACATTGGGCTGGTGCTTACTAAAAAAGAAGATGCTGACATTTTAAAAGTAGGCTTCAACCAACTTTATCGCGTAGGTGTTGTTGCACGAATTCTTCGTATTATGCCTATCGAAGGAGGCAGCGCTCAAATTCTTTTAAGCATCGAAGAGCGCATTCGCATTGTTGAGCCTATTAAAGACAAGTACCTCAAAGCGCGAGTTTCTTATCATAAAGACAACAAAGAGCTAACTGAAGAGCTTAAAGCCTATTCTATTAGCATTGTTTCTGTAATTAAGGACCTGTTAAAGCTTAATCCTCTATTTAAAGAAGAATTGCAAATTTTTCTTGGTCATTCTGATTTCACAGAACCTGGAAAACTCGCAGACTTTTCTGTAGCTTTAACAACAGCTACAAGAGAAGAACTTCAAGAAGTTCTTGAAACTACGAACATGCATGATCGCATTGATAAAGCTCTAATCTTATTAAAAAAGGAGCTTGATCTTAGTCGATTACAAAGCAGTATTAATCAAAAAATTGAAGCTACGATCACCAAAAGTCAAAAGGAATTCTTTTTAAAAGAGCAGCTGAAAACAATTAAAAAGGAGCTGGGCTTAGAAAAAGAAGACCGTGCTATTGACTTAGAAAAGTTCATGGAGCGGCTAAAAAAACGTCATGTTCCTGACTATGCTATGGAGGTCATCCAAGATGAAATTGAGAAACTTCAAACCTTAGAAACTTCATCAGCGGAATATACTGTTTGCCGTAACTATTTAGATTGGTTGACTATTGTCCCTTGGGGAATCCAAAGCAAGGAATATCATGACCTTAAAAAAGCCGAGGTTATTCTTAATAAGGACCATTATGGTTTAGAAGATATCAAACAACGCATTTTAGAATTGATTAGCGTTGGAAAGCTATCGAAAGGCCTTAAGGGAAGTATTATTTGCCTCGTAGGCCCTCCAGGAGTTGGCAAAACCAGTATTGGACGTAGCATTGCTAAAGTTTTACATCGTAAATTTTTCCGTTTCTCTGTAGGAGGAATGCGCGATGAAGCTGAGATCAAAGGTCACCGCCGTACGTATATCGGTGCTATGCCAGGGAAAATGGTTCAGGCTTTAAAGCAGAGCCAGGCTATGAATCCCGTCATCATGATTGACGAGGTTGATAAAATTGGAGCTAGCTATCATGGCGATCCTGCATCTGCTTTGCTAGAAGTTTTAGATCCTGAACAAAACAAAGATTTCTTAGATCACTATCTAGATGTCCGAGTCGACCTATCAAATGTGTTGTTTATTCTCACAGCAAACGTTTTAGATACGATTCCTGATCCCCTTTTAGATCGTATGGAGATCTTACGTCTTTCCGGATACATTCTTGAAGAAAAACTACAAATAGCAACGAAGTATCTTGTCCCTAGAGCACGCAAAGAAATGGGCTTAACAGCTCGTGAGATTGTTTTCCAACCAGAAGCTTTAAAGCATATGATCAATAACTATGCTAGAGAAGCTGGGGTGCGAACACTTAATGGCAACATTAAAAAAGTCTTAAGAAAAGTTGCTTTAAAAATAGTTAAAAACCAGGAAAAAACCCATCCTAAGCATGTTCAATACAAGATTAATGTAAAAAATCTTCAAGATTATCTTGGGAAGCCTGTTTTCTCTAGCGATCGGTTTTATGATCATACGCCAATTGGTGTTGCTACTGGCCTTGCGTGGACATCTCTAGGAGGAGCCACTCTATACATTGAAAGCGTCCAAGTTCCTTCAATGAAAACCGATATGCATCTTACAGGACAAGCTGGAGATGTGATGAAAGAGTCCTCACAAATTGCTTGGACCTATTTGCACAGTGCATTAGAGCGTTATGCTCCTGGTTATACCTTCTTCTCCAAATCCCAGGTACATATTCATATTCCTGAAGGGGCTACTCCTAAAGACGGTCCTTCAGCGGGTGTAACTATGGTTACTTCTTTGTTGTCTTTGCTTTTAGATACGCCTATTTTAGAAAATCTAGGCATGACAGGAGAGATTACTTTAACCGGTCGTGTACTAGGCGTAGGAGGCATCAGAGAAAAACTTATTGCTGCGCGAAGATCTCGCCTTTGTGTTTTAATTTTCCCAGAAGATAATCGTCGTGACTACGAAGAACTTCCCTCTTATTTAAAAAAGGGGCTGAAGGTACATTTTGTTGGACATTATGACGATGTTTTTAAAGTTGCCTTTCCATCTCTTAATTAGTTTTTAAAAGGTAGTACAGAGCCGTTTACATCTAATTGAAACGGCTTTTTATTTCTATTCGAAAAAAAACTGTATATTTACAAACTCCTGAGAAATTTCTAAACTGCACTCTCTTAAAATTACAAACAGCAATAGCAACTTTCTATGTCCCTTCCTGGATTAGCTTCAGACTCCCCTACTCATAAAAATACTCTGATCTCTATAGAGCCTTCCAAAGGTCAACAAGTAGCCAAAAAAAAAGGACACAACATCTTTGCTATTATAAGCATGCTTGTACTTTGTATACTTGCTTTGGTAATGACAGGAGCACTTCTTGCTACACCATTTTTCCCCGAGGCAGTTTACCTTGGATTGGGAGCTTTAGGAGCTATTTTAATAGTTTTGATCATACTACCTATAGCCATGAGCTTTTTATCACGCCCTACCGCAATCGCCGACGTACGTCCTAAAGATTTAGACATGTCTAAACTAGACACGCGATACAATCGCTTACTTCACGATGTAATTAAAGAGGATGAGGATAAATTCAAACAAGAACAGGAAGTGAAAGCTAAAAAAGTCAAGTTTAGAAGAGCTCCTAGACCTCGTCCCCAACCGATAGAGTCTTCCTCTTCCTCCAGCGACTCATCAGCTCCACAAAGAATAAGAAGAAGCTCTGTACTAAATCTTATTCGCCCCAAGCAACCTAAGCCTGAAGAATCCGAAGACTCGGATTCAATGTCTTCTGATCCTCTTCCTATGAGATCTCCGGTTATAGCCAGACCTTGGACATCTTCTATACCTGCAAAAAAAAACAATAAAACTTAATTAAAAATAAAATTCATAATGATCCCGGATAAGTTCTAGTAGAGTATTTTTTCTAGATTGAGTTATTCTATTTTTTTCTCCGGAAACATTCCCCCTAAATTTATGAGTTGTAGAGAATTAGTTATTTTAGGTTGTTCTAGTCAACAGCCTACACGCATGCGCAATCAAGGTGCTTACCTACTTCGATGGAATAACGAGGGCTTGCTTTTTGATCCCGGAGAAGGGACTCAAAGACAGTTTATTTTTGCAAATATTGCCCCCACTGTAGTTTCGAGAATTTTTATCAGTCATTTCCACGGGGATCATTGTTTAGGCCTAGGATCTATGCTGATGAGGCTTAATCTTGATAAGGTTACCCACCCGATACATTGCTACTACCCAGCTTCAGGGAAAAAGTATTTTGATAGACTACGCTTTGGCACCATCTATCATGAAACGATCAATGTTATAGAACACCCTATAGATAAAGAAGGTATTGTTGAGGACTTTGGGAATTTTCGTATAGAAGCTCGCAAGCTTAATCATCTCGTAGATACTTTAGGGTGGAGGATTACAGAACCCGACACTATAAAATTCATTCCAGAGAAGATTAAAGAGTCAGGACTACGCGGTCCTATCATGCAAGATCTTATTAAAGATGAGCAGGTAACAGTAAATGGGAAAACGACTTATCTAAAAGATGTGAGCTACGTAAGAAGGGGCGATAGTATTGCGGTTATTTCTGATACTCTTCCCTGTCAAGCTGTAGTAGACTTAGCTAAAAATGCGCGCATTATGCTATGTGAAAGTACCTATTTAGAAGAGCACCGTCATTTAGCAGAAAGTCATTACCACATGACAGCAAAGCAAGCAGCTATGCAAGCTTTAGCTGCTGGAGCACAACAACTTGTCCTCACTCATTTTTCTGCACGTTATTTAACCACTAAAGAGTTCGAAGCGGAAGCAGGAAAGATTTTCCCAAATGTCGCTGCTGCGGAAGAATTTCGTAGCTATCCTTTTCCTAAAAACCCTCCTTCTAAATAAATCTTGATAAAGAGATACTTTAGAAAAGTACTTAGGAAAATTATGATCTCAGCTTGCTATGCTTTTCTTGATTACCTAAAAACGATAAAAACAGCCTCTCCCCATACGCTAAGAAACTATTGTATAGACCTCAATAGCTTTAAAAATTTTTTAGAAAAACGTAACGGGCTTGATTCGTCAGAGCCAATTTTTTTACTTCCCAAAGAAAAAAGCATAACTGAAATACCCTTCGCTCTATTTACGAAAGATACTATCCGTCTTTATATTCTCCAGCTTATAGAAGAAAATAAGTCCAAACGAACAATAAAACGGCGCCTTTCTGCTCTGAAAAGCTTTTCCCAATACTGCATAAAAAACCGTTGGATTACAGAGGACCCCACAGAAGCAATTCAAGGACCGAGGTTACCTAAAGAACTCCCCTCTCCCATTACCTACGAGCAGGTAGAAATCCTTATGGCAACACCAGATTTATCTAAGTACACAGGATTTCGAGATCGCTGCCTATTAGAGCTATTCTATAGCTCAGGATTGCGTATCAGCGAGATTGTTGCCATAAACCATTGGGATATTGACTTTACTTCTAACCTCATTCGTATTCGCGGGAAAGGAAAGAAAGAACGTTTAGCCCCTATAACTCCGCATGCAGCCCAGTGGCTACAGGAATACATCAATCATCCTGAAAGAGCAGAAATAGAAAAAGACTCTCAAGCAATTTTTTTAAATCGTTTTGGGGGAAGGTTAACTACGCGATCTATTGATAGAAAGTTTCAAAAATATCTTCGTCTTTCTGGTTTATCTGGAACAATTACTCCCCACACAATCCGTCATACTATTGCCACGCACTGGTTAGAAAATGGCATGGATTTAAAAACAATCCAAACACTTCTTGGTCATAGCTCTTTAGAAACTACGACTATATACACTCATGTATCCATGAAGCTTAAAAAACAAACACACGATCAGTCGCATCCCCATAGCTAAACCTTAGGCAAACATCTTGTGCTCTAAGGGTCTCTTTGTTATGCTAGATGCTATGAGTATCGTACTTGACAAAATCGGCAAAACTTTAGGCACACGCGTATTATTCGACGATGTTTCTGTGGTCTTCAATCCTGGGAATCGCTATGGATTAACTGGTCCTAATGGCGCGGGAAAGTCTACCCTATTAAAAATCATCACAGGTTTTGTAGAGCCTACGCGGGGATCTATTTCTCTACCTAAAAAAGTAGGTATCTTACGTCAAAATATTGATAGCTTTGGCGATATCACTGTTTTAGATTGTGTCATTATGGGCAACACCCGTTTGTGGGATGCTCTTCAAAAAAGGGATGCTTTATATTTAGAAGAATTTACCGATGCTATTGGCATTAAACTTGGCGAGATGGAAGAGATCATCGGCGAGGAAAATGGCTATCGAGCTGAATCCGAAGCTGAAGAGCTTCTTACAGGTATTGGTATTCCCGAAGAAATGTTTAACAAAAAAATGTCCACGATTCCTATTGATTTACAGTTTCGTGTTCTTCTATGTCAGTCGTTATTCGGCCATCCTGAAGCTCTTCTTCTTGACGAACCTACTAACCACTTAGATATTTATTCCATTAACTGGCTAGGAAACTTTTTAAAAGATTATGACGGTACAGTTATTGTTGTCAGCCACGACAGGCACTTTTTAAATACCATTACCACGCACATAGCCGATATTGATTATGACACTGTGATTATCTATCCCGGCAATTATGATTGCATGGTGGAGATGAAAACAGCTTCTAGAGAACAAGAAAAAGCTGATATTAAATCTAAAGAGAAGAAAATTGCCCAATTGAAAGACTTTGTGGCTAAGTTTGGAGCTGGATCTCGAGCAAGTCAGGTACAGTCTCGTTTGCGAGAGATTAAAAAGCTTCAACCTCAAGAATTGAAAAAGTCGAATATTCAGCGTCCTTACATACGGTTTCCTTTATCAGAAAAGGCTTCTGGTAAGGTTGTATTTTCATTAGATGGTATTAGCAAGAGCTACAATGAAGATCCTGTTTTCAAGCCTTTTTCTTTAGAGATATATCAGGGAGACAAGCTTGGAATCATTGGAAACAATGGTCTTGGGAAAACTACATTAATGAAGCTTCTGGCTGGTGCTGAAGCTCCTTCTCAAGGAGCTATAAAAATTGGTCATCAAGTTGCCTATTCTTATTTTCCTCAAAATCACTCCGATGTTTTAAAAGATTGCGGAGATGAAACTCTATTTGAGTGGTTGCGAAATCGCAAAACTGGGATTAATGATCAAGAGATCCGCAGTGTTTTGGGTAAGATGTTATTCGGAGGAGATGACGCCTTTAAACAAATTAAGGCATTATCTGGAGGTGAGACAGCACGCTTGCTTATGGCGGGGATGATGTTGGAAAATCACAATGTACTCATTCTTGACGAAGCAAATAATCACTTAGACTTAGAATCTGTTTCTGCGTTAGCCTGGGCCATCAATGACTATAAGGGAACGGCGATATTTGTTGCTCACGATAGAACTTTAATTGAAGAGTGTGCAAACAAGTTACTCATCTTTGATAAGGGAAAAATTACTTTCTTTGATGGGACAATGGCGGACTATACAAGTAGCAACAAACTATAGCTTTAGCACTGTATAGCGCTAGAACATATCTTATTGAGGGCGTATGGAACCGCAATTAATTCTTGGTTCTTCTTCTCCACGAAGAAAGTCAATTTTGCAATACTTTCGCATTCCTTTTACCTGTATTTCATCAGATTTTGACGAGCGATCTGTTCCCTATACTGGGGATCCCCTTGCATATTCTCGAGAACTTGCCATAGGAAAGGCAGAAGCCATTGCGAAAAGCCATAATCCTGAAGGGGTGATCCTAACTGCAGACACTGTCGTTGTGTACAAAGGGGAAATTTTTAATAAGCCAGACTCTTTCGAACAAGCTATTGAACGGTTAAAGATCTTAAGTGGTCAAACGCATTCTGTAATTACTAGCGTAGCTCTTTTGCAAAACGGCAAATTAGCAACTGGGGAAGAAACAGCTCGCGTAACATTTACTGAACTTCCAGAAGAATACTTAGAGAAATATGTGAAAGCATTTTCCACTTTAAATAATTGCGGAGGCTATACCATCCACGAAGGAGGATGGTTGATTCTTCACAATATTGAAGGATGTGCTTATAACGTCCAAGGTCTTCCTATTAAAACTGTGAAACGTCTCTTGTTGGAGTTTGATATTAACTTATGGGATTATCTCGTTTAGTTGTGCCTTTGGGATTACTCTTGAGTTTTTCTGGGGTAGCATTTGGTAGTTTCCCTGATCCTATAAGTCATAAAATTCTTTATACTAGCAGAAACTCTGTAGAACAAGCTCTTGTTACCTATCTAGAAGCTTTGGATATTCATGGTGAGCATGATTTTCCTTTACTACGCACTATCTCTGAAAATTGTTTAAAGCAAGGTTTGCGTTCAGAAGACCCTTATGTTAGAAGAAGCACAATTATAGGTGCGGGTATTGTAGGTTCTGCGGAAGCTTTAGATATTCTATCACAAGCGATGGAAACCGAGGATCCCCTTCAACAACTGTTAGTACTTTCTGCAGTTTCTTCCCATTTAGGGAAAACTTCTGATGAACTTTTCTTCAAGGCTTTATCCTCCCCCTATCCTGTGATTCGTTTAGAAGCTGCCTATCGCCTGGCTGGGTTAAAAAATATTAAAGTGATTGATCACTTACATTCTTTTATTCATAAGCTCCCTGAGGAAATTCAATGTCTTTCTGCTGCGATTTTCCTTAGACTAGAGACTGCGGAATCTGATACCTATGTTCGTCAATTGCTCTCCTCTCCAAAAAGTACAACACGAAATTATGCTGCTTTACTCATTGGAGAATACCGACAAAAACGGTTTTTACCTACTTTGAGGCATTTGCTAACAAGCGCGTCTCCTTTAGATCGCGAAGCTGCTGTTTATGCCTTAGGGATGCTAAAAGATGGCCAGAGCTATAACACTATAAAAAGACTGTCTGAAAGAAAAGAGTTAGATTTATCTTTAGCAGCTGCTCAAGCATTACTTGCTATTGGGAAAGAGGAAGATGCCCTTCCTATTTTTGAGAAGCAAATACAAGAAGAACGATGCAATGCTATTTATACAGCGCGATTACTATCTAAAGAGACAGGTATTCCCCTAGTGCTTCCTGTATTTTTAAATACAAATAACACCGAGGTAAAGTTAAACGCTGCTTTAGCTTTAATACATTTAGGTTGTGATGATTCCCGGCTTCTTGAGTATATTACAGACTGGCTAGTAGAACCGCACTATAGCCAAGCACTACTACCTACTTTTTCTCAAGGTCGCGCAACGCAATCTTGGAAATGTCGGGGAATTATCCTTCCTTCAAACCCTACTGAGCGTGCTAAAGCCTTATCGGTAATGCAAGGCGCTGAAGAACAGATTCTTGTTTCTTTACTACAGCTTCCAAAAGATGCCTATCTACCCTATGTAGAGAGAATATTATCAAGTCAGAAAACTTCTTTATCAGCAAAAGCCATAGCTTTTTTAGCTCATTCTTCCCATCAGCAAGCCTTGGAGATTCTCTCTCGAGCTTCTCAGCTTCCTGGAGAACCTGTAATTCGTGCTTATGCTGATTTAGCATTATACAATCTTACTAAAGATCCTGAGAAAAAGTTATCACTACATCGTTATGCTCAGGAGTTCATTAAAGAAACGTTATTATTTATTGATACCGAAGACAAACAGCCACGTCCTGATTCTCCTTACCTTCGCTATCAAGTTGCTCCTGAAATACGAGCAAAACTTATGTTAGATATTCTTGAAGCTCTTGTAGTATCAAAAACTCATGAGGATATTCGCCTGCTTATTCAGCTTATGACACAAACAAAAGCAAAAAACTGTCATATTTTAGCTGGACTACTCATGAAAATCGTAGAGTAATGGGAGGGGTATGAAACGCGGCTTCTCTTATGTTCTTTTATTTGGACTTCTTTCCTGTATCTCTTCTGCAGATGCTCTAACTCACAAAGAAGCCGCGAAGAAAAAAGTCTCCTATTTAAGTCATTTTAAAGGCCTTTCAGGAACTTTAGATATTGAAGATGGCGTACTTAATATTCACAATAATCTTCGCATACAAGCAAATCGCGCTTACGTAGATAATGTCCCTGATCGTGGTATGAAGTTAATTGCCCATGGAAATGTCATGGTCAATTATCGAGGAAAAACGTTAGTTTGTGATTATTTAGAATATTATGAAGATACGGATTCTTGCCTTTTGACAAACGGTAGGTTTGCTATATATCCGTGGTTTTTAGGTGGGTCAATGATGACATTGACCCCGGAAACAATTATCATTCACAAAGGCTATATCTCAACATCTGAGGGTCCTAAAAAGCATATTTGCCTTTCTGGAGATCACTTAGAGTATTCTTCTGATAGTGTACTTTCCATAGGGAAAACAACATTTAGCATTTGTAATATCCCCCTACTTTTTCTTCCTAAGTTTTCTATTATGCCTATGGAAATTCCCAAACCTCCTATTAACTTTCGTGGGGGTACTGGGGGATTTTTAGGTTCGTATTTAGGGGTGAGCTATTCTCCAATTTCTAGAAAGCATTTTTTATCGACGTTTTTCTTAGATAGCTTTTTCAAGCATGGCATAGGCGTGGGCTATAACATGCACTTTTCTCAGAAAGAGCACCCTGAAAATGTCTTTAATATGAAAAGCTATTACGCCCATCGCTTAGCGATTGATATGGCAGAACCTCGAGATCGCTACCGCTTTCATGGAGACTTTTCCTTATCGAAAAATCAGGCAACATTTTCTGGGCAGTACCACTTAAGCGATAGCTGGGAAACCGTTGCTGATATTTTCCCAAATAACTTCTCTTTAAAAAATACAGGACCTACCCAAGTGAAACTCACTTGGAGGGATACTTTATTTGATGGTTGTCTAGCCTCTTCCGTTAAGGTCAATCCTTTTCAAAATGTCAATCAAGAGCTTCCGTATTTATCGTTGAAGCAGCACCCTATAAATATTAAAAATACAGGAATTTTCCTAGAGAACCTGTTTGAATGTGGCTATTTAAACTTTGCATTTAGCAATAACATTCCTAGCAATAATTTTTCATCATTACGGGCGTCGGCATCTCCCAAGCTCTATCGAGCGTTTCCTTTGATTATAGGAACGCTAACTCCGACGATTTCAGCATCTGCGATTTACTATAGTGCTATTCCTGAGCCATCCACTCACCATTGTCAAGCTTCCGCTCAGATAAATTTAGATTATCGTTTTTCGGCATATAAAAATTACCTGCAGACAAAACACATTATAGAACCTTTTGTTTCCTTTACATCGACAACACACCCCTTATCAAAGAATCATGAGCATTATATTTTTTCTATAAATGATGCTTTTTCTTCCTTACATTTGTGTAAGGTAGGTATTGAATCGTTTATTTTAAATAGGGTGGCTCCCAGTGTCCCTAGAGCTTCTTTAAAACTCTGGACAACACAAATTTTTAAGAATACCTTTGCAAAATCTACATTTCCGAAAACGGCATGTACGATTTCCCTACCTTTAGATCGTAAGAATACTCTCTCTTTAGATGCTGAATGGATATGGAAAAAACATTGCTGGGATCATATGAATCTCCTTTGGCAATGGATAGGAAGTGATAATATCGCTTTAGCTCTAGAATTCCTCCATAGGAGCAAATATAGCCTTCTTAAATGCGATAAGGAAAACTATATTCTTGATGTGAGTCGTCCTCCTGAAGAGCTTTTTAACTCTCCCCTATCAGATCGTAGGAATTTTATTTTAGGGAAGTTTTTTGTCCGGCCCCATCCCTGTTGGAACTATCATTTAACACTACGGTATGGTTGGCACCGTACAAACACTCCTAGTTATTTAGAATATCAGATGACTTTAGGAACAAAAGTCTTCGAGCATTGGCGGTTATATTCTGTATATGAAAAACGGGAAGCAGATAAACGGTTCTTCTTCTATCTCAAGCTAGATAAACCCAAACGCCCTCAAAATAAGTAATTACTGCTTATAAGAAGGCGATGATCTAATTATAGATACTCTAATCCAGGAGATCCCTGTAGTTAAGAAGCTTTTTCTTCTTCTTTTATATGGGAGTTATAACGACGTCGTATTTTTTCTAAAGCAGCTTTAAACTTTTTAGAATCTTTAGGTTCTTCCATCTTATCGATGTAGAGAACCCCGTGAAGGTGGTCAGTTTCGTGCAGGATAATACGAGCTGTGAATCCTTCCAAATGTTCTGTGAATTCTTGGCCGTCAAGATTCATAGCTGTCACGGTGATTCTTTCAGGACGATAGACCTCACCACGTAGACCAGGAATAGACAAACATCCCTCCCTACCTAAAAGGAGCTCTTCAGAGGGGCTGCTAATAACAGGATTGATATAAACCCTGGGGAAATCACAAAAGATCAAATCTCCGTCTTCGTTTTCCCCTTCAACGCACATAACAAAAACGCTAATGCTCTCTCCAACCTGAGGTGCTGCCAAACCCACACCTTTGTGAGCCACCATTGTTTCATACATATCCTGAACTAACTGACGAATTTCATCAGTAATTTCAGAAATCTCAAGTGCCTTTTTACGTAAGATTGGGCTTCCGTAATATTCTAGTTCTTTAATCATTATTAATAACCAGTAGGTTAGCTTCTAATATATAGAAAGGACAGACTGTAGGATGAGATGGAATAGCTTCTGTCTCTTGTTGATTATCTTCTATAGTAAATAGCGTATGGGTAGGTAGTAGAGCACACAGACAAAATATATAAAAGATTTTTTTCATAAGATTGCGAATTCAAAACTTGCTTCTTAGTTGAATATAGCTTCGGAAGGTAAAATCCCTTTACCTTCCGAAGAGGCCCCTATTCATTAGGTACTTGCTGACCTTCTGGAACGATTTTTTCCACGGCGTTAGCAGGAAGATCTTGGGAATTTTTTCCTAGATGGTTTGTTGCGAAAGATAAGAACAAACAGCTAAAACAAAATACAACAGCGAGCCAAGCGGTCACTTTTTTCAAAATATCCGGTGTGGAAACACCAAAAACAGAGTCTCCAGAATCGACGCCAAAAGAAGAACCTAGCCCCATGCTCTTGCTTTCCTGAATCAAAATAAGTCCACAAAGAACTACGCATAAAAGAAGAAAGATAAATAAAAATGCATAAAACAAGCCAGTCACGACGCTTCTCCTAAAATCAACAAACCTACCTGAGGTGAATTACCAGCCTTTTATCTACTTTCTTTTCTCTATGCTTTAGGAATAGCAAAGCAACATTGGGATTTTAAAAATCTCTTTCCGTGTAGACTTTTCAACAAATTCGGACTGTAGAAAATCCCTAAAAAGGCTCTCACAATATTCTCTTATAAAACTAAATTAATCACCATATTGAAAAACATTTTATTGCTTAAAAAAGCAATTCTTAGAGCTAAGACCCTCGTTGTATTGTTAAAAAACTCGACAAACAAGGGGTATTGCACATTATAGAATAGAGTTTACCGAGGTGATTCTAAAGATTAAACTGCTGCACGACATTAGCAAAAACTTGAGGATCTAAGGAGGCCCCTCCTACCAATAGTCCGTCAATATCGGGACAACGAGCGAATCCTTCGGCGTTATCAGCTTTCACGGATCCCCCATAGAGAATCGAGATTGTATCTGCTTTTTCTTTAGAAAATATACGAGCGAGCACCTCGCGGCAGAAAGCATGGACCTCTTGAACATCTGCGCTAGAGGCTACTTTACCCGTCCCGATTGCCCATACAGGCTCATAAGCAATAATTACAGAAGCTGACTCAGGCAGCTGGGCAAGGCCTAGCATCAATTGGTTTGATAGAATATCTTTTGTGGTTCCTTGTTCTCTTGCTTCTAGAGTTTCTCCTATACATAAAACAGGAACAATTCCCTCACGAGATGCTGCTCCAACCTTCAAGGCAATAGCGGCATCTTCCTCATGAAAAATATGACGGCATTCTGAATGGCCTAGCAAGACAAAATTTACATCAAACTCTTGAAGCATGGGTAAAGAAACCTCCCCTGTAAAAGCTCCTGAGGAGTCTTGATGAACATTTTGCGCTCCTAGCCAAATTGAAGAGCTGTGCTCTTTTAAGATATCTCGGCATGCACCTATAGCGGTAAATGCTGGAGCAATACCCACAACAGACGCGGGAGAAAGATCTTTAATTAGAGAACAAAAGCTAGAAAAATATTCTTTAGCTTCTTTAGATGTTTTATGCATTTTCCAATTACCAAAAACATAACTCTTTCGCTTCATCTTAGTCCTCAAATTATTTCTTATCACCCGTGTCTTAATGATGGGTGGTGATTCTCGGGTCTTGCTAGTTTTCTACTAAGTAAGGTACTTTATTTTTAAAATAAATTGAACTTGAAACCTCCTGTCACTCCAGAGCATGCTAACCTCGTCACCTCCACAAGCAGTAGCGACTCTTACAGAGTCTATAAAGAATCTTCTTGAGTCAAATTTTTGTCAGATTGTAGTCAAAGGAGAGCTTAGCAATGTCTCTTTACAGCCTAGTGGACATTTATATTTTGGCATTAAGGACAGTAAAGCCTTTTTAAATGGGGCTTTTTTTCATTTTAAAAGTAAGTATTTTGATCGTCGTCCTAAGGACGGTGACTCTGTAATTATCCATGGCAAGCTCACTGTGTATGCCCCCCGCGGGCAATACCAAATTGTTGCCCATGCTTTAGTCTACGCTGGAGAAGGTGATCTTCTACAAAAATTTGAAGAGACTAAGAAGCGTCTTGCTGCTGAGGGTTATTTTGACCAGGAGAAAAAGCAGCCTCTTCCTACTATTCCCCAATGTATTGGGGTGATTACCAGCCCTACAGGAGCTGTAATTCAAGATATTTTACGTATTCTTTCTCGACGTTGTCATCAATATAAAGTAATTATTTATCCTGTGACGGTGCAAGGAGCAACAGCAGCAAAAGAAATTACCCGGGCTATTGAAGTAATGAATGCCGAGGGTTTAGCGGATGTTCTTATTCTCGCTCGTGGGGGTGGCAGCATAGAAGATCTCTGGGCTTTCAATGAAGAAATCATTGTTAAAGCTATTGATGCGAGTACTCTTCCTATAATTTCTGCTGTGGGTCATGAAACAGATTATACTCTATGTGACTTTGCTGCGGACGTACGTGCTCCGACACCTTCTGCGGCAGCAGAAATTGTCTGTCAAAGTAGTGAGCAGCAACTTCAAGTATTTCAGAGTTTTTCCCGTTATCTTAGTGCCCATTCGCAACAGTTCCTCTCGGCGAAGATCAAACAAATTCACCAATGGAAGCGCTATTTAGACCGTGTAGATTTTTTCCGTTCTGCTCAGCAATCTTTTGATTATCTTTCTCTCTCTATTGAAAGATCTATGCAAACCAAGCTGGTCCAATGTAAGCAGCGTTATATGCAATATACGCGCTGGCTGCAAAGTGATGTGTTACAGAGGATGACATATCGTCTTCACAATCTCTGGAAAATGATTGTTATAGCTTTTCAGAATCGCCTGCTTGCTTTAAAGCACCGTTGTGTTCATATGAAAAAAAATCTTATTTTTCATAATACCCAACAATTTGCTCAACGGCTTACCTCTTGGCAACAGCAGCTACACAGGGCTGTATCTCAGAGACTACGGTATTTTCATCAGGTATTAAGCCATAAGCAAACATTATTAAAACATTTTACAATCACTTTAAATCAAAAATTCCTCAAAGAAAAACACTCTTTGAACATTTTAAACAAACGTGTGGTGGGAACTTTTGAAAATACAGTATATGAGCATCGGGAACGTTTTTCTCGGTGTAAGGAAAATCTTATACTTGCCTTACAGAGGTTGGTAGAAAGAAACGAAGAAAAGTATCAGACGCTTTCCAAACAGCTTATTTCGTTAAATCCTAAAAATGTTTTAAAACGCGGTTACGCTATGCTCTTTGACTTTAATAAAAATTTCGCTATTATTTCCGCAAAAAGCTTACACAAACATAGTTGTGTAAGGGTACGACTGCAGGATGGGGAAGCCACTCTTACTGTAACGGATATTCAGAATTTTGAAACTCGAGAGTCCTAAATTATGGAAGAAATTCCCTTTGAAAAAGCAATGGAAAGGTTGGAAGAGATCGTAGATCTTATGAACCAGCCGACGACTTCTTTGGATGCTTCTTTAACACTTTATGAAGAAGCAGACGCATTAATGCGGGTTTGCGAATCTCGCATTCGAAAAGCCGAGGACCGTGTGCGGGAATTATCCGAAAAGCGCAATGAAGATCTTCATTGCTGTGAAGAGGAATCCTTCGCTCATTAAACTTTAAGGAAGACATCCATGTCATGTAGTCATGATTTAGATTTTCTAATTCAAGAGTTGCAATGTTTTCAAAATAAGTTAGAGACTCTTGATTCTTTAGAAGAAATTTTAGCTATCTATGAAAAGATGTTTTCTTTGATCCATGAGGGAATGAGTAGAATCTCTGCTAAAAACCAACAATGTTATATTCTTTCTGTGCAGCCTAATGGAGAACTTGTAAAAGACACTTCAGGGGTTGCTACTTTACAAACATTTGCAACGATTTCAAAACAATGACTTCCAACTCTTCTTCTCTTTTAAGTCAGATATCCTCTCCTGAAGATTTGAAAAAACTTTCTTTTTCTGAGCTTCCTGTTCTTGCTGAGCAAATGCGTCAGAAAATTATTTCTGTTCTTAAGAAAACTGGGGGTCATCTTGCCTCTAATTTGGGGATTATTGAACTCACTATAGCGTTGCACTATGTTTTTTCTTCTCCCGAGGACAAGTTTATATTTGATGTTGGTCATCAAACGTATCCTCATAAGCTCATTACAGGAAGAAACACCTCTTTATTTGACCGCATTCGTCATGACAAAGGATTGAGTGGTTTTACCTCTCCATTAGAAAGTGAACATGATTTTTTCTTTTCTGGTCATGCTGGCAATGCGTTATCGTTAGCTTTAGGGATGGCTAAAGCCACCCCTAAAGAATCTCGAACGCATATTCTTCCTATTCTTGGTGACGCGGCTTTTTCCTGTGGATTAACTTTAGAAGCTCTGAACAACGTCAGTTCTGACCTTTCGAAATTTATTGTCATTTTAAATGACAACAACATGTCTATTTCTCAAAACGTTGGTAGGATGTCTAAGAGTTTTTCTCGATGGATTCATCATCCTAAAATCAGTTTGTTTTCGAGAAAAATGGACAAGTTCCTCACGAAAATCCCTCGTTATGGCGATGCCATTGCCAAGCATAGCCATAAGCTATCTCTTTGCTTGAAGTCTCTATTTTGCCCTAATCCTATTTTTGAGCAATTTGGTTTAGCTTACATGGGCCCTGTAGATGGCCATAACATTAAACAGCTAATTTCCTTATTACAAACAGTTCGTGATTTACCTTTCCCTGTTTTTCTTCATGTTTGCACAACGAAAGGTAAGGGTTTAGAAATAGCTCAGGAGAATCCTTCGAAATACCATGGTGTAAAGGCAAATTTCAACACTGCGGAAGAAAACCAAGCTCTTCCTGTTGTTAAGTCTCCGTCTACCTATCCTGATATTTTTGGTAAGACTATTTGCAAACTTGGAACTACATTTCCGACATTACATGTTGTGACGCCTGCGATGTCTTTAGGATCACGATTGGAAGGATTCAAAGAAAAATTCCCTGAACGTTTTATTGATGTTGGCATTGCTGAGGGCCATGCAGTAACTTTCTCTGCGGGCATTGCTAAAGCTAAAGCTCCGGTTATCTGCTCTATTTACTCTACATTTTTACATCGTGCTTTGGACAATGTCTTCCATGATGTGTGTATGCAGAGTCTTCCTGTTATCTTTGCTATAGATCGTGCAGGCTTAGCCTATGCTGATGGCTGCAGTCATCATGGTATTTACGATTTAGCTTTTCTTCGTGCAATGCCAAATATGATTATTTGCCAACCTAGAAGCTCTATAGTTTTCCAGCAGTTACTTTTATCTGCGATGCACTGGAAAGTGCCTTCGGCAATTCGTTATCCTAACATAACGGCACTTCAGGGAGATCCGATTCCTACGGATATTAATATGAAACGTGAACCTGGAGTAGCGGAGATTCTTAGTCAGGGAGAAGATGTTTTAATTATAGCTTTGGGACATATGTGTAGTACTGCATTATCTATAAAGCTACAGCTACTTTCTTATGGTATTTCCGCAACAGTTGTGGATCCTATTTTTGTTAAGCCTTTTGACAATAATCTCTTTAGTATTTTGCTCATGCATCATTCTAAAGTTGTAATTATAGAGGAGCACTCTATTCGTGGAGGATTAGCATCAGAATTTAATGACTTTTTAGCTATGTATAGCTTTAAGGTTGATGTTTTACACTTTGCTGTTCCGGATGCTTTCTTTTCTCATGGAGATAAGGAAAGCCTATCAAAAAGAGTGGGGTTGGATACCGAAAGTATGACAAATCGCATTCTTACCCAATTTAACTTTCGCACAAAAAAGTTTCCATCTAACAAACTTAGTGTTGTGTAACTGAGAAATTTTTCCGAATGTTATCCCATTACAGATGCTACGAACGTCGTTGTTGCGCAACAACGGCTAAATGGTGATAGGTATAATGTAGGAAGACATTGATCTGCTTGTAACATGATCGGTGATAAAATCGGCAGGCAAGGGATGCAACTACGCTTAGAACGTTTAGAATAGTATAACCAATTCTCCATAAGGGATTTCCTAAAAGTATGTTTTCATCAATATAGAAAAACCCCGGAAACTACTCCCCGAGGTATTCTTGACTAAAGATAATACCAGGTTTTGTTTTCCTTTTCTTTCTTTTTCGCTTAAAAAAAGCAGTTTATAAAACATAAAAAATTGTTTCGTAAAAATATAAAATTAAAAATTATGATTTTTAATTTTTATTTTCATTGGCACTGAGGGAAATCCTACTAGGAAGATAGTGTAGGCTTTATTTTAAGAATGACTAGAAAGTAAGCGAAAAAGTTTTAGGTAGTCATCTAAAGAGAGTGTTTCCGGACGTGTTTTTTCAGAAAAATTTAATTGGTTTAGAGCGTGGAAAACCTGCTCTTTCGGGTAAAGATCTTTAAGAGCATTTGCTAACAATTTTCTTCTTTGTCCGAAAGCTGCTCTCGTTAAAGCAAAAAATTTAGAATGAAGATTATCTTGAAGAGGGAAGGTATCTTTTACAACCATATGAACGACGGCTGAGGATACTTGAGGTTTTGGTAAAAAGCACCCGGGGCTCACTTTAAAGGCATAGCGGACATCAGCAAAAAAATTTAAGAAGATGGTTAATGATCCATATTCTTTATTTCCGGGTTGTGCTGTGATACGTCGTGCCACCTCATCTTGCATCATTACTGTTATGGTTTTCCATTGATTTGGGGTCTCTATGAATAGCTTTGTTAGTAAGGGTGTTGTTATGTGATAAGGAAGGTTAGCAACGACTCTTCCTTTCCCCTCCCAGCCTTTCTTTTTTAGGGATTCTAGAGGGTATTTACAAGCGTCTGTTATTTCTAAATCTATAGGGAGTTGTTTGAGAGTTTCTTCAAACATGGAATCTTTTTCCAAAGCGACAACACGAGCACCTTGATTTACTAAAACTTCTGTGAGGGCTCCGAATCCCGGGCCGATTTCCAGTACCCAATCTCCAGCTTCTACAGAAGAAACAGTAAGAATTTTTCTTAGGATATTTCCATCTATTAAAAAATTTTGCGAGAGGCCCTTTTTAGGATGACCGCGAACTTCTTTTAAAAATCGGGTGAGTTGCTCGGGAGAACTACGTGACAAGCTATTCTCCTAAAGTAAGGAAAATAGTGGCGGAGCTTCTTGAGAAAGCAATTGAGCAATCATCGAAGATTCGAAACCGTAACGTGAGCGTAGTTTTGTTTTATACTGCCTTTCTATTTCTTCGGCATAACTCATAAACAATGTTTGTTTAATTTGGGTTTCCATTTCTTCTAGGGGCTGTATAGTCATCGTAGACTTATCTAAAAGAACGTAGAGCTTATACCCTGATTTATGTGCTTTAGGTTGGCTACAAACTAATACTGGGTAGTCCACGCTGGACAATTCATTTTTATGTGCTTCGGAGAGCTCTTTATCATTACGGAGAAATTCTTCGGAGCAGACAAACTGTCCTCCCTGAGAAAGAGTAAGAGCAGACAAACGCTCTTTATTCCAGCTTTGTGTTTCATTTAGTCTAGCGCATACCTTATCGGCAATTTGGCTCGCTAAGGATTCTGTAGCAGCTTTAATAGTAACAACGCGGTATTTCCATAATGTTGTTTTTGCGGCTTCTTCTGCTAATTGATTATAATGTTCTCGTATTTTTCCCGGGGTGACTTTTAGCATCACTTTGGAGCGTACCATCATTCCTATGACTCTTTGAGAAATCAATGAACGATGAATAACGTTAAATATATCTTCGGGGGTCATGTCAAAATAAACATAAAAAGAAGAAAGATCTCTACCGAACATAGCTTCGATTTCTTGATTTACTGTTGTAGGATCCACGTAAATCTTTTTTGCTTTAGCATCGGCAACCATGAGAAATTCATCAATTACGGATTCTAATACTACGGGCCACATAGCTGTGTAGTATTGCGAGCGCGCTGGAAAAGAATCTATAAGGTGGGGGTAAGACGATGCAAATAACAAGTTTAATTTTTGTATAACATCTAAGGTGGTAACGACAGTGTCTTCATCAATTTTAAATAGCACGCGATCATGAATAGCGATACCCAAGGGATCCGCAGAGCTTTTTTCTAAATAATTTTGTTGCACAGGAAGATGGGAGTCATTTCCTAATAGCAATCCTGGCGAGCAAACCACACATGCCAAAGAGAAAACGCTTAATGTTTTGTTCTTCATGATTTGCTACTCCCTAGTGGTTACCTGTCTTGGGATTAACTATAAGAAATTACCCAAATTTTGACCACTTCGAGAAAAATCTTCATGTAAAATAGGTAGAGCAACCAAAGATTATTTTGAATGTAAGTAAGTACGGAAATCTTCGATACTCGAGAATTTCCTTCCTGATCCGGGTTCTAAAATGCGGATAGTTGTGGATGTTTGTTCTTCTTTAGGGATCAGGCTGTGTTCGCATTCGGGAAGAATTTTTTCTAATACTTCTCTATCTTCATGACGCATCCATACTAAAGATACCTGAGGAAGAAACAGCCCTGAAAAACACGATAGCACAGTGTTGCGATCTTGATCATTTGCTAAAGAAATAAGAATTTTTTGATGATTTCGAGAAAAGTATGTTTGTGCAGCTATCAAACTTCCCAATGAAGAGAACTTATGAGTATGCCAACGTGCTTGAGCAAGCTGGAGGATATCCTCTGCATGTGTGAGGTAGTGTTTTTTTTCTGTGAGCATATGGAGTTTTATTAGTGCCTGGCAAATCAGGGCATTCCCTGATATGGCATCGCCATCGGAAAGGCTTTCTTGTTTGAAAAGCAAGGAATCATCTTGATCGTTTGTTGAGTAGAATCCCCCGCTTTCTGAGCGAAATCCTACTAAAACCTCTTTCATGAGATCTTCGGCGAATAATAACCATGTAGCTCCGCATCCTGTTTCATAAAGAGCTAGGAAACCTAAGATCACCGCAGCGTAATCTTCCAAACCTCCTGGGTATTTTGCCTCACCTTCTCGCCATCTACGTAGTAGTGTGGTATTCTTACATAAGTGATTGCGGATAAACTCCCCGCATTTTTCTGCTATATGAATATATTGTGCAGAACCAAGAATTTTCCCTGCGTATGCTAGAGTATGTACCATCCAGCCATTATGGAATGTAAGGGATTGATCGTCTTTAAAAGGCTGTGTTTTACTATCCCTATGGACTCTTAACTTCTCTCTTAATCTATCGATGACCTCTTCAAATTCTTCTTCTGAGCAGTTATATTTTTCAGCGATCTCTTCGATATCCATATGATTAGAAATATGGAGGATATTTCTTCCATTACAAAATCCTTCTCGAGAAATCCCGTAATACTCACAAAACATCTCGGCATTTTCTCCGAGAACTTCGCGGACTTCCTCTCCGGACCATGTATAGTATCTCCCTTCGGATACTCCCCAATACTCCCCATGTTCTGAGGTATAGAAGGCTCCCACTTCAGAATTATACAATTCGGATAGCAGGTAATTTAGCGTCTGTAGAGCTACGGAGCGGTACCTGGGTTTTTTTGTGCATACCCAAGCATCAAGATAATCTAGTAGTAGTAATGAATTGTCTATTAAGCGCTTTTCAAAACAAGGGATTAGCCACTTATCATCTATTGTGTAGCAATAAAATCCTCCCCCCAAATGATCAAAAATCCCTCCGTTTGCCATCATTTGCAAAGAGCGATCTACGAAGAACAAGCTTCTATTATCTTGGTATTCAACTCCGTAGCGCAGTAAAAACTGGCTGAGCAGAGCTGGAGGCGTCTTTGGAAAAGCTTTTACTCCTCCGTAATGAGGATCGATATCATGATATAAAGCAGTTACTGTTTGTGCAATTGTACTTTCTTCTAGCAGTTCTTTCTTCGAGCAATTTTCTATAAAAGAGGCTATTTCGATTACCTTATGTGCCTGCTGAACAAGAACCTCTCTTTCTTCATGATCCTCCCACATAAAATTTAGTTTTTCTATTGTCTGTGAGAATGACGGCATTCCGAGTTTCCCTTCAGCACTTAAATAGTTCACTGAGAAAAATGGCAAAAGATCTGGGGTAAGAAATACATTTAGTGGCCATGAGGGAGAGCTTTGATGTTCTCCTGATATGGATAGCATCTGAGCAAGATCAAAATAGAGATTTGCCACGTGTGGCAATTCTTCTTTATCTACTTTGATATTAATGAAATGCTCATTGAGCATTGCGGCAACTTCAGGGTTAGCAAAGCTCTCCTGAAGCATCACCTGGCACCATCGCGAATGCGCACAACCTATAGAAAGAAAAATAGGCTTATCTTCAGCGATCGCCAAATCAAAAGCTTCATCACCCCATGGATACCAGTTTACTGGCGTATGAGCATAAAGAAGCAAATACGGAGATTTTTCTTTGATAAGTTTGTTCGTATATAGCGGCTGCGACATGATAAAATAAAAAAACAAAAGTCTATGTTTTATTTTAAAATAAAAAGCCTACTTTTAATACGACTTTTATATTATTTATTTAGCTAAATCTTTATATTATAAAAGTATAATTCAAATTAATTACCTTTTATCTTTTACCTAGACTTGGGTGATTTTCTTTATCTCTTTCATTGTTAATAAAATTACATGAGGCGCTGCTGTGAGTACTGAAAAACCCTGATTTTTTCTTATGTGTGTATCGTCTTATTATTAATGATTTAGTGTGATTGGAGAAAATTGTAGTTGATTGCTTGATTTCCTAGTAAAGAATGCCTAAACTGATTTGTTACGGAAGAGTGGCAGAGTGGTCGAATGCATCTGATTCGAAATCAGAAGTTCTCTTACGGGAACCGGGGGTTCAAATCCCTTCTCTTCCGTTTTATCTTCTTCTTTTAAATTACTTATGCAATTGAAGAGAGAGTTGTCTCTTTTTCCACAACTTTTATCCTTGAGCTTCAGGACCTAAAACAAAGGAAAGCAAGGTTTGAAAATACTCATTGGATACATTCTGGCATAGTTGTTGCCATTGTATATTGGCAATATCTGAGTTATAAGCTTCATGACGTTCTACTCCAGGTTTATAGAGCATACCTATAAAAGACACCCTTGCCTGTTTACAAGCATGCTCTACAAGAGAGAGACGCTCTTCATTAGAATCTAGATAGATAATTTGTTTCGGGCGCTTTTCTAATTGGGAAAATAGCGTTATTATAGCTTCGTCCATGGTAATGCCATTCGTATAGCCTCCTGTAAATAGCACTTGGTCTTCTATAAACATGGCATGTTGTGGTTTCCCGGCTGTTTTAGGATGGGGCAACCATCCATTATGAAGCTGGGGTGATGAGGAAAATGTTATTCCTAAGGCGCTTGCTGATCTGAGAAGATGATTTGCTGTTGCTATTGGCATTTGCGAGACTCCTAGCACCTGAGCATTAGATAAAGACAGGGCTGCTAGGACCTTTGCAATATTGGGATGACCGAGTTCATAATCTACAGTAAAGGTTAGAGCAATTTTTTCTTCTACTGCTGTTTGCAAAGGGTCACTATGCCCTGCTTCTTTTTTTAAATTTTCTAGACGCTCATAAAACCATCCTTCTGTTCCTACCATTTGTTTAGGAAACATTACTACGGAATCTAGGGATAGCAAAATTAACGAGCCATCACGCGCGTATTTATTTACAGCCTCCACATCAGAAACTCTGATTACGCTTGCTTCTAGGGAAAACAGGGAAAAGAAAATTGTGAGAAAAAAGATTCCTTTCATACTACGCCTCTGAAAAAAAATTAGCTTATTGTACGAAGCTTCTCTTTAGTATGAAATATTTTTTTAACGCTAAATTGTAATTTAGAAAAAAATCAAAAAAAGGGCCCCAAGCATCCTCTCAGGGGGATCGAGAGGACACTATAAGGCTTGTTTCGAATAAATAATGTTAACTTTTTTGATTAAGAGAATCTAGAGATAATTGAGCCATCTCATTGGAAATAACTGTTAATACGTGTTCTTCCTGCATCTCTACAGCGGTAGAATAGGGATAAATATAGTGAAAGATACTTTCAGCAGCTGGATAGTATACGATACCTAAAAATGTTAATCCGACTTCTATACA
Organism: Chlamydia sp. BM-2023; assembly: GCF_964023145.1. Taxonomy (NCBI): domain Bacteria; kingdom Pseudomonadati; phylum Chlamydiota; class Chlamydiia; order Chlamydiales; family Chlamydiaceae; genus Chlamydia; species Chlamydia vaughanii. Next base: position 1,010,569 of record NZ_CAXIED010000001.1, on the reverse strand, counting down.
TTCTCTTCCAAATGCTTTTATATGTTCAGGGTCATCGCTTAAAAAGACAATGCGCTTAGGTTTAATGTTTTTTAAAGTAAACAGCTTTTTTATTATCTCACCAACTGGCAATCCGCTACAAAATAAAATACCATTTTGCACTAATGCAGATTCTGTACACTTCTCGCTACTATCTAAGAAAAAATTCTCCCTACAGCACTCCTGAGCTGTGAAATCTATTCCACAAGCTTTAAGATTTTTTAGTGTTGAGGGAACGGATTCTATACCTAAAGAAGAGATTCCGAGTAGTGGGCAAGGGCATAGCTCAAGTAGTTTTTCGAACTCTTTGAGGAAATGTTCTTCTAAGCATTTCTTATCTATTAGGGTATCGATAACGACTTGTTCTTCAGCTATTCTTTTTTTCCCTTTGAAGAAGTCTCCAAAACGTTGTGATAGTTTTGACAATCTACTTTCATGCCAACCTGGAGAGCCCAAATACTTGTGTTGAATGATGCTATCAATGTTTATGCAAAATATTGCCTCGGAATCGAGCTCGCCTATATAGGAAAAAACATCTCCGAAGGAATACGCCATGGTTACTTCCATAGGGCGGTTCTGTGCTGCTTCAACTACGCTCCATGTACTGAAAATCACAACTGCAAGTAGTGACATTCTAGAAAGATAGTTCGTTAAGAATAACATGGTTTACCGTGTCTTAGTTACGACAAGGGGGAAAGTCATAAGAATTTTTTTAAATAAAATCAACAAGAAATATTTTGTAACCCAAAAAAACTTTTCCCTTCCTCACCGCTATTTCAAGCAATTTTTCGTTTAAATTCCGTTTATGCACAGGCCCCTTTCAAGCGAGACAATGTAAAGTTTTTTTTTGAAAAAGATAGCTTTTTAAAAAAATTTTTTATAATACTCCTCCCCACTTAAGATCTTGGTAAAGAGACAGATGAACAAAACAACAAGGTTGTAAATTCCAGCCTTTCTCTAAATTCAGCGGGAATAATCCCCACTGAATTTTCAAATATGAAAATGGGTTGATTCAAGATTTTACATCCCTGCATCGAAATGGCTACCGATCCTAAGTAACTTATGTCGACCACATAAGAAATTCATAAGCCCAATTACTTTTCTAAGGAGGTGATACTATGGCCTGCGGTTTCCCTGGCAATTGGTTTCCATCGTGCACGTTTTCTCGAACTACTACTACTATTGAAGGAAGAGACGGCGATGATGATCAACCTGGTCCAAGCTCTGCTCTAAACCCGAATTCTGGATCTACCACTACTGTGGGAGCATCATCAACGGTGACGACACAACCTGCCCCCAGAACAAGGAAAACAGATACTCGATTTGAGTTTAAATTTGGTCCCCATGATGATGAGGATGATATGGTAGAGAAAGTACAAAGAGTAGCGGGACTAGTCAATGACGTAATAGAAAGTCGTCGAGTACAAAGAGGATGCGTCACATGCTACGACCAATGTCATGAGCCATGTTCAAGACGTTGTGGAAGCTTTGGACGTTGGCTATGTCAATGCTTTCACGACTGCTGTATTCAAAATCAAGAAAGTAATATACCAGACGTAGCTAGAGAAATGAGCGTAAAATACGGTGCTGTTTCATTAAGTATGGCTCTAGTAACATTACAATGGGATCTAACCGGTTGGACACAAGAAGGTCGCTGCCTGACAAAAGAAGAGGAGAATACGCTAAGAGAGGCTTGCCAGCAAGCTAAAGATTATTGCTCAGGAGCTTTAAAATGCCTGAATCAGGATTTTTTTTATGAATCTGCTTTTCACGTGCCAGGATCGGAAATGGCTTCTACGGCGATGCCTGTTTTGTTATCTATTTTGAGAGGACGCTCATGGATGGCACCCGGTCCAAGACCCACTCCTCCTGAATGTTGGATCATAGATGATTCCAAATTAACTGGAACTCCGGAAGCTCCCTCACCTACAGATGCAGATATACGCAGGCCTTCGTGCGCAACCTTTGCCCATACTGGAAAAGCTACAGATGCATGTGCAGTGAAGTATAAGCATAAAAAAACTCAAAAATATCTCGCTGCTATGTGCGTAAAAAAACTCGCTACTGGAGAGGTTGGAGTACTAGGATTTGAAAAGGCTAATTTAATACTCCTTATTTTCGAGGCATTATTAATGTTTGGTGCAGGACCTCATTCTCCTTTAACATTAACCGGGGGATACCCTTCCTATACCATAGGGGCTTTCGTTCGTCTTCTCATGTTAATTTTACTTTGCTGTGGTTATGTCCCTGTTGATAATGATGGAAACTTTCCTGTGGATCCTAACGATCCTGATGATCCGTTTATGAAAATTCATAAGCAGGCTAATCGTGTGTATTTACACCGGGAAACGTCATCAACCTCCTCTTCAAGTAGTGAAGGAAGAAGAAGTAGGCTCATGCGTCAAGATAGTGTGTACCCAACACCTCCTACAGATGAGCCGTCTCCTGGCCCTTCACAACCTAGAAGATCCCCTACACCCGCACCAATAGATGAGGATCTCCCTCCTCTCGGAGATTTTGACGAAGATGATGAAGATGACGATGATGAGGTGGGTAGACAACAAGAGCTTATTACCAGCTCGAGCAATCTAGGCAAGATGTTTGCTGCAATGAAAAAACAGCAGCAGAATCAATAAACTAACTCTTAGATACTTTAAGGAGGCTTTCTTATTTTTTAAGAAACCCTCCTAAATTCAAAAAATTTTTATAGACTTATAATTATTCCCTACCTAACATGTGCCCACCTGAATGCTTTTTAGCACAGAAAATGAGGAAATTAACGCTGTTGTTTTCAAAAATTCTCCAAACTTAGCAATGTAAATCATCTCTTTTTTCAAGAGCGTGAGCTCTTGTATTCCCTCATAGTCTATTTCACAAGTGCATAAAGCCATTTGGTAAATTATTAAGAGTGCTCTCAAGAGTATGGGAGTTCTTAGAAAAACATTGTTATTTTATGGAGTAAAATTATGTGCTGCCCTGGAATTAATATGAGCTGGCGCTCAAATCAAGAAGGCTATGACGAAGAAACTTGTTCTTTAAATGAAATTACGAGACAACCCGGATCCTCTTCAGAATTTAATCTGAAGATAGGAGATCCTTCACTACTAGACACTATTCGTGCTGCTGGAGACTTGTTTACAGACGCTTTAAATTCTTCTAGAGTGCAAAGAACAAGTCAATTTTGCCAAGATTCCTGTCGTCCTCGATGTGCTGAAAGCTGCTGGAGCCCTTTTTTATGGTGCTTTGACTGTTTTTGCACATGTGTGATTACTCCTGAGGATCAAATAGGATCTGACGAAAAGCATAGTGACCTAGCAGAATTCATTCAAACTCAAAGAGAAGAATTCGGCCCTATTTGCGTAGGTATGGCTATGAAACAAGGTCCTTGGGACATTGTTAAATTACTGGCTGATGGGCTTACACTCACAGATGAACAAAAAGCTGATTTCACCACTCAATGTCAGGAAGCTAAAGCTCTTCTTGATAAGTGTATCAAAGGGGTACTTCCTCATGAGCTATTTGTTACAGCAAGTGCTTCAGAGCATCTTCCTTCATCAGGCTCTACAGAAATGGAGCATGTGAAAAGATCCTTAGAAGAATCTATAGCAAAAACTGAGTTACCTTCTATTCCTACATGCCTAGTTCTCTATCCAAATAAAGAGGGAGCTTCTTCTCTTAATGAGCAAAGATCTGGACATTCTTTAGATTTCCGTAGATTGCAGCAGCAACTAGGACAAATGGAAGTGCTAGATTTAGACACTGAAGAAATTAGCCCCCTAGGATTTGAAGCAAAAACAGTAGTTACAATTTTTCAGCATACATTAAATCAATATGTAAATGATGCGAAGCATCTGTTTAACTCCCCTGGTTTAGGAGTAACTATTGAAGAATCTAAATACCGAGTATTGCTTCTTCTTTCGCTATTATCTTTAGGATTTTCCCCTGTGGGAGCTGATCAAGAATTTCCCACTTGCTTAGAGCAATTAAAAAATACAAGCCAAGAATTACGCGCAAGAGAAGAGCGTTCTTCTAAGGCTCCAAGAATTGATCTTAAGGGAATGGGAATTGGTACTGAGGTACGTGTAAACGCAGGAATTGCGCAAGCTGGCTCTCACCACAATAAGAGAATAGCGCTTAACGGACGCTGTGCAGCTTCTGCTGGAATGCCGTGCGTTGACGGAGGAATAACTACGTCTCGCACTTTGGGTAATCTTTGGGACCCTACAAGTCCAAAAGCTCAAGTTGCACTTCTCGAAGTGGCTAAAACCGTTAATGCTACAACTTCAAGTTTATTCTTAAGATAACCATCAACACACGTTTAGAGGCGGTGCTCCCCGCCTCTTTTCATCCAACAAGTTTCGCAAGGTTATACATATACTAAACAATCTTGACTATGCGAAATTTCTCTCTATTTCCCCAAAAGCCCTCAGACCCCATAAGAGAACAAGAAACAACCCCATAAACTTCAGTCTCTTCTTAAAAAATTCTAGAAAAAAAAGTCCTTCTCTCCTAAAAAATGTTCCCTTATTTACTGCAAGTGACAGAATTTAAATATTTTAAATCTCTGTTACCACAACATTATTTTAGAGAGGTCTTATGTGCTGTCCCTGTAGAAATTCTAATACACCTACCCCACCACCAGCTGATAATGAAGAAAATATTCCCCTGAGCACGGGGGGGGGGGGGGGTACCGGTGTAGTTACCTCGCAGCCTTCTCAAGGACCTGTAAACTCCACAGCCTCCCGTTCGGGGGATACTGCCTCTGGCATATTAAATCAAACTGAAGACCCCTGTTGTTCATGTAGCTCGTGTCTATCCTGGCTACGGTCTTGTTTTTTATCTCTACACCCCTACTGTATAAGAGAAACTGAAGAAGAGGAAACACCTCCTACTGAAGAAAACCCCGGCACGCCGCCCTCCAAGCCTGAAAAGGGTCCAGACTTCTTGAAAAGAATGAGAAAACAACATGGTCCTATGGTTACACAACAAGCCATGGGAACTTGTGATCCATCTATAAAACAAGACATTGAAAATGGCGTTCAGCTAAGTGAAGATAAAAAAAATATTTTTGAACAACGTTGCATTGAGCAAAAATTAAAATTAGAAAAAGAGCTTTTAGCTCCTCTACAAGAGAGGCTGTTCGCTGTAGCAAATAACCCACAAGATCTACCAAAACCAGAGGATACTGTAGTAGGAATAGTAAAACAGGGATTTGATGCCAAGAGATGCTACCAGCCTCCGAAAGTCCGCATTATCATTCCTACGGTTAATCCTAAAAACCCTATGGGAGAAAAACAAACAAAATTAAAAACAATTAATTTCACTAAACTGGAAAAGAAATTAAAGCTTGTATGTGGAATGAACCTATCTACTGGACAGAAAGGACCTTTAGGAGAAAAAGGAATAGCGGTATCTACGGTGCTTCAAAATTCCTGTTTCTTCCTAAAGCAAGGTGATAAAGCCGCGCCATCTTCAGATTCTGAAGAGCTAATTTTAACAGAGGAAAGCTTCTTACTGTTAATCATTCTTTCTATGCTTAGCGCAGAGACCGCTCCCGTAAGTCCATCAGGGAAACCTCCAGGCACTTTATCGATGTTATCAGATTTAATGTTAGCTATAAGGAAAGATGCCTCTGAGACTGGCTCCAGAGCCTCCCATACGAATAATGAAGGAGCAACGGGAGGCACTTCAGAAGATGAGAGCTGGCTCTCGCCTAGAAAGCAGGAGAAATTATTAGCAGAGGCGGGAAAAACTCAAAAAACCTCCCAGAAGATCATCTGGTAATCTTTTTTACAAAGCAAAATAAGATCCTAAATTTGTATTCATAGGCTATGTTTTCATAGCTTATGCAAAACTTATCGCATCAGAAAATCCTAATTTAAGGACAAACAGCTGATTAAGGGATCTTTCTCTTTTTCAATCACTTAGATAAAATTAGAAATCCGCTCTTTCACATCCTTGATATCAAATCAACCTTTTCATATTTAATTTCTTACGAAAAAATTCTAGAAAAAAAGTCTCTCTCTACAAAAAAATGACCCTCATCGTCACAAGCAGCGGAATTTAAAGATTTTAAATCTCTGTCGTCACAACATTATTTTAGAGAGGTTTTATGTGCTGTCCCTGTAGGAATTCTAATACACCTACCCCACCAGCTGATAACGAAGAAAATATTCCCCTGAGTTCGGGGGGGGGGGGGGTTGCTCCTGGCAACGTAGTTACCTCACAGCCTAGGAGAGGAGCTGTGGGCTCCACAGCTTCCTCTTCTGGAAGCATTGCTCAAGCTGTCTTAAACCAACCCGCTCCTGTATCATCAAGAGAATCTTGCTGTTCTACCTGCTGTACAGCTTGCCTGGCATCTTATTTTCGATGTCTATTCCCCTGCTGCGTATCTGCAGATGTAACTACAGAGCCTCCGGAAGGGCCTCCAGAAGAGACTCCCTCTCAAGAAATCCCTGCATTTTTACAAGAGATGGAAAAGGTCCACGGCCCTATAATTACAAAACGAGCTCTAGGTCATTGTAGCGCTGAGCTCCAAGCGAAAATTCGATCCGGTGAAGAGGTAACTCAGCGTGAAAAGCTCCTATTTGGACAACAATGTGCACGACAAAAAGTACGACTACAGAAGGAGTTAACAGGCCCTCTACAAGATAAGCTATTTGAGGTAGCTAATAACCCACAAACCCTACCCAGCCCACAATCTTCAGAAGTTGCAGCAACAAAACGAGGCTATGAGACTCCAAGATGTTACAAGCCCCCGAGAGTTTTTGTTATCACCAGTACTGGGAATAAAAACGTAACCACGCCCGTTAACTTTTTAAAACTTGAGAGCCAGCTAAGAAATCTAGAGGTATTAAACCTCACCACTGGAGAAGAGGATATATTAGGACAAGATGGAAAAGAGGCATCTCGAATACTTCAAAACACCTGTTTCTTCTTAGCTGAAGGCGCTACTTCAGATCCCCATCAGGGAACATCATCGGGCCAGAAGCAAGATCTAATTTTAACAGAACAGAAATTTCTACAACTTATTATTCTTTCCTTGCTTGCTACTGAACATGCTCCCACAGACAACCAAGGGCGTCCTCCTTCTGGAGCTATGGAGCAGCTAAAGGAGTTAATGTTAGCAATACGGGAAAATGCCGCCAGGCAAGTTCTTAGGTTCGTTACTGGGGGTGGCAAAGGTGCTTCCGGGGGTTCTTATGATAACTGGCCTACACCTGACACACAACGGAGGCTACTAGAAGAAGCTAAAAAAACTCACAAATCATCCAGAGGAATTCTCTGGAATTAGTTTTTTCAAAAAAGGGAACTAACAACCAGATTTCAAATCATTATTTCATAAGCTATGGATTCATAGCTTATGCAAAACTTCTCATAGTGGTTATTTCCAGATCGGAAAAGAAAATAAACTATTTGGAATCATAGAATACAAGCATAAAACTCGCGCAAAAGAAGATCCTTTTATGAATGCATGAAAATAATAAGTTTATGCCCTAAAATCGTTTACCTAAAAATTATCTGATTTCATGGGATAATTTTTTTCATATGGAAAAATCCACTCATAGATATCTATAAGGTTAAACTCTCCTTTTTCATCTATTTTCTCTCAGAAAAAACCCCTAGAAAAAAAATCTCCCTCATTAAAAAATGCTTTCTTTCCCGTAATCTACAGATTCTAAACATCTTAGAATCTCCCTTATTACAATAATATTTTGGAGAATTTTTATGTGCTGTCCTTGTTGGAATTCGCGCGCGCGTAATGGAACGCCTAACCCTGATGAGGACTGCGTCCCTTTAACGGGGGGGGGGGGGGTTGCCTCCCAACCTAAAAAGAGAGAAGCAGATTCTACAGCTGCTCGAACTCAAAGCGCTGTCGGACAAATTTTAAATCCTCCTTCTCAGTCCCCTTCAACAAGCTCTTGCTGTCCGCAAATGTCCTTATCTTGGATGAGATCTTGTTTCCAATGTTTACGTTCGTGCTTTATGCCCACTCCTGAAGGGCAACACCCTTTTTTAAAGAAAATGCACGAAATCTATGGTCCTATGGTTACACAAAATTCCTTAGGGACTTGTTCTCAAGAAATAAAAAATAAGTTAGACAACCATGATCCGCTAACTCGTGAAGAAAAACATGATCTCGAAAAGCTTTTCTTAAACGAGAAAGGAAAATTAGAAAAAGAGCATGTAAAACCGCTACAAGAAAGCTTGTTTCTTGTAGCTAACAACCCTGAAACATTACCAAATCCGGAAAGTGAAGAAGTAAAAGCGGTAAAATGGGGATATGACTCCCAAAAATGTTACGTACCCCCGGTTGTTCGTGTTATTGTTCCGATGATTGATTTTGATAGACCTAGAGAACAACAGCGACCAGAAGAAAAGGTCGTAGATTTTGTAAAACTTGAAAACCAATTAAAACTGATAGCAGCGTTAGACCTAGAATCCGAAGAGAAAGACCCTCTGGGACAACAAGGAGTAGACGTATCTTCGATTCTTCAAAATGCGTGTTTATATTTAGTTTATCAGACCCCACCACCACAAGAAGGTAACAGTGAGCTGGTATTAACAGAAATGAGATTCCTACAGCTTATTCTTCTTTCTATGCTTTCCTTGAGAAAAGTTCCCTTAGATCTCCGTGGACGAGCTCCTCGGGACACGATGCCTATGCTAATAGAGCTCATGAACAAACTAAGGGAACACGCCAAGTCACATAGCGACAAACCCAAAACTCTCGTAGAGGGTGCAGAGGAAAAATCCAAAGATGTGGATGGTTGGCTCTCTCCAGAACAACAAGAAAAGTTACTTAAAGAATCTGAAAAAACTCACAAATCATCTAAAGGAATTCTCTGGGATTAGTTTTTTCAAAAAAAAGCTAACAACCAGATTCTAAATCATTACTTTATAAGCTATGAATCCATAGCTTATAAAATAAACATATCAACAAATCCCATATCGAAGATAAGCAACGGATTAAGAGATCGCCTTCTCCTTCAATCTCTTAGATAAGTAGATCTTCTTCAGAAAGAAATTTTCTTTCGTCTTTAAAAATCCACTCACACACATCCTTGAGCCAAAACCAACTCTTTCACATTTAATTTCTTAAGAAAAAATCCTAGAAAAAAAGTCTTCTTTCCTTAAAGAATGCTTTAGTTCATCGCAATCAACAGACTCTAAATATCTTAGAATCCTGTTATCGCAATAATATTTTGGAGAATTTTTATGTGCTGCCCCTGTTGTAAGTCTACAACCCCACCCACTCCCCCCACTGGAGCTAATGAAAATATACCTCTAACCGGGGGAGGAGGGGGTAATCCTCCACCTATAACAGGGCAACCCAGAGCCAACGTCAATGTTAATGTAAATATTGGTCTTGGCGGTGACGGCATTATGGATGCGATTCTAAATACAGGAGAGCTCGTGTCTGGAATACTAAACAGTCCACGCACACAACGTACCGCAAGACACGTAAGAGACGGCTGTGGTCCTTGGTGCGATTCCCATTGTCCTAGTTGGTTGAGTTCATGTTTTACGTGCTGCTGCGTATGCCTTATAAATGAAGATGAAAACGGAGCTGCAGGAGGCTCGGGAGGTGTTGTCACCCGTCAGCCAAGATCCGCGGGCTCTCCTGCGGCGGGGCCTTCCGCTCCTCCTCAAGACTCTGATGAGGATGAGGGTCCAGAATGCAATGTTAAGGATGTCGTAAAAGGCCTTAGAAATAAATACGGCCCTATTGTTTTGGGGAGCGCCATAAAACATTCCGGTTTAGATCTTCAAGGCATGATAAATTCCAATACGGATATGGATCAACAACAACAAGGACGTCTAGAAGATCACTGCAAACTGGAGCTCAATAAACTACAAAAACAATTTCTCGCACCACTACAGAAGGATTTATTTGAGGTAACCAATAATCCCCAAAAGCTTCCTGAGCCAAAGGCAAAAGAAGTTAAAGCTGTAAGAAGAGGATATGATAGCAAGCCATACAGATGTTACCAACCCCCAGTAGTGAGGCTTAAAATTCCTGTTATTGTTCCAGGAGACGATGGAAAGCCACAAAAAATATTTAAGAAAGTAAACTTTAACACATTGGAAGAGAAATTATCCCAGATGCCCGTAATGAACATGCAAACGGGTCAGGAAGGACCTCTAGGACCCTTAAGTAGAGATGTATCTCTAGTGCTTCAAAATGCCATGCATTTTCTAGTTGAAAATTCCGCAGCCTTTGACCCATCACCTGTGCCTTCTGGTCAATATGAATTAACCATGAACCTACAAACATTTCTTCAAATACTCCTTCTTTCTCTGCTTTCTGCTGAGCGCTCCCCTGTAGGTCCTCGAGGAGAGCATCCTCAAACTATGCAGCAATTGACAACATTAATGCAGAAGGTAAGAAAGCATTCAAATCTACAAGAAGGTTTAAGTGAAGAGGATCGCCTCTTAGAAGCTGATGGAACAACCGGTGGTGATCAAAGAGATAGTCAGGGAGCTACTGGAGGAGATGATTCTGGTGCTACCGGGGGAGCTGCTGGTGGTGGTGGCAGTGATTGGTTTTCACCTAGAAATCAAGAAAAAATGCTGCAAAAGGCCCAGAAAGCCAACCAGGCGGGTCAAAAACACATATTCTGGTAGATCATGAATTTACAGCAGTTAGATTCATGCTTTTACTAGAATTTTTCTAAATAATCATCTTCTGAAAAAGAGGTTTTTCTTTCTCCCAATAGAGCATGTTGGGAGGAAAAAACCTCTTCTATCATTTTCAATTATATAAACAGCAACGTTGTTATCGCTCTTCTTTTTCTTAGGACGTTTTCATGGGATACTACCCTAATACAGACACACGTTTTAGGTACTGCATATATAGCTATGTTAAACGTGAAATGTTTTTTCTTTTTATGTAAAAAAACCCTCACACATATTCATGAGGCGATAATTACCTTTTTAAGGTTAATCTCTTATGAAAAAAGACCTAGCAAAAAATCCTCTATTCTCTAAAGAATGCCACTGTTTTCATCACAATCAACAGACCTTAAACATCTTAAGCCCCTGTTATCACATCGCTATTTTGGAGAGATTTTATGTGTTGCCCTTGCAGTCGTTCTAGTTCCCAGCCCCCAGCCAATCAAGGATCGGTTGAAGCTATTCCCTTAGAAGAAAATCCGGGGGGGGGGGGGGTACGTCTCCTTCAGAAGCAATTTCACAGCCTTTATTATTAACTGAAAGTTCTGAAAAAATACCCTCTCCCGAAACTAGTGAATCACTTACTTTTACAATCCTTAAATCTGGACAACAGCTCGCTTCGGTCTATGAACCTGAGAGTTCCTCTTGCTGTCCAGGCTGGCTTACTTCCTGCTTTGAATGCTGTTTTTCCTTTTCTGGTAAACCTCCAGAAGAAACACCTTTCCAACAATTTATCAAAGAAATGGAAACCCTCCACGGCCCTATTGTTGTAGGTCGCACTTTAGAACAAGGCGGTGGGGATATCGAAAACACGAAACGTTCGGGGGCAGAATTAACAGATGAGCAAAAAGAAGCATTTAACAATTCCTGCGTAACAACGAAACAAGATCTAGAAAAAACAATGATAACCCCCTTACAAAAATGTTTATTTCTAGTAGCTGATTGTGCAGAAGACCTACCAAAAACAACAGATAGAGAACCCGGAGTAGTGAAACGGGGTTTTGAAAATAGACAAAGATGCTACAACCCACCAACTACACAAACTATAGAACCTTTAGGTGCTTCTGATCTCATAGCAAGTCATTACACCAAGAAAATAGATTTTTCTAAACTTGAAAAACAGCTCCTCCATCTAAATGTTGTAAACCTAAGAACAGGAGAAAAACACCCCTTAGGCAGAGATAACCACGTAGTATCCACAGTACTTCAAAACGCCTGTCACTTCTTAGTTTCGGGAGCAGTAGCTTTTGATCCCCCTCTGCAAAAATATGCGTTAATGATGATAAGAAAGGATTTCTTGATGTTAATTTTGCTTTCTCTTCTTTCCTGTGAATATGCTCCTGTAGGCCCTGAGGGAGAAGATCCTACCCCTATGGCAGAATTACGCGAATTAAAGAACTTCATACGTCAAAATGCCGCGGCTACCGCCCCTCAAGATCAAGGAGCTGAAGGAGGAGATGATCCTAATGATGAAGGTTGGTTCTCACCTAAAGCACAAGAAGACCTTCTCAATGGAGTTAAAAAAACTCAGAACATTTTCGGCCTTATAGGATAATTTCTCCGTTAACAATCGTACGTCTTCTTGCTAAACAGCTGGAAGATAGATTTAAAAAGTTTTTCTTTCTCCCAACACGCCCTGTTGGGAGAAATGCTATAAAACCTCATAAAGCTCGCCTTCTTTTTTTTTACTAATAAAGCCCTCATACACACCTGTGGAGTCACCACTACTTCCCCATTTAAAAAAACTCTAGAAAAAAAGTCTGCTTTCACTAAAAAATCCCGATATTTTTATCTAATTAACAGACTATTAAAAACTTATAGTCTTATCAACATAACAAAAATTTGGAGAATTTTATGTGCTGTCCTTGTTGTAACACAACGGTATATCATCCGGTAATTCAGCCTTCTGAAGGCGCGCCCCCAGCTGGGGGGGGGGGGGGTGCCCTCCTCCTGTAACACAACAACCCGTCAATAGTTTTAATTTATCCATAAATATGGGCGGGGGTAACGATAATAAAGATGGAGCTGCTAGCGCTGCCGCAGGAGCTGCCGCCACAGGAGGAAAAATCCTAGCAGGAGCAGGAAGTGCTGGTGGTCTCGGCGGAGTTAGTATGGGCGGTCATATTATAAATATGATAGGAAACGCGGGACAACTCGTAAACGCCTTCTTAGATAATGCACGTACACAGCGTACAGCACGACATGTTCGAGACAATTGCTGTTCTCCTTTCTGTAAAAACAACTGTCCTGGTTGGGCAAATTCGATTTTAGATTGCTTTTGCACATGTATTATCAATCCTGATTCTGAAACTTCACCTGATCCTTCTACGGAACCTGATTCTCGATGCAATGTTGTACCATTTATAAGAGAGATGATCAGAGATCACGGAAGTCTTGTTGTCGGAGAAGCCATGAACCAATCTTCCTTACCTCTGGATCAAATGCTACGAGACGGGAAGAACGTGAAGCAAGACCAGGGAGAAGCGTTTAAACAACTCTGTCTGCGAGTAACCAAGGAGCTCGAGGAAAAATTCTCAGCCCCTCTACAAGACGAATTATTTGACGTAGCTAATAAACCAGAACGCCTTCCAGATCCAGAATCTAGAGACGTTGTTTGCACAGCAAAGGCTGCTAGAATCAAAGAAGCACGTGTCGCACCAATGACTTTTATTATTACGAATCCGGAACAACCTGATCCGCGAAAAGTTCAAACATGGCGAGTTCGCAAACTTCTCAAACACCTGCAAAGAGTAAAAGTTATGGACTTGGAGTCGCAAGCCACAGGCTACATGCCAAAATGCGCGATAAAATTTATTTGCAGGACTATCAACAACACCTTATCTTGCCTAACTGAAAACGCTCCAGCTTTTAATCCCCCTGACAAAAACGAATACGCTATGCTGACTCTTGAATTCAGAGCTCTTGTCCTCATTCTATTTGCTATGCTTGCTGCGGGATTTGCCCCTGTGAGCTCACAAGGAGAACTTCCTTCTCCAGAAGCTCAAGAAGTATTAAAAAAGCTCATGGAAAAGATGAAGCCAGTGGGAGAAGTTTTTGTAGACGATGATACAGAAGTTCCCGGAACAGGTGGATGGTTGACACCTGATCTACAAAAAGAATTATTAGAAGAAGTAGAAAAAACCCAACATGTATTCCAAAGGATATTCTGGTAATTACCTAATGAACTGCATTAAGCTAGGGGAACCTAGCTTATGCTATTAAAAAATGGACAGCAGAGAACCTAACCACCAAATAGTAATTCCGCTAACAGCAATTAGCCCTGCCCACCATAGATTCGACCAGCTACGAATAGCTTTTTCTGGAGAGTTCCTTCCCCCCATAGATTCTAAATCAAGTAACATTTCCATATTATGTTCTGAAAACTCTTTAAAGATTTTCATAACATAAGGATGTTCTTGGAGAATACGTTCACTATCCAACCCTAAATATGCTGCGTATTTTTTTATAAATCCCTGAGCATATATTGGAGAAATGAGCTTGCCTAAATAGCCATTTTCTATAGCTTCTAAACACGAATAACGAATGGCGGTTGCCGCCTCAACATCTTTTAATGATAGGGATTGTTCTTCGCGTTTACTGCGAAAAATCTCTCCTAAATGCACAAGCTCTTGATGAATATGTTCTGCCATAGAAATTCCACATAAGAGGTATCCTAAAAATACAAATCCTAATTCCTAAGAGATTTTTCTCGTCCTAAAAATCCGAGACTTTTTCCATTAGATTAGGGTCCTGTCCTCTTGCAGGAATATACATGATTAACGTTTAATTTGTACTTCGAAATCAGCATATACATTATATATCCCTATGCTGAGCAAGTTATAACGATGTTTACCCTAAGTAAAACACTAAGAATTTTAGGGAAATACCCCAAGTCTTAGAAAAACTAAAATCCATAGACTCTTTCTTATGTCCACACCGTTTGTTACCAACTTATCACCCTCGCTACACGGTTTACTAAAAGATCGTCTTGAGGAAAAGGGTTTTGTGTTAACACAACCCCAGTATACCATTTTCTCTGCTCGAGGACCTTCGGTAAGCTGCACACTATATCTCTCCGGGAAGCTCGTCGTGCAAGGTAAAGGATCTCAAGAATTCATTGAATTTTTCTTAGAACCGGAAATTTTACTCACCTTTTCTCACAACCGTATTGAGCAAGACCTTCGTCCCCGCTTAGGAGTCGATGAATCAGGAAAAGGAGATTTTTTCGGTCCCTTATGTATTGCTGGGGTCTATGCCCGCAACGAAGAAACCTTAAAAAATCTCTATAAAACAAAAATTCAAGATTCCAAACTACTCAATGACTCGCAAATTCTTTCCCTAGCGAAGACTATCCGCACATTTTGCACTTACGATGTCATGATTCTCTATCCGGAAAAATATAATGAGCTCTACGAAAAATTTCGTAATCTCAATATTCTTCTAGCGTGGGCACATGCCACAATTATTGATCAACTTGCCCCACGCCCTTCGGGAGAGGTCTTTGCTATTTCAGATCAGTTTGCCTCTTCAGAAAGCGTTTTACTCAATGCTCTAAGAAAAAAAAATACCGATATTTCTGTAATTCAAAAAACACATGCCGAAGAAGATATCGTTGTTGCTGCAGCATCGATATTAGCTAGAGATGCTTTTATTACTACTATGACAAAGCTAGAACAACGTTTTTCATTAAAGCTTCCTAAAGGAGCTTCTGCTCATGTAAAAACAGCGGGGAAATCTATCTTAGGAACACATGGGAAAGAAGTTTTATCTCTTCTTTGCAAAACGCATTTTAAAACATTTAATGAAATTTGCGACTCTAAAAATAGCTAAGAAAAGATCTCCATTCCCATAGAAAAATATAGAAGCTGCTATTTTCAAAGAGTGTGAAAATCAGTAGTAATCTATCTTATGAAAGGATAATCTATTTTTTATTAATAGAGATCAAAATAGCTAGGCTAATTTCTAAAAAATAAGGGTTGTAACTATCCTCTTAAAGAGATTTTCTCAAGGGGGATGTAGCCCGTAGGAGTTATAAAATAGAAATATGTTGAAGTTGTTATTTCATGCGATGACTCTTGCCGGTCAGTTAATCTCCACTCCAATATACATTATTCATGATGCTTGCGGAATCGATAGAGAAGCTCGTGAAGCGGCTCCTAAACCGCGGCCTTTTTCCTTTCAAACGCAATACTTACAAGTGGAAAATGCCGACTTTAAAAAACTGCCAAATCAGTCTTTAGGTTTTCGTCAATACGACGCTTCGCTTCTTTTTACACTTCCCCTTACTCAGCAATCAGGGCTATTACTATCCACAGGATACGTAGGTACAGATATCCGTTGGGATAATGCCCAACCCATAGTTGGAGATGCTAATTCCCTAGGGTATTATACATTCCAAGATAAGTCCTATTATAGCTATCTCCTTTTTTCATTAGGTGCTTACACATTGTCATTAAAAAACTGGCAATGGTCAGTAGTTTTTTCTGCCCTTCTTGATCCAGAAAACGTTGAGATAGGCTATGGCCTATATCAAGCTGTCCTTTCTGGAAAATATCAAGCTACAGAACAGCTCTCCGTTATTTTTGGAATGATTAATGAAACAGGACTACACCAAGAAAAGGCCTGGCCTTTACTAGGTGCCACTTACAAGCCTAACGATAGGCTCACCATAAACTGTATCTATCCTGTGAACTTCTCTGTAGAATACAAGTGTACATCGGTATGTGACTTCGGAGCAGCTTACCGACTCACACGATTTAGAAAGAAGCTCCGAACAAATCCCTTATCTTCTTCTGAAGGTATTTTCGAATATCAGGGTCGTGAAATCGAAGGTAGTGTGAAATTAACACCTTGGCCGGGCAGTTTCATCAAAGCCTTTTATGGTTGGTCCATAGGAAGCGACATCTCGCTTGCTGATGGTCATAACAATAACTGCACAAATTACCCTTTTAGATCTTCGGCGTTTTTTGGTGGTTCTGCTATGGTAGCCTTCTAAAATTAAAAATAAGTTTATTACTTATTAATTTTTATATCTAGAATTTAGATTGTACTAAAACTCACAACTATCTAAAATTTTTCATTCTAATATAGTTTCAACTTGCTTAATGGTTAGAATGAATTGTCGTGAAGTTTGTAAACAAGGTTCACAAATTTATTTCGATATAACGCTGCCTGAAAGGGTCGTTGCTCGCCACTGTAAAAATAAGGCTCAGCAATATCCTAAAACTGCCATCGCTATAGAGGTCCTTGTTGCTGCTCTTCTCGGCACCATTAAAATCATATCATTTCCCCTTGCGACATTCTCAGCCGTAGGGATGATCCCGATAGCCTGTTTAGTCAAGTCTATCACTACAAGAAGCTGCAGTCATTTTACCAGCTACTTAATGGCATGGTTTATTAGCATCTTAATTTCAGCGATTATTATAGCCGCTGTATTCGGTTCAATTATGATCTCCCCAAGTGTTGTCTTCTTTATGATTGGCGTCATGGGAGCCGTAGGAACCAGCGCAACACTGTTAAATATCCATAGTGAGTTATTTTCTCTGAGACAAGATCAAGCTAGTACACCTCCTACAAGCTTAGAAGGAACACCTCTGCCGTCCCCCACTATAGATCGCTCCCCTCCCCTATCCCGGCAAAGTTCCGTAATAAGCCTATCCGTCCCTTCTGAAATCCCTCAAGAAAACAGTGAAAACCCCTAGTTTTTTTGAGTTTACTGTTTCTTCCTTTTCTAGAAGATACCCCGACTGATAGGTGAGGTAAAGAAGCAATCTTTACAAAAAGTTAACAGTATCAAAGAAATAAAACTGTCCCAACTAAAGACGGGCAAGTCTTATAATATATGTAACTAAGTCTGAAACGAAAGTTTCAGTGAAAATGGTTATTTTTTAACAAATAGAGCTATATAGATGAGTAATTCTATAGATCCACTAGGTCAGCAACCAAAACCTATTTCTAAGAGTCAGGTGCCAGCACCCTCGGGAAATATCGGCAGTCGTATAAAAGCAACTTCTAAAGGATTCTTCGGAAGGCTCCTATCCCTTCCTGATCGCAATCCGAAAATGCGTTATGTCTTTGACGTTACGATTATTGCCGTTGCTGTTATTACAATTGTCGGTGTTCTTGTTGCTTCTCAAGGACAAGGATTACTCCTATTTGGATTAGTTCCAGGATTTGTTATTGGTGCCTTAGGATTGACAATGCTCATTTCCGATATTGCCAATACCCCAAGAGCACAAAAAATCGCCGATACTATCACTGCTGTTCTTCTACCTTTTATTCTTTTAGGAATCGCTTCTGCTTTAATAGCTGCTGCCTACTTCACAGCAGGAGGAAGCGCTCTAATTTTCGCCAATCCTATGTTCCTGATGGGCTTTATGACCATAGGCCTGTCGTTAATCTCCTTAAGTAAGGTGACTTTCCAGCACTTTAAAACACAGTCAATCATCAATGAGCAAAAGAAGATTATTGAAGTATCCGATCAAGCTCTACATCCTGAAGGCACCCCTTCAGCAGAAGATGTAAAACGGATCTCCTTCCAAAGGAAAAGAAGCCTTTCTGCAGAAGCAAAGAGAGAACTCGAAGACCGAGAAGCCCGCGTTCATACTCGACGCAGACGACTAGACGCTACATCTCGAGGAGTTGTAGGACATCGCGCTTTAAATCAAGTAGAGAATGAAAATCCTGACGTCTTTGAAAGTTCTTCAGAAGAAGATATACATTTCGCGAGAGCTGAATCTCCAACCTCACAAGTAGATTACAATCCCTTTACCTCTTCGACTCCTGTCCCTGAAGACTCACACACAGGGGGGACAGGGCCAAACCCAGGTGTTCCCTTTGGAACCCCCTCTCCAGTATCTACCATCTCCCTACCAAATGAAGGGGGAGAAGGACGAAGAGTAGGAGGCGTGTCATCATCAAGATCTAGAGATCGTCATGATGAAGAACATGATAGAGAAGAGGGAAGCCATCATGGTGATGACGAGTCTTCAGATCAAGAAGAGCCCGCTAAACAACAGCGCCGAACTAAGAGGAAGAAAAAGAAGGGTAAGTAATTTCCCCGGAGAATTTGCATCATAGTTTGGAAAATAAAAAAGCTCTTTTAAAGTGCGAACACCTTAAAAGAGCAGTTTTCCCTTAGATACTCAATAAGATAGCAAAAAAATAATATAATCTTCAATGATTACTTTTCCAATTCTACCATTAAGAGCTCATTTACCCTATTTGGAGGAGCTTTTCCTTGAGTACGCTTCATAATTTGCCCTACTAAAAATCCTAAAGCTTTAGTCTTTCCGCTTTTATAATCTGCTATAGATTGTGGGTTAGAGCCAACAACCTCATGAATAATAGAAAGTAGAGCACTTTCATCTGTCATTGGTAACATTTCAGGGTTTTCCTTAAGGATATCTTCTGGGCTCTTCGATGGAGACTCCATCATGATATCAGCAATATCCTTAGCTATTTTTCCTGTTATCACTCCCGTATCAATAAAATTGACAAGCTGAGCAACACTCTCAGGAAGAATCCCCGAAAACGCAAGTTTCTTCCCTAAGTTTTTACAGCGCCCTGCAAACTCTACAGTCACCCAATTAGAAAGTGCTCTATAATTTTTACAATGCGTCGTAGCAACTTCAAAGAAGTTAGCAACATGCTTATCACTTATTAAAATAGCAGCGATATCTTCAGCAATGGCATACGTATGCAAATACCTGTGGTATTTGTCATAGGGAAGCTCAGGAAGCGTCGTGCGTATTTCATCAATGTAGGCTTCTGTTAGTTGCAATACAGGGAGATCAGGCTCAATAAAATATTTATAATCTTCAGCGCGCTCTTTAAGACGCATCAATATCGTTTTTTTCTTTTCGGGATCCCAGCGATATGTCGCTCCAGGAATTACAGTTTTAGGATCCTTACTAGGATTTGAAAGATATTCGTCTACTTGACGGCACTTTTCAGCTTCTAAAGCCTGCGCCATAAAAGCAAAAGAGTTCATGTTTTTAATTTCTACTTTATTACGCAGCTCATCGCTACCTTTAGGACGTACCGATATGTTTACGTCAAAACGTACGGAGCCCTCTTCCATATTACAATCGGAAATCCCAATGTAATCTAACAAGGATACAAGAGCGGTAGCATAAGCAACAGCATCTTCAGAACAAAACATACAAGGCTTGGAGACAATCTCTATTAAAGGGACGCCTGCACGGTTATAGTCCACACCAGCAAATTCACCAAAATGTTTTAGCATACCAGCATCATCTTCAATATGTGCTTGGGCAAGCTCAAAATAACGCTCTTCACCTTGAACTATTGCTTTTACGTGACCACCACGAACAATAGGATGCTCAAATTGGGTAATTTGAAAATTCCTAGGACTATCAGGATAAAAATAAGACTTTCTGTCAAAACGGCTAAGTAAGGCCACCTCACCCTGAACAGCACAGCCAAATAAAATGGCCTTGCGAACAGCTTCTTTATTTAATACAGGAAGAGACCCTGGTAATCCCGTACACACTGTAGAGATATTTGTATTAGGCTCATCACCAAAACGGTTACGCGCACCACTAAATAATTTTGATGCTGTATTCAACTCTACGTGGACTTCAAGACCTATGACGGATTCCCAGTCAGAATAAACTTCGCTCATTACTTTATTCCCCCATCAACGATTTCCTTACTTCCCTTAGGATATAATTTCTTAATTCCTGCATGTTCTTGGAAGCTATAACCCACCTGACATACTTGCTGGTCTTGTCCTTGTTGTCCTATTATCTGAAATCCTAAAGGCAAGCCCTCTCGGGAAAAGCCCGAGGGAACCGCTATAGCAGGTAAATAAGCAAGGTTCACAGCAACTGTGTAGATGTCTTGAAGGTATAAAGATGTAGGATCTAAGATTTCCCCAACTGGAAATGCCGGGCAAGAACATACCGGCATAGCAATTACATCGCATACCTCGTAAGCTTTTTGGAAAGCTTGGATAATTTTCGTTCGAATTGCTGTGCCTTTTTTATAATAAACGTTTTGACGTTCAGCAGATAAAACGTAGTTTCCTAAAAGGATTCTACGCATAACTTCCCTACCAAAACCTTCAGCTCGGGAAATTGTATATACATCTTCCATAGTATGCGCTTCCGGAGATCTGTATCCATAACGGATACCATCAAATCTCGCTAAATTTGTTGTAGCTTCGGCAGAAGCTACAATATAATACACGGAAACCGCATGCTCTAAAATATCCAGATCAACGTCTACAATCCGACTACCTTGACGCTCTAAAACATTTAAAGATTCAAAGAAGTTCTCTTTAATATCCTCTCGTAAGCCTTCTAAAAATCCCTTAGGAACTCCGACTAAACTCGGAACTTCTAAAGATAAAGCATTTTGAAAAGATCCTGAGAAAAATTTCTGAGAAGTAGCGTCTTTTACGTCCTTTCCAGAAAAGACATCCATTGCAAGAGCAACGTCTTCAACAACTGTTGTTATAGGGCCTATCTGATCTAATGAAGAACCAAAAGCTACCAAACCATAGCGTGATACCGCACCGTAGGAAGGCTTAAATCCAACAACACCACAAAAAGCCGCAGGCTGACGTATGGATCCTCCAGTATCAGACCCTAAAGCTATGGGACAGAACCTTGAAGCTACTGCTGCTGCAGAGCCTCCTGAGGATCCCCCAGGAACACAAGATAAATTCCAAGGATTCTTTGTAGGATGAAAAGCAGAATACTGAGTTGTTGATCCCATAGCAAACTCATCCATGTTGAGTTTGCCTAAGATAATTCCATCTTCATCTTCTATGTGTCTCACTACCGTAGCATCGAAAGGCGCTATGTAATTTTCCAACATTTTAGAAGCGCAAGTCGTAGGTAATCCAGAAATATGGATATTATCTTTTATTCCTATGGGAACCCCTGCGAGCTTCCCTAAGGGCTCCCCTCTTGCTAATTTTTCATCTACAGTTGCAGCTTTCTCATATGCTCTTTCTTTACAAAGAGAGAGAAATGCTCCTATGCGATTATCTTCGGTTTCTATTCTATTATAAAAATACTCTACGATTGCTGTTGCTGAAGATTCTCCAGTAACTAACGCGTTTCTTAACTCTAAGGCACTCTTTTGATACATATCTTCCTACGTCTTATCTCTACTTTATTACTGTGGGCACCTTCACTAATCCCCCCAAAGACTCGGGAACATTAACAAGAAACTCCTCACGTGAGAAATTTGAAGTAACAGTATCCTCTCGCAAATCTTCAGGATTGATCACATGTGATAGAGCAATCTCAACCGCTACATCTGTTACATCCATAGATATGGATGCTTCCATAGTTTTAATGACTTCGTTTAAGGAAGTTTCGTATTCTTGGATAAGTTCTTCGCTTAATTCTAAAGCTGAAATTTTTGCTAAAATTAAAATTTCTTCTCTATTCACATAAGTTTGTTTCATTTTCTAATCCCAATATTTTGGTCTGATGAAGCTAATATCCATTTTTGAGTTATTTATAAAAAACTTCTTGCCCAACTTAACTCCTTGTAAGCAAAAAGTCAATGTCTCTCCAAAAGCCTAAAAACAAAAAAAAACTTTATTAAATTATAAAAAAGATTAAAAGATGGAATTAAGTATACATCACTTAGGAGAAAAGCAATGCTAGGCAAACTCGTTCGGGGATTATCCTCTCTTATTGTTGTTCTTTGTGCATTGAACGTAGGAATTATAGGATTAACTCATCATAAAGTAAACCTTATTGCTCGACTATGCGGAGGCGCAAGTGCACCAGCTACTCAAATAACTTATATTGTAATAGGAATCGCTGGTATTATCTCTCTAATAAATTTGTGCGGTTGTTGTTCTAAGAAACACCAAGCCGGCGAATGTTGTTCCAAAGGACATTCCTCTCATCATTGCGATCCTAAAAATTAGGCTCCCTCTTTTTTTTTCTTAATTCTCCTAATTTATAGACGTAAATGAGACAACCAAGAGTCATATTTTATATGATTCTTGGTTATGTTTTCGTTTTATACTATTTATAAAACGTTTACGATCATTATTACTCTGTTGCTTCTTGATTTATTTTCCTTTTTTTTCTATTGCGTGAATTACTTCTCCAAATCACAAAAAGAACATTTTCATGAAGTCCTCTGTTCCTTTGTTGTTAATCTCCTCAGCTATTTCCCTACCTTTATCATTCGAAGCCATTGCCGAAGAGGCTGCCTCATCTACTGCCACTACACAAACGCCAAGCAATGGGAATATAACACTAGGTCCTAAAGACGATTATCCTGGGACAACGACTTCAGAACCATTTACTGTTAGAAGTACTTCTGATGCTGCGGGAACTACCTACACCCTTGACGGAGACGTAACTTTTAATAATGTTGCCGGAACAAAAACCGCGGATGCAGCAGCAGGCGGCTCTCAGACACAAGCACAACCTTCCCAAGACAACACGAGCGGCCAACAAGAAGGAGGGACTGCTAACAGCGATTCGGCTCCTGCTGCAGCAGCTTACTACTTCCATACAGATACCTATAACAATCCCTTTTACTATTTAAGCTCCGATGCAGCAACTCAAAATTCAGGCACTAGTGGAGACTCTGCGACTACCACTACTCCAGCTACAAATACTAGCTGCTTCTCAAATACGGATGGCTCACTGACTTTTACTGGAGCAAACCACTCCATGAGTTTTTCGAATGTCTCCATCACTGGTAAAGGATCAGCTATTAGCAATGCTGCCAATTCTGCGTTGACATTCTCAGGTTTCGACAATCTATCCTTCACTAACGCTACAAAACAAGATCAAACCCAAGCAGACAGCGCGGTTTATTCTGGACCAAAAGCTGCTGTTCCAGGAACAGGTACTGCCGCCGGTTCTTCGAATGGGACTTCTTCAGGAATTGTTTCCTCAGCTGTTGCCGCTTCCGGTGTAGCTGCAGAACCAACTCCAACATCTGCCCCAAGCATTGCATTTACAAACAACGTAAACGTTACATTTACTGGCAACTCTTCTAAAGAATCTGGTGGAGCTGTTCGTGTTGAAGGGAACGGAAATATTTCGAACAACACAGGAACAGTTACCTTCTCTGGTAATAATGCCAAGCAATACGGGGGCGCTGTCTGTCTTTCTGGAGATTTAACAATCTCGGGAAATAATGCTGTTGTCTTTTCAGGTAACCAAGCACAAACTGTTGCTACTGCTCCAGAAACTGGAGGCGGTGCTGCGGCCTCCGCTGCTTCTCAAGAAGGAAAAGCTCAAGAAGAAGCTAGTGAATCTGAACCTACACCCGCTGAAAATACTGACAATAACCAACCTGCAGCGCAAGAAGGATCTGTTGTAGCTGCTAAATATGTTTTCATGACCTCAGGAACAGGGGGTGCTGATTCATCTTCAGGAACCGATAACAGCGCATCTGCAGATGACGGAAAAGGGTATGGCGGAGCTATCTGCTGTATAGGGCAAACTCAAAACCCCCCAGCATCTCCTCCAGCAGCTAAACAAGCTTCTGGAGATGTAGCAGTACAAACTCCTACTGTAAATATTACTAACAATACTTCAGTTACTTTTTCTAAAAACGCCGCCTCAACAGTCGGTGGAGCTATTTTCACTGGGCACCTCGTTCTATCCGGTGGTCAAGACGTAACCTTCTCTGAAAATTCTGCTGGTGAAGGTGGAGCTGCTTCAGTTTATGGAGCTACAGAAATTGAAAATAATACCGGAACTGTCACGTTTTCAGGAAATCAATCTGTTGAGGAGGGTGGTGCCCTGTATGTTCGTGGAAATTTAACAGTCTCTGGCAACGGGACCGTTGTATTTTCCAAAAACAAGTCCGGTACTAATCCTACACCTCCTTCTCAACCTGGCGCGGCTGCTAGTGTAGTTCCTGTAGTACAAGCTGCTTCTCCAGATAGTGCAACAGCCGATCAGAATACAGCTGGTGGAGCAGATATAACCAAATCACTTGGTGGAGCTATCTTCTGTGTAGGACAAACTCAAAATCCCCCAGCATCTAATCCGTCATCACAAGCTCCCGCCGGCACTTCATCTGTTCAGGCTAGTGCCACAGTTGATTCCAAACAAACCGCTGGAAATACACCAAAAACTCCTAGTGTTGTAAATATTACTAAAAACACTTCAGTTACCTTTTCTGACAACTCTTCGCTAACTAGCGGCGGAGCGATTTTTACAGAAAAGCTTACACTATCCGGAGGTAAAGACGTATCCTTCTTAACCAATTCCTCTGGCGAAGGCGGAGCTGTTACAGTTAAGGGAGATGCGGAGATTAAGGATAATACCGGAACCATTACTTTCTCAGGAAATACGTCTAAGAAAGAGGGTGGTGCACTATGCACGAACGGGAACCTAACAATCTCTGGAAACGGTTCTGTTGTATTTTCCGGGAACAAGTCGGAAACTCCTGCTCAACCTGCTGCTGCTTCTAAAGCAGCAGAAACAGTTGCTCTCAAAGTAGAATCTCCTAAACAAGATGGCCAAGATACCGAGGATAAAGCAGCTAAAGCGCCTGAAGTACAAAACAGCGCAGTACAAAATAGTGTAGAGTCTTCAGCATTTAGGAATATTTTCCTAGCTGCAGAAGCACAGGACTCTGCTGCTGCTCTGACGAATACAGATACTAGCCAGAATACAAACACACCCGCAGTAGCAAGCAGATCTCTAGGCGGAGCTATTTATTGTGGAGGAGAATCTACAGAACCTGTTCCTCCTAGTGACGGAACATTTTTTGTTACAACTCTTACCAATAACAATACGCTTACTTTCTCTCAGAACTCCTCCACTGATAGGGGCGGAGCAATTGTTACTGAGAAACTCACTTTGTCAGGAAGTAAAAACGCAACTTTCTCAGAAAACACCTCTGGTGAAGGCGGCGCCCTTTATGTTACTGCCGATACAGGTATCACCGAAAACGGCAATGTTGTCTTCTCTGGCAACCAGGCAACATCTACAACTGCTGAGCAAGGCAACGGCGGAGCTATTTATTGTTTAACGCCACCACCTACTACTTCCGGGACTCCTTCTAGTCCTGTACAGTCCGGTGCACCTACTGGTTCCAATGATGGCCAACAAGCTGCTGCTCTTTATACTGCAGCTGCCGCAGCTGCTCCTTCCACAGGACAAGTCACAACTCCTCCTGCTGATGCTTGTTTAACAATTTCTGGAAACAAGTCTGTTACATTTAGCGGCAACTCCGCCAAAGGCAAAGGAGGAGCCATCTATACCAAGAAGTTGGTTCTATCTTCTGGAGGAGAAATGCTCTTCTCCAACAACACTGCAAGTGAAGGTGGAGCGATTTTCATTGTAGATGGTGGAAGTGTTGATATATCTGCTTCTCAAGGAAATATCACTTTCGAGGGTAATACAGTTACTACTGCCGCCAATCCTAGCGTTCAAGCTGACACAGCAGACGCAGCAGACACTACACCCCCTAACCCTGTCCATAACGCTGTTCATGTAGGCGCAGGTTCTTTGTTTACACAATTGCGTGCTGGAACAGGACATTCTCTTACTTTCTATGATCCTATTACAACAACAGAGCCTCAGGCTCCTGTTACTAAAGCCTCCTCTTCTGCAGCACCTGCACCTGCTTTATTGAAGTTAAATGCTCAAGATACAGCTACAAGCACACCAGCTATTGTGTATGATGGACGCATTGTATTCTCTGGTGAGAAATTAACTCCTGAAGAAGCTGCAGATCCTGCAAACCTTACAAGTTTCCTTCACCACCCTGTTTCTTTAGAAGCAGGAACCCTGGTATTAAAAGGTGGTGCTACACTGTCAGTGCTTTCTTTTGCTCAGCAGCCCGGAACACTGGTGATTATGGATGGTGGAACTACTATTGATGCCAATGTTCCTATGCCACAAGCACCAGTTACAGTTAATGCAAATCCTTCTGCTGATCAAAAAGACGCTCCTCAGAGTGTAGAAGTGAAGCCTGTTGATCAAAAAGATGCTCCTGCCGGCGAGAATGGTCAGCCGGCTGACCAACCTGCAGATAGCGCAAGTAGTCAACCTGCTGATCAACCTAAAAGCCTCGATGCAAGCAGTCAACTCGCACGTGTTGTTGCCAAATATTTAGTAAATAAATTACCTGCTGCATCAGCACCTGTTCCAGCAGCTCCAGCACCTGCTGTTCAAGCTACTCCAGTAACAGCGGCAGATGGTTCGATTGTCATTAACAATCTAGCTGTAAACTTAGATTCCTTGGGTAATGGCCAGGTAATTACTATTACCGGAGGGAATGGAACCGGAACCGGAGGAACAGGAACAGCAGGAAATGTTTCCATAACTGGGGATTTACAGTTTGTTGATGCTAACGGTGGATTCTACGACAATCCTCTATTAAGCAAGAACTTTTCTGCCAATCTTTTAAGCGTTTCTACAGGAACTGGTGGAAAAGTAGATACCACAGGATTCAATATTGTTCCTCAGGGTTCTACAACTTCCAATTTCGGTTACCAAGGACAATGGGATGTTGTTCAGGTCACAGACGCTGCTACTGGAGCCATTTCCTTTGAGATAAAATGGTTATCTGCAGGTTACAAACCAGATCCTGAAAGACGTGCTACTTTAGTTCCTAATAGCTTATGGTGCTCAGCCATCGATATTCAATCGGTTCAAAAGATTATAGAGGTTAGCTCCGAAAGTAGAAATTCCAAAGGACTGTGGGTAGCTGGAGTTTCCAACTTCTTCCATAGGGATGCTTCAAAAATTCAAAAAGGATTCCGTCACATCAGTTCGGGATATGTTCTTGGTGCAAGTTTCGAAAGCATTGAAGATGATATCTTTGACTTTGGTTTCTGCCAACTATTTGGTAGAGACAAAGACTATCACCTTGGCCGTACGAAATCCCATGTCTATGCGGTATCTCTACATACCAAGCAAGACAAAATGGTACATCGCTATGGATTTTCCAATAGAAAAGGTGTGATATTCTCCAGGCTTCCTGAGCAATTCCCTGTAACTTTTGATGCTCAACTAAGCTACAGCGTAACTCATAACACTATGACTACGAAACATGCTACGGCTCCTACATCAAAAGGTACATGGAATAACCATTGCGTATCTGCGGAATTGGGTAGTATGTTGCCTAGGGAGCTGTTCTCCCCTTATATGAAACTTCATGTTGTCTTTGTAGAACAAGAAAACTTCAAAGAAACAAAAGGTGGAGATAGAAACAGAGAATTCCAAAGTTCTCGCTTAACAAACGTTGCATTACCTATAGGTGTGAAACTTGAAAAAGCCACGTCTTCTAATGACTTTGGTTTAAGCATAGCTTTCCATCCTGATATTTATCGTCATTATCCTAAGTCCCACGTATTCTTACCTTCTGGCAATAACGCTTGGACTACAGGAGCAACGAATCTTGCGAGACAAGCAGTCTTAGTTGAGGGTTCTACACACCATCACTTAGCTGATAGCTTTGAAATCTTCTCTCATGGAGCTTTTGAGCTACGCGGATCTTCTAGAAGTTACAACGCCGATTTAGGAGGAAAGTACAAATTCTAGAGCCCCGCGCTCTCTGAAAACGGGAAGGCCGTATACCAGAAACGGAAAAAACATGTCAAGTCTTTTCTGTATTAGACTTGCTTTCTTTTGTACCTTTGAGTATTTAACGAAACTGTTTTTTTCATTTCACCCCAAGTGTATAAAATGAGGCCTTCTTTATATAAGATTTTAATATCGTCAACGTTAACGATACCCTTATCTTTTTGTTTCTCGCATTTATATGCGGAGACTCCTTTAACTCAAGAATCTATACTCGATGCCAACGGCGTGTTCTCTTCGCAATCTACCGACACTGCGGGTGGCACCGTTTATAGTTTACAGAGTGATATTTCTATTATGGATGTTGGGCAGGTAGCTGCTCTTAACGCAGCAGCTTTTGTTCAAACAGTTGATAACTTAACTTTCAATGGCAACAACTATAGCTTTTCCTTACAGAACGTGAATTCTGGTGCTAATGTTACTGGGATTAACGTTTCGGCTGCTGATAAGATTCTTACTTTATCAGATTTTTCTAGTTTGAGTTTTAGGTTGTGTCCCCCGGATACCGTAGCTACTGGGAAAGGAGCTATGAAATCTGGAGGAGCATTAAACCTTACGAACAATGCTAATGTGCTTTTTGATCAGAACTTTTCCGCTGAAGATGGTGGAGCGATTGCTTGCAAAGCTTTTACGCTAACTGGCTCAAGCAAGACAATCAACTTCACCACCAACAAGAGTGCGAAAAAAGGTGGTGCTATTGCCGCTACGGGAGTTGCTAACCTCTCGGATAACCAAGGAACTATAGAATTTTCTAATAATGCTGCTACGAATGCTGGAGGAGCAGTACTTTCAGAAGCTTCTATGACCATTGCACGCAATGGCATTGTTGTCTTCAAAAACAATAGAGTTTCTGGAGCAAACGATGGTTGCGGCGGAGCTATCCATTGTAGCAAAACAGGTACGACACCGACCCTTACCTTAACTGATAACAAAGCTTTGCTTTTTAAAGAAAACACTTCTTCAGCAAACGGGGGAGCTATTTGTTCTGATAAGTTTATCTTATCTTCTGGAGGACCTACACTCTTTATAAAAAACAAGGCTACCAATGCTGCGCCTAAAGGCGGAGCTATTCAAATTTCCGGTAGCGGAGAATGTAGTATAACTGCAGAGCTTGGTAACATTACTTTTGAACAAAACTCGATAGCGACAGCAAACAACGCTACTGTAAAAGCAAATGCCATTAACATAGGAAATAACGGTAAGTTTTTAAACTTACGTGCTGCTGATAAACAGTCTATATTTTTCTATGATCCTATTACATGCGAAGGAGCTTGCGCTGATCTTCTCACTTTAAATAAAGCTGAGGGTGATAAAGCTTATACAGGAAGAATTATCTTTTCTGGGGAGAAGCTTACTGAAGATCAAGCTGCTGACGCTGATAATTTAAAAACAGTATTTTCACAGCCTATTGCTTTAGCAGCTGGTCAGCTTGTTTTAAGAAGAGGTGTGGATGTAGAAGCAAAAACGATTTCCCAAACAGCGGGATCTATAATTCTTGTTGATGCGGGGACAAAGCTTCATGCAAAAACTGAAGATGTTACTCTTACAGGTTTAGCTATTACTCCCGGTTCTTTAGATGGGAACACGCTTGCTGAAATTGCTGCTGATGCTAATGCGAAAAATCTAACTTTATCGGGTCCGATTCAAGTTATTGATGCTTCTGGGAAATTTTATGAAGAACATAAGTTAGACCGCACTCTAGTTTATGAAGGCATAAGGCTCTCTGCAAAAGGTGCTGTAACATTAACAGATGTCCCTAGTGAAGTTCCTACTCCTGAAGCTCATTATGGGTATCAAGGGAACTGGAGCATTTCTTGGGCAAAGGATACAACTTCTGATCCAAAAACAAGCACAGCAATTTTTACTTGGAAGAAAACAGGATACAAGCCAAATCCTGAACGTCAGGCTCCTTTAGTATTAAATACTCTTTGGGGATCTTTTGTAGATGTACGTTCTATTCAAGAGGTAATGGAACGCAGTGTTGATAGCATGTTAGATAGTGGTCGTGGTCTTTGGGTATCGGGAATTTCTAATTTCTTCCATCAAGATCGAACAACAAATCGCAAATTCCGTCATATTAGTGCGGGATATGCTTTGGGAGCTACAGCAAATACTTCTTGCGATAACTCTCTTAGCGTAGCTTTCTGTCAGCTATTTGGGAAAGATAAGGATTACTTAGTAGCGAAAAATGCTTCGGATATCTACGCAGGATCTTTATATTACCAGCATGTAGGCATCTTGGATAACTTTTTACGTTTATTCAAGGGTCCTCAAACATGTTGTTCAGAATTCTCTAAGGAAATTCCTATACTATTTGATGCCCAGCTTACTTACAGCCATGCAAATAACAATATGAAAACGGACTACACGGACTATCCTCGTGTTAAAGCTACTTGGGGTAATGATACTGTTGCAGCAGCATTATCTAGTAGCGTGCCTTTTCCTGTACGTAGTACTTCCCTTATTAGCAACTGTACTCCTTTTGCAAAATTGCAAGTTGTTTATGCTCACTTAGAAGAGTTTAAAGAACCTACAACAGAAGGTCGTACTTTTGAGAGCTGTGATCTTATAAATGTTTCTGTGCCTATTGGCTTGAAATTTGAAAAGATCTGCCAAGAAGAAAAATCAGCTTATGATCTTACACTCATGTATACACCTGATGTGTATCGTCATAATCCTAGCTGTTTAACAACTTTGGCTATCAGTGATGTTTCTTGGGAAACAACAGCAACAGATCTTGATAGACATGCTCTTGCTATTCGTGCTGGAAATCATATTAAGTTGACACCCTCTTTTGAGATGTTCGGCCAATTTGCTTTCGAACTACGAAGTTCTTCAAGAAATTACAATGTTGATCTTGGAACTAAGATTGCATTTTAATTTTGCTATCCTGCCCTGCAAAGGGCAGGATTTCCCCTATTCCCCCTCACACACAATTCTAAACCCTTTAACTTTTAATCATTTTTTGTGATCGTTTAGAGCAATCTTAACGTAAATAAAACGCAAAAATATGAAACGTCCTGTCTATTGGCTTTTAATACCCTCAGGGTTGCTAACCTCAACTCCTTTAATTTTAGCAGCACCCACGGAACAATTTCTTTCTTCATCGGATAGTTATAATGGCAATACGGCAACAACACCTTTTACTCCTAAATCAACATCCGACGCTGCAGGAACACAATATACATGCCTTGACAATATTAGTATTTCTTACGCTGGGAAAGATACTCCCCTAGTAGCAAGCTGTTTCACACAAACTACTGGGGACTTATTTTTTGTAGGCAATGGCCACTCTCTCTCTTTTGATAACATCACCGCAACAAGTAAACCTGGAGCTATCGAGGTAACCGCTGATAAAAACTTATCAGTATCGGGATTTTCTATATTTTCTTGTTTTTCCTCTTCTTTAGGAACAACTGCTCAAGGAGCTATAAAATCGGGAGGCACTGCGCTCTTTGATAAGAATGCGATGATTCTTTTTCAAAAAAACAGCTCTTCAGCAGCTGGCGGAGCTATTACCTCGAAGGGATTTTCACTAAAAGGAACGTCAATGTCTGCGAAGTTTATAGCAAACACCTCTACAGAAAATGGCGGAGCCATAGAATCTAGTGGAGTAAATGCTATAGAAAATAACTTCGGAGGAATTATCTTTGCAGAAAACTCCTCAAAAAAACATGGCGGAGCTATTCATTCTAACTCCACCACGACGATCTCTAATAACAATAGAGTGTTATTTATAGAAAACACCACAACGGGAACTACGGATTCTTCAGGAGGAGCGATTTACTGTAGTAACGGCACAGCTGTGCCAGATCCTGATTTAAAGTTAGAAAATAACCAGCAGTTTTTCTTTTTAAAAAACAGCTCTAAAGTTAGTGGCGGAGCTATTTATTCTAAGAAGTTAACTATTACTTCTGGGGGCCCTACGTTATTTGCCAATAACTCTGTAACTAATGCAGCTCCTAAAGGTGGAGCGATTTATTTAGATGGTGGCGAGTGTAGCCTAACAGCAGATATTGGCAATATTATGTTTGATGGTAATACCATTATCACCTCTGGAAATCCTGGATCAGCAGTAAGAAATGCTATAGACCTGGGAAATAATGGGAAGTTCTCAACACTCTCTGCTAAAGAGGGAATGGGTATTTTCTTTTATGATCCTGTGACCTCATCAGGAACAGCTACTCCTGATCTAACAATAAATTCAACTGTGGGAACATCCACTTATTCTGGGAAAATAGTCTTTTCTGGAGAGCGCCTTAGCGAACAAGAAAAAGCAGTAGCTGCAAATCTTAAATCTACGCTTAATCAAAAGGTCTCTTTAAATTCAGGATCTTTAATTCTTAAAGATGGGGTAACTTTAGAAGCACAATCTTTCACGCAAACTTCGGGATCCTCTGTTGTTATGGATGTGGGCACCACGTTACAAACCCCTTCTACAAATGGTGGAGCAATCACTCTAACAGATTTATCTGTGAATATCTCTCCTTTAGGAGCTATGCCTTTAGCATCTGCCAAGGTCTCTTCTCAAACAACGGGTCAAAATATTACAGTCTCTTCTGTTCAGTTAATTTCTGCTGATGGCAATAGCTATGAGTTTCCTATTTTTTCTAAGAGTCATGATTTTTCATCAGCTTTAGTTATAGAAGCCCCTTCGGGAACAACTCCTACGGTACCGGCTTCTATAACTTCTCCAATACTTCCAGATGAGCATTATGGTTCCCAGGGATATTGGACAATGAACTGGAATCAAGGAACAGGAACCACCCAGCAATTAGCAACATTTTCTTGGACGGAGACGGGTTATTCTCCTAATCCTGAGCGTCAAGCTCTGTTAGTTCCTAATGCATTATGGGGAAGTTTCACAGATATCCGCGCTTTACATCAATTAGTAGAGCTTAGCGCAAGAAGTGTTGAGTATCAAAAAGGCCTATGGGGATCGGCAATTACTGATTGTCTGCATAAGAAAAAAACTTCGTTAAATAAAAAATATTGCCATGTGGGTGTGGGTTATGCCGTAGGTGCGAGTATACATACCCCTAGGGAAAACCTATTTTCCTTAGGTTTTTGCCAATTATTTAATAGAGATAAGGATTATCTAGTTTCTAAAACTCGCTCTCATGTTTATGCGGGATCTTTATTCTTTGAGCATAGGATAAATAGCTCGGGTTTCTTATCGAAGGTTCCCGTAATTTTGAATTTACTCTGTAGTTACTGTCATGGTGAAAATGATATGACAACGCGGTATTCTCAGTTATATTCCCCTAGGGGAGTGGTATATCCTGAGGTCAAAGGTTGCTGGGGAAGCAACTGTTATGCAGGAGAAATCTCTACGAGTTTCCCTATGAAGTTTCCTTATCTCTTTGAAAAGTGCGTTCCTTTTCTTAAGGTACAGATGATTTATGGAGAGCAAGATAGTTTTCAGGAGCCTACAAGTGAGGGACGCTCTTTTGAAAGTAGCCATCTTGCCAATCTTTCTCTTCCTATAGGTGTGAAGTTTGAAACAGCAAGTCGCAGTAACAAAGACACCTTTTCGCTTATGGTTGCCTATATTCCTGATGTTTATAGAAGCAATCCCCAATGTCTAGCAACTTTGGTTTCTACGGGAAGCTCTTGGGAAACAACTGCTAATGATTTAGCACGGCATGCCTTTTCTTTACAGGCTTTGAGTAACTTCACCCATTTCAAACAAATTGGCTTGTTTGGTAACGGAGGATTTGAACTTCGTGAAGATTCTTATAGCTATAATTTAAATTTTGGTGGGAGAATACGTTTTTAACTTTTTTAGATTCCCTGCTTATAAAATCAGGGAATCTCCCTTACAGCGCCTCTTTCTGAAATAGCAACTCTTGCTTTATTTTCAGATTTCCCCTATGGCATGTAAAGCCGCAAAATACGCAGGAAATACTCATGAAAAACTCTATATATGGAGTTTTGCTGTTTTCCTCTTTTGCCTTATCCTTAACTACCGATCTTCTTGCAGATGCTGATACTGTAAACCTCGGAACAGGATTCAACGGCGCACCCAGTAAAACTTTGAATGTGAAAGAAACTAGTAACGCCGATGGTACAATCTATCAAGTAACTCAACCCTACTTCTTAACACAAGTAACACAGTTTAATAAAGCCGATACTAGCTGTTTTTCAAATACTGCTGGGGATCTTACGTTTACTAGTACTAACAATCAAAGACTCTTTTTCCAGAATATTACATCTACTGCTCAAGGTGTTGCTGTTAGCTCAACAGCGGATGGCAAAACTCTGACATTTTCTTCTCTATACTTAATTCTTTATGCCTCTCCTTTAGTGGCAACTGGGAAAGGTGCTGTTTATTCTAATAGCTCAGTAACTATCGAAAACTGCAGAGATATAAGCTTCGGATTTAATAAAACTACTGAGAAAGGCGCTGTTATCTACTGCACGAAAAGTGCAGGAGGAGCAACAGCTCCAACACTAACACTAACGGGTAATAATCAGATACACTGCGTTAGCAACTTATCAAAATCATCAGGTGGAGCTATTTACGCTGATAATTTAGTACTATCCACGGGAGGAGCCACCCTATTTCAGGGCAACGTTACCGAAAGTATGGGCGGGGCCATTGCTATTGGCCCTAATGGAAATATCAGCTTATCTGCAGATGGCGGAAACCTGACATTTCAAAGAAATCTACGCTCTGACCCTGCTAATAATAAAAATAGCATTAGAAGCTCTATCCACTTGGAAAATAATGCAAAGTTTCTTCAATTACGTGCTCGTGAAGACTACACTATAGAATTCTGCGATCCTATTACATCCGAAGGAAATGCAAACGAAAAGCTCGTAATTAACGCTAGCGATGGAGCTGCTAGATATAATGGAACTATAGTATTTTCTTCTGACAACTATTATACAACATCTCCCCTATCCAAGATGTCCGTGTTTCCTCAAGATCTTGCCTTAGCAGATGGAAGTTTAATATTAAAAGACGGCGTAACTTTCCTTGCAAAATCTTTTGATCAATCGCGAGCTTCTATATTGCTTCTTGGAGAGGGAACAACAGTACAAACTACTAATAACCTCAATATCAAAAATCTAGTTTTAAAGCTTACAAGCGTACAAGAACCTCCCGCGCTACTCTCCGCAACTGCAGACACTGCGCGTGTTGATCTTCAAGGTCCTATCACTCTTGAGGTTCCTGATGAAATATTTTTCAATCAGGAGGCCCTAGCTAAGGAAATCTCTTTTGATCATCTAACTATTAGCTGCAAACATTTAGATAATGTTGTGATCGATAACACTTTTGAAA
Source organism: Chlamydia sp. BM-2023 (assembly GCF_964023145.1). Classification (NCBI taxonomy): domain Bacteria; kingdom Pseudomonadati; phylum Chlamydiota; class Chlamydiia; order Chlamydiales; family Chlamydiaceae; genus Chlamydia; species Chlamydia vaughanii. The sequence goes on along the minus strand of NZ_CAXIED010000001.1, from coordinate 975,028 downwards.
TGCCTAATTCCAATATGGATAACCATCGTGGTTATCAGGGAGAATGGAAAACTTCCTGGTCTGAAGAAATAGATCCTGAAGGACATGTTAGTCCGAAAAAGAAGATGGTATTATCTTGGAAACCCTCAGGGTACATTCCTTTTTCTGGAGGGACCGGAGAATTTACAACATCATTAGTTCCTAACAGCTTATGGAACCTCTTTTTAGATACGCGATTTTCTCAGCAAGCTATAGAAACAACAGCGCAATCCTCCCCTACAGGAATTTGGTCAGGGGCAATTTCTAATTTTTCTAGGAAATATGCTTCCAAACAAAATCATGGCTTTTGCCATCAAAGCTGTGGATATGTCCTAGGAGGACAAATCCTCACTCCTAAAGAGGATATTCTCGGCGTAAGTCTATGTCAGCAATTTGGAAATTCTAGAGATTTTGCTCGTGCAAAAGCTCGTGATAAATTCTTTTCAGGATCTATGTATGCTCGGCATTCTAGACGTCTCCTTCCCATTATGCGTTTTCTTGCGGGAACATCTACTTTCAGACCTAAAATCTTATTACAAGTTCCTAGGGATTTCCCTATTAACTTTGATGCTTTGGTAAGCTACAGCTTTAACAAAAATCATATGAAGGTAAAGTATTCCGACAAAACGAAAACAACAAGTGTATGGGATACCTATGGTTATTCCGCACAGGTTGGTAGCTCTTTATCCTTTGCTTTAGATGCTTCCCACTCATTTTTCCAAACTCTCTCTCCTTTCATAAAGCTACATTGGCTTCATGCTCAGCAAGCACAATTTCAAGAGGAAGGGCTAAAACGCCGCGCCTTTAGCAATAGTTCTTTAAAAAACCTTTCCTTACCCATTGGTTTAAAAATCCAAGGACAATCTCTACATCATCTCTCTTATGAATTTACCGGGATGTATATTGCCGATGTCTATCGTCGCAATCCTAAAAGTGTGACTTCATTACTCTCTGGAGGTTTACTCCCCTGGACAACAACAGCAACAAATCTCCCAAGACAAGGTGCGTTGTTTCAAGGATCAGGAAACCTCGTCCTCACATCACACATTAATATCTTCGCTCAAGGAACCGTAGAACGACGAAGTTCATCGTATAGCTACAACTTAGATCTTGGTAGTAAGGTGCTATTTTAAAATAAGCACAGTCCCCATTGGGGAGGTGCTTATTCTAAACATCCGAATACCAAGCTAACTTGTTTTTTGGTATGGGGGAAACTCTAATGTTTCGCCCATATCAAAAAAATATTTTTTTATAACAAAACAGGGCATACATTATGAAAAACTCCCTATACGGGTTTCTAATCTTATCATCTTTTACTGCATCTATAGCATTTCACAATTATGCAAATGCTACTGATCTTGATTCATCTACTAGCTTTGATGGTTCTACAGGAAATGGACAATTTACTGTTAAAAACGCAACTACAGGAGGGGGGAATAACTACACTCTCACTGCAGATGTGACTATCAAACATGTAAAATCTACAAACACAGCAAATACCAGCTGTTTTAAAAATAGCGTAGGAGCAACTACATTTACCGGTGCAAACTTCTCCTTGATTTTTGAAGATGTCAACACTACAGCACAAGGTGCTGCCATCAGCGCAATTACCGATGGGAAGGCATTAACACTATCAGGATTTAGTACCTTAGCGTTTATTTCTGCTCCAAAATTCACCACGGGAAATGGCGCTGTCTATTCCGTAGCGACAACAACTATCAAAGAAAATAAAGAGTTACTATTTAATAGTAACCACTCTGCAGCCGCAGGGGGAGCTATTTTCTGCACAAAAACAGGAGCAACAGCAGCAACGCTAACTCTTGAAAAAAATGCTTCGATGATCTTTAGGGGGAACTCTTCTGCCACTACCGGAGGGGCTATTCATGCTGATAAGCTTGTTCTGACTTCTGGAGGAACTACGTTATTTGAAAATAACCATGCTACACAAAAAGGCGGGGCTATTTCCATAACAGGATCTGGAGAAGTTAGCTTATCTGCTGAAAAAGGTAATATTATCTTTAAGGGAAATACTATCGTTGACGGAGGAGTTAGAGTAAATAACGCTATTCACGTCGCTACAAACGGTAAATTTTCAAAATTACAAGCTAAGGAATCCCAAGCTGTTGTTTTTTACGATCCTGTAATTGTCGAGGGAGTAGCAGCTGATAACTTAGAAATTAACAAAACTGTAGGAGGAGAAACATTCTTAGGATCTATTATCTTTTCAGGAAGATATATAAATAGTCCTAAAAAAAGAATGCGTCATGTTTCGAAATTCACGCAGCCTATTACGCTATCAGCAGGATCCCTAGTTTTAGAAAAAGGAGCTCACCTAGAAGCTAAATCCCTAACGCAAACTGCAGGGTCTAAAGTTATCCTTGATCAAACGTCAAGCATAAAAACAAGCGAAAATACCGATATTAAAGAGCTTTGGCTCCGCCTTGATAATTTTTCAAAACCTTCAGCTGCGGAGATTTCCTCTTCTGGAGCTGCAAATTCTGTAACTCTTAAAGGACCTTTAGGAATTCTAGCAGATCAGGAGACATTTTATGATAATCCTGCTCTTGCCGATAATATAAAGCAGGAAGTTTTAAAACTCTCTGCTAAAGATATTACAAAGGTCGTTTTAGTAGATGTTCCAAAAGTTGTTAGAAAAAATCTTAGTGCTCACCGTGGTTATCAAGGAGAGTGGAGTATGGATTGGAAAACAACTCCAGGGTCTACATCAGGAGGAGTCACTGTTTTAGGAAGCAAAACAGCAACAGTTTATTGGAAACCTACAGGATACATTCCTTTTGGAGGAGCTCAGGAAATTACAACTTCTTTAGTTCCCAACACCCTATGGGGAAATTTCACAGATATTCGCAATTTAGAAAGAACTGTAGAATCTCTAGCTGTAAATTCTCCATGTCCTAAAGGATTTTGGGCCGTGGGAATTAAAAACTTCCTACATGTCGATAATTCTATAACCGTTCGTGGTTTTGGGCATGATAATGCTGGTTATGCTATTGGAGCTAACACAAAAACACAAAGAGGAAATGTCTTCAGCGTAGCATTCTCCCAACTGTTTGGTAAAGATGAAGATAATGTTAACGGTAGTGTAGATCACCAAACTCTTGCAGGATCTCTATATGCCCAACGCACAGGATCCCTTCCTATGTTAAGGTTCCTATGTGGGGGATCTAAAGAAGGCGCTGCTGACATTCCTAATGTGCCAAATAAAATTCCTGTAATTATGAATGCTCAGGTGAGCTATAGCCATACCGATAACTCCCTGAAGATACTCCATACTGATAAAACAAAAACAACAGGCTCGTGGTCTAACTATACGTTAGCTTCTGAACTGGGAACCACATTTGTTTGCACACCAATGAAAAACTCCTTCTTGTTAAAACATGTCTCTCCATTTATCAAGCTTCAAGGGGTATATTCTGAACAAAAGAAATTTAGTGAGAAAGGTCTACGTCGCTGCTTATTTTCAAGTACCTACCTAGCAAATCTTGCTGTTCCTATGGGTATCAAACTTAACGGTACATGCCCTAACAAGGTCCTCGCTTATGATTTATCCGCTATGTATATTCAAGATGTCTTCCGAATTAATCCGGAGAGTATGACGCTATTTCTCATTGGAGGTCTAGCTCCTTGGACAACAGAAGCAACAAATCTAGCGACTAAGGCTATCGCCGTTCAAGGTTCAGGAAGATTTTTCGTACGCCCGCATCTAGAACTCTTCGCAGAAGGTAACTGCGAATTCCGTTCTTCATCTCATAGTTATAACTACGACTTCGGTGCTAAACTACAATTTTAACCCTCTTTAACCATTTTTAAATCCCTGCTCTTTATGAGCAGGGATCTCCTCTTCCCTGATTCTCATTTCTCAAAACTACGTTTTTTCTATTTTCCCTTTGCGTCCCTATTGATTTTTTTTATCTTCTGATCTATTGCTCCGAATAGTTTCACCTTAACCCTTATCCTCATATGAAACGTTCTATTTACTGTCCCCTCCTCGTTTCCTCTTTATTCCCTACTTATCTTACCTTTGCTAACGAGACACCTCTCCTTACTTCTGCAACTATCCCACAATACACTGCCGTTACTAAAGAGCAGATCACACAAAGCGTAGACGGATTATCAAAAACATTGGCAACCCGCGCATCAAATAATCCCTGGGGAACCACCTATCTATTCGGTGGTGATGTTACCTTTCAAAATATTAGCTCGATTGAGCTCAAAACTACCCCTCCATGAACGACAGCAAATTTAACAGAATCTTGTTTTATTAACAGGGCTGGCAATCTCTGGTTTCAAGGAAGCGGAAACTCATTAACTTTTGAAAATATTTCTCTTACGGGCCGCGGAGCCATTGTTAACCAAAATTCAGCAGAACAAGATCTGAGCTTTTGGGGCTTTAGCAAACTCACTTTTTCTGGATGTCCTGGATCTACAATAAAGAACGGTCACGGAGCTATTTATTCTCAAGGTGCTTCCGTAACTATGGAATCTATTCAACATCTGCTATTCGAAAATAACTTTTCGATAGAAAATGGTGGCGCCATTGCTTATGTTCAAGATTCCACTCAACACCCAGCTGGAGACCCACAGGCAATTCCTCGTCCTGTGTTCTTTCAGAACAATGCCTTAGTAGAATTTTTAGGAAATTCCTCTGCGAAAAATGGCGGAGCTATCTATGCAACAACCGTAGAAATTAGCGGTCATGGGAAAGTCCTCTTTGCTAATAACACAGCAGCTGGAGAAGGCGGCGCTATTTGCATAGCTCCCAATGGTACAATAAAGATAAATGCCTATACGGGAGATATTGCTTTCGAAGGTAATAGAAATAAAAATGGAAGAAACGGAATACACCTGGAATCTGGAGCTAAATTTGTAGAGCTAACAGCTTGGACAGATAGAACTATCACTTTTAATGATCCGATTACTGGAGATCAGGCAAATAGTAATGAAAAATTAATAATTAACCGTTCAAAAATCGCAAACAATCCCCTACCTGGAACGATTATATTTGGTGGTAGCCCTGAAGACCCATCGAATGTGTCTCAATTTAAACAGCCTTTAGGGCTCGCCGGAGGAACTCTTATAATAAAGAATGGCGCTCTAATAGAGGCACAATCTTTCGTACAAGAAGGGACAAATTCCTTAGTAGTCCTAGAGACAGGAAGCTCTTCTAACTCTTCAGAAACTGGACTGAGAACATCAGGAAACTTAGAGTTGAAAAATCTTCATGTGTCTCTTAATGATATTTCAAATAAGGGAGGAGTATCTTTAAGCACTACGGGAAATAACGGAAATCTTATAATCTCAGGACCTATAACGTTTTCGATGGCTACAGAGGATTTCTATAAAAATCCTGCTCTTGAAAATCCTATAACATCAGATATTTTACAATTATCAACAGCTGCGGGAACACTTACTTTAAGTGATCAGAAACTCTCTTTTCCAAAAACGGAAGAGGCGCATTATGGCTACCAAGGATCTTTTTCTTTCTCTTGGGGGGATACTTCCAGAGCTGCTATATCTAGTAGGGCAGCAACTTTTTCTTGGCAACCTACAGGATATTTGGCTTTCCCCAATGAAAAGCCAAATACCACATCACTAGTTCCTAATAATTTATGGGCGATGGCGACAGATGCCCAAGCCATTCAAAGGCTCATTGCAAATTCTGCATCTGCAGCAAATCCTAAAAATTTCTGGATGTGTGGAATCGTGCATTCCCTACATGTAGATAAAACTAAGGATGAGGAGAAGTTACATCATTCTACAGGGGGTTATGCTATAGGGATTAGCTCACAATCTGCTAATGATTTTAATTTTAGCTTAGGATTTTGCCAGCTGTTTGGAAAATCTAAAGATTGTGAAAAAGCAAATATCCACGAAAAAGTCTTCGCAGGATCTCTATATGCAAGATATGAAATAGATCTTCCCCTATGGAGATTTTTCAATGAGATTGATGACGCCTATAGCGATTTTCCCATAATACTACAGGGACAATTTGGTTATTTTTATAGCGACAACTCCTTAAAAACAAATTATTCCCAAAAGAATAAACAACTCGCTTTCAAACACTCGAAAGGCACTTGGGACAATCACGGCTATTGTGGGGATATAGACCTCCTCTTTCTATTACCCACGCATAGTCACTTCATAATGTTGCATGACACTCTTCCCTTTATAAAAATACAAAGTGTCTATGTGCATCAAAATGGATTTCATGAACAAGGATATAACCGTAGGAACTTTGACCCTACATACCTTAAAAATCTTTCCTTATCTCCAGGCGTGACAATCTATGGATATTCCCCATTTACAGATTTTAATTATGAAGTATCTGTTGCCTATATAGCGGATATTTACCGACGCAATCCCCAAAATACGACAATTACAGTGGCTCCTCTTGCTACCCCCTTCATAACAAAAGCTACAAATCTAAAAAGGCACGCTGGACAACTACAACTCTCGGGAAATCTCCCTATAAATGCACATATGACAATATTTGCCCAAGGAAACTTAGAAGTAAGAAAATCTTCTCTTGGTTACCAAGCTAATCTAGGAAGCTCTATGCATTTTTAACTACAACCCTCTAAGATTCTAATTACTACAAGAATCTTAGATCTCCCGAGCCTCATACCATTCACTAGGGAAGCAGCCCCTTCCCTAGTGCTTCAAATCCCTTCCTCTCGAGAAAATCAAGATTGCCGTCTTGATTTTTTGTGAGTGTTTGTCTAATTTCAAGACAAGTTTCTCTCTACCCAAGACCCCCTTTCTATGAAACTTCCTATCAATCTTTCTCTGTCTTCTTCATTACTTCTCGGATCTTTTTCCTTCGCTGGGGACTTACCCCCCCCCCCCCGATTATAGCCTCATCAACATCAACACCAGCTCCTGCCGCACCAACAACTGTACAATTATCGACAGGTTGTGACGGTGCAACAGAAACAATGACCACAAAAGCCACAACTGAGGCTAATGGCACCACTTATCAACTAACTGCTGATATTACCTTTAAAGACATCAATACAATTACTCCCGCCGCACCAGCTCCAGTTCCTCCTCCAGCGCCACCGCCACCCGCTCCTGCTCCTGCTCCCAATGTACCAATAGCACCAACAGTTCGAGTATGGTCATCATCTCCTGGAGGAACAACGAGTTCCACTCCAGCCACAGCGGGATCAACAAATACCTGCTTTACCAATTCCCAGGGGGATCTCTCCTTGGAAGGGCAGAGTCACTCATTAACTTTTCAAAATATCTCTTTGGATGGAGAAGGAGCTGCTTTTAGCCAAACAGCGTCAACAAAAACGCTCTATTTTTCAGGTTTTTCTGATTTGATCTTTTCATCGACGCCACCCGCAAGCTTAGCAACAGGGTCGGGGGCTATTTTGTGTCAAGACTCTGGAATGGTTATCAAAAACAATAAAAAAGTAGTGTTTTCAAATAACTTCTCCATGGGCAATGGCGGTGCTGCTTGTTATAAAGATCCTGCCTCTCCATCCAACCCTTCGCCCCCAGCTGCAGCTGACCCAGCTGCTACTAATGCCTTTTTCTTTCAGAATAATGAATCTTTGTTATTTTCCCAAAACTCCTCGGGAGCATTAGGAGGAGCTATTTATGCTAAAAACCTCACTCTTGAATCCGGAGGAGAGACAATATTTTCTGAAAACACAGCCACAACAAATGGCGGAGCTATCGCTATGCAGGCAAGCGGTTCGTGTAGAATAACCGCTGATACCGGGAATATTACCTTTAAAGGGAATATGGCAGCCAATAAAAGAAATGCCCTGTACTTAGGATCAAATGCAAAAATCACCCAGCTAAATGCTAAAGAAGGCATGGGGATCTATTTCTTTGATAACATCGAGGGAATGCAGGCTGATCAAACAGTGCCCCTATCTATTAACAAGGCAAATGGTCAAACCACCTATACAGGAGATATCGTCTTTTCTGCAGAAGAAGAAACAAATCTATCACAGATTAGTCAGCCTGTAAAGTTAGAGGCAGGGTCCTTAATTTTAAGACAAGGAGCTATTTTATCTTTAAAATCCTTCACTCAAACAGATGCCAATTCTAAATTAGTATTAGAAATTAATTCAGGGCCAACACCAGCAAATACATCGCTACAAGCTTCTGAAGCTATAGATTTGAAAAATGTCCAAGTGAAGCTTAACGATATAGATACTCATGGTTATGCAACTATCTTTGCAACAAGCAGCTCTGGAACAATAACTGTTTCGGGACCTTTAACCTTGGTTATCCCTGGTGGAGATTTTTATGCTAATCCCGATCTTGATCAAATTTTACAAAAGCAGCTGCTAAATCTTGCCACTACTAAAGGTACCATTACCCTAAATAATGAAAGCTATGTAGTCAAAGAAGACCCCTTACACTACGGATATCAGGGAATTTGGAGAATAGGTTGGCAAGATGTTCCAAGTGCAGGAGGAGGATCTACAAAAACTGCTGCTGTTGCTTGGCAACCCACAGGATACGTGCCTTTCCCTCATGAAAAGCCAAATACTACATCACTAGTTCCTGATAACCTTTGGTCTTTAGTCTCCGACACCCGAGCTATTCAAAAGCTCATTGAAAACTCTGCAAGAGTAGCAAGCTCTAAAGATTTTTGGATAAGCTCCATTGTTAACTCGTTGCATAAGCATCGTTCAGGTGATGAAGAGAAATTCCGTCATAGAGGTAGTGGCTATGCCATAGGGGCAAGTTCTCAAACCCCAACGAATTTTAACTTTAGCGTAGGATTCTGCCAGATATTTGGAAATTCCCAAGACTATAAGCATGCGAAAATTCACGAAAAGTTATTTTCAGGATCTCTATATGCTAAGTATGCCACGAATCTCCCCGGAGCTTTTAAATGGATACAAGCACCCCTCTATCAAGAGATTCCTGTGAGTTTCCATGGGCAATTTGGTTTCTTCTATGAAAACAACTCCATGAAGATAAACTACACGCCATCACGGAAAGCAAAAAGCTCATGGAATAACCGCTGTTTCGCAGGAGATTTAGGAATGGCCATTCTCCTTTCTGTTCCTAACAATCCTATATTCTTAAAAGAAGTCTCCCCCTTTATAAAAACACAGGGAGCCTACGCACGCCAACAAGGATTTCGTGAAAAAGGATTTAATCCGCGTATTTTTAATGCTACGCACCTAAATAATATCTCCGTATCTCCAGGAGTGAAGCTTCAAGGGCACTCCCATGATATTAGCTATGAGCTTTCAGCAGCCTATAGTGGGGATGTTTATAGAAAAAATCCCCAAAATACCACGCAGTTAATATCTATAGTTCCAACAGCTCCCTACATAACTCCTGCTTCTAATCTCCATAGACACGCAGCATACCTCGAAGGTAATGGGAATTTCCCTATTAATCCGAGGATGACATTATTTGCTCAGGGAGTTTGCGAACTAAGAAAATCCTCTATTAACTACCAGGCAAATGCTGGAACTTCTATGCATTTTTAACACATAGGAAAAAGAAAATCTCCTTGAGATTTTCATCCTAAATCACAATCCCTGTTCTTTGTATGCAGGGATTGTTCTTTTCTGCCTCACAAGACCTTTTCAGGCATATTGATTTTTTTTATTTTTTTATCTACCTGGAAAGAAAGTTTCCCACACACAAGTATCACATGAAACTATTTTCTCAAAAATTTGCACTTCTCTATTTTATATTTTCTACCGCTCATACAGCTCTTGCTAATCCCTCTCAGGCCTCTACTCAACCTAATCCAACACAACCAACGTTTCTTCCTCTAGAACCAGGATCTAAGCGTATCGAAATCAAAGCCCCCACCGACGATCTCACACAAGGTGTGGACGGATTAACAGAAACAATGACAACAAAAGAAACAAGTAAAGCTGGAGGGACAAGTTATCAACTTAGTGCTGGTGATATTACCTTTAAAAATATTAGCGAGGTTATTCCCTCTACGGGAACACCTCCACAACCACAACCTCCTGCAACAGCAGTAGGAAATTGCTTTGTAAATACAGCGGGGGATCTCTCTTTCCAAGGAAACCAGCACTCATTGATTTTTGAGAATATCTCCCTAACAGGTCAAGGAGCCGCTATTCGCCAAGTAGCGAATAATGATGAAAGTTTGTCCTTTTTCAGACTCGATAAATTGCTATTTTCTGGTTGCCCAGAAAATGCAGTAACAGAAGGTCAAGGAGCTATCTATTGTGAGGGCTCCGGAGTAAGAATCTCCAATAATAATTCAGCCATATTTACAAATAATTTTTCCAAAACCAATGGCGGAGCTATCACTAGCATCCTTAAAGAAGGCGCTGCTCTGCCTCATCCTAACGACTTCTTGGTCCTTGTTCAATCAACGCAGTATACGGAATTTTCTGGAAACTCTGCAGGACAAAACGGAGGAGCTATCTATACCCAAGGTCTCAGGCTTACTGCCCATGGGAATATCAAACTTACCAATAACAGAGCGGGAGGTAAGGGAGGAGCTGTCTATATTGCACCTGATGGCATTGTAAACCTCCTGGCTATATCAGGAGATCTGCTTTTTGAAGGAAATATCAGCTCTCAAGGAAATAATGCCATGCACCTTGGTACGGGAGCTAAAATTACTGAGATAACAATCAAACAAGGGCACTCTATTACTTTTAATGATCCGATTACTGGAGATCAGGCTAATTCCACAGAAAAATTAACAATCAATGCAACTGGTTATACAGGGACGCTTATTTTTAGTGGCAACCCAGGGATGAACAACGTATCCCAGCTTACACAACCTATAGAATTAGCAGCGGGAACTTTAGTAATAAAAAATGGAGCCGTACTCACTACAAAATCTTTCACTCAGACAAATAGTAGCTCTAAAGTACTTTTAGAGATTAATCCTGATGATTCCTCTTCAGCAACTAGCCTACTTTCTTCAGAGAGCATAGATTTAAAAAATGTTCACGTGGATCTTACCAACTTTTCAAATCAAAGATATGTAAACATTGGCACTACAGGAAATCAGGGAAATATAACAATTTCCGGACCTATAGTTCTTGAAAATGCTAATCCAGATTTCTACAAAAATCCCCTTCTAGACAATCCTCTGAGCGCTGATGTTGTACAGTTAACAACACAAGGAACGATTACCCTTACCGATCCCTTGCCTAGTTTCCCAGATGGTGATCTCATTCATTATGGCCATCAAGGAACCTGGGAAACTTCTTTAATAAATGTCGCCTTTTCTGGAGGGGGCTCCTCTAAAAAAATCGATTTGAGTTGGCAACCAACAGGTTACATCCCATTCCCTAATGAGAAACCACAAACAACCTCTTTAATTCCTAATAATTTATGGTCCCTAGCTACAGATGTCCAAGCTATTCATAAGCTCATTGAAAACTCACTATCTGAGGAAAATACCAAAGATATTTGGGTAAGGGGAGTCGTGAATTCATTACATAGACGCGCATCAAAAAATGAACAGAAATTCCGTCATGCTAGCGGGGGTTACGCTGTAGGAATAAGCTCGCAAACTTCAGGGAATTTTAATTTTAGCTTAGGTTTCGTAGAACTATTCGGGACATCTAAAGATTGTGATAAAGCTGCTATTCATGAGAAGGTCTTTGCAGGATCACTGTGTGCAAAATACGAAGGAGATCTGTTAACTCGGGGAGATCTTTTAGGAATCCCTACAACTACGGATCTTCCCTTTATCCTACAAGGTCAATTTGGCTATGTTTATGAAGATAACTCCCTAAAAATTGACTACTCAAATAAAAACAACGCTCTTGCTTTCAAAAAAGCAAAGGGATCTTGGAAAAATCATGGTTACTTTGCAGACACTGGAGTTTTTCTTTCTTTTCCCATGTTTAGCAAGACACCACTTTTTCAAGAGATCCTTCCCTTTGTAAGGATGCAAAATATTCGCTTAAGCCAAAAGGCATTTGAAGAAACAGGATATAACCGTAGAAACTTTGCCTCTACCCACCTCACTAATCTGTCCTTATCTCCAGGAATAAAAATTCAAGGATATGCATCTTCTTTAGACTCCTATTGTGAGATATGCATAGCTTATGTCGGCGATGTTTATCGTCATAATCCCCAAAACACAACAACATTTGTAGCTCCTGCGCAGCTTCCTGTAGCACCGTTCATAACAAAAGCAACAAATCTCCATAGGCACGCAGGAAAAATTCAAGGTTCTGGGAACTTCCCTATAAATTCCTATATGCAACTGTCAGTTCAAGGAGAGGTAGAAATTAGAAAATCTTCAACAAACTACTATGCAACTTTGGGAAGCGCTATACCTTTTTAACATTATAGATCTTCAATCAATGCTAAAATCAACACTAGTGTGTTTCCCTGATTATACTCAGGGAAACACATCCCCTTTCAAACAATAAAATTTCTGTATCTTAGCTTTCTGAACATATATTGCTTCAAAGGCTTTTCCCTTATTCGCCTTGATTAATTTTTGCTTTTTTCCTATGAAGTGAAACGCTTTTCCCTCCTTACATTTTTCCAAGCAAAAACATTCTAAATTACATTAGATTACCATATGACGCGAAGACCTAATTTATGGACTTTCTGCTGCTGTGCTATTCCATGTCTATTTTCGTTCCCAGCATACTCTGCAGTAAAAGAAACACTAACCGCAGCTGACAGTTTTGACGGCTCAAATAATGCGATGTTTAACGTTAAATCTTCAGCTAATGAAGAAGGAACTCTTTACAGCCTCTCTGAGGATATTTTAATACAAAATGTCTCAAACATTCTTCCTCGTATGACCGGTTGCTTCAAAAATACAAAAGGAAACCTAAATTTTAGTGGAAATAACAAGAGATTTGTCTTTCTTAACAACACTGTAGATGCCGAAGGAAAAATGATCTTTCATGATACTGAAGACTTCCTTATTCTAGCGAATTTCTTACAAATCAAATGCTTAGGATCGACAACCTTCAAAGAAGGAAAAAGCGCTATCAAATCCCGAGGGGCAATTTTATTTAAATACAACTCGGAGATCACTTTTGAAAGTTGCTTTTCCGAAGAAAAAGGTGGAGCGATTTACTGTATTCCTAAAAAGGGATCAACAAAGGAGCCCTCAGTCACATTTATAACAAACGAACATATCAAATTTGCCTATAACGAATCTAGGAAAGGCGGAGGAGCTATCTATGCAGCAAATATGCATTTAACAGCTATGGGCCCTACATTATTTATAGACAACACTGCCCACGGATTTAGTGGAACACGCTCCCCAGGAGGAGCAATTGCCATTGCTCCTAAAGGAGAGCTGTCCCTATTTGCAGATAGTGGAGATATTACTTTTGCAGGAAATACCATACTACATGGAAGAAATTATGAAAGAAACGCTGTCCACCTGGAAGATGAAGCTTTTATTAGCTTCTTAAGTGCTAAAGCAGGAAAATCTATAGTATTTTATGATTCTATCACTTCCTCGAAAGCATCTTCTATACCCCTTATGATTAACGAGAGCTTTGGTATCAAAACCACTGGAACCATTTTTTTCTCTTCAGGCGACTGTAAATATTCTTGCTCTACACTAGCTACTGTAAATTTCTCGAGGATTCTTCAAGACGTAATATTAGCAGGAGGAACTCTAAGTATAAGTTCTGGATCTATTCTTAGCGTTCAAAATTTTATCCAACGTCCTGGATCACAATTAATTGTGGATCAAAGCTCAATGTTGAGAGTAAATGAAAATGCTGAAATCTTAAATTTAACAATTCCTGTAAAACTCTCCATACCAACTCAAAGAATAGAAAACTCCAAGCTGAAATACACAACTCTCTCTCATCGACAAGCAGGGAAAATTTCCCTATTGGGAAATAACAAAAAACTTTCATTCTTAGGGTCTCTAAATGTTGATTGGCAAGATGAAGATTTTTATGAAAACCTAGAACTCGCCAATCCTGTAACATTCCCCCTCGTTATCATAGAAACTAAAAAATTAGAAAATACTCATATAGAGGTTTCTCAACTTAATGCCCCTATTAATCCTTATGGATATCAAGGATCTTGGAAGCTTGAATGGTTAAATACCCCAACTACAAGGGCTTCCCAAGCAGAATGCAGAGCTCTACTCCTATGGACCCCTAAGGGATATCGTCCGCGTCTCTTAGACTCTCAAGGAAATTCTCTAGTTCCCAATAGCTTGTGGAATGCTTTTGTAGATCTCCGCGGTATCCATAGTCTTATGGATACCGTCTCTGACAGCAGCGTATACCAAAAAGGTTTTTGGGCAGCAGAAATGTCTAATTTCTTTCATAAGGATCATCACAAAGATAGTCGCGGATTCCGTCATACAAGTAACGGCTATGCTATAGGAATCTCTCAACAAACCCCTTCTAAAAATGTTTTCAATTTAGGATTCTTCCATCTACGTGGAATGTCTAAAGATGCTTCTTTAGCAAAAAATCGTGAAAAGATTTTTGCAGGATCTGTGTATTTCCAACATACAACTCCTGTTCTTCCTTTTATCAACTGGTCAATAGGAAACCTATTTTTCTCTCCAGAATGTCTCTCTAAAATTTCTAAAGATCTTCCTATTATTTTTAGTGCCCAAGCAACATACAGACGTAGCAGAAACACCCTAACCGTAACTCGAAAATCTTCAGAAATCACACATGGATATTGGAATACCCATTGTGTGGGTTTTGAAGCGAGTTCTTCCCTAGCTTTTGATATCCACGAAGAACACAATATTCTTCATAACATCTTCCCATTCATAAATCTCCAAGGTGTCTATGCTTACCAAAGGAAATTTAAAGAAGAAGGTGAAAAATACCACACCATTACCAGCAGCCAGCTTGCCAACCTTTCCCTTCCCATGGGTATACGTCTAGAAGGACACCCCTCTTACTTTCCCTGTTTTTACTCAGCATCGATTTCTTTCATATCGGATCTCTTACGTCAAAATCCTAGTTGTACAGTTGTTGCTAGCTACGACCCATTTGCAACTTGGGAAACACAAGGAACAAATTTATCAAGACAAGCACTTACTCTACAGCTCTCCGCACACGGAGAAGTATTAGAGAATATCAACCTATTTTCAAAATGTTGCGTGGAAATACGCAAATCTTCGCAATACTACAGTGCGGATATCGGCAGTCAGTTCTTATTTTAATTCTACTTACCCTTAAAGATTCAGAAGAACTTTTACATAAAGTTCTTCTGAACTTCTCTAAATATCTTTCCCAATCTTCAAAAATACATCTTTATTCATCTACTTTTTGAATGGAAGTTCACATAAAACATCAAAACGAAAAACTAACCCAACTGTAAGAAAAACACTCGAGAGTTCAAAAATATACAAATAGCAAATCGCTAAAACACAAAGAAAATATAATCTATATATTCCAAAAATGTTCGATTATCTGTAGACTGCTTAGAAAAAATCCTCACGTATCTACTACGTGATAATTGAGATACGATGAGGATTTGACATTTCAAATCTACATAAATCCCCGAGAGAATAACGTGAGATCGAAATTAATAAAATACTTTATAACTTCCCTAAGTTTTTGTCTAACTTTGCTTTGCAATTTACACGCTGAAGAAACTACCGAAAAACAAGCTTCTGAAACTGAAAATCTATCAACACAAATGGACGCTAGAGGACAGTTTATTGCCAATGCCTATTGGCAATCTATCTATGCTTCACGATTAGCGCAGCTCACAGCTAGATCCTATTCACAAACTTTAAAAGATGAGTTTTATTTTGATATAGAAGCAGGACTTTTAGGACTTTGCTTATGTCAAAAAAATCTAGAAGGTCAGAATGGCTTCCATATGGATAGCACAGGATTGTATACAGGATTGTATATAGGACGTCCTTCAAAATATAAATTCGGTCTTGTTGTTGCTAGCCAATTAGCAAATGCTAAGGAAAAACAAGGACATAACGAAAGCGAAACACAATATCTATCGTTATCCAGCCACTTAGAAGGCCACGGATTTGATGGTAGACTGATCGTTGTAAACAGAAATACTTTAACTGTAGGAGTAACCGATTTTAATAGTACACAGCAAGGCCTCTTAGGAGCATGCTACGGTTCTTTTAACGGGGGATCTGCAATTAGTTCTCTATATTTTTACTTCCCTATAAAAGCAAAAACTAACGACAGACTGACTATCATGCCATTTATCGGCTATGTAATGAGTGTAGCTCAACAAAATGGATTCGAAGAAGAAGGAGTTCGCCCTCGCGTTTACGAAACTGGAGATGCTGTTCTCTCTGATCTTTCCCTACCTTTCGGGATTTACAACAAGCTAGCATTCCGTGGATGTTGCCCATCACTATGGGAAATAGAAGTCTCCTATAAACCGACAATTGCCCGTAAGGACCCTTCAATAGGGACACTATTTGTCGCTGATAAAAAATACTGGGTTTCTCAACCTACGAGCGTCTGCCACCACAACGCTTCCTTACATCTAAAAAATGAAACCCAACTATTAAAGTTTTTCCATATTAACCTAGATTATCAATGTGATTTCTCTTCAACAACACGCAGTCACTACATCCTAGGCGGAGCAAAACTTTCTTTCTAAATTTTTTATAACTCTTTAAGTAAGGAGAGCCCCCTCTCCTTACACTTTCCTATCTTTAGACATTAGCATATACCCTTCCTGAGGTATTCCTAGGCAATATTTTCTCTGAAGTAAAATTCCTTCTTAATCACACAATACAGTCCTTCACTCAAATCATTAAGAATTATTAATCTTCCCTCTCAGCCAAGCCAACCTAAAACTCTTATTAATAATAGATTGGGTCCCGCTCTTTTCTATCTTATTGATCTTTTAATACCTTTTGTTTATTTAGAAAAACAAATCTTGTTGCATCTCCTGAGTCAATGAAAGCGTCTCTTCGTAAGCTCCTTATCTCCACAACGCTAACTCTGCCCTGCTCGTATCAAGCATTCGCTTTAAACATTTTCGTACCTAGTGGAACTTACAACGGAAATCTTAGAGAAACATTTCCTTATACGATTACATCAAATCCTGAAGGAACAACAGCCATTTTAATTGGAGATTTAAATGTTTTAAACATTGACAACTCCATGGCTGCAACCCCCTTAAGCTGCTTTTCTAACTCTGTAGGTCCTATGACAATCGTAGGACGTGGCCACAAGTTAACATTTACCAATCTGCGCACATCTGTAAATGGTGCTGCTCTTAGCTCTACACCTCCAGATGCCACTCAAGCTAATAGCCCCTACTCTCTCGTGGGACTAGATACCCTTTCTCTTCTTAACTGCGTAGTTCTTAGCGCTCAGGCTGCCACAGGCAGCACTGCTGTATCACCAAAAGGCGGCGGTGTCTATGTAGCCGCCCCTTTATTCATTGCAGATTTTCAAAATTTGCTATGCCAAAATAACCGCGCAGATAACAACGGTGGAGCCCTTTGGGCAAAACATGTAAATATTAACGGCGTAAAAAAGAATGCGCTATTTACCGGTAACGTAGCGGCAGGTGGAGGAGCTATAGGCTCATCACACAGTGTATCTATCACGAACTGTCCTTCACTACTCTTTAGATCTAACTCTGCAGAGAAGCATGGTGGTGCTATACATTCTGCAGATACAGCGACTACAGGTCAGCAAACTGCCAATATAACGCTTTCAAAAAACGGCTCCATACAATTTGATGCAAACGTTGCACGATCAGGTGGCGCCATTTATTGCGAAGGAAACGTAACATTTTCTAATAATAGAAAATTGTTAATGCAAAATAACTTTGCATCTCCAGCATCTACTGACGCTACTGCTAACGCCAATCCTGAAGGGCAAGGCGGAGCCATTTTTTCAAAAAGGGCTGGGACTGCTGCAACTCCTCCTAATCCTGCTCCTAGTCCAGATGATTACACCGGGATAGTCATAACAAATCAAACTGAAGCCCTATTCGCAAATAACGTCGCAGCAACCGCTGGCGGAGCTGTTTTCGGAGAAAAGGTTACTATTGAATCTTGCGGACCTACGATGTTCCGAGATAATAGAGCTGCTTCCGGAGGGGCGATCAGCGTATCTGATAATGGATCTTTAAAGCTTTCTGCTGATTACGGAGATATGGTTTTCTATCAAAATCTCCAAAATAACGGAACTGCAACTCCAGCTAATATAAGAAACTCGATTTCACTTTCAGCTTCAGCTTTGATTACCTCTCTATCAGCTTCTGGTGATCACAGTCTGTTTTTCTATGATCCTATTGTTGGCAAACCTCCAACCGCTGCTAATACTCAACTATTGGAGATTAACCCTAAAAGAGGTTCCACAGCCCCCTTTACTAACTACATAGGTTCTGTAGTTTTTTCGGGATTAGACGTTGTTGATACAACACAAGCTGACAACTTAACTTCTACTATTTATCAAAAGGTTAACCTCTCCGGAGGAAAGCTCGTTTTGGCAAACAATGCAAAACTAGCTGTTACATCTTTTACTCAAGATCAAGACTCTGTTCTTTTAATGGACAATGGAACAACTCTTGAAATCTTACAACACTCTCACAACGCAACAGCTGCTAATGCTGACGGTAAAGTTGTGATTACAAATCTGCACCTGAACATCGCCTCCTTTACAACAACTGGTACGGGGGCAACCATTGAAGCGAAGAATGCCGCGGGAGATGTCACTGCAAGTGGTTCCATCTCTTTAGATGATGCAACCGGGCACGCCTACGAAAACCACGCTTTGTTTAACCAAAATACCGTTACCATTACTCCGCTTGTTTTAGCTGCTGAAACAGCAAGTAAAGTAACTACTACCGATCTTAATCTCACACCTCGAGGAGATGTAGATCCTAAATATGGTTATCAAGGTTCGTGGACACTTTCTTTGGAAGATTCTACTGATAAGAAGAAGAAAACCCTAAAAGCTGTTTGGAATAAAAGAGGGTTCACCCCTAGTCCTGAGCGACATGCCTCTTTAGTTCCAAACAGTTTGTGGGGGACATTTATAGATCTCCGATCTATAAATGAACTTGCTACGACAAGCTGTGATGGTTTTGGATATGGTAAGGGATTCTGGGTAGCTGGTATCTCAAATATCTTCCATCATGATCGCGGCGCTAACGCTCATGGTTTCCGTCGTATTAGTAACGGCTATGTTCTAGGTGCAAATTCACAAACAATTTCTGATTCTGTAATTGGAGTAGCCTTCGCCCAACTATTTGGGAAATCTAAGGATTATGTAATCTCCACAGCAAAATCAAAAGCGATAATCGGTACTGGTTATCTCTCAATAAAACATCCTATTAGCAACACTATCTTCACATCATTTTCAGCTAGAGCAAGCTACAGCCATACTAATGAAGATATGAAAACCCGCTATACCTTCTCCCCTGAAGAAGACGGTAGCTGGGTTAACAATTGTTGGTTAGGAGAGATAGGCGGAAGCCTTCCCATTGTTTTACAATCTCGACAATTACACCTAAATCAAATCGTTCCTTTTGTGAACGGCCAGGTTGGCTATGCTGAGCACGGCACATTTAAAGAAAAACTTGCAGAAGCACGATTCTTCTGTTCAACACGCTTAATAAATGTGTCTGTACCATGTGGATTTAAAATTGACAGACGGTCTCACAACCATCCTGATTTTTATAGTCTATCGCTATCTTATGTCCCTGATGTATATCGCAGAAATCCAGGCTGTAAAACATTACTACTGGCAAATGGAGTTTCTTGGAATACAACAGCAACAAACTTAGATAGACATGCTCTACTTATTCAGGGATCTTCCCATACAGCTGTAAACAATAATATAGAAATCTTTAGCCATGGTAGTTGCGAACTTCGTAAATCTTCGCGCAACTACAATATAAATTTAGGAAGTAAATTTCGATTCTAAATACTATTAACGACAGGGTTGAGGCATGCCTCTTTCTTTAAAATCTTCTTCTTTTTGTTTTTTGGCTTGCCTATGCAGCTCAGGATTGGTTTATGCCCAACAACCATTAAACCATTCTAAAGCAGTATTGCCTTTTTTCAATGTAGGTGAAGATTTCTTTCTTACATCTAACCTTACCTTTAACGATGTCCACGGCGCACAGTTTGCTTCGTCTTTCCTAGGTTCCTCCACGAACTTCTCAATACTGGGACAGAAACACAATCTAGCTTTTTCTAGATGCTACGCTCCTATAAAAGATGGGATGGCGTTAATCTCAGCTACCGACAAGCTAACTCTCACAGGACTATCAAAGCTAATCCTTGATGAAAATATCTCCACAGGTAAAAACGGACTAATTTCTGGGAAAAACACCTCAGTAACAAATTGTCGTAATTTGATATTTTCAAATAACAAAACTATATTCTCTCCCGTTACTAATAACAGTACACCTCCTCCTACCACTACTACTGTTAATTGCTTCTTCGGCTCTATTTTCCATACAGATGTTCAGCTAGATATTACAAACAACAGTAAGCAAATTACCTTTGATAGGAACTCTGCGAACTTCGGCTCGGCTATTGTCAACCAGCCTACTACGACATGTAATATTAGCAATAACTCAGCAGCTATTACCTTTTCGCAAAACTTTGCGACTTGCGCAGGCGGAGCTATCTATGATGGTACTATTACTTTTGCAAGAAATACAGGGCCTATTACCTTCTCAGGAAACACCGCTGCTGATGGTTTAGGAACCGTTACCCCAAATCCTGATGTTGTAATAGCCGCTGGTTCTGGAGGAGCACTTTGCTCCCCTACAAAAACAGTGATGTTTGACAACAACACTGCTCCCGTAGTGTTTAGTTATAACCTTGCAGAAAAAAGTGGTGGGGCTATTTACGCCACAGTCTGCAACCTAAACACAATCTCTAATATGACTTTTGTTAAAAACTCCGCTAAAGAAAATGGCGGAGCTATATGTGCAAAAGATCTCACAATACATGCTGCGGGAGAGACAACTTTTTATAATAACCGCGCGAAAAAAGGCGGAGCTATCTATACAGGATCAGACGTCGGGCATAAAACAGACCCAGCGGGTTCTATCTTAACGATAACTTCTGGCGGAGGAAACATGACTTTCCTCGGCAATATGATTGATTCTCGCCCAGGAGTGCGTAACGCTATTCAACTCGAAGGCAACGCAAAAATTGCTGCCATTAGTGCATCAGGATGTTCAAAGATCTTATTTTATGATCCCATTGTCAATACGGGAAATACAAATTTCACTACTAAACCTGCAGCAGATATTATCAGCATAAATACCGCGGAATTTTCGGGATCTGTGGTATTTTCCGCGCATACCCTGACTTTATCAGAAAAACTCAATCCTGCTAACTCTACATCCTCATTATTTGGACATGCTATAGTAGGCAATGGTCAGCTCGTTGTTACCAATAACGCGACTCTTAATGTATTAGGCTTGACAGCAGACACGGGAAGATTGACGGTAGGGTCGGGAGGAACTGTTGGCCTATTGACAACACCCACAACTATCACAAACGCGCCAGACCCTATAGATTTTACCATTAAAAATTTAGGATTTGATGTTATTTCCTACCTCAATCCTAACTGGTCTGTAGCTAATGTAAATTCGGGGACCAAAACTATTACTTTAGAGGGCTCTCTCGCATTAGTATCAGATAATGATACTGATCTTTATGATAATCCTTTATTGTTAAGCTCCCTGTCTATTCCTGTTGCTACCTTTACTTCCAATAATACCGCCCCAACAAAAACTAATTTTACTGCAGGTGACATCCCCGTCTCTGACCACTTTGGTTATCAAGGGGTCTGGTCATCATCATGGACAACTCCTCTACTTGCTCCTACACCTAGTGGTGGTATTCCTCAAGGTACAACAGATCGTACCCTATATGTTGCTTGGCGTCCCAATCCTACGTACAGAGCTCCCTATATTTTAGATCCTTCACGACGTGGAGATTTAGTCTCTAACACCCTATGGACATCCTTTTTAGCGACTCAGGCATTTTCAGATGCTTTAACAGAAAATCGCCTATGTGAACACGAAGGCCTTGTTATCTCTGCAAAAGCTTTAGGGAACTATATTCAGCACCGTTCAAGAGGTCAATACGATGGATTTGCAGGAAGATATGGAGGTTACCAAGCCACTATTGGTATTCACTATCCTGATGATGCTTCTTTAGGGTTAGCTTTTGGCCAGCTTTATGGTCAGGTAAAAAGCAGACGTTATGATGCGAAAAGCACAGAGCAAATGACTTTAGTTGGGCTATTTGGTGGATTCCCATTAGCTACACAAAATAATGAAATAAAAATTTCCTGGGAGGCTACATACGGCTACACAGTAAATCGTATGAAAACTAAATACCCACAACCCCACTTACAACCCACCCGCAAGTCTAAAGGAAACTGGCATAACAATACCTATTATGCTTCGTTATCTGTAGACCATCCATTCTTAACATGGTGCAAGCTCACACGATCTATTGCTGATAATTTTGAGCTAAATGGGTTTATCTCTGCAGAGTTTATGGGTGGGTGGCAAAATGCCTTCACAGAAAAAGGAGATCTCGCACGTAGCTTTTCAAGAGGTCGTGGGCATAATATTTCCCTGCCCATAGGATTCTCAACAGAACTACATACGCCGTTTAAAAAAGCTCCCTCGACAATTACATTAAAATTAGCTTATAAACCTGATGTTTATCGTGTAAATCCTCATAACATCATGACAATCATGACAAATAAGGAAAGTTTCTCTGTAGAAGGAGCTCGTCTTGCTCGTAATGGCTTTTACCTACAAATGCATGACAGCTTAGAACTTTCAGACCGTACCACAGGCTATTTTGATTATGTCTTTGACTCAAAAAGAGCTTTAGCAAATCATCGTATAGCGACAGGTCTACAAAGTAAATTCTAATTTTCACAAGCTAGCGAGAGAAGGATTCATCGCCCTAGGGATTTTTCTCTCCTTTTTTTCTTAACAACTTCTCCGAATATAAAATTCTAAATAAAGCCCCACCTATACAGGAAAAATCCTAAAGCATAAGTAACGTAATCTTGCTTTGTGATCTGTTCTTCTTCATTCAGGAAATTATAACCCTAGCTATCCCCGTCTTTGTTACAGAGATCATAAAAAATAAAACCTCAGTAATCTCTTATTCCTTATCTGTAGGGAATTCGCTAAACTTTTAACTATATGCTAACAGCAACTTACAAGTAAAAGCATGCGAGCTCCGCAGGGTGTCCAACCTCACAACATGCCTTTGCTGGCAAGCCCTTCTCCATACAAAACTCTAGACAATTCAATATTTCTTAGCGTATAGGCGGAAATGTGTGTGTGATCTTAGATCTTAGTTTCCCTGTATGTATCCCTACGCCTGCTCATTTATTTTGCTAGCTAGCTTAATAACTTGCTCTTATCAAATATCCTGCTTGGCAGCAGAACGCAATTTGTTGCCTAGCTCCGAAAGAACAGATAAGATTTGCTTAAATCCCCTTACTTCAAGAGGGAAACTTCACGACCAAAATGCTGATTTTGAGATAAGCAATAACAATCATTTTTGCGTAAATCATCTATTGTCCGTTACCGGTTCGGGGGGGGGGGGGGTCCTCTCCAGAAACCTCAATATCACAAATAATTTTGGTCCGGTAATATTTCGAGAAAACACCACCAAAGGTAGTGGTGGTGCTATATTTTCTACAAATTGCACTATTTCAAATAACAAGCAGCTCTGCTCGTTTATCAATAATTTAGCATATGTATCCGACAGAAATGGTGGAGCAATTAACTGCAGCTCTACACTAAAAATCTTGGATAATCGCGGCCCTATAGAGTTTTTAAATAACATCTGTGCATCACGAGGCGGTGCTGCATATGCAGCTAATATTGATATTATCAATAATGATGGGGAAATAACCTTTAGAGATAATAAATGCACAAAAAGCGGAAGTAGCGGTGGATGCTTACATGCAACAAATATCACCATCTCTAAAAATAAATCTCCCATCTCATTTACAGACAATCAAGCAGCCCTTGCTGGCAGTATTTTAGGAATCAATGTCTCAGTTACTGACAACTTTGAAAAGATTAGCTTCATAAACAACTCCTCTTTTGAGGCCGGGAGTGGGGGAGCTATTTACTGCTATGCTATCTCAATGACAAACAACCGTCAGGGAATAATTTTTGCTCATAATAATTCCAAATCTAATGCTGGCGCTATTATGACAAATACCCTTACCCTAAAAGATAATGGACCAGTAATGTTTTTAAATAACTCCTCATCTTCCGGAGGAGCTATACAAAATAACACTACACAAGCAATCTTCTTTTATTTATCAGCTGATTACGGCGACATTATCTTTGATGGAAATCTTACCATCAACAACGACACTCCAGTTAAAAGAAACGCCATACATTCAGGAGGAGACAAGGGAGGGGTAAAGCTTCACGTTGGAGCTAGAGAGGGCTTTCGCGCTGCATTTTATGATCCCATTGAACATGAGCACACAACCAGTCACGTATTAACATTCAATCCTGAAAGCTATCATTTAGGAACAGTACTATTTTCAGGGGCTCATGTTCCACAATATTCCACTCTAGAACAAGACTATTGCAGTTATTTAAGAAACACTTCGCTAATTAACTACGGCGTTGTTGCTGTCGAAGATAAAGCCATGCTAGCTCTTTATAAGCTCACTCAAAATGAAGGTATTTTACGTTTAGGAAACCGTGCTGTTATAGCCTCAGCAGGCAAAGGAGCAACAAGTCCAAGTTCCACAGGAAGCGCTATTGTTATACAGAAATTAGCCCTAAATCTCCCCTCCATATTACAAAAGGGAGCTGAAGCTCCTAAAATCTGGATTTATCCACAAGCAACGGGAACTACGCCTTCAAAGACATACTCTGAAGATACCAATCCTTCGATCACGATTTCCGGGGATTTAATTTTACTAGATAATGACAACCAAGATCCTTTTGACTCTTTAGACCTCTCGGGAGGCATTACTAAAGTTCCCTTCCTGTATCTTTGTGATAATAAATCAAACAAAATCAATATTGATGATTTAAACATCGAAGCTATCAATGATGCTGTTCACTATGGCTATCAAGGAATATGGTCTCCCCACTGGGAAACGTATACAACAACAGCAGGAACAACTCTAGAAACTGCAAATACATCTCATCGCATTCTCTATGCTGATTGGACTCCTACCCATTATATTCCCAATCCTAAGTATCGTGCGGATATTATCTCTAATGCTCTTTGGCAATCTGCCTATAATGTAATTACAGGGTTGCATACACTAGAAAGTTCCCCCCGCGAAGCTTCTAATAGAGAGATCGCAGGAGGAGCCTTAGGAGCTTATATAGCTCAAAAAACACGCAAAGCCATTCCAGGGTTTAATCTTTTCTCAAAAGGATACTCTGCGAAAGCTCAAGGCTCCTCAGAAACTAAACACAACTTTGCACTAAGTTTTGCGCAATTTTATAGTCAGATAAAAGAACTAAAGACTAAGAACACTGTCTCTTCAAATTGCTATTTCACAGGAGCTCAGCTACAAATCCCTTGGTTTTACGATGTGATTACCACAGCCTCCGTAGGTTATGGCTACTCTCATAACAAGGTAAAAACTCAAGATAAGGAACAAAAAGCAACCTCTGAAGGGAAATTCCATGGCAATACCTTAGGAGCAGAGCTTGCTTGTATGCTTCCTGAAGGAAGCATATCCAACATGCTATTTCGCCCTTTTGTAAAAGCTTTAGGAGTACGCGCTTCTCAAGAAAGCTTCACAGAAACAGGAAGCAACATCCGCTTTTTCAAAGTAAAAACTCCACTGACAAATGTTACCCTACCTTTAGGGATCTATTGCCATAAAGAAAATAAAACCCTCCTACCTACCTCTTGGGAATTTCAGTTTGCCTATACCCCTACAGTTTATAGGAAAAAACCCAAGGTGATTACCTTAAGGACTGTCAGCAAAGGATTATGGCTAACATCAGGAACTCACGTAGATCGTCACTCAGGATCTGCAGTTATTAAAAATACAACAACATTTAAAAATATGAGCCTAGGAATCAATTACCGAGGAGATTTTTCAAAATCTACGTTGTGTAACTTCCTAAATGTAACCAGTGAAATCAAATTTTAGATTTTAGAAAGAACGTTATCCTCCTATGCAAAAGACCTCAAAAACTTTCAGAATTTATCTTCTTACGGCTCTACTTTCTACGCTAACGATTTCCTCTTATGCTACAAACCATGCTGATTCCTATTATACATTTAGCTACGAACAATTACCTTTCCCTGACATCTTTACTAGCACACTGGAGAAGGCTAATTCACTTAATGGAATGCTACGCTCCCAAACTGATTTAGCAATTAGCGAAACCAAGAATATCTTGTGTTCTCAACAAAATACAAATAGTGGCAGTGGTGTTATCGATGTGCAATCGCTAATTCTAAAGGGAAATCGCGGAGAAATAAAATTCCTCAACAATAGCTCTGTAGATAATGGAGGAGCGATATGCACCTCAGGAAACTGCGATATCATTAACAATTTTGCGAATCAATATTTCGTTAGAAATCGTGCGAATACAAAAGAAAATCCTACCACTACTACTCCTGCTGCTAATATTAAAAATCGTGGTGGAGCTATCCACTGTGAAGGGAATCTCTCCATAAACAACAATCAAGGAATCATTTGTTTTGCTTACAACTCTGCAAAAAATAAAGGCGGAGCAATCTCTACAACCCAAAATTTAAACATAGCAGGGAATTCCGCAACGATATTATTAATGAATAATTTCTCCTTTTACGGGAGAACCGCTCCTAACGCAGAAGGAGGAGCAGTATTTTGCAATAACCTCAATCTTTCCGAAAATACAGCTCCTATTTACCTAGTTTCTAATACTTCCCCTCGAGGAGGAGCATGTTGCGTAGAAACTACGTTTACAATTTCCAATAACTCTGATGTTATCTTCTTCGCTAATAACTCCGGCATATGTGAGATATCCTCTGGAAACTCCGCCTCGGGAGGAGCTATTTCTTGTACAACATTACAAATAGAAAATAACTCGGGACCTGTTTGTTTTAATAGTAATGTTGCCATTAACAAGGCAGGTGCTATTTTTTGTACAAACCTTACTATTAATAATAGTGGTCCTATACAATTTACAAATAATCATAGCACCTACGGAGGAGCCGTATTATTAGAAACTAACGGAGTATTAGATCTCTCTGCAGATTACGGTGATATTATCTTTGATAATAACTACGCTACTCATAACGGTGCATGGTATAGAAATGCTTGGCATTGCATTCAAGGTGTTACAACAAAACTCGGGGCAAAAAAACATCGAAGCATTAAAACTTATGACCCTATAGAAGCATTTCATCCAAACTGTCCAGTAACTATTAATCCAGAAGACTACCATAAAGGAACAGTACTCTTTTCCTCTCTCTCTGTTTCTGAAGCGTTTACAGCAGAGAAAAATTTCTTTTCTTATATAAAAAATCCCCTAACGATCAAAAATGGTGTTCTTGCTGTTGAGGATCGTGCAGGAATCGCTGCTTATCAAATAACCCAAGAACAAGGATCCATTCTTCGCTTAGGAAACAAAGCTGTTATTGCAACAAGTGTAAACCACAACACTACTTCGGGGGGCTCAACCACATCAGGAACATCCTCAGGATCACAAATTATCATCAACCAGCTTGCCTTAAATCTTCCTTCGATTATTCAAAAGGGAGCTGAGGCTCCAAAAATCTGGATTTATCCAACAGCAACAACAGCTGGCGGGAAAACAACATATGCTGAAGATAATAATCCTGATATTACCATTTCCGGACCTCTTCTTTTACTAGACTCTGATAATAATGATCCCCACGACTCCCTAAATCTTTCTGCAGGAATTACTAAAGTTCCCTTCCTGTATCTTTGTGATAACGAAAATAAAAAAATCACAATAACAGATCTAAACATCGAAGCTATTAACAATCACGCTCACTATGGCTATCAAGGAATCTGGTCTCCTCACTGGGAAGAATACACCACAGCAGGTGGGCGAACTCTAGATACAGCAAATAAATCCCATCGCATTCTTTATGCTGATTGGACTCCTACGCACTACATTCCCAACCCGAAATTTAAAACTCCCCTAATTGCTAATGCTCTCTGGCAGACATTCTACACAACAATGGCGGGAATGCATTCTCTTCCTTCTATTACCTTAGGAAGTACGGGATCAGCTTTTGAATTTAGAGGCGAAGGTTTAGGAATTGCTGTACGTCAAAGAACAAAAAATCAAATTCAAGGATTTCGCATGGAATCCTCGGGATACGCAGCTGGAACATCTTCAACGACAAAAAACGACAGCAAGCTAGCTTTGTCTTTCTCGCAACATTTTTCCCAACTCAAAGAAAAGCTATCTCGCAATAAACTATCATCCAAGAATTACTTTGCAGGACTACAAATATACCTTCCCTGGCTAGAAAATAGTGTAATAACCACGGGATCTATGGCTTATAATTACGGAGATCACAAAGTTAAAAACTTTTACAAAGAAGATGATAAAGCTTCGGAAGGATCTTTTTACAGTCACAGCTTCGCAGCGACTGTAAATTGTACTTTTCCTTTTCTTTCCATAGGAAATGAATTTACATTAGCTCCTTTTGTAGAAGCTATAGCTTTTAGATCTACAATCTCCTCTTTCGAAGAAAACGGAGATTTTGTGAGAAGGTTCTCTACTTTACGACCTTTGCGTACGCTTACAACTCCCGTGGGAATAGCTATGCAATGGGACCAAAATAGCAATATACCAACTATCTGGAAGTTAAAATTAGCTTACCAACCTATTGTGCATAAGCAATATCCACAAATTTTAACCACTCTAAAAGCAAGTAACGGCATGTGGGCATCCTATGGAACACCCATTACACGACATAGCTTTTTAACTGACTTAAATAATGAAACTCAGATCTTTAATAACTTAAAGATTTTCCTGAGCTACCACGGAGAAATATCCTCTTCGACATTCTCAAATTACTTAAAAGTAGGAAGCTCTATGCTCTTTTAATAACGAACTGTAACCTTCTAACTTGCAAGTAAAGGCATGAGGATTCCATGGGGTGTCCGACCACACAGCATGCCTTTGCTGGCAAGTCCATATCCATATAAAACGCTAGACAATTCAATATTTCTTAGCGTATAGGCGGGAATGTGTGTGTGATCTTAGATCTTAGTTTCCCTGTATGTATCCCTACGCCTGCTCATTTATTTTGCTAACTAGCTTAGTAACTTGCTCTTATCAAGTGGCTTGCTTTTCTGAGCAACAGTCTGCTTTACAATTCCATAGTATTTCCGAAAATCAAGAAACTAGGGTTCTTTGTAATTTCTTAGGAACAGAAAGACTCGGCCAGGTTAACAAAGGGTTGTTGCATAATGCCAATGTTAATTTAGACATAACTGGAAATAAACACTTCTGTTTGACAGGCCAATATTTCATGTCAAATGGAGGAGCGATAACAGCTAAAGACCTAAAGATTATAAAAAACTCAGGTCCGGTAATTTTTCAAAAAAACAAATCTACAGGCCATGGAGGAGCAATATCTTCTTCTAGCTGTCTCATCACAGAAAATCAAAAATTATGCTGTTTTATAAATAACTGCTCTTCTTTAAAGCTATTTCAAAACAATCCTCAACATGGAGGGGCAATCAACTGCTCTGGGGACCTAGATATCTTAAATAATAAAGGCTCATGCCAGTTTTTAAATAATACTGCTACGTCATTTGGCGGGGCATTTAAAACAGAAAACAATGTCCATATCAGCAATAACTTTGGAGATATAATATTCAGCAATAATAAGTGTCTGCAGCCTGAAAGTAAGGGAGGAGCTGTATACGCAAGATATTTTACAATTTCCGGAAACCAAGCTCCGGTTACATTTATGGATAACCAATCAGGAGCCGGTGGAGCACTATTCATTTTGCAAACATGTGCAATTGTAGACAATCCTGCAATTATTAAGTTCTTAAGTAACAACAGCGTGTTTTCAGGAACTATAGACTCATCGTCGGGTTGGGAACCCGGAGGAGGAGCCGTCTCAGCACATATCTGCCAAATTCAAGGCAACCCGAACGGTGTAATTTTTTCTAATAATTCTGCAAAATATCGCGCAGGTGCAATCTTTGGGAATACAATTTTAATCAACGACAATGGCCCTGTAACGTTTGTGAATAACTCTTCTTCTAATTTGGGGGGAGGGGGGATATTTACCCGAGGAGACAATCCAAAAATCCATTTATTCGCAGATAACGGCAATATAGTATTTGACGGCAACCTCAATATTAAGAATTTAGCAAGCCATAGAAATGCCTTAGCGACTTCAGCAAATGCAAGTTTAAAACTTGGAGCTCGAGAAGGTCAACGTATTGCCTTTTATGACCCTATCGAACATGAAACAACAACACCTACTCCTGCTCTCTTTAATCCTGAAAGCCACCATTTAGGAACGGTACTATTTTCAGGAGCACATGTTCCCTCATATTCCGGATCAGAAAAAGATTACTGTAGCTATATTAGAAACACAGCAAATATTGTTAATGGAGTAGTTGCTGTTGAAGACAAAGCTTGTTTAGCTGTTTATAACCTTACTCAAAACGAAGGCTTTCTCCGTCTCGGAGATCAAGCTTCCATTATTACAACAGGTAAGCCTGCTACAAATCCATCAACAGCAGGTTGTACAATCACATTAACTAAACTTGCTTTAAACCTACCCTCTCTTCTTAAGAAAGGCGCCCAAGCTCCAAAAATCTGGATTTATCCTAAAGCAACGACAACAACGGGGACTACATCTTCAACAACCTATGCTGAAGATACTGAACCGACCATTACAATTTCAGGACCATTAACTTTACTAGATAACGAAAATCAAAATCCCTACGACTCTCTAGATATCTCCGGAGGGATTACTAAAGTTCCTTTCTTATATCTTTGTGATAACCAAACTAAAAAAATTAATATCGATGATTTAAATATCGAAGCGATTAATGATGTTAAGCACTATGGATATCAGGGAATATGGTCTCCCCACTGGGAAGAATATACCACTACTGCAGATTCTTCATCTCCATTAACAGCAAATACCTCTCATCGGGTTCTCTATGCCGATTGGACTCCTACTCATTACATCCCCGACCCTCAATATCGCAATGATCTTGTCTCCAATGC
Source organism: Chlamydia sp. BM-2023 (assembly GCF_964023145.1). NCBI lineage: Bacteria > Pseudomonadati > Chlamydiota > Chlamydiia > Chlamydiales > Chlamydiaceae > Chlamydia > Chlamydia vaughanii. Next base: position 943,861 of record NZ_CAXIED010000001.1, on the reverse strand, counting down.
TCTTTGGCAAGCTGCCTATACTATGATGACAGGAATGCATACTCTGGAAAATTCTCCCAAAGAAAATACGAGAAGAGAGCTATCCGGGGGAGCTTTAGGGGCATATGTAACACAAAAAACAAGAAAAGGCATCCCAGGTTTTGACCTATTTTCAAAGGGATATTCTGTAAAAACACGAGGAAGCTCAGAAACAAAACATCAGTTCTCTTTAAGTTTCGCGCAATTTTACAGTCAGATGAAAGAGCTAAAGACTAAAAATACTATTTCTTCAAATTGCTATTTTGCTGGTGCTCAACTACAAATCCCCTGGTTTGATGATGTGATTACCTCAGCTTCTGCGGGGTATGCCTACTCTTACAATCAATTAAAAACTCACGATAAAAACAATCGAGAAGCATCTAAAGGCGATTTTTATGGCCATACTTTAGGAGCAGAAATTTCTTGTATGCTTCCTGAAGAAAGCTTCGCACACTTTCTATGCAGACCTTTTATAAAAGCTTCTGCATTACGTGCCACACAGGAAAGCTTCACAGAAACAGGAAGCAATATCCGTAATTTCAAAACAAAAACCCCATTAACAAACGTGACACTACCCTTAGGGTTGTATTTTCATAGAGAAAATAAAGCCCACTTAAAAACCTCTTGGGAGTTTCAATTTGCCTATATCCCTACAATTTATAGGGAAAAACCTGAGGTTATAACCTCAAGAATAATAAGCAAAGGCATGTGGATCACCTCAGGGACACATGTAGATCATCATGCAGGGTCGATATCTGCTAAAAATACAACGACATTATCAAATATGAGCCTAGGAATCCACTACCGAGGAGATTTCTCAAAATCTACGTTGTGCAACTTCTTAAATGTCATTGGTGAAATCCAATTTTAGACCTTAGAAAATAAGTATCCCTATGCAATCAAAGCCCTTTACAATATTCAGAACTTATCTTCTTACATCCCTACTTTATCTTCTCCCGAGCTATTCTTACTCTTTGGAAAATCAAACACTCTATACCCAATATGACTTTGATTATTCTCACCTCTTAGGGCCTAAAATTTTTACAGAAGTTCCCGATGGGCATAACACGTTAGGAGCACTACGATCTAATTCTGACTCTTTAATCATCGCCTGTTACAATGATGTCCTATGTTCCCAACAATCTTCAAAGAGTAATGGCGGGGTAATTGATGCTCAAACTCTTGTTTTGAGCAACAATACTGGAGTACTTCAATTTATAGGCAATACGGCTCTAGGACAAGGGGGGGCTGTAAATACCACCGCAGATTGTGAAATTATTAACAATTCTTGCGAGCAATATTTCATTAGGAATCAAGCTATATCCGAACAAAGCTCCTCGAATCTAAAAAATTATGGAGGAGCTGTTTTTTGCGGAAAAGACCTTACAATATCACAAAATCGCAAGACTATTTGCTTCGGTTATAACCTTGCGAAATCTCAAGGTGGAGCAATTACAGCTACCAAAAATGTATATGTCACAAAGAATTCTTGCCCCATTTTATTAATAAACAACAACGCCTTTGAAACAGGAGACACTAATTATGGAAAAGGTGGAGCTATTTATTGCGAGAATTGTGAATTCTCAGACAATTCCGGCCCTATTTATTTAGTTTCTAACAGCGCTCCTCAAGGAGGAGCATGCAAAGTGACCTCACTATCAATCACTAAAAATTCTGGAGCCATATTTTTTGCTAATAACTCCAGCTTAAATAATAAAAAAGACAATAATGCTAAAGGAATTTCAGGAGGCGCTGTTCTCTGCTCTTCATGTAACATAGAAAAAAATCCGGGGGTTACCTGCTTTGATAATAACGCTGCTTTTATTCAAGGTGGGGCCATATCTTGTAAGAATCTTACTATTAAAGAAAGTGGTCCCGTACAATTTACAAATAATCATAGCACCTACGGAGGAGCCGTATTATTAGAAAATAACGGGATATTAGATCTCTCAGCAGATTACGGCGACATTATCTTTAATAATAACTACGCTGCTGACAATCTATGGTATAGAAATGCTTGGCACTGCACTAGTCATGTTACAACAAAACTCGGAGCAAAAAAACATCGAAGCATTAAAATTTATGACCCTATAGAAACAATTCACGAAAACTGTTCAATAACTATTAATCCAGAAGATTATCATAAAGGAACAGTACTTTTCTCCTCTCTTTCCGTTCCTGAAGCACTTACAGCAGAGAAAAATTTCTTTTCTTATATAAAAAATCCCCTAACCATCAAAAATGGTGTTCTTGCCGTTGAAGATAAGGCAGGAATTGCTGCTTATAAAATAACCCAAGAGCAAGGTTCTATTCTTCGCCTAGGAAATCGCGCGATTATTACTACAAACACCCAAAAAACTCCTGCGTCATCCTCAGGGGCGCAAATTATCATCAACCGGCTTGCTTTAAATCTTCCTTCGATTATTCAAAATGGAGCTGAGGCTCCAAAAATCTGGATCTACCCAACGAAAACAGGCACAAATTACAAAGAAGATACAAACCCTACAATTACCATTTCTGGGCCTCTTCTTTTACTAGACTCTGATAATAATGATCCCTTTGATTCCTTAGATCTCTCCGGAGGAATTACTAAAGTTCCTTTCCTATACCTTTGTGATAATGAAAATAAAAAAATCACAGTAACAGATTTAAATATCGAAGCTATCAATGATTCTGTTCATTATGGCTATCAAGGAATCTGGTCTCCCTATTGGGAAGAATACTCCTCAGCAGGAGGGCAAACTTTAGAAACAGCAAATAAATCCCATCGCATGCTCTATGCTGATTGGACTCCTACTTACTATATCCCCAATCCAAAATTTAAGACTCCTCTAGTTGCTAATGCTCTCTGGCAGACGTTTTATACTACAATGTCGGGTCTACAATCTCTCCCCTCAATAACTCTAGGAGAACAAGAGTCAGCATTTGAATTTTCAGGTCAGGGACTAGGAATTACAGTACGTCAAAGAACAAAAAATCAAATTTATGGATTCCGGATGGAATCTGCAGGATATGCCGTAGGGACATCCTCAAGAACCCTAGAAAATCAAAAGCTAGCTTTTGCTTTTTCCCAACACTTTTCACAAGTACAGGAAAAAATCTCCGATAATAAACTTAGTACTAAGAATTACTTCGGAGGTATGCAAGTTCATTTTCCCCTATTTAATGAAAGGATTCTTACTTCAGGATCGTTAGCTTATTGCTATGGGGATCACAAACTTAAAAACTTTTATAAAGAAGATGATAAAGCTTCCCAAGGATCTTTCTACAGTCACAGCTTCGCAGCAACTATAAACTGTTTCCTTCCTTTTCTTTTCATAGGAAATGAATTTACATTAGCTCCTTTTGTAGAAGCCATAGCTTTTAGATCTACAATCTCCTCTTTCGAAGAAACCGGAGATTTTATAAGGAAGTTCTCCTCTTTACGACCTTTGCGTACGCTTACAACTCCTGTGGGAATAGCTATGCAATGGGAGCAAAATAGCAATACACCAACTATCTGGAAGCTAGAACTTGCCTACAAACCTATAGTTCATAAGCAATACCCAAAAATTTTAACTACATTGTTAGCAAGTAATGGCATGTGGGCATCCTATGGCACTCCCATTACACGACATAGTTTTACAACTAGCTTAAATAATGAAACACTGATCTTTAATAACCTAAAGATCTTCATGAACTATCATGGCGAGATATCTTCCTCGACGTTTTCAAACTACTTAAAAGCAGGAAGCTCTATGCACTTTTAATAGCAAACTGTAACCTTCTAACTTGCAAGTAAAGGCATGAGGACTCCATAGGGTGTTCGGCCACACAGCATGCCTTTGCTGGCAAGCCTTATCCATACAAAACGCTAGACAATTCATTATTTCTTAGCGTATAGAGCGAAACGTGAGTCATTTTAGACCTTGTTTCCCTTATATGCGCTCCTTCGCTCGTTCATTTGCATTTCATAATGATAAAACAAATAAAGCGCCGTCCTTCTGGTCTAATCCTGAAGGAGTAGAAAATATTTTTCTACAATCTCCGAGAAAAGGGCAGCTTCATGATCAAAGTCCTGATCTTAAAATCGCTGGGAACAAATACTCTTTCGTAAATTATCAATTCTCTTTCTCTAGTTCGGGGGGGGGGGGGGTTACCCCTCTAAAGGGAATCCCTATTCCAACAACCTTATCCGACTAATGCATTCACGATATAACGCTCACCCTCTGTTAAAATCTCAGAGGTTCCCTCTAGAAGCTTACATGCCAAATATTTCGCGTTGTAAAAAGACAAATCACGTTACCATAAACGGGCCCGCATAGTATGCAATCCTATCTCTATTCTTTCTTTTTTTTCGTTAGCTTGAGCGGTTGTTTCTACCATGCCTCTGGCTTTGCTAAAGAGAAAAAAATCTATCAATTTGAAAACACGCCTACTACTGTTTCTCTACAGGAACTTGCCGATGCAATCGAGAACCTGGATCCTAAGACATTCGTGTACTATGGTCTCACACATAAAAATGATATCACAAGTAACGACACCTTAAAAACGGCAATATCTTATGAAAAACATTTCATGATGAGCTACCTATCTACCGACTTTGGCGGGGCTTTTCGAGTTTATGAACTAGATATTACCCACAATGTTCATCCTGTAATATTTCAAGATAATGCTGGATGGCGTATAGGAGGCGGGGCTTTCTGGGTTGACACCTGTAGAATTTCAGATAACCCTAAAGGTGTTCTTTTCCAAAACAACTGTGTACCATATGGATCAGGAGGCGGCCTCCTAGTCCATGATCTCTATATTCATGATAATGGACCTGTATTATTTCTAAATAATACCTCTAGTTGGGGAGCTGGACTACAAAATTCCGAGACCCAAGGGAAAAGTGCAAATATTTCAATGTCTGCCGACTATGGAGATATTATCTTTAACGGAAATATCGTCAGGACAAGTACAGGATGCTATAGAAATGCCTTCCACACGGCAAAGGAAGGCTTACATTTCCGAGCTGGAGCAAAAAAAGGCCGTCGTGTTGCCTTCTACGATCCCATAGAAAGCGGCTGGCCAGCAAATGACACTTTAATTTTCAATCACGAAAACTATCATTTAGGCACAGTACTATTTTCTGGGGTCTTAGTAGATCCTGTAAGAAGCAGCCGTGCTGATTATTGGAGTTATTTTAAAAATCCTATGGCAGCAAATTACGGTGTGCTCGCTGTTGAAGAAAATGCTGGCTTGGCCATGTATAGCTTCTCACAAAATGAGAATATTTTACGTTTAGGGAATGCTGCTGTAATCACTACAGAAAAAAATACAAATCCCTCAACAACAGCCAACTGCGCCATTACCATAAAAAAACTTGCTTTAAACCTTCCTTCTATTTGTAAAGAAGGAGCCCGGCCTCCAAAAATCTGGATTTATCCCACAGTAACAACGGTTAAAGGTCAACCACCGACATATGCTGAAGATAATAACCCTACAATCACGGTTTCCGGTCCCCTAACATTGTTAGATAGTGACAATCAAGATCCCTATGATTCTGTAGATCTCTCTAATAATATTAAGAGGCTTCCTCTTCTTTATCTCTGTGAAAACACCAATAAACAAATCGACACTGCAAATTTAAATATCGGCACCCTTAATGATACTACGCATTACGGTCATCAGGGAGTCTGGAAACCTTATTGGGAATCAAAAACAACAGTAACTGACAGTACTTCCGATCTAACAGCAAATACAAAACATCGCTATCTCTATGCTGATTGGACTCGTACGGGATACACCGTTAATCCTAAATACAACACTCCTTTGATTACTAATACTCTTTGGCAATCTTTATATAGTACGATGTCAGGAATGCGTTCGTTACATTCTCCTCAAGAAGACATTCCCTCAATTTTCGAATTTTCAGGTAAGGGATTGGGAATCTCTATAACGCAAAAAGATCGTAGTGAAAAGCGTGGATTCCGAATGGAATCCGGGGGATATGCCGTAGGAACAAATACTACTCGTAAATTTTCCCTTTCCTTTGCTCAGCAATTCTCAAGCATTAAAGAAAAGGTTACCAGCAATAAAATTTCTTCTAGAAACTACTTCATGGGAATCAAGTTTTGCCTTCCCATGCTTGATGAAACCATTACAACTACGGGATCCTTAGCATATAACTACGGAGATCATAAAGCTAAACACTACTATCGAGAAGACCTGAAAACCTCTCGGGGATCTTTCTATAGCCGAGGCATGGCTGCATCCGTAAAATGCTCTCTGCCAACACAACTCAGGGAAAATCACTTAGTAATTTCCCCATTTGCAGAAGCCATAGTATTTAGAGGCACGCTATCTCATTGCACAGAAACAGGAGACTTTCCAAGAGCCTTTTCTACTAGTACGCCCTTAACCACCTTTACACTACCTTTGGGCATGACTATGCAATGGGCCCACGATACCCGTCATCCTAAACAATGGAAGATCCAGCTTGCTTATCAACCTATGATTTATAAAAAAACTCCCCAAATACGAACAACCTTACTTTCTAGCAATGGGACATGGCTTTCATCGGGAACTCCCATCTCAAGAAATACTGTTGCTATGAATATAAATAATGAGACCCAACTCAGGGATAGTTTGAAGCTTATCTTAAATTATCAAGGAGAGATTTCCTCTTCTACTTTTGCAAACTACTTAACAACAGGAAGTTCTATAACCTTCTAAATAAATCAAATCTATATTTGAACTCTCCCCTAGAGAATATTTAGATGATAGAAATCTTATTACGTGTGATCTATGTATTGGTATAACCGCTCATTACTTTGGTTAATTAGTTTTAGTATCTGCTCATATCAAATGGCATCTTTTGCAAAAGAAAACAAAACATGTGTTTTCGGTGATGTCAATAAAGATATTTTCCCGTTGTTATTACCTGACGACCTCAACAAAATCATTTTACAGAGAACCCCTATAAGCGATGCGTTTCATGATACAGACGCTGACATCACAATCTCCGGGAGAAAAAGCTTCTGTATTTCTTATAAATATGGCGCTCCCTCCGGAGGAGCAATCGCAGCTAAAAACCTAAATATTACAAATAATCCAGGCCCTATAATATTTCGGAAAAACTATCCGTCTGGCTCCGGAGGAGCCATTTACTGTAAAGAGGTCTGCACTATTGCAAATAATCCTCAAGGTATCCTTTTCCACCACAACACGGACTACAAATTCTCAGGAGCTATTTCCGCAGGATCATTAATAATTCGTGATAACGGCCCTGTTCTCTTTTTAAATAACCACTCGTTAGCGGGAGGAACTATTTACAACCAGGGAGACGCATCTCTGTTTTACCTATCTGCTGACTATGGAAATATCATATTTAATGGAAACGACTCCCGACATAACGGAATACTCCGGAAAAATGCCATTGTCTCATCTCCAGGATTAAACCTTCAGGTTGGAGCAAGAAAAGGACGCAAAGTAGCTTTTTTTGATCCTGTAGAACATGAAGCTCAATCAACAGAAGGTGTAACCTTCAATCCAGAGAATTTTCACTTAGGAACTGTGCTGTTTTCATCAAAAAACATCCCTTTAGATTCAACTCAAATTAAAGATTTCTCTAGTTTTTTCAGAATTTTAGTAAAACTCGCTCATGGAGTGCTCGCCATTGAAGATAAAGCTAGAGTGGGATTCTTTAATTTTACTCAAGATTCTGGAACTACTCTTCGTTTAGGAAACGCCTCTGTTGTTCAAACAAATGTCTCACCTGATATCACCACTACCGCTGCTGGGGCCACAAAACCTACAGTAACCCCAGGAACAACAGCCGGCTGCACTTTATCCATTGATCAGCTAGCATTAAATCTCCCTTCTCTTTGTCAAGAAGATGCCCAAGCTCCAAAAATCTGGATTTATCCAACAGCAACAACAACAGGAAGCGGAACTTCTGCTACTACTAACTACACGGAAGATTCTAATCCTAATGTAACCATTTCCGGCCCCCTAACATTGTTAGATAGTGATAATCAAGATCCCTATGATTCTGTGGACCTCTCTAAAGACATTACAGGAATCCCTTTTCTTTATCTTTGTGATAACACTACCAAAAAAATCGATATTGCTAACTTAGATATCGAAGCTATCAATAAAACTACGCATTATGGTTATCAAGGAATCTGGTCTCCCTATTGGTTAGAAACTACTACCACAACATCGACAACATCTCCTGATCTAGCAAATACCAACCACAGACGCCTCTATGCAGATTGGTCTTCTATAGGTTATCTACCTAATCCGAAATTTCAAACGCCTTTGGTTGCTAATGCTCTCTGGCAAAACTTTTACAGTACAATGGCGGCTATAAATTCTTCAATGTCTCTAAATACAGAGTCTTCGGTATTTGATTTTGGAGGCCAGGGATTGGGAATTTTTACATATCAAAAAAGCAAAGGTAAACAACACGGATTCCGTATGAAATCCGCGGGATACTCTTTAGCGACAGCTACTGAGCAAAACCTTGCTCTTACCTTAGCTTTTGCTCAGCAGATTTCCTCAGTTAAGGAAAAGGTATCTCACAACAAGCTCTCTTCTAAAAATTACTTCGGGGGGATACAAATGTGTCTCCCTTGGATGGAAGAGGCTATAGTAACAACGACATCGCTAGCGTATAGCTATGGAACCCATACAATAAAGCATTACTATAAAGAAGAAGTGAAAACCTCAGAAGGAGCTTTTCATAGCCACAGCTTAGTAGCAGTTTGGAATTGCTCTTTGCAATTCCTACCTTTAAGCTATCACTCTACACTATTTCCATTTGTAGAAGCTGTAGCTTTTCGAGCTACTCTATCTTCTTTCGAAGAAACCGGAGCTTTTATAAGAAAGTTCTCTCAGAGAAAACCTCTGTATAATATTACTCTACCTGTAGGAATAACTATGGAGAGGTATCGAGAGGGACGTTTTCCAAGAACATGGCAAGCTCAGCTTGCTTATCATCCTGTAATCTATAGGAAACACCCAAAAATACAAACTGTCCTACTGGCAAGTAATGGCTCATGGAGCTCATCAGGAACTCCCGTTTCAAGAAATTCTATTTGTGCAACCCTAAATAACCAAACTCAACTAGCTCCGCATATAAACATCATTGTGAGATACCAGGGAGAACTCTCCTCATCGACTTTCTCCAACTATTTAAAAGCAGGAAGTTGTGTAATTTTCTAATGAAAGAAAAAAATGAACAAGGAGTTTTATGCACGAGACCTCTAAACACAATCTTTCTCCATACAAAACGCTAGACAATTCAATATTTCTTAGCGTATAGAGCCAAGCGTGAGTCATTTTAGACCTTAGTTTCCTTATATGCGCTCCTTTGCTTACTCATTTGCACTACTAACTAGCTTAACAACATGTTCTTACCAACTTCCTTGTTTTGCTAAGGAAAAACATTCGTGTGCATTTCATAATGATAAAAACAATAAAGCGCCGTCCTTCTTGTCCACTCCCGAAGGAGTAGAAAATATTTTCCTACAATCTCCAATAGGTGGTCAGCTTCATGATCAAACTACAGATCTAAAAATCACTGGCTACAAATACTTTTGCGTAAATTATCAATATTCTGCCTCCAGTTCGGGGGGGGGGGGGGTATCTCCTCTCGAAACCTCAGTATCACGGATAATCCTGGTCCTGTAATATTTCGAGAAAATCTCACCACGGGAAGCGGTGGGGCTATCTCTTCAACAAATTGCACTATTTCAAATAATCGAAATCTCTGTTGTTTCATAAACAACGTCTCTTCTCCTACTGGCACATCATCAAGCAACGGAGGAGCTATTAACTCTACCGAAATTGAGATTTCCCATAACTTCGGTCCTATACAATTCTTAAATAACGTCACAAGAAATAATGGCGGAGCCCTTAAAGCAGACCACTTAAGAATTACCGACAATTTCGGAGAGATAAGCTTTAGAAATAATAAATGTTTGAAAAAAAATAGTAACGGCGGGGTCGCAGATGCTACAGAAACTGTTACCATCTCGAATAACCATGCTCCCATTACCTTTATAGATAATCAAGCAGGAAATAATGGCTGTATTTACACTAAAATTTGTACGATTTCTAACAACGATGCGATTATTAAATTCATAAATAATAACGCTCATTTGGACGAAGGTAACAACTTTGGTGGTGGCGCAATTCAATCCACGACGTGTTCAATTACCAATAACCGTCAGGGAATAATTTTTGCAAATAACTCCACGAGAAATAACGGCGGAGGCATTTATACTAATGAACTTACCATTAAAGATAATGGACCTGTGCTATTTTTAAATAACTCCTCGACATGGGGAGGGGCATTCCAGAGTACCAACTCCGGAACCGGTCCATTCTTTTTCTATTTATCTGCTGATTATGGCGATATTATCTTTAATGGGAATTTCAAGACCCGTCCTCCTCAACCAAACCAAAGAAATGCCCTACATTCAGCAAAAACAGGAGGTGGATTAAAACTACACATTGGCGCTCGCGAAGGCTACCGTGTAGCTTTTTACGATCCTATCGAACATGAACATGCCACAGCTCATGTATTAACATTCAATCCTGAAAGTCATCATCTAGGGACGGTTCTATTCTCAGGAGCCACTGTACCTGGATCTTTACAAGATGAAGCAAACTTCACTAGTTACTTAAGAAATACCTCACTAATTAACTACGGTGTTGTTGCCATCGAAGATAAAGCAATGCTGGCCGCATTTAAACTTACTCAAAATGAAGGTACTTTACGTTTAGGGGACCAAGCTGTCTTAGCTTCAACAGGCACAGGAATAACAACTCCCAATTCTTCAGGAAGCTCCATTGTTATACAAAGATTAGCTTTAAACCTCCCTTCGATATTAAAAAGGGGAGCTGAGGCTCCAAAAATCTGGATCTACCCATCAAAATCAGGAACAGGGACAAACATCACATATAGCGAGGATAATAATCCTTCGATCACGATTTCAGGACCATTAACTTTACTGGATGACAATAATCAAAATCCCTATGACTCTTTAGATCTTTCTGGGGGAATTACTAAAGTCCCCTTCCTTTATCTTTGTGATAATGCAACTCAAAAAATTAACATCGATAATTTAGACATCGAAGCTATTAATTCTCACAGGCATTACGGATACCAAGGAATATGGTCTCCCCATTGGGAAGAATATACAACAACAGCTGTTAATACATCTCCTCTAACAGCAAATACCTCTCATCGCATTCTCTATGCTGATTGGACTCCTACTTACTATATTCCCAATCCTCAATACCGTGGAAACCTTGTTGCCAATGCTCTCTGGCAAGCAGTTTATAATCTTACTACTGGACTACATACACTAGAGAACTGTCCACAAGAAAGAAAACGAGAAATTTCTGGAGGAGCCTTAGGAGCCTATGTAATACAGAAAACAAGAAAATCCCTTCCTGGTTTTGATTTATTTTCTAAAGGCTACTCAACAAAAGTTCTAGGATCATCAGAAACGCAGCATCTCTTTGCTCTAAGCTTTGCGCAATTTTACAGCCAAATAAATGAAAATACCCAACTAAAAAATACTGTATCTTCGAATTGCTACTTTACAGGAGCTCAACTACAGATTCCTTGGTTTTATGATATTCTTACAACAGCTTCTGCAGGATATCTGTATTCTCACAGCAAAATCAAAACTCACGAAAAACAACAAATATCCTCTCAAGGATTGTTTTGCAGTCATACCTTAGGGGCAGAATGCGTTTGTTTACTTCCTGAGGGCAATATACAACGTTTCTTATTTCATCCTTTCATAAAAGCTCAAGGCATTCGTGCTACCCAGGAGACCTTTACAGAAACAGGAAGTAATATTCGTAATTTCAAAATAAAAACGCCTTTAACAAATGTTACCCTACCTTTAGGTATCCTTTGCCATATAGAAAATAGAGCCCTTCTTGATACCTCATGGGAGTTTCAATTTGCTTATACTCCTACAGTCTATAGGAAAAATCCTGAGATACTAACCACACGATTGATAAGCAAAGGGATGTGGCTAACTTCAGCAACACACGTTGATCATCACGCAGGGTCATTGTCTGTAAAAAATATAACAACACTTAAAAATAAGAGCTTAACCCTGAACTATCGAGGAGATTTTTCAAAATCTACATTGTGCAACTTCTTAAACGTAACTGCCCAAATCCAATTTTAGACTTTAGAAAATACGTACCCCTATGCAAGCAAAGTCCTCAATGGTTTCCAGATCTTTTCTTTTTATAACCCTACTGTCTATATCAGGAATGCCTGCATATGCCTCTTTAAACGTAATTAATTATAGTAATGCATATGAACAACTCCTATGCCCTGAAATTTTCATAACAAATCTTGAAGAACAAAATACCTTACAAGGTTCTCTACGCTCTACATCTCCTCTAACAATTGCAAACTACGCTAGTATTGTCTGCTCTCAGCAAAATACAAACGATAGTGGAGGAGTTATTAATGTAGAGTCCCTAACTCTCCAAAAAAATACTGGAGAAGTAAAATTCACATTTAACCGAGCCCTGATTGAAGGTGGAGTGATACGTACTACAGGTAATTGTACTATTATTGATAACTCTGCGAATCAATACTTCGTTAGCAATCAAGCTATACAAGCTACCACAGCTCAACAAAATTACGGAGGGGTTATCTCTTCTGGGAATAATCTTTCTATCGCCAATAATCGTGGCGTGATTTGTTTCGCTTATAACTCTGCAAAAAATAAAGGCGGGGCAATTTCAGCAACCCAAAATGTAAGCATAACAGGAAACTCCGCTCCCCTATTGCTAATCAATAATCTCTCTCTCCATGCAGAAGCATCAGCTGTCGCACAGGGAGGAGCTATCTATTGCAGTAACTGTGAATTTTCAGGAAACTCCGCACCTATCTATCTCGTTTCTAACATTTCCCCTGCTGGAGGAGCGTGTTATGTAGGAGAGACTTTTACAATTACCGAAAACTCTGATGTTATTGTTTTTGCCAACAATTCAAGCTTAGCAGAACTTACTCCTACAACTAAGACATCCTCCGCAGGAGGGGCTATCTTTTGCACAACGCTAAACATAGAAAATAATCCTGCTCCTGTATGCTTCAATAACAATGTTGCTCATCTTTATGGCGGCGCCATAAAGTGTACCAATCTCTCCGTTAAAAATAGTGGTCCTATACAATTTACACATAATCAAAGTATAGATGGCGGTGCTATATTTATTGATGCTAACGGCGCGTGCACAATATCTGCTGACCATAGCGACATTGTTTTCGAAAACAATTATGCAAAGACAAACAATGCTGATCTCCTCTACAGAAACTCTCTACTTTGTTCTGAACAAATTACCCTAAAACTCGGGGCAAAGAAAAATCGCTGTTTACAATTTTATGATCCTATTGAAGTAGTTAAAGAAGCTACCTCTATAGTCTTTAACCCTGAATCCGATCAGATAGGCACGGTATTATTCTCATCGAATTCCGTCCCCGAAGCGCTTACAGAAGAACGTAATTTCTTCTCATACATAAGAAATCCCCTAACCATTCAAAATGGCGTTATTGCTGTCGAGGATCGTGCAGGAATTGCTGCGTATCAGATGACGCAAACTTCAGGATCCATATTACGCTTAGGCAACAAAGCTGTTATTGCAACAGCTACAAAACATGACACTACGACAGGGAACACAACCACTCCTGGCGCATCTACAGGATCACAGCTTACTATTAACCAGCTTGCTTTAAACCTTCCTTCGATTATCCAAAAGGGGGCTGAAGCTCCAAAAATCTGGATCTATCCGAAAGCAACCACAACAGGCTCTCCGGCTACCGTAACATACGCTGAAGACACAGATCCTGATATTACTATTTCTGGGCCTCTACTTTTACTCGACTCTGATAATAATGATCCTTTTGATTCCCTAGATCTTTCAGGAGGAATCACGAAAGTTCCTTTCCTATACCTTTGTGACAATGAAAATAAAAAAATCACAATAACAAGTTTAAACATCGAAGCTATCAATGATGCTGTTCACTATGGCTATCAAGGAATATGGTCTCCCTATTGGGAAGAATACACCACAGCGGGAGGAAGCACTCTAGACACTGCGAATAAGTCCCATCGCATTCTCTATGCTGACTGGACACCCACAGGATACATCGCTAATCCGAAATTTAAGACTCCTTTAGTTGCTAATGCTCTTTGGCAAACTTTCTATACTACAATGTTAGGACTGCAGACTCTCCCCTCAATAAATCTAGAAAACTCAGAATCGGCTTTTGAATTTAAAGGTGAAGGATTAGGAATTACCGTACATCAGAGAACAAAAAATCAAGTTCATGGATTCCGCATGGAATCCATAGGATATGCCGTAGGGACATCCTCAGGAACTAGGAAAAATCAAAAGCTAGCTTTTGCTTTTTCTCAAAACTTTTCACATCTGAAAGAAAAGCTCTCCGATAACAAACTTGCCTCTAAGAATTACTTCGGAGGAATGCAAGTTCATTTCCCTCTATTTAATGAAATGATTCTCACTTCAGGATCATTAGCTTATAGCTATGGAGATCACAAAGTTAAAAACTTTTATAAAGAGGATGAGAAGGCGTCTGAAGGCTCTTTTTATAGTTACAGCTTCGCAGCAACTCTAAACTGTACTCTCCCGATGTTTTCTATAGGAAATGAGCTTACGTTAGCTCCATTTGTAGAAGCTATAGCTTTTAGAGCTAAAATCTCCTCTTTCGAAGAAACCGGAGATTTTATAAGGAAGTTTTCTTCTTTACGGCCCTTACGTACTCTTACAACTCCTGTAGGACTAGCCATGCAATGGAGCCAAGATAGCAACGTACCATCTATCTGGAAGTTAAAACTTGCTTATCAACCTATGGTTCATAAGCAATACCCAAAGATTCTAACCACACTGATGGCGAGTAATGGAATGTGGACCTCTTACGGAAGTCCCCTTACGCGTCACGCATTTGCTACAACTCTCAGTAATGAAACCTGGTTATTTCACAATCTAAAACTCTTCCTGAATTATCATGGAGAAATATCTTCTTCGACATTTTCAAATTACTTAAAAGCAGGGAGTTCACTACACTTTTAATAAAAAATTGCAAACCATCTAACTTGCAAGCAAAGGCATGAGGACTTCTATAGGGAAGCCCGACCACACACACAACATGCCTTTGCAAGCAAGCCCCTATCAAAACGCTAGACAATTCATTATTTCTTAGCATATAGAGCAAAACGTGAGTCATTTTAGACCTTATTTCTCCTTATATGCACTCCTCTGTCTATTCTTTTGCATTACTAATCGGCTTAACAGCATGTTCTTATCAGATTCCTTGTCTCGCCAAGGAAAAACATTCTCGCGCTTTTCATAATGATAAAAAAAATAAAGATCTGTCCTTCTGGTCCACTCCCGAAGGAATAGAAAAAATTTTCCTACTTCCTCCAGTAAAAGGATTTCTTCATGATCTAAACTCAGATCTTAACATCACCAACTACAAATATTTCTGCGTAAATAGTCAGTCTTACCCAAACCCGCTCGGGGGGGGGGGGGGTATCTCCTCTCGAAACCTCAGCATCACGGATAACTCCGGCCCGGTAATATTTCGAGAAAATTACTCCTATCACTCTGGTGCGGCTATTCGTAGTAACAACTGCACAATTTCCAATAATCGAAATCTTTGTTGTTTTATAAACAACGCCGCTTCTCCTAATAACAATAATTCAACCAACGGGGGCGCCATTGATGCTAATGAGATCAATATTTCCCACAACTTCGGTCCTATACAATTCATAAATAACACCACTAGGGGCAATGGCGGAGCTATCAAAGCTCTTAATTTAAGAATTACCAATAACTTCGGAGAAATACTCTTTAGAAATAATAAGTGTTTACTAGCAAGTAGCAATGGGGGATGTGTAGACGCTGCACAAATTCTTTCCATAGAGAATAATCATGCTCCCATTACCTTTATAGATAATCAAGCAGGAAAGAATGGCTGTTTTGTTTCACGAAATTGCACAATTTCTAACAATAGTGGGGTTATCCAATTCATAAATAACTATGGTCATGCACCTACCGGAGGTTCTGGCGGAGGCGCCATCAGTTGTGAGGATACTTGCACAATTTCCAATAATCTTCAGGGAGTTATTTTCTCAAATAACTCCTCAAGACAAAATGGCGGGGGAATTTTCACTAAAAATCTCATAATTAAAGACAATGGTCCTGTGCTGTTTTTAAATAACTACTCAAAATGGGGAGGTGCTATTCAAAATCGCACAAGGGGTTCTAGCTTTTACTTGTCGGCAGATTATGGAGATATTATCTTTAACGAAAATATTAATTCACAAGATGATGGGGTGCGTAGAAATGCCCTACACTCAACCCCAGAGCTCACTCTAAAAATCGGTGCGCGAGAAAAATTTCGTGTAGCTTTCTATGACACTATTGAAAATGAGCACCCATCAAGTACCGGAATCACTTTCAATCCTGAAAGCTATCACTTAGGTACCGTTCTATTTTCAGGAGCTACGGTATCACCATCTTCACAACTACAAAAAGATTACACGAGCTTTTTAAGAAACACGACAGTAATAGCCTATGGAACACTTGCTGTTGAAGATAAAGCCGCGTTGGCTATTTTTAATCTTACCCAGCAGGAAGGTACTCTGCGTTTAGGCAATAAAGCAGTTGTTATGACAACAGCCCAAGCAGGACAGAATGGTACAACAGCGAATTGTACCATTACTCTAAAGAGATTAGCATTAAACCTTCCCTCTTTGCTGAAAGAAGGAGCTGAAGCTCCAAAAATTTGGATCTACCCATCAGGATCAGGGTCAAACTATACTGAAGACACGAATCCTACAATTACCATTTCAGGAGATCTCTCCTTAGTAAATAGTGATAATGTTCCCCCTTATGATTCTTTAGATCTTTCTAAAAGCATTACAAAGATTCCTTTCCTCTATCTTTGCGAGAACGCAACCAAGAAAATCACAGTAACGGATTTAAATATTGAAGCTATCAATGATCTTCAGCACTACGGTTACCAGGGCGTATGGTCTCCCTATTGGGAACATTATACAACAACAGCGGTGAATACTTCTCCTCTAACAGCAAATACCGCCCACCGCATACTCTATGCTGATTGGACTCCTACAAATTATATACCCGATCCTCAATACCGCGGGGATTTAGTTGCTAATGCTCTTTGGCAATCTGCGTATGATTGTATTACGGGATTACATACGTTAAACTGCTCTCCTCTTAGTATAGGAAAAAACGAGATTGGTGGCGGCACCTTAGGTGCCTACGTATCACAAAAAAATAGAAAATCTATTCCAGGTTTTTCCTTATTCTCCAAAGGCTACTCAACAAAAGCCTTAGGATCATCAGAAACACACCATGTCTTTGCCTTAAGCTTTGCGCAATTTCACAGTGAAATAAAGGAAAACAATAAACAAAGAAATAAGGGAAAAAATACCGTCTCCTCGAATTGTTACTTTGCCGGAGCTCAGCTACAAATTCCTTGGTTTAATGATGTATTAACATCAACTTCCCTAGGATATTCCTACTCACATAGTCAGTTAAAAACTAAAAATGCTACAGGCATTTCTCAAGGATACTTTCACAATCACACTCTAGGAACAGAAATTTCTTGCATGCTCCCAGAAAGGAACTTCTCCAACTTGTTAGTTCGTCCTTTTGTAAAAGCTTTAGGAGTTCGTGCTTCTCAAGAAAACTTCACAGAAACAGGAAGTAATATCCGTAATTTCAAAGTAAAAACCCCTTTAACTAATGTGACACTACCTCTAGGGATCTATTGTCATACGAAAAATAAAGCACATTTAGAGACATCTTGGGAGTTTGAATTAGCCTATGTTCCCACAGTATATAGGGAAAAACCCCAAACCATAACTTCCAGGTTGATAAGCAAGGGTACATGGATCTCTTCAGGAACCCATGTAGATCGTCATTCAGGATCGATAACAATTAAAAATACCACGGCATTAAACGTGATTAGCTTAGGCATGAATTATCACGGAGACTTTTCAAAATCTACATTGTGTAACTTCCTAAACATAACTGCCCAAATCCAATTTTAGACGTTAGAAAATGCGAACAAAGTCCCCTCTTATTACTGCTCTCCTTTCTGTGTTAGGAATGTCACTATATGCCTCCTCTAACATCTCCTATGACATCTATAAGTATGAGATGTTTCTTGCCTCAAACGCATTTACAATTATCAAAGAACAAAACTCCCTAGAGGGCTCCTTACGCACTACAGCGCCTCTAGTAATCTCAAATTATAAAGATATTATTATCTCCCAACAAAACTCCAATAGTAATGGAGGAGTTATTAATGCAGAGTCCTTGATTTTACAAAAAAATACCGGAGAAATAAAATTCATTGCCAATAGGTCGCTTCTTCAAGGAGGAGCCATCTATACAACGAAAAATTGCTCTATTACCGACAACTCTGCAAATCAATACTTTATTAGCAATCAAGCCCTACATACAGCATCATCTCAACAAAATTATGGTGGTGCTATCGCTTGTGGAAACGATCTTGCTATTAGTAATAATCGTGGGATGGTGTGCTTTGCCTATAACTCAGGGAAGGATCAAGGAGGAGCCCTCACAGTAACAAACAATCTGCAGATAAAAAGAAATTCTGCTCCCCTATTATTTATGAGCAACTTAGCTACTGCTGCTGTAGCGGGTCTTGTTGCTAAAGGAGGAGCTTTCTACTGCAGGAACTGTGAAATTTCACATAATTTCGCACCCTGTTATTTTGTTTCTAATATCTCCCCTGCTGGAGGAGCTTGTTACGCAGGAGAAACGTTTACAATTACCCAAAACTCAGATGCTATCGTTTTTGCGAATAACTCCAGCTTAGCGTCAGTAGCTCCCACTAATCTCAAAACCTCCGCAGGAGGAGCAATCTTTTGCACAACGCTAAATATCGAAAACAACCCCTCTCCTGTATATTTCAATAATAATGTCGCTAACTTTTATGGCGGAGCCATAAAGTGCACAAACCTTACTATTAATAATAGTGGTCCCATAACATTTACAAATAATCAAAGTGTGGATGGTGGGGCTATATTCCTTGATGATAACGCCAGATGTACAATATCCGCGGACAACGGTGACATTGTTTTCGAAAATAACCAAATAAAAACAAATAACGCCACAAACATCTATAGAAACTCCCTACAGTGCTCTAGCAATGTCACTTTATCACTCGGAGCAAAACAAAACCGTTGTTTGAAATTTTATGACCCTATTTTAGCAACTGCGCAAGCTACCTCTATAGTCTTTAATCCTGAAATTGATCAGAAAGGCACGATACTATTCTCCGGGATTTCCGTTCCTGGGGAACTTACAGAAGAAAGTAATTTCTTCTCTTACATAAGAAATCTCCTAACCATTCAAAATGGCATTGTGGCTGTTGAGGATCGCGCAGGGATTGCTGCGTATCAAATGACACAAAATTCAGGCTCCACATTACGCTTAGGAAACAGCGCTGTTATTGCAACAACTACAAAATATGACACTACGACAGGGGGCGCAACCACACCTGGAACCTCTACAGGATCACAGATTACGATTAATAAGCTCGCTTTGAATCTTCCCTCTATTTTTCAAAAAGGAGCCGAGATTCCAAAAATCTGGATTTATCCTAAAGCAACAGCAGGTGCAGGATCTCCACCTGCGATAACATACGCTGAAGATCCTGATCCCAATATTACCATTTCAGGACCTCTTCTTTTACTAGACTCTGATAATAATGATCCCTTTGATGCCCTGGATCTTTCTGGAGAAATCAAGAAAGTTCCTTTACTCTACCTTTGTGACAATTCCACAAAAAAAATTAACGTCGCAAATTTAAACATCAAAGCTATCAATGATACTGCCCATTATGGCTATCAAGGAACATGGGTTCCCTATTGGGAAGAATACTCCACGACCGGAGGAACAACCTTAGAAACAGCAAATAAATCCCATCGCATTCTTTATGCTGATTGGACACCCGCGGGATACATCCCCAATCCGAAATTTAATACCCCTCTAGTTGCTAATACTCTTTGGCAAACCTTCTATACAACAATGTCAGGGCTTCAGGCTCTCCCCTCAATAACCCTCAGGGGAACAAAGTCAGCTTTTGAATTTAGAGGTGAGGGATTAGGAATTACTGTACGTCAGAGAACTAAAAATCACATTCATGGGTTCCGCATGGAATCCTCAGGATATGCAGCAGGGACAGGAAACAACCATATGCTGGCTCTTTCTTTCTCGCAGCATTTCTCCCATCTCAAAGAAAAGCTATCTGCCAATAAAGTTGCTTCAAAGAATTACTTCGCGGGTCTACAAATACGTCTTCCGTGGTTAGAAGATGGTATGATAACCACCGGATCTCTAGCTTATAATTATGGAGATCACAAAGTTAAAAACTCTTATAAAGAGAATAACAAAGCTTCCCAAGGATCTTTCTATAGCCACGGCTTTGCAGCTGCTATAAATTGTACTTGGCAATTAATTTCACTGAGTAATAACTTGTCGTTAGCTCCATTTGTAGAAGCCGTGGCGTTCCATGCCACACTCTCTAGCTTCGAAGAAAACGGAGATTTTGTAAGAAAGTTCTCTGCTACGAGACCTTTGCGTACGCTTACAACTCCTGTAGGCATAATCATGCAATTGTTTCAAGATACGCAGATACCGACAATCTGGAAGCTAAAACTTGCCTACCAGCCTATTGTTTATAAACAATACCCCAAAATTTTAACCACATTGATAGCAAGTAATGGCGTATGGACCTCTTATGGAACACCCATTACACGTCATGCCTTCGCAGCAAATGTAAACAATGAAACTCAGATATTTAACCATCTGAAGTTCTTTATAGATTACCAAGGGGAAATATCCTCTTCGACATTTTCAAATTACTTAAAAGTAGGGAGCTCCCTACACTTTTAATAACAAATTGGAAACTATCAACCCTGCAAGCAAAGGCATGAGGACTCCTACAGGGAAGCCTGACCACACACAACATGCCTTTGCTTGCAAGCCCTTATCTATACAAAACACTAGACAATTCATTATTTTTTAGCGTATAGAGCCGAATCAAGTGTGGTCCCAGATCTTTATTGCCAATATGCATCCTTATATTCATGCACACGTTGTCACGTCGTTAATAGCCTTTATAAACAAGGTAAGCGGCCATGTTGATAGCAAGCTATTATCAAGTAATAAAGAACACAAAAGTCAACTTCATGATCAAAATTCAGATTTAAAAATTACTGATCACAAATATTTCAGAGTAAATTCTCCGCTCATTATTGCCGCCAATGCGGGGGGGGGGGTACTCCACCTCAACACCTCTGCCATCACCTCACCTCTAATAAAACAACACTTAGAAAACGCCTCAATCTAGGCAAAAATAAAGCACAATCTTGCTTTTTTCCGATAAGTTACTCGAGTCTTATTTCGACTCCGTTGTCGCATTGCTTCGTAAAAAATTATCAATCATTTAAGAGATCTAACTCCCTCATCAAACATAATAAAAATTTCTACGGAAGTACCCAGGCATACAGTATTTTTAACCAACTCTGTAATATTGTTATTCTAGTATGAGTTCCTATTTTCGCCCTCTCTCGAGATTAATTCTCCTTAGCCTCTGTTATCCATCGCTATGCTTTTCTGGGACTTTATTCCTTAAAAATAACAACGTTGATCTCAGAGATTTACTCCAACGCATCGATCAGATCGCTTCGCAGCCAAACCTATGGGGAGGGCAGATACATAATGATTCTGCTGATATTGCCTTAACGAATATTTCCAACTGTTGCATCCAAAACCAAGGTTTTGGCCATGGCGGAGCGATTACAGCTCGAAATCTCAATATCTCAGACAATAAAGGGCTGATCATATTTCAAAAAAACATGGCTTCTGGTCAAGGTGGAGCGATTAGATGTAGTGACACGTGTAATATTACAAATAACCTTCAGGGAGTAGTTTTTCAAAATAACTACTCAAGAGCTAATGCAGGGGCTATATTTGCAAGGGTGATCAATATTCGCGATAACGGACCTGTATTATTTTTAAATAATTCCGCACAGTGGGGCGGAGCTTTGCAAAATGCCGATGGCCAAAAAAATGGACAGATATACTTATCTGCGGACTACGGAAACATCATATTTAATGGCAACGTTAGAACAAAATACGCACACATCTTCGGAAGAAACGCTTTTCATTCTGCCATGGGGATCGCAAAAGTAGATATTGGAGCAAGGAAAGGACATAAAGTTATCTTCTATGACCCTATTGAAAATGAACACACAACAGCTCAAGGATTAACTTTCAATCCTGAAAGCTACCACTTAGGTACGGTTCTATTTTCTGGAGCTAGCACAGATGAAAATAGCTTCGATGATGACTACCTCAGCATCCTCAGAAACACTACGAAAATAGCTAATGGAGTAGTCGCTATTGATGATAAAGCCATAGTCTCCACATATAATCTTACGCAAGATCAAGGAACTTTACGTCTAGGAAATGATATTATTCTTACAACAGCAACAAAAAAAGAAAATACATCTGACACGACAGGCTGTGCTCTTACAATCACAAACCTTGCTTTAAACATCCCTGCTCTCATAAAACCAAAGGCTCAAGCTCCAAAAATCTGGATCTATCCATCAAGATCAGGATCAACCTACACGGAAGATGATAAGCCTGCTATCACGATTTCAGGGCCTTTGCTTTTGTTTGACTCTGAAAATAATGATCCCCATGATTCCCTAGATCTTTCCGGAGCAATTACCAAAGTTCCCTTCTTATATCTTTGTGAAAATGCTAATAAAAAAATTAATGTTGATAATTTAAATATCGAAGCTATTAACGACAGTGTTCATTATGGCTATCAAGGAATATGGTCTCCCTATTGGGAAGCATACACAACAACAGCAGATAGCAGCTCAGCGCTAACAGCGAATACCGCTCATCGTATTCTCTATGCTGACTGGACACCGACTCATCGCTACATTCCCAATCCGAAATTTAATACCCCTTTAGTTGCTAATGCCCTCTGGCAAACATTCTACAGCACAATGTCGGGGCTACATTCTTTTCCCAAGATTAATATAAATGAAAATCCCTCGAATTTTGAATATTCAGGACAAGGATTAGGAATTGCTCTACGTCAAAAAAGCAAAAATAAAGCTCATGGATTTCATATGAAATCTATAGGATGTTCCTTCGGGGGCTCCTCAACAACAGAAACAAATCATAGGCTGGCTTTTGCTTTTGCTCAGCAATTCTCACGCCTAAAAGAAAAAGTATCTAAAAATAAACTCTCTTCGAAAAATACCTTCGGAGGAGTTCAGATTCTCTTTCCCTGGGATCAAAAACATCTAATAACTACGGGATCATTAGCCTATAGCTACGGAGATCATAAAATAAAAAACTCCTATGAAGAAGATAATAAAACTTCCGAGGGGTCCTTCTATACCCATAGTTTCGCAGCTACTATAAATTGTTCTTGGTTATTACCCTCTTCTAACAACCACTTTACAGTAGTTCCTTTCATAGAAGCTAAAGCATTTAGAGCTGCTCTTTCTAGATTTGAAGAAAATGGAGATTATATAAGAAAATTCTTCTTAAAACGCCCTCTAAGAACAATTACAACTCCCGCGGGGATGATTGTACAGTGGTCTTCTGGAGTTTATTTCCCTTCTACTTGGGAACTACAGCTTGCTTACCAACCTATCGTCTATAAGCAATATCCCAAAGTGGTAACTACTCTGGTTGCAAGTAATGGCATGTGGGCATCTCTTGGTACTCCCGTTTCACGTCATGCCTTTACAGCAACCTTAAATAATGAGACCGACATCTTTTATAAATTAAAAGTCTTCCTAAATTACCATGGAGAAATATCCTCTTCTACATTTTCAAATTACTTAAAAGTAGGAAGCGCTCTACACTTTTAATAACAAAATGTAAACCATCTAACTTGCAAGCAAAGGCATGTGGACTTCTACAGGGAAGCCCGACACACACACATACACCATGCCTTTGCTGGCAAGCCCTCTAACTTTCTAAGATTAATAAAGGCATTTATCCGCATCTAAAATACATTCTCCGACTACTTAAAAATAGGAAGCGCATTAATGTTCTAAGAGAATAATAGATTCGTTAACCCTAATTTAATCAGCATTCTAAAAAATTCTAGACAACCACAAGCTATTAGCGTATAGGCTGTCGATGTGTGGTCCCAGATATTTGTTATCCCTGTATGTACACCTATACCTACTCATTAACGCGTCTTGCTAAAGAGAGAAACGCTGAAGAAAAAATCTTTTCTTGCCTCTCAAAAACTCCTAAGAAAAATTTATGTCCTGTTAAAACGTTAAAGCACAAATTCTTCGCTAATTACCTCTGTATTAGCCCACTATTGGGGGGGGGGGGGGTTACCCAACCTTAAGGAGTCTTTATACTCATAAAACTACTTCTCAAACTTCACAAAAAGTTCCCCAACCTAAAGACAACTCTTTCAAAAACAATCCTTCTTTGATTTCAAGATCTTCCGATCTTTTCAAAGAAACTCCTGCTTCTCTTTGCACTCCTGTAAATCAAACCATTCTAACCGAGATATCCTAGTATGCATTCCTATGTCTATTCTTTGTTATGGTTAATTAGCTTGGGTATTTTCTCATACCAGTTCACAGGTATCGCGAAGGAGAAAAAAAACTATTCACTGCAAGATGTCATTAATAGCCAAGACATCTACTTGTGGTCTATTCCCTTAAAATCTAATCGCATTCATATTGACCCTGTTCCACGCAAAGGACTGCTCTATAGTTCGAAAGCAGATCTCGAAATCACAAATAGAGATTTTTTCTTTAGCAATCGTAATTATCATAAAGGCAATGGCGGTTCTCTAGAAATTAAGAATCTTAATTTCTCTAACAATGGTCCAACCATTTTTCTAGAAAATAACTCCAGCAACTCAGGTGGGGGTATTTTCTGCCAGGAGATCTGCAAAATTTCTGATAACCTGAATGGTATAATTTTCAAAGGCAACTACGCTGCAGACGGTGGCGGAGCTGTATGTGCTCAATCTCTAAACATACAAAGTAATGGTTCTATACTGTTTCTCAATAACCGCACAAAAGGGTTAGGAGGGGCGATTTATCAAAAAACAACAGGAGAAGTATACTTATCTGCCGACTATGGAGATATTATTTTTTACGGTAATTTCCATAAAACTGCAGAAGGACGCCCCTCTATAAGAAATTCTATAGCTTTCGCAAATAGGGGCACGTTAAAAATAGGAGCCAGAAAAGGACGTCATGTTGTCCTTCATGATCCTATAGAACACGAACAGCAATCTACCGAAGGAACAACATTTAATCCTGAAAACTATCATTTAGGAACTATTCTATTTTCCTCGGAATATATTCCTCTGTACTTCACAGATGATAGAAGCTACTGCAGCTATTTCAGAAGTAACGTAAACATTGCTCATGGCACGGTTGCTGTTGCAGAGAAGGCAGGGTTAGCGCTTTTTAATCTCACGCAAAATTCCGGTTACTTATGTTTAGGAAATAGCACGGTTATTAAGACAACTGCCTCCCCTAAAGTTAACAACAACACACTAGGAACAACAACCAATTGTCAACTAACAATTACTAAACTTGCATTAAATCTACCTGCTCTTTGCCAAGAAAATGCTAAAGCTCCAAAAATTTGGATTTACCCTACAGCGACAACAACAGGAACCGGAGCTACAGCAAAAACAACCTACACCGAAGATGATAAACCTACTATTACGGTTTCCGGTCCCCTAACGTTATTAGATAGCAATAGCCAAGATCCCTATGATTCTGTAGATCTCTCAAAAGAAAAGACAAGGGTTCCTTTCCTTTATCTCTGCGAAAATACAGCAAAAAAGATCAATATTGATGATCTAGACATTGATGCTATTAACAATGTGTCTCACTACGGATATCAGGGAATATGGACGACACATTGGGAAACAAACACAACAGTAACAGATAATAAATCCGACCTAACAGCCAATACCAACCATAGATATCTCTACGCAGACTGGGCTCCTATAGGCTATATTCCCAACCCGAAATATGGCTCCTCACTAGTTGCTAATGCCCTATGGGAAACATTCTACACGACAATGGCGGGAATATATTCTTCCGCAACGACGGAAAGAACCGCAGCACACATTGATTTTGAAGGGCAGGGAATTTCCATAACCCAACGTGATCGGAAGGGGAAAAAAGGATTCCGAATGGAATCCGGAGGATATGCCGTAGGCACATCTTTGGCAACACAGGAAAATCAAAAGCTTTCCTTTTCCTTTGCCCAGCAGCTCTCTCGCGTTAAGGAAAAAATTACCAACAATACAATCTCCTCTAAGAACTACTTCTCAGCTGTAAAGATAGGCTTGCCCTGGCTAAACGATAGTGTAACAACTACGGGATCTTTAGCCTACAGCTACGGAGACCATAAAGTGAAACACTTCTATCCGGAAGATAATAACAACTCTGTGGGTTCATTTTATAGCTACAGCATAGCTGCTGCTATACATTGTTCTCTTCATCCACAGAAAATATACTCACCATATACTCTCTCCCCATTCTTAGAAGCCATTGCATTTCGATCTTCATTATCCAGCTTCAAAGAAAGAGGAGCCTTTGCACGAGGGTTTGCTATGGACCGTCCCCTATACCTCATTACTACTCCTATGGGGATGATTATGCAATGGCATCATGATATCCCTTACCCAACTACGTGGAAACTACAAATGGCCTATCAGCCTATTATCTATAAGCAAATGCCAAAAATACTAACAACACTACTTGCTAGTAAGGGAACATGGCTCTCATCAGCAACTCCCGTTACACGAAGTGCTTTTGCTATAAATGCAAATAATGAAACCCAGCTGTTTCCTCATTTGAAAATTTTTGTAAATTATCAAGGAGAGATTTCCTCTTCTACATTTTCAAACTACTTAACGACAGGGAGCTCACTAACCTTCTAATAAATCAAACTTACGATTAACTAACTTTAGATTTTTAGATGATAGAAGCCTTAATTACGTGAAACCTATGTATCGCTACAATTCATTACTTTTGTTAATTAGCTTGAGTTTCTTCTCTTCTCCAGAAAACACCTTTGCTAAAGAGAGAAAACAACCTTCATTTCAAGATGCTTTTAAACAAGATAATCTTTTTCCTTGGTCAACTCCCACAAATCTAGAGAAGTTTTTCATAACACCTCTAAAATACCAAGGCTATGTTCATAACTTAAGCGCAGATGTAGAAATCATAGGCAGAGATTATCTCTTTGTTTGTAATGAGACTCATGCACCACGGGGAGGAGGCATCTCAGCAAGAAATCTCACGATTTCAAACAATGGACCCGTAGTATTTTTAGAAAATATGAACCCAGGAAGTTGGGGAGGTGCTATTTTCTGCGAAAAGGCTTGCTATATCACTAACAATCGTCATGGAGTAATTTTCCAAAACAATTGTGCTGGAAACGATGCCGGAGCAATACATACTGACATTCTTGTCATTCGCGATAATGGACCGGTATTATTTCTCAACAACCTCTCTAATTGGGGAGGCGCGATTCAAAATCTATCCATTAATAGAGGGGATTTTTACTTATCTGCTGACTATGGAGACATAGTATTCAACGGTAATTTTAGTCACTCTCAAGGGGGTAGAAATGCCCTGCACTCAACTGCGCAATTAAAACTACAAATAGGCGCGAGGAAAGGGTTTAAAGTAGCTTTCTATGACCCTATTGAAAATGAGCATCCCTCAAATCATGTTTTTACCTTCAACCCCGAAAGCTATCATTTAGGCACCATACTATTTTCTGGAATAACAATACCCTCGGATCTAAGCATTGAGAAAAATTACTTCAGCTCTTGTAAAAATACTACGACCATTACTAATGGAGTTGTTGCTGTCGAAGATAAAGCCATCTTAGCATTGTTTAATCTTACTCAAACCGAAGGTACTCTTCGCTTGGGTAATAGTGCTGTTATTACAACAAATAAAAGTCCTGGGCATACAGGAACAACAAACAACTGCCAATTGACCCTTACTAAGCTAGCTTTAAATCTCCCCTCGATTATTCAAAAGGGAGCTGGAGCTCCAAAAATCTGGATTTATCCGTCAAAAACAGGATCAAACTATAGCGAAGATAATAACCCTACGATTACCATTTCCGGACCATTAACACTTTTAGATAATGATAATGAAAATCCCTTTGACTCCTTAGACCTCTCTGGAGGAATCACCAAGGTTCCCTTCTTGTATCTCTGTGAAAATGAAAACAAAAAAATCGATGTTACAAATTTAGACATTGAAGCAATAAACGATCACGTTCATTTCGGCTATCAAGGGATTTGGTCTCCCTATTGGGAAGAATACACCACAGCGGGGGGAAACACTTTAGAAACGGCGAATAAGTCCCATCGCATTCTCTATTCTGATTGGACTCCTACGGGCTATATTCCTGATCCGAAATTTCAAACTCCTCTAATTGCTAACACTCTTTGGCAAACGTTTTACAGCACTATGTCTGGACTACGTTCCCTGCCTGCAGCAACTATCGAAGAGGAAAATCCCGCTTTTGAATTTTCAAGTCAAGGACTTGGAATATCTATAAATCAAAGAAATCGTTATGGGAAAAAAGGATTCCGAATGGAATCCGGAGGATATTCCGTAGGAACATCCTCGGAAACAGAAACACATCATAAACTTGCTTTTTCATTTGCTCAGCAATTCTCCCGCGTTAAAGAAAAGATCACTAGCAATAAAGTGTCTTCAAGGAATTACTTCGCAGGAGCACAAATCCGCCTACCTTGGCTCCATGAAAATATTGTAACTACAGGATCTGTTGCCTATAGCTACGGTGATCATAAAGCAAAGCACTCTTACAAAGAAGATGCCAAAAACTCCGAAGGTTCTTTTTATACCCATAGCTTCGCAGCTGTTATAAATTGCTCACTTCAAGCAAACGCATACCCATTTATCATTAATCCATTTATAGAAGCTATAGCATTCAGGTCCTCATTTTCAACTTTTGAAGAAACAGGAGAATTTATACGAAAATTCTCCTTAGATAGACCTTTGCACACCCTAACTATACCTATGGGGATATCCACGCAATGGCATCAAGAAACACGCTTCTCTTCTATATGGCACCTCAAACTTGCTTACCAGCCCCTGGTTTATAAGAAATCACCAAGGGTTCTCACGAAATTACTGGCAAGTAACGGAATGTGGTTTTCCTCAGGAACGCAAGTATCAAGAAGCGCTATCGCAGCAAACTTAAAAAATGAAACATTCTTGTCTTCATATTTAAAGATCTTCCTAAATTACCATGGAGAGTTCTCCTCTTCAACGTTCTCTAACTATTTATCCATAGGAAGTTCGATAATTTTTTAAAGACATATTCTAATATTGTAACCGCTATTTGCGAGTAAAGGCATGTGGCCTTCCACAGGGGAGCCAACACACACACAAAACATGCCTTTGCTGGCAAACCTCCCAGCTTTCTCTTTATAAAACTCTAGACATTCACAAACTATTGGCGTATAGGCTGGTCATGTGTGGTCCCAGATATTTGTTACTCTAGTATGTACCCCAAGACCTGTTCATTACTTCCCATTTCTGAAGCACAACCTGCTCATATTAGGATCAAAAATAGCTTTTTAGCACGTAAGGAATTCCATAGTATTCCTTTCTGTGTCTCTACCCGTCCCTACAACGGGGGGGGGGGGGTTACCCCATCCCCAAGAGAAGCTCTATATTTCAAAAAATATAGATTCTATATTTTGTAAAAGCTCTTACTTTTTCCACAAAACCTATAATACCCAACCCATTTTAAGATCCTTGGATCTTTCTTTAGGAACTTACGTTCCTAACGTTTCTCTTTGCCATAATACAAATCACGTTACCGTAAACGAGCCAATTTAGTATGCATTCCTATCTTTTTTCTTTTCTTTTAGTCATTAGTTTAAGCGTCTGCTCCTACCACGTTTCCGGAATCGCCAAAGAGAAAAAGGTCTATCAATTTGGAAAACCGGATCTTGATATTTGCTTAGAGAAAGTTGCTAAAGACGTAGAACTTTTGGATCCTAAGACATTCACTCTCTACGGCATGCGCAACACTGGGGCTTTAGATCTGGATCTAACAAGTTGCAAAAACTTTGTTATGAATTTTGAATTTTTTCCCGCAAATGGCGGAGGCCTTCGCGGTAAAAACCTCAATATTACTCACAATACTGGTCCTGTAGTGTTTCAAGATAACGCAGGCTACTATTACGGCGGCGGAGCTCTTTGGGCGGACACATGCACGATAGCGAATAACCCTCAGGGTGTACTCTTCCTAAATAATCACTCAGAAACTAAAGGCGGAGCTATTCATACCTTCCACCTCTATATCTATGACAACGGGCCGGTATTATTTTTAAATAACTCCTCAACATGGGGAGGAGCGCTTCAAAATAACGTAGACAACACACAAATAAAAAATTTTTACTTATCCGCTGATTATGGTGATATCATCTTCAACGGAAATTCCTCCATGGATGGCGAGGTCTACAGAAATGCCATCCATTCAGCACATGGTGGAATGAAATTACGCGTGGGAGCACGAAAAAATCAACGTGTGCTTTTTTATGATCCTGTAGAACACCAACACCCCTCAGATCATGGGGTAATTTTCAATTACGAGCCCTACCACTTAGGAACTGTAGTATTTTCAGGAGCTTTAGTAAATCATGAAGCATCAACCAGAAGAGACTACTTGAGCACTATTAGAAATACATCGTCATTAGCCAATGGAGTACTCGCTATTGAAGAGCGCGCAATATTAACACTATATAACTTTTCCCAAACTGGAGGAACAGTACGTTTGGGAAATCGAGGGGTTATCATTTCAGAAAAAAACGCTAAAGATCCTAAAACGACTGTCAACTGTACCATTACCATAACAAAACTTGCTTTAAACCTTCCTTCTCTTTGTAAAGAAGGAGCCCAGCCTCCAAAAATCTGGATTTATCCAACAGTAACAACGACTAATAATCAACCACCGACATATGCCGAAGACGACAATCCTAAAATCACGGTTGCCGGAGCATTAACGTTATTAGACAGTGACAATCAAGATCCCTATGATTCTGTAGATCTCTCTAATAACATTACGAAATTGCCACTGCTGTATCTCTGTGAAAACACCAATAAACAAATCGACACTACAAATTTAAATATCGGTACCCTTAATGATACTACGCATTACGGTCATCAGGGAGTATGGAAACCTTATTGGGAATCAACTACTACCGTATCCGATACCACATCGGAATCAGGAGTAAATACAAAACATCGTTATCTCTATGCAGATTGGACTCGTACGGGATACACCGTCAATCCCAAATACAACACTCCTTTAATTACCAACACTCTTTGGCAATCTCTTTATAGCACGATGTCAGGAATGCGTTCTCTCCCCCATCCTATAGAAAATTCCTCGGATTTTTTTGAATTTTCAGGTCAGGGATTGGGAATCTCTATAACGCAAAAAGATCGTAGTAAAAAGCATGGATTCCGAATGGAATCCGGAGGGTATGCCATAGCAAATGCAAATCGAAGGTTTTCCCTAACCTTTGCTCAGCAATTCTCACGTGTTAAAGAAAAGGTTACCAGCAATAAAATTTCTTCTAAGAACTACTTCTTAGGAATAAAATTTCCTATACCTTGGATTAACAAAATTATAACTGCTACGGGATCCCTAGCATATAATTACGGAGATCATAAAGCTAAGCACTCCTACAAAGAAGATAAGAAAGCCTCTCAAGGTTTTTTCTATAGTCGGGGTTTAGCAGCATCTCTACATTGTTCTCTTCGAGCATCTCCTAAGAAAAATCATTTTATCGTAGCCCCATTTATAGAGGCTACAGCTTTTAGAGCTTCGCTATCTCATTGCCAGGAAATCGGAGATTTCCCGAGATATTTTTCTACGCACACTCCATTAACGACGATAACTCTTCCCTTAGGGATGGTTATGCAATGGGCCCACGATACCCGTCATCCTAAACAATGGAAGCTCCAGCTTGCTTATCAACCTATGATTTATAAAAAAGCTCCTCAAGTGCGTACCACACTACTTGCAAGTAACGGTACGTGGCTCTCATCAGGAACCCCAATATCAAGAAACACTCTGACTATGAATGTAAATAATACCACCCAACTACGAGATAACTTGAAAATCTTTTTAAAGTATCAAGGGGAAATATCCTATTCAACGTTCGCAAACTACTTAACAACAGGAAGCTCTCTAACCTTCTAATAAACCCCTAATCAAACATCGTTGTTTGATGATCGTGAGATTATTTAGACGATAGAATTCTTATTACGTGAGATCTATGCACCGATATACCCAATCATTACTTTGGTTAGTTAGTTTGAGTATCTACTCATATCCAATGACCTCTATTGCTAAAGAGCAAAAAAACCCTAAAATAGGGGATGTTAATAAAGAAGTTTTCCCTTTAGAAATCCCTGACAACCTAAATAACATCATTTTACAACCGTTACCTTCAAACACCTCAATGCAAGATCTGACGGTAGATGTAACGATCACAGGAACCAAACACTTCTGTAGTAACTATGCGTGTTTTTCCCCTGGGGCTGGGGCTATCAAAGCTAAAAACCTAAATATCATTGGAAATTTCGGACCAATAATCTTTAGGAAAAATTTAGCCCTCATCTACGCAGGTGTTCTTTACAGCGAGAAGACGTGTACCATTGCCAACAATCCTAAGGGAGTACTTTTCCATGGCAACCATTGCTTAGAGTCAACAGGAGTTATTAATGCAAATTCACTAATTATTCGTGATAATGGTCCCGTACTATTTTTAAATAACTCCTCAGCTTCAGGACAAGCTAAAGGAGGAACTCTGCAAAATCATGGAACCGATTCGCGTTTTTACCTATCTGCTGATTATGGAGACATCATCTTCAACGGAAACATTACAAACTATGAGTGGAGAACACGAAAAAATTCCATTTTAGGAAAAGAGAATCTCAATTTACAAGTAGGAGCAAGAAAAGGACGTAAAGTAGCCTTTTTTGATCCTGTAGAACATGAAGCACTATCAACAGAAGGTGTAACCTTTAATCCAGAGAATTTTCACTTGGGAACTGTGCTATTTTCATCGAAAAATATCCCTCTAGACACACCTCAAGAAGCACATTTCCTAAGCTCGTTCAGAAATTCAGCAAAACTCTCCCATGGGGCACTCGCTATTGACGATAAAGCTAGAGTGGGATTCTTTAACTTCACTCAGGATCCTGGAACTACTCTTCGTTTAGGAAATGCCTCTGTTGTTCAAACAAATGTCTCTCCTGATATCACCACTACCACTACAGGGTCCACAAAACCTACAGTAACCCCAGGAACAACAACCGGCTGCAGCCTATCAATTAATCAGCTAGCATTAAATCTCCCTTCTCTTTGTCAAGAAGATGCCCAAGCTCCAAAAATCTGGATTTATCCAAAAGTAACAACAACAAAACAGGGAAACACTACTACTACTACCTACACGGAAGATACTAATCCCAATGTAACCATTTCCGGAGCACTAACGTTATTAGACAGTGATAATCAAGATCCCTATGATTCTGTGGACCTCTCTAAAGACATTACAGGAATACCTTTTCTTTATCTTTGTGATACCACTAGCAAGAAAATCGATATTGCTAACTTAGACATCGAAGCTATCAATAAAACTACGCATTATGGTTATCAGGGATCTTGGCTATACTATTGGTTAGAAACTACTACCACAACATCTGATAAATCTCCCTATTTAGCAAATACCAGCCACAGACGTCTTTATGCAGATTGGTCTGCTAATGGCTATAAAGCTAATCCCAAATACAATACGGCTTTAGTTGCTAATGCTCTCTGGCAAACCTTTTATAGTACTATGTCGGCAATGCGTTCTTCGCAGCCTCTAAAATCAGCGTCTTTAGATTTTGAAGGTCAGGGATTGGGAATTTTTACATGCCAGAAAAGTAAAGGTATGCAGCGAGGATTTCATATGAAATCCGCGGGATACTCTTTGGCGACAGCTATAGAAAGAAGCCACTCTCTTTCTTTTTCCTTTGCTCAGCAAGCATGCCGTATTAAAGAAAAGGTATCTCACAACAAGCTCTCCTCTAAAAACTATTTCGGGGGGATGCAAATGCGTCTCCCTTGGAAAGAAGAGGGAATAATAACAACAACATCGCTAGCATATAGCTATGGAGACCACAAAATCAAACACCTCTACGAAGAACTCAAGGCTTCCGAGGGATCTTTTCATAGCCACAGCCTAGCAGCCGCTTTTAATTGCTCTTTGAGAAACCTATCTTTAAGCAACCGCTTCACACTATTTCCGTTTGTGGAAGCTGTAGCTTTTCGAGCAACCCTATCGAAATTTCAAGAAACTGGAGACTTTATAAGAAAGTTCTTTCAGAGACATGCTCTATATAACATTACCCTACCTCTGGGAGTAACAATGGAATCGCGTCGCGAAGGACGCTTACCTAGAAGATGGCAAGCTCAACTTGCCTATCATCCTGTAGTCTACAGGAAACAACCAGAAATACACACTATCCTACTGTCAAGTAAAGGAACGTGGAGCTCATCAGGAACTCCTATCTCTAGAAGTTCTATCTATGCAAGCATAAACAACGAAACTCAGTTAGCTTCTCGTGTAGACCTTGTTATGAGCTACCAGGGAGAACTCTCTACATCAACTTTCTCTAACTATTTAAAAGTAGGAAGCTCCATAACATTCTAAATAACCAAAACTCTACAAGCAAAAAAATAAGGCTATAAAGGAATCTCACTTTATAGCCCTATCTTGCTTACCGTTCCCAACTAAGCAATTACTTCTTCTTCTCTATATTCTTAGAAAAGTTTTGCAAAGCTGCCTGCATCGCTGGTGGAAGGGGTGGAGGAGGAGGAATCTCCCCAGGAGCTACAGGAGCTGCCGGTGTCGACGTCGATGCAGATGTCAAAGAATCTTGGCGAGGAGGAGGTGGCGGAGGAGTCTTAGATCTTTCAGGAGCTTTTGCCTTAGGTTTTGCAGGACCTCCAGTTCCCGGTGTAAAGAGCTTTCCTTCTAAATTCTTAGCAAGGCTCGCTATAGAAGGTCTAGCTGCTGCTTCCTCTTCCGTTGGCTCTGGTGCCTTAGATGGAGCTGCTGAACCTTGAGGCTTCGCAGAAGGCGCAGGTGCTGCAGGTCTAGAAGCAGACTGCGTAGGAGCCGTAGGGCCACCGGGCATCATTCCAGGAATTTTCCCTTCTAAATTTTTAGCAAGGCTCGCCACAGAAGCTCTACCTGTAGGTGCCCCTGTTTCTGGTGTGGGCGCCTCAGATGGAGCTGCTGAACCCTGAGGCTTCGCAGAAGGTGCAGGTGCTGCAGGTCTAGAAGCAGGCTGCTTAGGAGCCACAGGACCTCCAGGCATCATTCCAGGAATTTTCCCTTCTAAATTTTTAGCAAGGCTCGCTACAGAAGGTCTACCTGTAGATGCCCCTGTTTCCAGTGTGGGCGCCCCAGACGAAGCCGCTCCACTCGCAGGCTTGGGAGCTGGTTTAGGCGCCGCAGGTCTAGAAGTGGGTTGCGCTTGCTGACCTGTTCCAGGAATTCCCCCAGGAAATTGATCCTGAAGCTTTTTAGAAAGCTCTTTCACACGAGGAGACGAACCCTTGGGGAAATCAGCTCCTCCAGTCGCAGCTGATGTTAAACCTTTAGGTTTTGGAGGAACTACAGGTTTTGCAGGACCCATCGCATTAGCCCCACCAGCAGGAGGAAATTCCCCTGCAAATTTTGTCTCAAGTTCTTTAGCCATCGCTGCCACTCTAGAACTCTTTACCATAGGTCCAAATCCTGGAACTACACCTACAACTACAGGGCTAGTAGGAGCTGGTGTTCGGAAAGAAGATGTTCTTCCTAAAGAGCCCGTTTCTGCTGTAACATCAGTAGATGGCCGACGAATCTCTGCATATACAGTCTCGCCTTCTCTAGGATCGGAGGTAAACACATTACCGAAATCCCCTGTAGAGCTTCTTCTGCTCTCACCACGAGATTCAACAGAGCTCTCACCACTATCAAACACTAGAGTCGAATAGGTAACTTCATCTACGTCTACCATTTCTGGGACGCTTTCTCCTGTTGCAGCCAAACCAGACATGTCAACAATTTTTGGATCTCCCTCTTTCCAAGCTTGAACTACCCCTTCAGGCACTTTAAAACCAGGTCTTTGACTTTTTGGCAATACCGTAGCATACACAGGATCTTGAACGGGTCCTAAAACATCGTTTACGGCTTCAGCTAATTGCTCCCTATCAGGACCATCTCCACCGGAGGGATTTTCAACACTTTCATAACTACCATCTTCACTACGACGACAGCAGCGCTGTACAGCCTCTCCTAAACTCATAATACCATTTCTAGCGCGGCGAAATAGACCCTGCATCACGTTTCTCATTGTGGAGAGGATAGCACCCACTCTTTCTCTGAAAGATGCCATAGCAGCAGCAGCACGGTCCCTTGCTGACCCAGAAATTCCTTCTCCTTCCTCAACTTGATCACTTAAGCTATCAACGGAATCTAAAACCGCTTGTATATCTTCAGTAACTGATTCTAGATCCGCTTCTGCTTCTCTTCCTGAACGTATATTCTCCGCTAACTGTCTGTCAGATAACTCCTCTACAGTGTCAGAATCTAAGAGAACTGCTTCTCCTTTTGACTCAGCACGTACACTAGA
This sequence comes from Chlamydia sp. BM-2023, assembly GCF_964023145.1. Classification (NCBI taxonomy): domain Bacteria; kingdom Pseudomonadati; phylum Chlamydiota; class Chlamydiia; order Chlamydiales; family Chlamydiaceae; genus Chlamydia; species Chlamydia vaughanii. The sequence continues at coordinate 906,971 of NZ_CAXIED010000001.1, read as the reverse complement.
TTCTATACTCCCAGATTCTAGATCGTCTGTAGATGTGCTCATATCTGCAGTCCCTACCTTACTAGCACTTTTTGAGAACAATTTTGCTAGCTTAGACATCCGACTCTTTTCAGTAGGACTATCAGAAAGCTCTGCTAACTTTTCAAAACCTTCTGAAGCCTCAGCTAATTCTTCCTCAGTGCTTAAACTTTCAGGATCCAATGTACCTGAAGGCTTTTGAGTTGCACTCTCCCAAGCACTACGTAACTTCCCTATCAACTGCTTTCCTGCGGTAGAACCACCTTCAATATCGCCAGCTGAATGTCTACGCATAGCAGATTTTACCTTGCCAAATCCTGTGCGCACCTTATCTTTTACATCAGATAATTTAGATGATTTTGATTCAACAGACCCAGCATCATAATCATCTTCAGGAGCTTCAGCAACTTCAGCATTCCCCTCTCCTGCAGAAGAAAGATCATAAGAACCCGAACGTCCCAAAGCAGAACCTAAAGCACCTTTTGCTTTACCAAGTGCCTTTCCGGCATCTGAAGCAGCACCCTTAACTTTATCAAAACCTTCGCGAACTTTTCCTTTTACTTTGTCTGCTACAGAACCCTCAGAAGATACCGATTCTGTATCACTATCAGCTCCCTCATCAATCTCCCCGGCTCCTTCAGACTTAGAAAAACGACCTCGAACTTTCTCACCAAGTGCGCGAGCTCCTTCTCCTGCTTTTGCTGCAGCACCACGGATTTTTCCTCCGGCTTCTGAAGCGGCACCCTTAACTTTATCAAAACCTTCGCGAACTTTTCCTTTTACTTTGTCTGCTGTAGAACCCTCAGAAGTTACCGACTCTGTATCACCTTCAGCTCCCTTATCTATCTCCCCAGCTCCTTCAGACTTAGAAAAATGACCCCGAACTTTCTCACCAAGTGCGCGAGCTCCATCTCTTGCTTTTGCTGCAGCTTCACGCCCGCTCGCTCCAGCCCTATAGCGTAAGAAGGAGGCTTTTGTTTTAGCTTCTTGAAGCCCTTCCTTGGCCTTTTGTAGACCCTCTTGGATCTTTCCTTTTACACCCTTAGCTCCTGGTTCTGCTGTACCCTCAGCTCCAGAATGTACGCTATCACTATCCGATACAGATTCTCTCTCTTCAATATCCACCTCACCATCGGATCCTGCACCAGGTGAAAAACGAACACGAAACTTCTCTCCCGCTGTACGAGCACTCCTAGCAGCTGAAGAAAAAGCGCCCTTCAACTTGCTGATACCTCCTTGATCACGAGGATCGGGAGATTCTGACCGACGTTCGCCTCCTAAAAGAGGTGTGGTTTCATCGTAGCTTCCATCTTCAAGAAGTGAATCGGTATCACCCCCAGTTGCTCCCATGGACTCAAAATGCTCACGTACACCTGGAGCTTCAGGAAGACGCGTTCCATAACCTTTATAACCTTGAATTCTAGGAGGAGAAATCTCAGGACGCCCCGGAGATGCTTTAGTGAAGATATTCTTAACAGCACCGAGCATGCGCTTCATCAAGCCAGGGCTCTCTTTCCCTCTGCCCTCTTCTACTTTTTTCTGCTGATCTGGAGTACGTACTTCAAAATTTTCACTAAGTAATTTTTGCGCTTTGTCAGATATAGAACTGCTAGACTTCTCTGAATCACTATCTGAACCTGAAGGAGTTACAGTAAAATCCCCTAAATTAGCTTTCTGAGGCTTCTTATCATCGCCATCGCCACCGCCTGGAGGAACTCTTGATGGTCCGCCGCTTCCGCCAATTCCACTTACCCCAGACATACTAAAGCCTCTTCTATATTTTTATTAAAAAAATAAATTATTATATTTTTAATTTTATCAACTTTTAAAAAATTAATTAAATAAACTAATTGTTATTATTATTTTTATTAATTAATAAACTATAGAGAATCACAAGGTTGTAATAAGGATAATTAGGGATTATCAGCTCTAAGACATCTTAAAACTCATAAAATAAGCGCCCTAATCAGCGAAGGCTCCGCCGAAGGCTTCATCGCCTCCACCGTCTATAGATCCAGCGTCGGTAAAGTCAGCACTAGCATCGATGACAATATCCGTGGGGAGTTCTAATTTTCCGGTGACGTCAGCAAGATAAGCCCGACGTAAATGTAGACGATTTCTTAACTTAACAAGATTTGCATATAGCCATGCTGTGAGTTTTTTCAGGTACATTCCTGCTCCGATAGCTACTAAAGTAGAGCCTATACCTAAAATTCCTGGAATGACGGGAGCTAAAACAGGAATTAATGAAAAAAGCATAATTCCTATACCGCAAGCGATGAAAATTCCCGCGACTATGACGCTATCGACACCCCGACCCTTTTCAAAATCTGCAAGTTCTTTACTAATAGAGTACTCTGTTTCAATAATCTTTTCTTTTCCCACAAGGCGCCAGGCCCTATCGATCTCTTGCTTCGTATAAATTTTCGTAGCATCTTTAGGCAGCTGCTTGATGAAATTCGCTTTTTCCCTGGCTTCCTGCCTGCGAAATCGCGTAATACGAAAACGAGATTTCATCTGGAAGATGTTGTAAACCAGTCCTGAAGAAGCCATAGGCAAAACCGTAGAGGCTACAGCAGATCCCACAGAAGCAACAAGAAGAACTTGCAAAGCTGTCATTCCTAAAAATCCCGAAGAAATCACAGCAGCAACTCCCGCAATAAGAAGTAAAATAGATAAGGCAAAAATGACCTTTTGACGGGACGTTAATGATAAACGACGATCTATCTCCTCGTGAGTAATCCTTTTTGCAGTGATTTCTCTCTGCCCTACAGGCTGTTCGGCTGTAGATTCCTCAATGATTGTGTCATCTTCGCCTTCTCTCTTAACAATGGTAATTTCCTTCTCATCAGCAACCTCACTATCAGCTAATTTCTCATTGCGGATGTTCTTCAAATCAAACTCAGCAAAAAGTAACTGCCCTTTTTGCGCTGATAAAAAGCTTTTCCATTTCCCTATGCTACTATGCAGCAACGTCTGTAAAACTATCGACACCCCTATAGAAATCAAAGGAGGAGCAAGAATTATCAAAGCTGCTGCTGGAGCACCCCCTAAAAAAATACTGCCAGAAACAGCAAGAGCTACTCCTAAAATAGCAAATCCTGCTCCGATAACTAACAAGCTTAAACTAATCCTATGGAGCTTCTTAGCTTCCTGCATAATTTCTAAACGCGTTAAAGGCTCCCCAGAAGCCGCCTTTTCAGAACGGAAAAATTTCACATATAGATAATGCGTAAGACTCGCCAATCCTGATTGGCTACCTTTTGCAGAAGCACTCCCCCCTAAATTCCCAACAACAGCTCCATAACCACCGGGAACAAAGCCGGCTCCCACCTTCATAGCTAGCCCTAATCCAGTAAAACCTAACCCTATGCCCACAGCACTCTTAATACGAGCCTTCTCAGACATCTTCGGAGAAAAAATATCCCGAACCTTATTTACAATGTTTTTCATCACTGTAAATCCGCCTAAAGATACTCCAGCTAAAGCCACTGCTAAAACAATACCCTGAGGAACTCCAGGAGCTATACAGTTTAACGCGACAACAACAACAATTATCGCCACGGCAAAGACTATCAATCCTGCTAATAACCCCACGGAATGTGAAAACGTCCTCTTTTCCATAGCGAGATCTTCAGGACGTAAAGAGGCTATTGCTGGTAGCTCTACTTTATTTCCCTGAGATACTGAGGAAGAAACTTGAATTCTTCCCACACCTGAATTTGTAGGATCATCTCCGGAGATTCTAGAAACTGACATAAATTAAAAAACAAAAAAATAAAATTCGTTGTTAATTAATTATAATCATAAATTAAGATATTAAACTTTGATCAAATCGTATAAATAACCACAACAAAATAAACACAAATTATTTAACGGTGATATTTTTATTAAGAAAAGACAAGGAGAAATATTAAGAAGAAAATGTAACACGAAAAATTAGAGTTGCTAAAGGAGGCATCTCAAGATCTATCCCCCAGGAAAATAGATTATCCATACAGATTATAGGGGAGCGATTACCTTTTCCTGAGCCACCAAAACAACGATCGTCGCTATTAAAAATAAGCTCGCAGGAACCAATTCCCTGACAATGCACAACATAAGAAGGAAAATACCCAGAGCTAAAATGATGAATACAAAGTAATGCGCTACTACGGTCATCTCCGGCAAATCTGTAATAAGCAATGACATTATTATCAGTATCTTTAAAGTCTACCCATTGAAAAGACTCTTGCTTACCGTCTCCCTGCCAAAAATAAGGAAGCTCACAATATAAAGCGTTTACCTTAGCTACGCAGCTACGCAAGGAAGCATGATAGTCATTGTCTAATAAGTGCCAATCTAACGGGCATTCTGGAGACCATTCTTTCCATTGGGCAAATTCCCCTCCCATAAATACGAGCTTTTTCCCTGGTTGGCAAATCTGATAGCTTAGCAATAGACGGATATGAGCAAATTTTGTCCAGATATCCCCGGGAACTTTTTGCAATAAACTGCCCTTACCATGAACAACTTCATCATGGGAAAGAGGAAGTAAGTAACTTTCGTTAAAAGCGTACCAAAGGCTAAATGTTAGATCGCTATGATGATAAGAACGAAATACAGGATCTACCTTTAAATAACGGAAGGTATCGTGCATCCAACCTAAATTCCACTTATAATCAAAACCTAAGCCACCGTTATCCACAGGTTCGGTAACCTTCGGGAAATCTGTAGATTCTTCTGCGAATGTCAACACTCCGGGAAACTCCCTATGCACTACAGAATTAAAGTGTTTGATAAATTCGATAGCATCGAGATTTTCTTTACCTCCATGAATATTTGGGGTCCATTCACCTTCGTTACGGCCATAGTCTAGATAAAGCATGGAGGTAACAGCATCCATTCGCAAACCGTCAATGTGCATCTTATCTAGCCAAAATAAGGCACTACCTAGCAAAAAGTTCACAACTTCATTGCTACGATAATCAAAAGTATAGGTATGCCAATGAGGATGAAGAGGATTACTCTGATCGGCATACTCGTAGAGAGGCTCACCATCAAAAGAAGCTAATGCAAAAGTGTCCGTGGGGAAGTGACCTGGAACCCAATCAAGAATTACCCCGATTCCCTCACTGTGTAAATGATCCACAAAAAACTGAAAATCTTCAGGGGAGCCATAACGCCACGTAGGAGCGTAATATCCTGTTACCTGATATCCCCAAGATTCATTTAAAGGATGCTCTGTTATCGGCAGTAGCTCAATATGAGTATAGCTCATCTCCCGGCAATATTGCGCTAATCTTTTTGCTAATTCTCTGTAACCTAGGGGACGACCTTCATGCCATTGCCAGGAGCCTAAATGCACCTCATAAATAGCTATAGGTTTATCGTTATTATTATTACGATTTTCCATCCATTGGGCATCGTGCCACTCATAACGATCGGCATCTACAACTATAGACATTCCCTGAGGGGGAATATCAAAACCTTTCCCATAGGGATCGGTTTTGATGACTACCTCTCCCAATGCCGTAACAATCTCCCATTTATATAATGTTCCTTCAGGAAGACCCGGAATAAATAATTCCCACACTCCGCAATTTCCGACTTTACGCAGGGGATTTACAAGACCATTCCAAAAGTTAAAATCTCCAACTACGGAAACACGTTGAGCATGGGGAGCCCATACGACAAACAACACTCCTGAAATTCCATCCACACTATGAGGAATTGCTCCCATACGCTCGTAAATACGATAGTGCGTACCCTGGTGAAATAAAAAAGAATCCATTTCTCCCCATAAGGAAGAAAAAGCATAGGGATCGTGAGCTAATAAACCATTTTGATGATAGATACGGTAATCCTGAGGAAGAACACCCTTAGGAGCCGGAAAAGAAAATACTCCAGAATGATGATGGGTAGCATATTCTATAGTGCCATGAAGCTCAAAAGCTACAGAATGCGCACCAGGACGAAAGAAAACAATGTGATCTTGCGCAGAATCTCCAGGGAATATCCCTAAAAATTTATGGGGATTTTTCTGCCTTCCAGAAATTAGCAGCGCTAAATCTTCAGAATGTAAAAGTCTCTCGACCATCAGGGAACTATCTACTTATAAAAACAATCCCATAAATAAGTAGTTCCTGCTTTTATCTCCATACTTTCTCCTAAAGAAATCTTCGAAGAAAATACCAACTGCTTTTTCTCCCACTGGCGTAAACGACAACTCGACAATGCTGAACTAAATCCTAAAAGAACACTAGTTGTTTCCTGAGCTTCCAAATATACACGGCGTATCGTTTTCTTACTCCATTCTAAAGAGAGCTTCCCTATTCCCGGAAATAGAAGATTGATAAACCTACCACAAGGAAACTCAGGAGGCAATGAAGGAAGAATCTCTATTATCTCCTGATCACGAAGAACAAAAATATCCCGGAGCATGGGCATACTGTACCATAATAAGGAAAAAGGCACTCCCTCACGCTTTCCTTTCTTAGGAAGTTCATCTAATATTCCCTGATATTCCGTATCATACACCCTAGGCAAAAGATTTTCAGAAAACCCCGAAAGATACAAAGAAAGTAGAGCTGAGGCTATCTCTGTTTTTTTCCTTTCCTGAATCTTTTGATAAACATCTACAAAGAGCTTCCCACTTCCCCGTTTTAAATACTCATCGTCTCGTGAAAAATCAGGAACTAATGCCGATAAGCGCAACCATAAAGGAAGAATCTCTTTTAGATCTCTACGATGGCGAATCTTATGTAAATCTGTATGCTTATGCACTCCTAAGGAAAGTAGGGGCGCTGCTGATTCCGAGAAAGGCAGCTTTCCCTGAACCGAAGAAACACACTCCCCAGAAGGGAGAAGATAGTACTTATATTTCTCGGAAACAACAGCAAGACCCCCACGATGTAAATCCTGAAAAACCGCAAAACGTTTTAAGGGTCCTGAAACGGAAATTTCACCTTCATTTACCAGTTCATGAGAAGAAGAAAATATACGCCATAAAGTAGGAAACACCTGAGCATAAAGCTCAGAGCCAGGAATAGGAGTAAAAGATCCTGGAACTAGCGTATAAGGCTTAAAATGCTGAGTTAATTTTATCATACACGCTTCCCTTTAAGAATATCTTCTTCAACAGAATCCATACGCACATTTACTAATGTATTTACAGCCACATCATCATCCGCAGGGAAACTCACCATATCAAAATATGTAGAATGCCCATAAGCATAACCCTGATCTATTCTTTCAACAAGAATAGAAAGAGTCTCTCCTAAATGTTTTGCCATTTCCCTTCGGGATACCTCTTTAGCAACATCTGCAAGATGTTTTTTTCTCTCACTAATTACAGATTGAGGAAGGCGCGAAGAAAATGTATACGCCTTTGTACGCTCGCGAGGACTAAAAGGGAAAATATGTACCTTTACAAAACCCACATCTTCGATCACTTTGAGAGTATCTTCAAAATCTTGATCTGTTTCACCTGGAAATCCTACGATAACATCCGTCGTAAAAGTATATTTAGGATTCAAAGAACGTAGGGCATCTACGCAATTTAAAAAATCACTTCGTGAGTATTTCCTATTCATTCGCTTTAAAATAGCATTAGAGCCCGATTGAAGAACAAGATGTGAGGAATGACACGTATGCTTCCCAGAAATTAATACTTCTCTAAGATCCTCCTGAACATCTTCAGGATCTATAGAAGAAATACGAATGCGTTCTATTCCTTCGATATCATCCACCTTACGAATAAGGTCCGCTAAAGAATGTTCCCCATCGTGATAATCCCCAACATTAATTCCTGCAATAACGACTTCGCGATAACCCTGAGAAATTAAACCTGAGATCTCCTCGAGGATTTCTCCAGCAGGTCGCGATCGCGACCTACCTCGTAAATAAGGAATAATACAATACGAACAAAAAGAATTGCACCCATCCTGAATTTTAATAAAAGCTCGTGACCTACCCTCAAAACTACGAATGCGAAATTCGGGAAGATCTTGCAGATAAGGAAAAATCTTCTCCATTAACTGGTGTTTATCCTTATTGGCAACTAACAAGCATTGCCTATCCAAAGAAGAGAAAAACGCCTTATCAGCTTCCCCTAGACAACCTGTAACCACTAAAAAGGCATCGGGATTTTTCCTGCAAAGCTGACGAACTGCATGGCGTCCCGAACTTTCCGCAGAACCTGTAACCGCACAGGTATTCACAATACACAAATCACAAGGAACCTCAGGATCGGCAATTTCACAATACCCCAAAAAAGTTAGCTGATCACGGTAACTTTGAATTTCATATTGATTAACACGACACCCTAAACAAACAAGCTTAAAAGTCCCCTTTACTTCCACAACCGTCATAAGTTTCTAGTAGTTAAATCTGAAGAATAAGAGACAGTATTCTAAGGTATCGTTACTTTTCCTAACTAATAAAGATTCTCTTTTTTTTTGGTTCCTGACAGAGTTCCCTCAGCAAAAGAAAAATCTAAAATATAACTAACTTTTTTTTTGCTTGCGATGAGAGGATGAACGAGAAATAAACTGCTGGTATTTCTTTTCCAATTCCTTAGGTAAATACGCCTCTACAAGTAAAATATCATCTTTACAGCGATGTGAAATTACCAAACCTGCATCATAAAGCTCTGTAAATTTCCCATAATCTTTATAAGAAAATTTTAATGAAACTTCGGGACAGCCTTCTGTAATGACCTCTGTCATGGTCTCCAGCAGATTTTGTATCCCTTCACCACTTTTTGCAGAAACTAATACAGCACGAGGAGAAAGCAAACGAAGTTTTGTAGGAACCTTACCCTCAGGAAGAGCGTCTACCTTATTTAAAACAGTAATAATTTTAGGATGTTCAACTCCTAACTCTTTCAAAATCGCTTTTGTTGTTTCGATATGTTCAAAAGCTAGCGGGTGGGAAGCATCTACAATATGAAGTAAAACATCTTCATGTAAAGCGGCCTCTAAAGTACTTTTAAACGCGGCTACAAGCGTATGAGGAAGTTTACGAATAAATCCTACTGTATCGGTAACAAGAACACGCTGCCCACAAGGAAGAATACACCTGCGCGTTTTAGGATCTAAAGTAGCAAAAAGCTTGTCTTCAGCGTAGGTCTCCGCAGAAGTTAAAAGATTTAATAATGTGCTCTTTCCTGAGTTTGTATAACCAATTAAAGCAAACGAGGGAATCCCTCGTCTCTCTTTAGATTTACGACGTTCTTTACGCTGCTTTTCAACATTCTTAAGGTCGGAAGTTAGCTTGTGGATTCTCTCACGAATCATCCTTTTATCAAGCTCGATTTGCTTTTCACCTTCCCCCTTAACAAATCCTCCGCCTCCGCTGCCGCCTCCAGATTTTTGACGAGATAAATGTCCCCACATTCTTTTTAAACGAGGAAGAAGATAACGCGCCCTTGCAAGTTCTACCTGAAGGCCCGCCTCAGCAGTAAATGCCCGAGAAGCAAAAATCTCTAAAATCAACTCTGTACGATCTAAGACAACAACTCCTAAACGCTTTTCTAGGTTTCTCTGTTGTGATGCGGTGATTTCTTCATCAACGATTAGCGTTCCAATAGTTGGAAATTGTTGTAAAATCTCTTCGATTTCTAAAAGCTTACCCTCATTCAAATACGTCGAAGATGACGGCATACGTAAAATCCACGAGCGCGTTTCTAAAACAGTAATATCACAAGAGTCCGCAAGAGATACTAACTCCTCAACATGCTCTTGCATGTTATTTTGATCTGCTTTGCTTGCATAGCAAGCAACTGCTAATGCTTGAGAAGGATCTTGCTCCTCACGAGGAAGAGAAAAACGCCACCCTAAAGAACTTTCACGACTTTTCTTCTCTTCATTATGTTTCTTCTTCATAACTTGCCCTTATAAAACCCAAGGAACTTCCATACCATCATAAGCACATACCTTATCAGAATAATTTTCTAACTCTTTTTGCAAGCAATGGCTGATATGCGTAAGGATTAATTTCCTAGCGCCCACATGGGCTGCAAAATCTTCAGCTTGACTCATATTAAAATGCGAAGAACTACGCCCGATAAAAGCTCGAGGAGTTTTCGTAGGAGCTACTGATAAAATAATAGTCTCTACACCCGATAGATAACTAAAAATTTCCTGATCATACCTACTCATATCTGTAAGGTAAGCGAGATTTCCGAAGCGATATCCCATTACCTCACAAGATTTTTGATAATAGGAAACGTAAGTATAGGGCAGGCCAAGAAAAGACTCCTCTCCGTACTCTTCATTTAAAATCGTAAATTCTAAAGCTGCGGGAAGGGTGCCATCGTGCTCGGGAGGCGCAACAAGATGCTCGCGAGACTTACATAGATATTTATAAGTGGATGCAGAGAGAACAACAGGGATAGAACGTTGATGAACAACATACCAGGTACGCAGCTCATCAATACCACCAATATGATCATAATGAGGATGGGTAAAAAATACCCCGTCTAATTTCTCAATATGATTCTCTAGCATTTGCTGACGAAAATCCGGCCCCACATCAATGAGAAAATGTTTCCCAGACCACTCTATCAAAACAGAGGCTCGCAAACGATGTATCTGCCCTCCTGAGCAAATCTCACAAGAGCAAAAAGGAACAGGGATACCCTCGGGGTTTCCTGTTCCTAAAAATACTAGCTTACCGAAGGAGTCGTCCCCATGCGCATCTTTTTCCATAAACACTCCCCATAACAGCCATAAAAATAAAAGTGTAACTGTCTAGAAAATTAAGAAAAAGAGGAAGAAGACTCTGAAGTGGGGAGATTCGGAAGAGGCACAAGGTCAGGAATTGGCAAATGTAGAGGAGGATTCGCAGATTCAGGCTCCAACAAAACTGGGGGAACAACAGGATCAGCTAATATGGGATCTAATAAATTACATGAAGGAGGGAAATCAGTAAGAACGACATATTTTTCTGTCCCTTTTTGAACATGAACAAGTTCACAACGCTCGGAATAGTCTTTTGAAAGGCTTAACCACTCTCGAACACGGGCTCGCGAAAAATAATTAAAAATAGCTCCTAATAAACATAAAACCAGGCCAACTCCTAATAAAATCGCTGGAAAACACCAATGGTGTAAACCAGGAATCACCGGAGCAGCGACAATTACACCAAGAGCTATTCCAGCAAGAACTAAGATGCCCCCTCCGAGCAAGCTCAATACTGCACAAATATCCAAATTTTTTATACGGAAGCATATCCCCCGCATTCTTTCTCGAATAGCAACGGCTTCACTATCCTTAGGCTGTAGGCCCCAGAGTGTTGTTAAAGGCCCGGAAGGATACGTTCCCTTAATAGGATGACTCTTACAACGCAAAACATGAGCTACTCCTCCGGGCTTACCCTCATTATTAATAATAAGGACAGAAACCTCGTGAGGTTTCACAACGCCCTCGCAAGAGGAACAATAAAAATGTGTATTCGAATACTGTGCAATATCCCGAAAGCCTGGATAACACGGGAACGAACCAAACATAAGCGGTCCCTTAAAATAACCAGAGTAAAAATAAGTATAGCAAATTATAAAGGTTGATAAATTATAAACGAACTAATTCTCACTTACCTAAGAAATTTCAAGATTTATCTTTAAACTAAAATATTGCCTATAGATTAAGAAAAAAGAACCTTCTCGAGATAATGTCCAAAAATCTCGAGAAGGCCCTCTCATTACAAAAAAATGAATTAAATTTTTAATTTAATCCCCATTTTTTCGTGAGATCCTTAACGACCCCTTCAGATTGGAGTTCATTCAAAGCCTGCTCAACTTCCGCTACGTGTTCGGGACGATCCTTAGCTATTCCAATGCCACAACCTAAAACCCACCACTCTTCGGGGAGCGCTATATTTACAGCATGCAGGTCTGGGAAATCCCGTAAAACAACGCGGGCAACAGAGGGCTCGAGAATGGCGATTGGAGACTTCCTACACTTCACTTCCATAATTACTTCTAATGTACTGTCAAAAGAGCGGACACAAACCCCGGGAAGAGAAAGTAAATAGTCCTCATGAAATGTTCCTGTCTGCACAGCAATAGAAGAATACTGAGATAGGGGAAGAACACCCTGATTATTTAGAGTTTGTTTAGAGACTACCGTGAGCTCACAGACTCCCTCTCCGTGATAGGGGATCATAGCAATTTCTTTTTGACGAGACCTTGTTATAGACATTCCCGCTAAAAGAGCGTCAATACGATGCTTTTTTAAATTTAAAATTAAGGCGTCAAACGCAAACTCCCTAACTTCCAACCTCTTACCTAGCTTTTTACTGAGAGCCTCTGCTAAATCGATATCAAACCCTACAACTTGGCCGTTTTCATCAATAAATTCGAAGGGGGGATAAGTAGCATTTGTACCAACTATCCACACCCGGCTCCTATCAGGAGAAGAAGCGCAACCCGCTAATAATAAACAACAACAACAAAATAAGACTCTGAGGGGGGAAAATGTCAATTTCATAAAACAAATGTTGTAAAACAGTAAATATGCTATACTCTACATGAGACATATTAAATCATCAAACTCGAAAATGCTTTTAATTTAATTAAAGTTTGAAAGCGAGTGTGTATGTAATTAAATAAAATTATTTGTAATTATGGCGTTACCCCCAGCAACACCTCCCTCCTGCCCTCCTCCAGGAGAGAATAGTTTTTACCATCTAAAAACTAATCCGGAAGATTCTCTTTGTACTCGGATTTTTAGGATCATCGCTTATGTGATTCTTCATATTCTTACTTTTGGTCTTCTTTTACTTATCCATTACTGCAGAAATCATGTAATCGAGGATCAGGCATTACCTATTATTCCTGTTATCTCTGCCCCCGAACCGGAACCAAGAGTTCCCCCACCAAGTCCGAAACCACCTCGACCAGGAGAAAGAGAAGTTTTAGAAGCTGAACAACAGCCTCTTTTACCTCCACAACCGCTTCCATTACCTCCCACCGCTACAGTTACAGCGCCACAAGAAGAGGAGCCCCAACAAGCGCCTAAAGAGACTACTAAAGATGTGACGGTCTTACCTGCACCTTTACCTGTACCTGATGTAACAGAAGAAGAAGAGCTTCCAGCTCCAGAAGAAGCTCCTCAAGTATCTCCTCCAGAGGAAGCCGCAGTAGAAGATCTTCCTCCGGCACCTGCTCCCTCCCCTATAGTCACTCCTCCATTATTCCCTACGCCTCCAGACTCAGGGGTTCCTTCCCCTGAAGCTCCTCAGCCTGCTCCGCCCCCTAAAAAAGGACCTACCATTCAAGAAATTGCAGCCACAATTAGAAGTTTAGGACAATTGCCCCCGGGAGTAATTGCAAATTCTTTGGAAGCCATGGTGCATGCTAAAGCCCAGGGAATAACGCCTACTGGCGCGCGCCTAACTATCTCCCCTCACGAAACTCTCAATCCTCTTTTTATAGCTACCTATCCTTCTCGGGTTTCTGATGTCTTTGCGTATATGATGAGCTCTCTACAAGAACAAGTACTTAGAGCCCCCCCTGAAGCAGAAAGTACTCAAGTAGCTCATTTACTATTAGCGCAGCTAAAACATTTGGATGCTTCCTACTACATTATTGATGTTCCCGGAGATGGAAACTGTTTTTACCGCTCTTGTTATATAGGGTGGTTAGCTTCCCTACAGCGTCTAAATTCTCCAAATGCCTTTCTTCAAGAAGCAGAGCGAATTTTACAGTTACCCTTTGCGAACTCCTCAACAGAGAACCGACTACTATCACAAAACATGGCTGCTATTCTCAGGCAATCTCAAAATCAGCCTACTATGCAAGCCTTGTATGATAACATTCTTCTTTCCTTTATCCATACTCCGAAAGCGATTAGCTACCTTCGTAATCTTGCTCTACATACTGTCAGTGAGCAGCGCGTAACAAGAATGGGAGGGGAAGCAAACGTCAGGGCTCTGCTTTTAGGCCAAATGGCAGAAGCTCCTGAAATGCTCGTAGATTTAATACAAGAACTTAGTCGTACACAACCTTCAGGCCCCATATTAAGCAACATTTTCAAAAATGAGGCAATCCCCATAACTTCTGCGTCGGATCAATTATTATTAGTTATGGAGTTTCTATCTCAGCTATTACTTTCTGACAGAGATCTTGCAAGGTTACCTGAAGAAGAACGGCAAAAACAAGTGCAGTTTCAAGCCTACTTAGACGAGCTTGTCGAACTCTGTGCTACTATTTTAGCCTCTTCGAACATAGATAACGCATCTGTCAATGCAACTGTAGCAAATCTTTCTCCAGAAATTCTTGCTCACTACAATAAGTTCCTAACTTCTATAACTGCTGCAAGACCAAACTCGCAACTTCCCAGTGCTGTACTCTTTCTTGCCTTTGTGCTCATGCACCCATCTTGCGTGACTAACAATCCCGTATGTGCAAGTTTCCACCGTAGTGTAAAAGATACCCTACAAGGTGTGTATGTAAGTCCTGAAATGGATTTAGCAGGGTTTTTAGGATGGCGACATGAGCGTGCAGCACGGCTAAATGAGGCTTTGCAGAAATGCTGGACACAAAAACAATCCGCAAGCTTGGTAGAACAGTCGCTTGGACTTTGTGATGGGTTTAAAAGTGCTCGCGTTATTCCGCAATTACAGCAAGCATATACCCTCATTGCTAAGTTGATGAAAAACACTCCGCGATCTTATGGTCTTCGAGATCTGCAGCAACTACAGCATACTATTCTGTCTCACATACAACAAAGTCCGAGTTTATCGGCATCTTATGTAGATTTTGTACGTTCCCCGATATTTAAGCCCCTAGATCAGTTAATAACCTCGGCGGCTCCTTTGGATAAAGCTTATGCTGAAGGCATTAAGATATTCTTCTTCTTACTGCAATATCCTACGCTACTTCAAAATCCGCATACCTCGGAAGCAGCAAAACAATTGATGTTAATTTTCCAACCTCACCTACAACAAGCTCTAAGGAAAAGAGTGAATTCTGAACGTATAACCTCTATGGGGGGAAGTATTTTTGGAATTCTCAGCTGTTCCCCTCCAAAAGAGGCTCCTATTTTCCCAGACGTTGCCGCTATAGAAGCTACAGTTCTATTTGCAGCTAAGGATCCTGTAGTACTAGCGGTATCAACTCCAAACTTAAGAACACCGCTTTTTCACATTACTCGCGCAAAAGATCAGCAGGTAATGGCAGCATTACTTAACGAAGTAAAAACGCAATATCCCCAACCATGGGCTGCATTTATTCATTATTTAGATATTGTAGGTCATAAATCTACGGCACAAAATGCCAACTCACCGTTCAGCACGACATTACCTAATGATTTACTGCTACTTAGCTTCTTAAAACGTCATCCCAACCTCCTAGCAAACCCTTCGGATCTTAATTCCCGGCTATCTATCTACCTTGCAGAACAAGAATTGCAAATTAAAAACGAGATTATAACTCAACTCGCTTTATGGATCCGAATCGTAGGGGAAAACTACTCATTCCTGTCTAGTTATATCAATGCCCAAAAAGCGTTTCTTTTCTCTCTAGTTCGTTCTAACACAGCTTACCCTGAGGTATGTCAAAGCTTGGTCTACCAGCTACAGCACGTAAGTACTCAGCAACTGTCGCAGATGTTTGACTCTGTTAACACCCAAGCTGAAGACGAACACGTCGCTGCTATTTCTTCTGTTTTAGGACCTTTGGCACTGTGTCAGTATCTTGCAGACGCCACATTAACCCAGACTCCCGCGCAATTGGCTCCTTTAGCGGCTACCCAAGGGTTTTTACAAACAGATTACGCTTCAGAGGATCAAGCGCGAATTTGTGTATTCCGAGCGAATAACCATTATAACTGCTTGTTACGAAAAGAGCCTTCTGATACCTCTTTAGGAGGAAATCCTAATCCACCACAGAGTTAACATATAAATACTGAGGAGACTTTCCTATTTTACCGACTACCTATCCTCTCCCCCACGCACTAAAACGATGCAGCGAAGATCGAAACATGATAATCCCCCTATCGGAGGATATATCTATAGGCTATGGTTCCCCTTTACTTATTGCAGGACCGTGTACTCTAGAAAGCTATGAGCATACCGTCGCTATTGGCCTTGCTGTAAAAGCTGCAGGAGCCTCGGTATTACGAGGCTCCATAAGAAAACCCAGAACCAGCCCCTATACTTTCCAAGGCTGGGATAGGGAAAAAGTTTCCTGGCATAAGGAAGCTCAACGCATTCACGGTCTCCTCACAGAAACAGAAGTTTTAGATGTTCGTGATGTGGAAATTACTGCAGAAAATGTCGACATTCTTCGTATCGGAGCAAGAAATATGCAAAACTTTTCTTTGCTTCAAGAAGTTGCTCAAAGTCACCGTCCAATTATCCTTAAACGCAATCCCTCAGCAACTATAGAAGAGTGGCTCTGCTCCGCGGAGTATCTACTAAACTCTCCGTCCTGTCCTGGGGTGATTCTTTGTGAGCGAGGAATTCGTTCTTTTGAAACGTCCACCCGCTACACTCTAGATTTAAACACTCTAGTTTTACTTAAAGAAATCAGCCCTCTTCCTGTAATTGTAGATCCTTCGCATGCCTCTGGGAAAAGCTCTTTAGTTGCTCCTCTTGCAAAAGCTGCTTTAGCTGCTGGTGCTGATGGGCTCATGATCGAAGTTCATGAACGCCCTGAAAAAGCCCTCTGTGATGGGAAACAGCACATCACCCCTGAAGAACTTTGCGAGTTGTATGCTCTAGAAAGAGAAAAATACTCTGATGATCTTTGTCAAAAATCCTAGGGATTTCGTTTTTTTCTCAGCAAAAATAAGAATTATTTATAACTAAATAACGAAATCTTGTTGCTTAGTTATAAATAAAATCCAGAGGAGTTAACTTTTTTTATTAAAAATCTATTGCAGAGTTTTTATCTTTTAACTATTTGATTATCAAATAAAAAATGAAGGAATAAGAGTCGTTTCTTCATGGAGGTACATGATAAAACAAACATGCAAGCTTTATCTTTTACAATGTCTATTATATGCCTTGTATTGGCTAATTTATTATTGTAGAAAATTACTCAGGGGTATTCCTGAGCATCCTGACGAACCCCTGTTTCAAGCCTTCCTATCCTCTCTTATAGAACTTCTTTCTAGTCTAAAACAACTACCGAATCCTGATATAAGATAACTTCTTCAATCAACTCACCTTCTTGTTAGTAAACAAGAAGGTGAACTGAAAGAAAAAAATGATCAGAGAGAAAACAAACCCCGAGGAAATGAGAGCAAAGCCTAGCTCTGATTTTCCTGGTTAAGCTTTTTCTTTGATGGGCTTTTTATAATATACATAGCCAAGTTCTATGAGAATGAAAGCCAATAGCGAGCATAACCAAGCTATTAAGTCCCTAGAAAATGGAATGGTTATGAAATACCCCGAGGAGTAAACAGCCCCTCCCATGAGCACTGCAGCCCAAGCAGATGCGGAGCTAGCCTGATAGCGAGTAAGAAGAGCGGCACCTATAGGGACGGAAAGGCAACATACCGAAAGACTATAGCTTAGCATGAGCAAATCGACAATATTGGTAAAACCTATAGCTGTAAGAGGCGCAGCTAAGGCAATAGCAAAAATCAGATAGCGGTAATTTATTGAGGAGATTTTTGGTACCTCTTCGCTAATAAGCTGAGCAACAGCACTGATTAAGGAATCCGCGGTGGAAAGTATTGCCACTCCTATGGCGGCTGCCATAACAGCTGCTAAGGAAGGCCCACTTATATAAGAAACGGTATCAATAAGGACACAACCTTGAGCAATACCCAATTTAGCTCCTAAGGATCCTAAAAATAGCGGGATGAAGTTAAACAAAAGAATAACAATACCTGCGAGTATAGCGGCCCACTGGAGTCTTTTTGGTGATGATGCTGCCACGCAGCGTTGTACCATATCCTGCTCAACAATCATAAATACCATAGGCATGAAAATCCACCCGGGTAATTTGCTTGTTGGTAAGGGAGAAAATGACGGTGCTAAAATAGGGGTGAGCTCCCGAGATCCTAGCCAAACAGAAATTGTGCAAGTCAAAACAGCCGCGAGAAGAAACAGCGCCTGAATAATATCAGTTCTTACAACTCCACGAAATCCCCCTGCGGATGTGTAAAATACCAATGTTGACCAAAAAATAGCTGTTAGAAATTTCCCGTAGGAGAAAACACTAAATAGCTTATCTAAAGCTACAATTTGAGCTACAAGAATAAAAAATAGCGATAGCGCTGAAAGTAAAAAAGCCATTTTACGTAGCTTTTTTGATTTATAGACGCTCTCAAAAACTGTCACTACAGTAACTATAGATCCTGCAGCGAGTTTTTTTCCGGGTCCCATTCCTAGAAGCACCAATCCTAGAGCTACTCCCAGAGGATAGAAAATCACCCCATAACCATAGCGAGCGGCTTCTTCTGCGGCTCCTAGTAAAACTCCCCCGCCGATTTGTGTAGCAATGAATGTCATCATTAATGAAAAAGTCTTTAAACTTCTCCCTGCGAGAAAGTATCCCTCGCGATCTTGAATTGTAGATCCACCCTTACGGCCTACAAATAAACAAAAGGCTTGCACCCCTAACAAACAACACAAAAATAATCCAAAATTCATATCGAAACTCTCAACTGTAAAAAAAATTATACAAGCCGAAGAAAAACCATCTCAAAAGAGACAGAAATTTACAAAACATCTTCAGCAAAAAATTTTACTAAAAAAAACAGCTAGATTCGATGGAGGTAGCGTCCGGAATAACGGAAACTTAAAGAAAATAAAGAAGCGCGCAGCATTTTCAATGAAAAAGAACTTGTTTGCATATTAAAAATCTCAGCGCTTTAGACTTCTCCATGATTATCCAATAAAAATACTTAAAAATCTATAAAAACTCTTCCATCCCTTTAAAATTAAAGGGCACAGAAAAAAACTATTTATTATTTAGGAAGCCAGACAAAGAAACATATTAAAATGATTAATTATGAACAAAACTATTAAAAAAATTTCTAATCTTTATTTAAAGAAATTTATTTATAATGTGATCTATTTTTTAGATGACCTATTGGCAACTCTAGCGAACTACTGCAAATCCTACTTTTCTAAAGAAGAGCAGAATCGTTTATTAGCTTTACTAATTGAAGATCTCAATCAATATAAGGAAAGTTTAGAGGCGACTTCTATTGAAAATTCTCAGGAATCTTCTGGTCTCTAAGATAATGGCGCTCTATTTAAACAGAGCAAACAAAGCTCCTGCCGCTGCGGAACGCAGCGAAGGGGTTTCGTGATAACAACAATTTAAAAGGAACTCTATAGCTTCGGTATTTTCAGAAAAAGCAACGCCTTCTAAAATAGCGAGTTTGTCTTGCCAACGACTTTCAGGATAGAGACCGATTGCCTCATGCAAAGACTCGTTAGTTTTTTTCTTACAGAGTGCGGCTAAAATAGACTCTAATTTAGAGGCGAAACTCTTATCTCCTTTCCATGTTTCTGCGGCTTGTTCATCTCCCTCTTCCCAAAATAAACCTGAAAAAAAGCTCCATCCTTGCTGCTGCCGCCCTGCAAGAAAATCTCTAGTAACTTTCTTTACCTTGCTATACTTTGCAACTGCTAGTAAACGAATAAGCTTCCTGGCAATTTCTCTTTTTACCATATCAAAATACAAAGGAAGGGTTTCGTTTTTTGGTGTCCATTGGGAATCCCAAAGGAACTGTTCTACGGCCCAGCACATCTCAGGATCTGAGATAAACTCTGCGATAACATCTCCGGCTTTCTCTATGTTTTCACGACAGACAAGAAGCAAAATTGCAAGATTTGCTGCGGCTTTCCTAGAGACAACAGAATGGAGATATTTATCTGCGAGTTCTTTCCCTTGTATTCCTAAAGAGCACACTGCGGCAGATGCCGCTTCACAAACAGAAACAAAAGGAGAAAGCAGACCCTCAACGAGTTTTTCCTCTCCTAGAGGGTCTCCTTGAAGATAGAGAAGAGCCGCAGACTGTAAACGTACTTTAGGAACAGGAGATGTTTGCGCAATATAGCGCACCTGATCTGCTATTTTTTTTGAGCCGCAACTAATATCCCGTCCGCAAGCTAAAGCCGTCCGCAAAGCAGCCTCCTGAACTTCAGGATATTGTATAGAAAGAAGATCTAAAAGAACGTTCTCATCTTTTTCTTCTCCTCCCTGACGGAAAAGTTCGCAGGCAAATAATGCCTGATCCATATCCTCTTGTATCTTTGCTCCGGTAATTAGCTGCGGGGTTAGCATCAAAGATGCTTTCCATGCCTCACGGCGTTCCTCACCATCAATAAGCTGGTTTCCAGCCCGTTCCTTAAGATAAGGAAGAAGTTCTTCAATACCCAATATCGCAGCTACTTGATATGCCATCATGCGTACCTGCATAGAATCATCATCACGTGCGATTTTACATACGGTATCTTTTAAACTTTTTGATCCGTATTGCAAGACAACCTGCAAAGCTAGCGTACGAACAATCACGCTATCATCATAAAGAGCGGACAAAACAAGCGGGGCTAAACGGAAATCTCTCGCCAACCCTATGGAAAGAACACTAACAGCACGAACAGTCATAGAGGGATGGCAAATACCATCGGAAAGAACCTGCAAAGCAAAATCCTCTAAAACATCACGATCTTTGGATATTTGCGGGTGGGAGCGTTGGCATTTCGCGAATTCCCTGCTCCAAGATTCATATTCCTTTCCTTGGGCTAATGCTTTCAAAGCCAAACGAGCGTTTACCAATGAGCACTCCGAAGATAACAGTTTTTTTGCCTCTTTGGTAGCCTCTGAGAAATTATGAATTAATAAGTAGTGTCGCAAAGACTCGGATCCCTGCGCTACATTACCAAATAAAAACAGGAAAACTAGGCTATAGCCCCTAATGAACTTCCACCTAAAAGATGAATATGCAGATGGAATACGCTCTGTCCCCCTTCAGTTCCATTATTGATCACAACACGATATCCATCAGCAATAGCGAAATCTTCAGCTAACTGCTGAATGATCTTCCCAGCTTCCGCAAGCAAAGAAAAATCTCCATCTTGCATATCTTGCAATCTTTTTATGTGTTTTCTAGGAATGATTAACAAGTGAACAGCAGCTTGGGGAAAGCGATCTTTAATAACTATAAAATTCTCATTTTCAAAAACTTTTTCGCAATCTATTGAGCCTTCGATAATTTTTTCAAAAATGGTCATACCAATCCTCGATTTTCTAATACCAGTTGCAGGGCACGTCGGCAGTGTTCTTGGCTATCCCAAACGGATAAAAACAATCCCTTATGACAGAAAATTGCCCCTGGGAGGCCACTGACCTCCTCGAGCTCTTTTCCGAGTAGCCCTGCCCAATTTTCTGGAAAAGGTATTCGAACTTCCATGCGTCGATCAAGAGTTGGAGGAATCCCTCTAAGGATCCACTGATCACAAGAAGGGAAACACACAAATGCTGCGGGATGTTGCTCCCCACCTAAGAAAAAGAAGTTTTCCTGCCAAGCCAAAGGACGATCAAAATACAAGCAGAACTCATCTTTTTCCATAGCGGATCTTACAACGTCTCTACACATGCGATCATAGCGAAACTTGCTTCTCAAACGCTTGAGTAAATCTATAGTAAATTTTAAAGCGAAAAAGAAATCCGCATCCGAAGAGTTCCTACCTTCTTCAGGATTGTATATCTTAATGATGTCAGAAAAAGAACAGAAGCCTTCTTTTGAGAAGAACCTGCCATTATCTTGTTCATCTACTCCGTGAATGAGAGTATGATTTAGAAAATGGTATTCCTCTAGATCTATAAGTCTTTGTCCCTTAAGATAATTCAAAATCATTCCCGCGCTACTCCAAGGTCCCTCATAAGAAACTTGGTGATGATCGAATCTTTTTTGATCTAAAGAGTATATACCGCCGACATCACAGACATACTCGCATTCTGCGAGCTTGTCAGGATTTCGCGTACGAATAATTTTCCCTTCATCAATAAGATCGAACAAAATAAGCAATGCACACGCTGTGACTTCATCAGCATGAAAAGAACCGTCGTGTGTACCAACGCTTCTCGGAATTCGCATATTTCCCATCCTTTTTAAAAACCCTCCATTGTATCCAGAGAAAAATAATTCTCAATCGCAAAGATGTTTCTTTCCATTTTCTTAAAAATCTTTTTCATCTAAAACAAAGCCTTCAAGCTACAAAGACTGCTTATCAGAGGATACATGTATAACCTATTCCACAGGAATCACGACGCAACTTCTCCAGATGGATATCTTACTTCGCCTTTACGTATGCTATCTCAAAATACTTACGAGGGAGAAATAGAAATCACAAACATCCCAGAGTACTTCTTGGGTTTTCATTTACCTAAGCACTGCTTACATCTCAATCTAAAAAGCTCACTAGCTCAGTTAGGTGTGGATGCAAAAATTACCGAGTCGGAAATTAGCAAAGCGCGCTGCCGCGCACGCTTATTACTACAAATTAGCAGTCACGATCCCATAGCATCTGTAATGCTCACCCTATTGGAACCTGGTGACTATATTGCAAAATTATTTGCTTCTGATGATCGTAGGTTAGTACGCTCTATCCAATACTTAGAGAGAATGCTAAAACATACCGATAAAGAAGGAGCCCCTCTTTTATGCTTCGGGAAAAAATTAGAACATCTGATTTCTCTAGATGTTATTGATGATCGCCTTGTTATCACGCTTCCTACTCTTCCTGGGGTTATTCAATACGATCACAAAATTTATGGTTTACTGCCTTTGATAGGTAAAGCCTTAGGACAGCCAAACCTCAGAGTTAGAAATTTCCTTTCTTTATATCAACATAAAGTAGAACGAGAAAAACTCCCTTTAAGCAATCATATTTTACTCATAAAAACAGAGCCTCTACACATTAGAACTGTATTTGCTCGCGTTGTAAATGATCTCCTTCCTGAAGGAGTCACCCATACAGCAGCGAATATTTTAGAACCTACAACTCAAGAATCTGGAGATATCTATGAGTTTCACGGAACAAGTTCCGTTCCTGTGGAAAGAATTCCTTTAGAATTCTTTACTATAGAGCCTTACAAAGAGCACTCTTTTTTCTGTTATCGTGATCTTCTAAAATCTTCTTTAGAATCCGACAAGTGCATCTTTGATATTTTTCAAACTGCACCTGGAGAAAAGGAAAAAGTCTCTACATTTATCTCTAAAGGCAGCGAAATCCTTCATCTATCTTCTGATTCTTGGTTAGTAGGATCTGCGGAATCCTTGTACAATAAGGAACATTCCTATCCTGAAAATATTCAGGAATACATAGAAGAACAACCATGTTTTCCTTTTTTACAAGCTATGGAAACAGGGCATATCACAAGTCAGGGAGTATTATTCTCAAGGTATTTCCCTTCATCTTGTCTTAAAGGGATGTTACTTTCCTATCATGTAAATTATTACCTTCAGCAAATCTATTTTCAAATACCCTCGTATAACTATGGTGGGTATTTCTCAGAGCATGATCGTTCTTTGCTTATGGATTTATACTTTGCGGGGATCGCTATATTTTGGGTAGATCAAACCTCTAACCGCGTTTTACAATATGTAAAACGTCGCGGCAAAGATTCTGGAATGTTTGTTCCTGCAAAACGTATTCAAGAGTTTCGCTCGGCATATTTTATCGGCATTCACGGTTCTTGTATTGTTTCTGAAGGGTATAAACAAGATCTCCGTGATCTTCTTAAAGGTCTGCACGAGTTAACCCAAACTATGACCCTTCCTGGTTTCCCTCCGGGAACTCCCCTAGCTATCATGACCGGAGGAGGTCCAGGAGCAATGGCGATAGGAAACGAAGTCGCTGAAGAATTAAATTTGCTCTCTTGTGGTAATAATATAGATTTTGAGGGCTCCCCGGTATCACATCAGAAAGCAAACTGTTATCTTCAAGCAAAAATGACCTACCGGCTATCTTCTTTAATTCAACGTCAAGAGCATTTCCATGTAGACTTAGCTCTATTTGTTACTGGAGGCATGGGAACAGATTTTGAGTTCTCTCTAGAGCTTATCAGCATAAAAACAGGGAAAAAACCTCCTGTTCCTATATTTTTAATTGGCTCTGCGGATTACTGGAGAGAAAAGGTCACCCCTGCATATCAAAGCAACTGCAAATCGGGAACCAACCGAGGTTCGGAATGGGTGAGCAACTGTGTTTTCTGTATTTCTTCTCCGCAAGCGGGCATTGAAATTTTCAGACAGTACATGGACAACTCTCTGCCTATAGGTCCGGATTATCCTCCCTATCCTGAAGGCTTTATGGTTGTATAGTTGTCAAATTAGAATCCGTAGGTTAGGCGAAAGCCGTAGTAATTACACGGCTCGCGTACAAACTGGCCTTCTTTAGAAAACCCTTGATGATACTCAACAAACGCGCGTATTTTTCTCCCCACATCTCGGAATTTTGACCATTCCATTCCGACAATATAAGTTTGATCTATACCAAACTTCTGCTCTTCCCAAAAACGAAAGTGCATAGCAAAAATCGGTTGAGCATGTAGATTTCCCTCGCGCAGTCCAAAAGGCCGGAGCTCCGCTCCTGCTTCTATATACAAGGGGCGTTCAGGAAACGTTAAATCCCTACTAACAATATAGCCTAAACCACCATAAACGCGAATCTGCGCGTTATAACGCAAGGATACGAACAGGTCGACACCTTCATCACTAAGGTTAAACCTGGGGAAGTTCGGATGAGTTAAAAGAAACTCATCTCCTAAATGTGAGGATAAATGCCAAAGACGGAAGCGTAAGCTCCACTTATCCACGGCGAATCCCAACAAACCTGCAACGAAAAAGTCGGAATTTACCATGCAAGAATCGGGATGGTCTAAATCAAAAACTGAGAATACTCCCCCTTGAATGCCTATATCTAAATCCCCGTGCAAAGGGGTGACATCAAAAAGACGAAGGAGGATAAAGTCGCCACCGAAAATCGCAGATCCTACACGATTTCCTATGACCTTCTCATTAAATCGAATTCCAGCACTGTTTGTTACCTGACGAGGATCTGCTATCAAAGGAGCAAACAGTATGGTATTTTGCGGCAACCAGAGACCCTCCTTACCAAAAACAATCTCTGTTCCCAGAGCTTTTTGTTTTGGCAATGCAGGGCAGCCATTGCGATAGGCACTGCGCTTGCAACATTCTTGATAAGAGCAGTCGCAAACCTCCACAGAAGAAATAAAAGGTAGATCCCTAATGAAATCAATAATTGCTGTGGATACCACAGTATCAACAGGGAGAGAAAATAGATAGGCAACACCATCTTCAACAACAACCTGAACACGGCTATCCAAAAAATGCATATCTACGAGAGATTGTACATATCCCGTAAGATAGCAGCTATTTTCGGACCCTTGAATATTTTCGGGTAGTTGATCTGACCGAGTTACTTCCTTACTAAAACTTTTACAATCTGGACAATTCCCAGATGATTTAGCCTCAACAGGCAAGCAAAACGAAAAATAGCAAACAAATATTGAGCTGCATAAACAACAGCTATAGCGTAACAGTTTTCCCATGGTATCCGCATTCTATAGAAAAGAGCTTATTTATTTAGCAACCTAACTTAGACGACGAAAAAATATCCTTATCCCACTCAAAAATACATTTCAGCCACAACAGACACATACAGACTAGGAAACGTTGAAAACCTATGCTAAGGAAACTTAACATTAGCAACCGCTAAAACCTATATTATAAACAACATATAATCTGAAAAAATTGTCTAAATTAATAAAATTAACCAAAAAAATTAATTAAATTAAAAAACATTACGCTAAAAATAGAAGAATTATTATAAGGAGCATAACGAGTTTGGAATACTTAATCGTGGGATTAGCCCCCCTACGAGCCCCTCTATCACTCCTAAACTTGTGAGCCTAGATGTATGTTTGGTCTCGCATAAAAAAAAGAAAACATTCCCTTTCCCACCCAGTTTCTCCAGTTAACTGGGTGGGACCTTTTTTTAATAACACACCAAATAAAACGTGCTTTTTTAGAATTCTTTGAAAGATTTCCGAAAAATGTCTAAATGGAGAGAAAACTGTTACTGCTGATCCTCCCAGCGTACGCTCCCTTTATTTTTAGAAGACCCTCCGGATTTTTTAAGAATACCTTTTCTTTGCCCCGATTGAGCAGGATCCTCCACCTTCGAAGATTTTTGAGTAGCTTCTGCTTTGCTATCCTCAGAAGATGCTTTCTGCGCCTTTTCTTGCAAACGTGGGGATTTTCTCGTTCCTGATGTAGAAGGAGCTTCTAAATTTACAACTTCTGGTCTAGGAATATTAAACGGCGTGCCATAATGCATATCCGGAGTGTATGCCCCGCCTTCATTTTTCTTATATAAGCCGTGTTTTTTCCCTAACTTCTTTACTTTAGACTCCGTAATATTTGCGGACCCTCTGTTTCGAGATAGGACTCTTCCGCACGTCGAAACAATATGAGAAAAAACCGAGGCTATCCCTTCTCGCAGTCTCCCGAACCAAGGAGTCCCAAAACCGCGCCGCGGTCCTTCTCCCGATCTGACAACCCTGGAAACCTTCACAGAAGCTTTTTCTGCTCCTTTTCCCCCACTAGCATCTAGCCTACCGGCAAGCATGCTCCTAGCACCACCTTTCCGACGAATAGCACCTCGTCTTTGAAAGTTCCCAGCTGTACCTTGCAAGGGTGTTTTATCAGTTTTTTTTCCGGATTTCATGAATCCGTAGAAGCCCCTGGGTCCATTTCCCCCAGAAGAGTTAACTGGTCTCATAAAATAAAACCTAAAATTCTTCTTATTTAGTTAATTAATTTTAAAATTAAATTAAAAAACACAGAAACAAAATCGTTTTTTATAAGAAAAACAAGAGATCTTAACAATCAATAGAAAAGCTATTCTAGTGTTGTTATGAGAAATATCCTCAGAAATCTTGGGAATATTTTCTCAAAAACAGAAAGGTATGTAAAAAAAGCGACGCCTTTTTTAAGATGTCTGAATACTCTACGGAAAACGAAAACCTCCAATGCACCGAAACAGTAACTTTTCGAAATTAGAAACTCGCTATCTTTTCTCTAACATTCGCCAAAAGATCCACGCCTTTCAAGAGAAACACCCTGAAGCAACTATTATCGACCTATCTATAGGTGATACAACACAACCTTTGCACGCTGCGGTTGTCTCTGCTTTTTCACAGTCTATAGAGAAATTGGGCAACTCGAAAACATATCGTGGTTATGGTTCTGAGTTTGGTTTACCTACTTTACGAGAACATCTTGCCGATGTTTTTTACGGCAACAGAGTCTCCCCTAAGGAAATTTTCATTTCTGACGGAGCTAAAACAGATATTTTTCGTATTCTTTCTTTTTTTGGTCCTGGGAAAACTCTAGCAATTCAGAATCCTTCCTATCCTGCGTATATTGATACTGCGCATATAACAGGCGCTGGGAAAATAGTGCCTCTGCCCTGCACAGAAGAAACAGACTTTGCTCCTAGTATCCCTGAGGAAGAAGAAATTGATATCTTTTGTTTATGTTCTCCTAACAACCCGACAGGTACCGTCTTAACTAAAGAGCAGCTTAAAAAGATTATCGATTATGCAAATGCTCATGGAAGCTTGATTATTTTTGATGCTGCTTACAGTGCTTTTATTTCGGATCCTTCTTTGCCGAGAAGTATTTTTGAGGTTCCTGGTGCGCGTTCCTGCGCTATAGAAATTAACTCCTTCTCTAAGTCTCTAGGGTTTGCTGGCGTGCGATTAGGTTGGAATGTCGTCCCCGAAGATCTTCAATATGACGATGGCTCCTCAATAATTCGCGATTGGGAACGTTTCCTATGTACAACATTTAATGGGGCTTCTTTACCAGCTCAGGAAGCCGCTCTTTCGGGAATTTCTTTATTTCCCGATTTAGAGTCTGTATCACGTTATCGTCATAATAGCACGCTTTTACGTGATGCTCTTCTCCAAGCTGAGTTTTTAGTTTATGGTGGTCAACATGCTCCTTATCTTTGGGTAAAGGTTCCTGAAATCCTTCCCGATGAAGATTTTTTTGACTTTTTCTTAAGTCAGTATCATATTGCCATCACTCCAGGTATGGGGTTTGGGTCGTGCGGAAAGGGGTATGTTCGCTTTTCGTCTTTAGGGAAAACCGAAGATGTTCTTTTAGCCTGCCAACGTTTAAATCTAACATCTGTGTATGATAGAACGGTGTTATCACTATGATTCTTCGAAAAATTGCTCAATATGTTTTCTTCCTATCGATAATTTGCTCTTTTGTTTCCGTTGTTGTCTCTTCTCCGAATCCTGAGCAGGTATCCCCGAAAGTTGCTGTATTTTTATCTTTTTCCCACTCTCTATTGGAAGATTGCTCTCAAAGCTGTATCGAAGTACTCAGCACTATGGAAAATGCTCCTGAAGTGCTCGTCGTTAATGCGGAAGATAGCGTGGTAAAAGCAAGGAAGCTTGCTCGTACACTACATGCGGATCAAGATATTGTAGCTATTGTTACCTTAGGCTCCATAGCAACGAAAATTATGAGCCAAATTGAAACTAAAAAACCTATTATTTATGCCGTGGTTCCCGAAGGGGAAACTTTAGCTTTCCCTAAAAATCAAACTAACATTTATGGCGTGAATGATACCCTGGATATCAATCAATGTTGCTTTGCTATCCAAGCCGTAAGAACTAATGCGGAATCTTTAATTTACATAAGACCCTCTGAACCTTTTCCCTCCGCCTTACAAAAGGAAATCGAGAAAAAGCTCCATGCTTCGGGAATTGCAGTTACTGACATTCTTGTTACACAGGCAAATTTCAAAACACGCCTTCAGCAAGCTATAGAAAAACGCCCCTCAGCGATTTTCATTCCATTTTCTTCATTACCTCAAAAGCAGGGAACAGCATTTATTGAAGAAATCCTTAAAGAAAAAATTCCCGTAATTACCGACGATCTTTCTTTAGTTGCCGAGGGAGCTTGTGTAGCGTGCGGTGTAGATTTTAAAAAATCTGGGAAGCAAGCTGCTCAAATGGTCTATCACTTGTTAAATCGGCATCAAGATATTGAAGGGTTAAGAAAAATTATAGCAGAGCCCCTACCGCAAACAACAACATTTAACGAAGATGTCATCCGTCGTTTAGGTCTGAAAATCAATAGAGCAGAACGAAAGCAGTTTCGTTCTATAATTTTCAAAGACAATAAAGATAAGAAAGCCGCTGTTAAAATAGATAAGTCTGAAACAGAAAAGAACACCAGTCCTGCCTAATCCTCACGCCATTTTGCTACTGCAGTTTCCGTAGATTTGGGAAGTAAGATTCTTTTTTTTCTTGAGGTTTCTCCAGAAATTAACGTGACATCACGTTTTGGGAGAGACAAAGCTTTGGCTAACAAAGCAATAACTGCTTCGTTAGCCTTTCCTTTTTCTGGGGCTTCGGTAACACGTATTTTTAACGTCTCACCTTCAAACCCCACGATTTTATTTTCTTTAGATTTTGGGGTGACTTTCACCTCTAAAATCCAATACTCTTCATTCAAGGATTACTCCTGAGATATCGAGAGGCAGCCATTTGTTTCCTGTACCCATGCTGCTAAAGCATGCAAGCAAACACCAGGCGCCCAGCTATGTTTTAAAATAGCCTGTCCAAATCCTGGTCCGGAAACATCACAATTATCTTTATCAAAATATTTAGAAATACGCGAACGATCTAAATGAACAAACGGTTGGCTAGTAACAAATAAAATCCGCCCTGAAGTATTTCCATGATACGCACGGAAAATTTTTAAGGTATCATGACGTGTTCCGTATTTCTGACCTTCACTAGGCTCAGCAACTAAAAACACTACCTCCATACCTCCTGAAGCATCTTTCCAAGATGGAGGAACAGCCATCTGAGTCCAAATAAATCTAGCGATTTCATCTTCTGAAGAGGGAAGCTTATGCTCCGTGGGGTTCCAACCTTCCTCTACAGGAAAAGGGTTGTAACGCAAATCATAAAACTGATCAGAATTTTCAAGTTTAGCGTAGCGCTCTCGTCTTCCTGAAAGAAAAATAATCTTTTGGAAACGTACACCGCGCTGCCATTCCCGAATAGCGAAGTCTAAACGCTGACGCATTGTAGGTAGTGTACCACCTAAAATAACAACGCTATCATAGGTAGCTGCATACGCAGGCACCGCTTGCGTCATACGCAATAGCGAAAGGTCATTGTAAAAAGCGTGGTCATCCTTTACTGATAAAGAACCAAATTCAGCAGCCATACGTTGTTCTCGAGTTAACAACAAAGGTGCGGTTTCCTTGACTAATTCTTCTGGAGTTTCAACCTCTTGTAAATCACAAAGCTCAAGAAGATGGCTTACAACAGGAAGATACTTTTTAGGAGAACAAGAAGTTTTTTCTGCAAAAGGACAGCATCCTGTCACTAACACAAACAACATCCCTAAATAGGCTATTGACAAGCGTTTTCTTTTGATATTCATAAAAAAGATGTCCTAAACTATCTATAGTAACACGAGTGAACATACTAGAGAATTTCAAAAAAAACAACACGCAAACGCTTCTGAGGATCTTATCTAAGCTAGTTACAATCTTGTAACCTCTTCTCCATCATCCCCTTCATCTTGATCCGTCGGGTTGGCAACTTCTAAAGAGCTAGGATCTGGACGACGAATCGCGTCATCATCACCAATATCTTGTCTTCCCGATACTGCAGACCTTACAGAAGATGAAGAAGAACGCTCCTGAGTCTGATTTGTTGGAGAAGCAAAAGGATTCACAAAATTCGGAGATACTTCAGCATCACTATCAGCAGGGTGAGACGGAAGAAGCCTATTTCGAATTTTTGTAATCAGCCAGAAAAAGCAATAAAGTGCCCTGTCATATAAAGCATTAAACAGCCCAACTAGCGTATTGAAAAAGCCTCGCACACGACTAATAAGAGTTTGGCAACAAGATAAATCTTCTTCGGAAGCAGAGTCTTCTCCAGGAATCTGAATGTTTGCTACACGAGCAGAAAACTCATTAAATTGACTCGAGAGCATAGGAATAGATCCCGAACCCTGGATTCTCCACTCACCATCTCCCTCATAGCGTAAACCTAAGAGATCTAACGTCCCTAATATTCCTTCAGCGCGCTCACCAAACACACTCTCAAGTTCTTCACGGGTTTTTCCTGAAAGAGACTTACGTATATTCGAAAGCTGAGCATTTAAAAATTGTATTTTACCAGATAAATTCTGAGTGTTTTCCTTTAGCTGTACATGGAGTCGGCGTAGATTTGCAAGACGCGCCGCTGCTCCCTCTCGACCTTGTTGCTGTACCGCAGATTCTTCTGATTTAGCAGCTTGACCCCGATCTTTAATTTCTTTGAATGTGCTTCCTGCATCCATTAGTAAAGAGCTTAAATTCTTAATGTCCTCCTCTACGACATCCAAATCCTCTTCCACCTTAGCATCTTCTGGCTCCTGAGTTCTAGCTGTGGCCTCAGAAAGCATTTCTGCAGCTTCCGCAACAGCATCGGGATTCGGAGGTAAAGCTGAAGCAGACCCAGCTTTGCCAGTATCTAATATACCAGCAACAGCTCCTTCAACCAGCACAGCTTGATTTTCTAAAGGAGTAACAGGAGCCACATCTCCTATTGAAGAAACCTCAACACTTAATCCTGTTTCAGTAACACCAGCGCTTTGCTCCTGCTGCTCGGGATTTTCCTCGCGCTCTTCAACATTATCCGTACGGTTATGATCTTCCGGAATCGGATTAGGATTGGGGATCTGTCCTGAACTTCCGCTTATAGATGACATAGTATTACCAAATAAAAATAAAAAAATATTCTTCTTAATTAACTCTATTTATAACTCATAACAATTTTATAATTAAGCAAACTAAAAATAATAGAATGATATTTACATAAACTAGTTAATGCAAACCAAGGAGTTATAAACAGAGTGGATAGGACTAAATATCCCAAATGAAATTGATAATCAGGAGCTTACGAGCAAAGCCTGCTTTGAAAAACTATAAAAATAAAGATCTGAAATCCAAAAAAGCCCCCTGAGTAGGTAAAGACACTGGCTCGTAAAGATATAAACAAAATAAGCTATAGCCTGGTATCCCCACCATAACCATGGGGGTCGTCCCCAGTCCCTATTTCCGAGTCCGAAGAGCGAAAACCATCACGAACTCTTTTTATAACCCAGAAAAGGCAATACAGTACCCTGTTGTATAAAGTTTGAAACCGCCAAGCTAACGTATCGAAAAAACTTTGAATACGATTAAGGAGCGCTTCGCAACAAGAGACTTCCGCGTCTGGTGCAGAGGCATTATCAAGGTCTGATATGGAAGGAATATGAATGCTCTTTAGACTGCTGGTAAACTCATTAAGTTTATTAGCAAATACAGGAATAGATCCCTGCCCGTTGATTCTCCATTCTTCATTTGTATAATCCAATCCCATAGAAGATAAAGACCAAACAACGTTATTAACACTTTCGCCAAATATATCTGCTAATTCTTCCTTACGTTTACCCAAAACCTGTTTATGCAAATCCGCAAGTTGAGAAGTTAAATAGGCAGATTTTTCTGATAAGCCTTCTAATCCAACTGTCAGCTGTTGACGAAGTGTTTCCAACTCTTGAGCGCGGATATAGACTTCCTCGCGAGTACGCGGTGGGGATGTCTCGTCTGCAACTTTAGCATCACTAACACGAATTTTATAAGAATCAAGCATCATCGTCGCATCAAGAACACTCGCAACTAAAGCAGTAACATTCTCTGCTGTCAAAGTCATTTCTTGACCCAAAGTCTCTACAGAGGGTTTTGCAGCAGCAGCTACTGCTTCCAAAGCAATTGCTGCGGCTCCTGCAGTAGTGTCAGGAGATGCGGGTACAACCGAAACTCCAGCATCTAATTGAGGAGCAACCGCTGCATCAACTAATACAGCCTGATTTCCTACTGAATCAGAAGGAGAAATACCCCCTAAAGAACCAACCTCAACTCTTGCTCCCAATTCGGTAGTTCCAGAGTTTCCCGCTTGATTACCCGCAACACCATCCCCATGATTACTGTTATCCGGAATTGGCTTCGGACTAGGTCCCACTCCTGAACTTCCGCTTACTGACGACATAGAGCTACCAAACAAAAATGAAAAAACACTCTTAATTAAATTAACAACTAATTAAGAATTTATAATTAAGACCAACTGCAAACGACTTCTAAATAACCCTAACAATACAGAGACGCAACCACAACAATTTGCAACGCTCCGAACAAAGACACAGCAGCTCTTAAGGATTTTAACGAAAACACACTAGAGTCTCGTATCCCCACCATAACCAAACGGATCCTCATTCGAATCCCCTTCGGAATCAGAGCGACCAAATAGATCGCGAACCTTGTTTATAATCCAGAAAAAGCAGAATAACAGCCTGTCGTATAGAATTTGAAACCGCTCTACCATCTCATGAAGCAGTGTTCGCATACGATTAAGGAATGAGTCCCAACGAGAGATTACTTCACTTGTAGGCGTAGTAGTAGCAGGGGCTTCTTCTACACTTGCAGGCGTAGTAGCGGGGGCTTCTTCCCTTGTTGTTCCAGGAAGCTCCAGATTTGCTACAGAAGCAGAAAACTCTCTAAGCTGATTGGATAATAAAGGAATAGCCCCTCTGGGATCTATTTTCCATCCATCTCCTTCAAACCCTAACCCCAAAAACTCTAAGCTCCCCATAATAGACTGAGCTCTCTTTCCGAATTTTCTTTCGAAAGCTTCGATGCTCAATCCCGACATACTCTTATGCATGTCTCCTAATTTGGATGTTAAATGGGTAGATTTTGTTTCTAGATCCGTCAATGTAGTTAGTATTTCTTGATACTGTTCTCGTGCATAAGCAAGACGCTCCGCAGCTTCTTCAGGACTTAACTGAGGGGCTAGTGATCCATACCCACCTACAATGACGTAACTGAGTTTCGCAGACCCCAATTCATTTAATCCGGTACCCACCATCATGGCAAAATTCTGTATTTCCGCTTCTGTTAGGTCCAGCTCTTCTGCCAACACCTCTTGAGAGGGCTCGGAGGCTGATTCTACAGCTCCTGCAACAACAGCAGCAGCATCAGAAGATGGAGGTAAAGCCGAAGCCCCTCTACTGTCAGCATCTAATATAGGAGCAGCTACTGCACTAACCGCTGCAGCTTGGTTTCCCGCTGGATCAGTGGGGTTGACTCCTCCCGTAGAGGTAACCTCTACTCTTTCTCCCGATGAGGTAACACCCGTGTTGTCCTGATTATCCCCAGCACCATCCGTACGATTATTTCCTGGAATCGGGTTTGGGTTAGGCGCTCCCCCTGAAGTTCCGCTTACTGATGACATGGAATTCCTAAATAAAAAATAAAAAAATATACTTTTAATTAGTTTAATTATTAGCTCATTTCCTATTTATCTTTTAAATACAAAAGAGGATTGCAAATAATCTTAACTAAAAGCACCTCGAATTCATTTATCAGCAACAATTGATCAAGAAAAGCCTCTGTGTTAAGATTGGTCGATTCGTATTGGATCTACACTCTTGCAAGAGGACGTGTCATCTATTTCGATATCTGTCGGTTAAAAATCAAAAATCTGTGATTGTCGCCCTATGAGAACTTCTCTGCTTTTTTACAAAACTTCTAAAAATGCCAATAAGGAAGCAGCTGTACTGTCATATGAGCTTCTAGAGAAAGCTGGCTACATTTTTAAAACAGCTAAGGGCATTTACACCTACACGCCGTTATTTTGGCGTGTTGCTCGTAAAATGATGGAGATCATTCGAGAAGAACTTAATGCCATAGGTGGACAAGAACTCGTGCTTCCTATTCTTCATCCTGCGGAATTGTGGCAACAGACAGGACGTTGGGAAGCTTTTCGTTCTGAGGGGCTTCTCTACACCCTAACGGATAGAGAAGATAAAGAAATGTGTCTGGCTCCTACTCACGAAGAAGTTGTTTCTATGTTTGTTTCCCAATGGTTATCAGGAAGAAAACAACTTCCTATTCACCTGTATCAAATAGCAACGAAATTCCGTGATGAAATTCGCCCAAGATTTGGTTTGATGCGCGCCAGAGAATTCCTCATGGAAGATAGTTACACCTTCTCAGATTCTCCAGAGCAAATGAATGAGCAATACGCCAAGCTTAGACAAGCCTATCAAAATATCTTTGATAGATTAGGTATTAAGTATGTGATTGTAGAAGCCGATGGAGGGAAAATCGGCAAGGGAAAATCCGAAGAGTTTCATGTGCTCTGTTCTTTAGGCGAAGATACCATTTGTGTAAGTGGTGATTACGGAGCAAATATTGAAGCTGCTGTTGCGCAGCCCCCACAATATACCTACGATAAAGAACACCTTCCTATAGAAGAAGTAGCGACTCCTGACGTAAGAACTATTGAACATCTTGCAGACTTTTTCTCCCTCCCCCAACATAAAATTGTTAAAACTCTCGTTGTTAAGCTTTCCTATGGGGAAAAAGATAAGTTCGCCGCTATAGGCATTCGCGCAGATCGACAAATTAACCTGACAAAAGTCAGATCAAAACTCAACGCTGATGAATGCTCGCTTGCATCCGATGAAGACATCCTAAAACATTTAGGAACAGAAAAAGGTTTTATAGGTCCTTTAAACTGCCCTATCGAATTCTATGCTGATGAAACCACACGATGCATGACAAATTTCGTATGTGCAGGAAACACTAAAGATAAACATTATAAAAATGTAAACTGGGACCGTGATATTCCCCGTCCGGAATATGCAGATTTCCTCCTCGCAGAAGCAGGAGATTCCTGTCCGGCAAATGGCAATGCCCCCTATGAAATCTTCGAAGGTGTAGAAGTTGCTCACATTTTCAATCTTGGCACTCGCTACACAGAATGCTTCGAAGTAGGATTTCAAGATGAGCAAGGTGAAAAACAAATATGCTGGATGGGAACTTACGGAATCGGAATCGGAAGAACCCTAGCCGCCTGTATAGAACAGCTCGCTGATGATCGTGGTATTGTTTGGCCCCAGGAAATCGCTCCTTTTGACATTGCTATCCTATATAACGGTGGTGACACCCCATCCGAAGAAATCGCAGAAAAACTCTACAAGGAGCTCAACGAATATGGATTTGCCCCTTTGCTAGATGATCGCAATGAAAGACTTGGGTTTAAATTAAAAGATAGCGATCTTATAGGCATTCCATATAAACTGATTCTAGGAAAAACTTTTCATAACTCCGGGGTCCTAGAAATAGAGTCCCGATCCAAAGAAAAGTTCTCCGTAGAGCCAAAAGATTTTTTAAAGTGGTGCGAGAATCACTTCCCCAAACGAGGCCCTCACTCTCCTATTTTCTAAGGAGCAATTAGCATTCTTCGCTTAAGAGTGCTAAATAACCTTGACCTCAGGAGACTGTTTTCCTATAATAATCAGCAGTTAATAATCATCGAAGAATAGATTACTTATATTGGAAAGCTGACATGTCCAGGTCATGGATATCAAAACGCGAGTCTAAGATCCTTTACATACTCTTAACAACAACAGAGTTGTACCTAAAAACAGGACAGCCCGTTGGATCAAAAACTTTGAAAGAGTACGAGAGTTCGAATCTGAGCACCGCCACAATTAGAAATTATTTTTCAGAGTTAGAAGCCAAAGGATTTCTAAAGAAAAATCATGTCTCTGGGGGAAGAATTCCCACAGATCTCGCATATCGTTATTATGTAGATCATTGTGCGGAGAGCTTCGAAGAGGAGCTTCCTGATGCTACGATGCATTTGTTAAGCCAACTACCAGAAGAAAGCCAGAACATTGTTAAAGATCTACAAAAAGCATCGGAGCTATTGGGAGAAGCTCTCCAATTGCCTACCTGCTTTTCCTCACCAAGATTTGAAAACGATGCTGTAACCAACATCCAACTTTCCTTGGTAGATGAACAACGTATCGTCGTTATCCTCTCTACAGAATTCGGTCAGATATTTACAGACACCCTATGGTTGCCAGAAACATCAAATCCCGCTTCCTTGAAGCGTATTGAAACGTTCCTGCAAAATCATATTCGCAAACAACCTCCCACAGAGGCTATCTCAAAAAAAGAAGAAGACCTGGGAATGACCCTATATAACGAAGTAGTCGTTCGTTACCTAACACGTTATTGCAACTTCAGTGAGGAAGATTTGTATCAAACAGGCTTGTCTAAGCTATTAAGATACGAGTCTTTTAAAGAGCCGGATATGCTCGCCTTGGGATTGTCATTTTTTGAAAACCGTCGTCATATGTGCAAACTACTCGATATCGGCATGCACAGAGATCGACCTACAGCATTCATAGGAAACGAACTTGCTGACATTTTCGGAACCCCTAATCCCCAATGTACAGTCATCACTACTCCTTATTACATGAATCGCACGCCACTAGGAGCCTTTGGCGTGCTCGGTCCTATAAATCTCCCTTACAAAGAGATTTATAAAACCCTAACAGTATTTGCAGACAAGATTAAAGCAAGTCTAACGCAAAGCTTTTATAAATTTAAATTATCCTTCAGAAGACCTTGTCCCTCCGATCCCAAACTCTCTAATGAACCCACGCTATTGGCAAGATACTCTTCTATAAAATTGTTACCCCCTAAGGAGACGGCATGACAGACAGCTCAAACGACAATGAGGAGCAAAATCCATCAACTCCCTCAACCGAAAATGAGATTCAAGACCTCCAACAAGAAATAGCGACACTAAAGGCTGAGCTAAAAGAAAAAAACGATAAATACTTAATGGTCCTTGCGGAATCAGAAAATTCCCGTAAGCGTATGCAAAAAGAACGTCAAGAAATGATGCAGTACGCTGTTGAAAATGCCTTGTTAGACTTCTTAGTTCCTATTGAAAGCATGGAAAAAGCTTTAGAATTTGCATCACAAATGTCAGACGAAGTAAAAAATTGGGCACTAGGATTCAATATGATCCTACAGCAATTTAAACAAGTTTTCGAAGAGAAGGGTATTGTTGAGTACTCCTCAGTAGGACAGAAATTTAATCCATTTTTACACGAAGCAGTAGAAACAGAAGAAACATCAACAATCCCCGAAGGAACTATCGTGGAAGAATTTGCGAAAGGATATAAAATTGGCGAACGCCCAATCCGCGTGGCAAAAGTCAAAGTAGCAAAATCTCCCTCATCCCAAGGGAAAGAAGTAGAAAAGTAAAATTAAACCCCTAGAGATTAGGTACTAATCATGAGCGAACAAAAAAAATCTAGTAAAATTATCGGTATAGACTTAGGGACAACAAACTCTTGCGTATCTGTCATGGAAGGAGGACAAGCTAAAGTCATTACTTCTTCAGAAGGAACACGCACAACCCCTTCTATCGTTGCATTCAAAGGACAAGAAAAATTAGTAGGAATTCCTGCAAAAAGACAGGCGGTTACAAATCCTGATAAGACTCTGGCGTCCACAAAACGTTTCATAGGAAGAAAATATTCCGAAGTAGAGTCTGAAATTAAAACAGTGCCCTACAAGGTAGCTGCAGGATCACAAGGCGACGCTGTTTTCGAAGTAGATGGAAAACACTACACCCCTGAAGAAATCGGCGCTCAAGTGCTTATAAAAATGAAAGAAACCGCAGAGGCTTATCTCGGAGAGCCCGTAACAGAAGCTGTGATTACCGTTCCTGCTTACTTCAACGATTCTCAAAGAGCTTCCACAAAAGATGCCGGACGTATCGCAGGATTAGACGTAAAACGTATCATTCCTGAACCAACAGCAGCAGCTCTTGCTTACGGAATCGATAAAGCAGGTGATAAAAAAATCGCTGTCTTCGACCTCGGAGGAGGAACTTTCGATATCTCCATCTTAGAAATCGGTGATGGCGTTTTTGAAGTGCTCTCTACAAACGGAGATACTCACCTAGGAGGAGACGACTTCGATGAAGTAATCATCAAATGGATGATCGAAGAGTTCCAAAAACAAGAAGGCATAGACCTCAGCAAAGATAATATGGCTCTTCAAAGGCTTAAAGATGCCGCTGAAAAAGCTAAAATCGAGCTTTCAGGAATGTCAACTACAGAAATTAACCAGCCATTCATCACTATGGATGCTAGCGGGCCTAAACACTTAGCTTTAACGCTAACACGTGCACAATTCGAAAAACTCGCTTCTAATCTAATCGAACGTACAAAATCTCCATGCATTAAAGCTTTAGCAGACGCTAAACTTTCCGCAAGCGATATCGATGATGTACTGCTCGTCGGTGGTATGTCCAGAATGCCCGCTGTTCAAGACATCGTAAAATCTATTTTCGGTAGAGAGCCAAACAAAGGTGTTAACCCCGATGAAGTCGTTGCTATTGGAGCCGCTATTCAAGGTGGAGTTCTTGGCGGGGAAGTTAAGGACGTATTACTTCTCGACGTTATTCCTCTATCCTTAGGTATTGAGACCCTCGGAGGAGTGATGACCCCACTCGTAGAGAGAAACACAACAATCCCTACGCAGAAAAAACAAATCTTTTCAACAGCTGCAGATAACCAACCTGCGGTAACAATTGTTGTCTTACAGGGTGAGCGCCCTATGGCAAAAGATAACAAAGAAATCGGAAGATTTGACCTCACCGATATTCCTCCAGCACCTCGAGGACATCCTCAAATCGAAGTAGCCTTTGATATCGATGCTAACGGTATTCTACACGTATCTGCAAAAGATGCCGCTAGTGGACGTGAACAAAAAATTCGTATCGAAGCAAGCTCAGGATTAAAAGAAGATGAAATTCAACGAATGATCCGTGATGCTGAAGCTAATAAAGAAGAAGATAAAAAACGACGCGAAGCTTCCGATGTAAAAAATGAAGCTGACAGTACAGTCTTCAGAGCTGAAAAAGCCCTAACAGATTATAAAGACAATATTCCTGAATCTTTAACCAAAGAAATTAACGAACGTATCGAAAACGTCCGTACAGCTTTGAAAGAAGATGCCCCTGTAGAAAAAATTAAAGAAGCCTCTGACGAGCTCAGCCGTCATATGCAAAAAATCGGCGAAGCTATGCAGTCTCAATCCGCATCTTCTGCGGCGGCTTCGGCAGCAAATGCTCAGGGAGGACCAAATATTAATACTGAAGATTTGAAAAAACATAGCTTTAGTACCAAACCTCCTTCAGGAAGTTCTTCATCTTCAAGCAACGAAAAAATTGAAGATGCTGATGTTGAAATCGTAGATAAACCTAACGATTAATATCATAAAAACTCTATTTTATATTCCCTATTTCTCAGTGAGAGATAGGGAATTTTTCTTTTAACTCTATCCATAAAAACACCTTTGCATTAAAAACATCCAAAAAAGATGAATTAAACCCATGAAAATTATTATTCCAGCCATGGAGCAAAGTTTGTGAAACGAACAAAAAAAAGAAAGTACAAGGTCTTTAGAAAAAGCTCTAAACAAATTTTAATTCCAGGAATTCTGTTTGTTCACGCAAAAAAAGGCTTCGGATTTGTTTCCCCAGATCACCCAGAAGAATACCCTTTTGATATCTTTATTCCCGCGAGAGATCTTAAAGGAGCGCTGGATGGAGATCACGTTGTTGTCTCCCTTTTCCCCCACTCCAAAGAAGGAGAAAAAAGAAAAGGAGTTATTCATCAGGTAGTATCAAGAGGAAAAACCGTTCTTGTAGGAACAATCACCTCATTAATTGACGCCGAGCTTGCTCTTGTTTGTGTAAATGCCCTAGGTCCCGATGTTCCAGTAAAAGCTCAACTTATGCCTAAGCGCTCCTATAAAATCGGAGATCGCCTACTGCTCAGCACACCAGAATGGAAAGAAAAACCCGCATCAAAAGAACCCCCTCCATTAGAAATGATCGAATTTATCGGGAATATTTCTAATGCTAAATCCGATTTCCCCTGTATAAAAGCTGAATACGCTATCGAAGAAGATTTCCCAGAAGCCGTAGTTGAAGAAACTACCCACTTCTCACAAAAACATATTAGCCAAGCCTTAAGATCACGAAAAGATCTTCGCGATCTCCTATGCTTTACTATCGATTCGGTAACAGCTAAAGATTTCGATGATGCCGTATCCCTTACCTATGATAATAATGATAACTACATTCTCGGAGTACACATCGCAGATGTGTCCCACTACGTCACACCTCACTCTGCTCTAGATCAGGAAGCAAGTAAAAGATGCAACTCTATCTACTTCCCAGGGAAAGTTGTACCTATGCTACCTTCAGCACTTTCTGACAACCTCTGCAGCTTAAAACCTAACGTAGATAGACTCGCAGTTTCAGTATTTATGACATTTACAAAATCAGGACACCTTTCTGATTACGAAGTATTTCGTAGTGTCATACGTAGTAAATATCGTATGACCTACGATGAAGTCGACGACATCATAGAGAAAAAACAAGCGCATCCCATATCAAAAACACTCCATGAGATGACAGAACTAAGTAAAAAATTCGCAGATCTCAGAGAACAACGTGGGTGCATACGTCTAGTTCTTCCATCTTTTACTATGTCTCTAGATAACCTCCAAGAACCCGTCGCACTTATAGAAACCAGACAAACTCTTTCTCATAAACTCATCGAAGAGTTCATGCTGAAAGCTAACGAAGTTATTGCCTACCATATCTCTCATCAGGGGGTAACTCTACCGTTCAGAATCCACGAATCTCCTAACGACGAGAACCTACTCTCCTTCCAAGAAATGGCAAAAGCTATGGGGTTTGATATTGTCATGACCCCAACGCAAGAACCCGATTACCAATATCTCCTACAGGAAAGCTCAGCAGGACATCCACTAGAGTCAATACTCCATTCTCAATTTGTCCGTAGTATGAAAACAGCTTCCTACTCTACGGAAAATAAAGGTCATTACGGATTAAAACTCGACTTCTATACACACTTTACAAGTCCGATTCGTAGATACATCGACCTTGTTGTTCACAGGCTACTCTTCCACCCCATGTCCATAGAAGAAACACGCTTGGAACATATTGTAAGAGCATGCTCAACTCAAGAACGTATAGCAGCAAAAGCAGAATTCGCCTTCGAAACAATAAAAAAAACCAGATTCTTAAATAAGTTTCTCAAAGAACAACCAGACACAACATACAAGGCCTTCATCATTACAACAAACCCCGAGGGAATCTCATTCACAGTTCCCGAGTTTTGTCAGGAAGGGTTCATCTCTGCAGCGCAACTACCCAAAGAATACGCTATAAAAAAGAAAACATCCCCTGAAGAGCTGCCAAGCAAAATCCGCCCAGGAGCAAAAATAGATGTTAGGCTCTCAGAAGTAGATCTTCTGACACAAACCATCAACTGGGCCTTGGCAACAAAAACTAAACAAACACAACCCACAACAGAAAAAAAACATAGAAGCAGAAGAAAAAGGACAACAGAATAATGCTTCCAGAAAGTTTCTTCCTTAACGATGACGTTCTTTCCTTAGCAAAAGGACTACTCGGTCATCTTCTCGTTACAAAAATAGAAGGAGAAACTACTGCAGGATTTATCATCGAAACCGAAGCCTATCGCGGCCCCGATGATAAAGCTTGCCACGCTTACAATTACAGAAAAACGACAAGAAACGCAGCTATGTATTGCCGCGGCGGCGTTGCATATATCTATCGTTGTTATGGAATGCACTTCCTATTCAATGTTGTAACAGGAAGCCAAAATCTCCCCCACGCTGTGCTTATACGCGCCATTCTCCCCCACAAAGGAGAAAATATTATGATCCAAAGAAGACAGTGGCACAACAAACCTAAATCCCTTCTTACTAACGGACCAGGAAAAATCTGCCAAGCGCTAAACCTCTCCATAGAACACAACATGCACTCTCTTACTTCCCCAAATCTCCACATAAGTAAAGAGAAAATTTCAGGAGAAATAACGGAAACACCTCGCATAGGCATCGATTACGCAAAAGAATATCGCGATCTCCCTTGGAGATTCGTTTTAAACACAAAAAAAAGCATAGAAAATCCCCAGGACATCCCAGAAAAAAGCTTTGCAAATTGCTAAAAAAAGTTAAAACAAGGAATATCACAACTCTAAAGACTAAAATAATGAAAAATCTAACAGTGTTTAGGTAGCCCTAAGAAGTTAGTCTGCATATCAATTAAAAAACTTTGAATCTGCCGTAATTCATAAAGAGGAGTTGATACAAGAAAATAGAATAGGTATATACCCTATGCAAAAGAACTCTTAGAAATTTTCAAACTCAACAAACAGCGATTTATGAAAAAACATTTTATTACAGGCCTAATTATCCTTCTGCCCCTAGCAATTACCCTCGCTATCGTCGGTATGATAATGAACTTCCTTACCCAGCCTTTTGTTGGACTCGTCTCAGGATTTTTCGAACGTATTAGTTTCTACTCGAAACACAAAGCCTTACTAAAATTTGTTTTACAAATTATCCTACTCTTTGGACTGTTCTTTGCCACTGTATTACTAGGGTTCCTCGCACGATTGATGATCTTCAAGTCCTTACTATCTATTTATGATAAAGTACTCCATCGCATTCCCATCATAAAAACAGTCTACAAAGCTGCTCAACAAGTCATGACTACCATCTTTGGATCA
This sequence comes from Chlamydia sp. BM-2023, assembly GCF_964023145.1. NCBI lineage: Bacteria > Pseudomonadati > Chlamydiota > Chlamydiia > Chlamydiales > Chlamydiaceae > Chlamydia > Chlamydia vaughanii. Next base: position 863,391 of record NZ_CAXIED010000001.1, on the reverse strand, counting down.
CAATCTGGCTCCTTCAAACAAGTTGTTATGGTCCCTTTCCCTAACGAAAAAACACGCTGCATAGGACTAGTCGCCGGTGATGCTCCACAGATCTGCTCCGATGATCCCGAAGACCCTATGATCACCGTATTTATACCAACAACTCCAAACCCAACCTCAGGATTTCTCACTCTATTTAAAAAATCTGATATTACTTTTTTAGATATGAAAATCGAAGACGCATTCAAATATATTATTTCTTGCGGGGTTCTTACTACAGGATCAAATACAGGATGTTCTCCCATTACCGAAGCATTAAGTCAAAATCCTCAGGGATAAATAGGTCCCCCTATTGAAAAAAAACGCTCCTTTAAGTATTCTTTCCCTTGTTATACATCTCCAATCTTCTCTCGATCACTTTGGAGAATTAAAAAGTTAAATATCGAGTTATCTTATGACACGCATGAGTAAACAAGCTCGTCGAAGAGCGGTAAGTCCAAAAAAGCGTAAGCCTGTTTATGCTATTGTTCATCCAAAACCTGCTCCGAGAATTGCTTACAGAACACATAAAAACACAACAGACAGCGCAAGTGTTTTTATTCCACAAATTAGTTAGTTACTAGAGTAAAATTATGTCTCGACATCGTAGTTACGGTAAATCCATTAAAGGAGATACTAAAAGAAATGTTCTTAAACGTTTCGAAAGAGTAGAAGTCTTACGTAAACTAGGCCGTTGGAATGATGAGACGGCGAAGAAGGTTACAGGTCTTCCTAAAACCCCTATTGTAAAGTAAACTTTATCCTTTCTGTACTGTGCTGATTTATCTTGAAGAAAGTTTCAACAAAAGTTTGTGTTTCTAATAAGCAAAAGTCTGTTCCTATTCAGGCGCAATCAGTAAAAAAGTTGGTTCTCTGTTGCTTGCAATTTTGGGAAATCAATACGGATCAAGTATATATCTACTTTCTAGAAGATGAGGCTCTCGCCCATCTTCATAATGAAGTTTTTTCTGATCCCTCGCTTACGGATGCCATCACCCTACCTATAGATTCGCCAGAAGCAAGTTCTACACCTCATATTTTAGGGGAAGCTTTTATCAGCCCTCAGGCGGCAGTCCGTTTCTTAAAAGATCGCGCCAGCGACAGAGAAGTTCTATATGAAGAAATTTCTCGTTATATTGTTCACTCTCTCCTACACATGCTCGGATATGATGATTTAACCTCTCAAGAAAGAAAAAAAATGAGAGTTAAAGAAAATCAAGCGCTATGTATGTTAAGAGAAAAACACGCTCTTTTGACAAATTAAGATGCTGAATTTCCTATTAGCAATTTTTATTCTTGTTCTCTTATTTTCCACAGCCCTTTCTGAAGAACCTCATAATGAATTATGCAAAGCTCGTAAAGATAACGAAGATAATGAAACTACCCATAAACAAGCCTGCCGATCAAACACCCCAGCACTCCTAGCCGCTGTTTTGCTCTGCTTCTATGGGATTCTTGGCACTGCCATCTATTCTCAATACTCATTTAAAACACACAGCCTCTCCTTACTCTTTTGGACAGTCTATATACTAGCAGCACCCCTCGTTTACGGATTTCTACCCCACTGCATCTCCCTACATAAACGAATTCATTCCTCACTATGCTCAGCATCCTCACTGTTTCAAGCATTCTTTTTCCCTCTTCAAAGAACCGTTGAGAAAAAAAATCATGATCCCAAAATCAACAGTTCCGAAATGGAAAATCAATTATCAGAAGCTGTGTCATCCTTCGATAAGCTCATAATCAGGGAAATCATGATCCCTAAGGTAGATATTTTTGCTCTTCAAGAAGATACTCCTATTCGCAATGCCTTCCCCGCTATTATAGAAGAAGGCTATAGCCGTATTCCCCTGTACAAAAAAAATATCGATAACATCACCGGAGTCCTTCTAGTTAAAGATCTACTCACTATGGACCCCTCATCCGCAAATTTTTCTCTTCCTGTTTCTTCAGTAGCAAAACCTCCCTTATACACCCCAGAAATTAAAAAAGCCTCCTCATTACTTCAAGACTTCCGCCAAAAACATCGCCATCTCGCCATTGTAGTAAATGAATATGGAATCACAGAGGGAATCGTCAGTATGGAAGATATCATCGAAGAAATCTTCGGAGAGATCTCTGATGAATACGATGTTCAAGAAGACCTTCCCTACAAAAAAGTAGGAAATTCATGGATTGTAGATGGTCGAATGAACATCTCAGATGCCGAAGAGTACTTCAATCTAAAAATCCATCATGAAAATAGCTACGACACCCTAGGAGGCCACGTGTTTCATAAAGTGGGTGCCGTTCCTAAAAAAGGAATGAAAATTCATCACGAAAATTTCGATATCGAAATTATCACCTGCTCAGAACGTAGCGTAGGAAAACTAAAAATCACACCAAGGAGAAAGAAATTACCTCCTGCGTAACTTCCTATAATCTACAGAGAAACAAAAGAATACAAAAATCTCTTTGCAAAAAACCTAAAGATTTACGAGAGTTAGGTCTTGAGAAACGACCATAGGTTTGGGAGCATCAACCATAATGAATAACATCCACAAAGAAGAGCACGGAACCACTGCTGTCTTACATCTCCAAGGAAAACTTGACGGGATCTCTTCGCCGGAAGTACAAGAAAGTATCTCACAATCTCTATCTTCAGGGACGAAAAATATCGTCTTAGATTGCACAAATTTGGATTACATGTCCAGCGCAGGCATCCGTGTCTTACTACAAAGCTATCATCAAGTAGGAAAACATTCCGGGAAAATTGTTCTTACCTCTGTGCCAAAAACTATAGAACAAACCCTCTACGTCACAGGATTCCTCTCATATTTTAAAATGTTCTCCAGCATACAAGAAGCATTACAAGCTTTAAGCAAAGACGAAGATTGAGAAAAACCTTTTTCTAGTGTATGATAATGCATTCTGTTGATTCCAACCCGCTATGTTATTATGCGCAGATCTGTTTGTTATGTTAATCCTTCCGTAGCTAGAGCTGGGCAAATATCCACATGGAAATTTCTTTATTCTCCGGTAGATGATCTCCCAGAAGGAACAAAGTTAAAATTTGATTTAGGAAGTCAAGGAAGACCTATAGACTGGGAAGCTCCTTCCATTGATTTGCAACAACCCAGAAATACTATCTACGCAGAAATGCCTCGAGGAGATATCCTCAAAGCTGTAGCTATTCCTATTCCACATAGCCCTACTTTCCAATATGAGTTTACCCTCCCCCACGAAGTAGAAGCTGGTGATACCGTAACCATTATTCTTGGACCCTCTCCAGAGCATCCCCAAACAGATGAAAACGGAAACGGCGCTCAATTATTTACTCAACGTCGTAAACTTTTTTATCTCTATGTAGACACAACAGGAAATGGCGATTATGATGAACCCGATATCTTTTCGATGGATATTCGTGGTAATGTTCTCAAACACATTCGCATCTTCACACCCTCCTATGTTGTAAAAAACAAACGTTTTGATATTACCGTACGCTTCGAAGACGAGTTCAACAATCTTACGAACTTTTCTCCCGAAAACACACGTATAGAACTTTCTTACGAACACCTCAGAGAAAACCTTAATTGGCAACTATTCATTCCTGAAACAGGATTCGTTATCCTTCCTAATCTTTACTTCAACGAAGCAGGAATTTATAGAATCCAATTAAAAAATCTCCTAACTCAAGAGGTCTTTGTATCAGCACCTATCAAATGTTTCTCAGATGCCGCTCCTAATCTTATGTGGGGCTTACTCCATGGAGAATCAGAACGTGTAGACTCTGAAGAAAATATTGAAGCATGCCTACGACATTTCAGAGACGATTGTGCTTTAAATTTCTACGCCTCTTCTGCTTTTGAAAATCAAGAAGGGCTAAGCACAGATCTTTGGAAAATGATTTCCCAAACAGTCTCTGATTTCAACGAAGAAGATCGTTTTGTCACACTATCTGGAGTGCAGTATTCCGGAGAATCGCAAGAAGAAGGTGTCCGACATATTCTCTACGTAAAAGAAAACAAATCTTTATCTAAACATAAAGACTGCAAAATTCCTTCTTTATCTAAGCTATATAAAAGCGCATCTCCTCACGAAGTTATCTCCATACCCTGCTTTACAGCATCAAAACGCTATGGTTTCAACTTCCAAAATTTCCATCCAGAATTTGAGCGTGTAGCGGAAATTTACAACTCTTGGGGATGTTCAGAAAGAACAGAAAAAGAGGGCAATCTTTTCCCCATTAAAGGATCTGATTCCGAAGTACAATCAGGAACATTGCTAGAAGCATTAAAACAAAATCTACGTTTTGGTTTTGTTGCTGGAGGTTTGGATGATCGCGGTATCTACAAAAACCTCTTCGATGAAAATCAGCAACAGTATACTCCAGGACTTACTGCTATCATTTGCAATAAATACAATCGTGAATCTCTTGCAGAAGCTTTGTATCAGCGTCATTGCTATGCAACTACAGGGCCGAGAATCATCGTTAGTTTTAATATTACCTCAGCTCCTATGGGTTCTGAGTTATCAACGACAACAAAACCAGGTCTTGCTGTAAATCGTCATATTTCAGGATATGTTGCAGGAACCGCTCAACTAAAAACTGTTGAGATTATCCGCAATGGAGAGGTTCTCAAAACCTTCCATCCTGATAGCAATAACTTAACTTATGAATATGATGACATGGCTCCTTTGTCTTCAGTAACCCTTAAAGATCCTAAAGGGAAAATTCCTTTTGTCTTTTATTATTTACGAGTGACCCAAGTTGACCATTCTATGGCATGGAGTTCACCTATTTGGGTGGATTTACATTAATAACTCCCGTTAAAGGCAAACCTCTATATGATGACTCTTTTTCTGCTTATTTGCTGTGCAACAGCACTACTAGGAATAGGTATGGTCATTTTACTGATAGGTTCTTATCTATTAGGTAGGCCTTTATCTAAAGGATGTGGAAAACCCGATTGTTGCCAAAAAAAAACCTGCGATAAACAAACCGGACCTGACTCTAAAACAGAGGCACCTTCTCATGACGACGACACGCACAATCCGCATTCTGCCTAAAAACTCCTGGATGAAGCAGTTATTCGAAGATTATATAGAAGGCGCTCGCCTCTCCAAAGAAGACGCTTTGCGTCTACTTTTATTAGAAGATGAAGACGACCAACGTGCCCTATGGGCATTTGCAAATATGGTACGTCAAAAGTATGTCGGTGATGTTGTTTACTACTCTTCCACCCTATATTTATACCCAACGAATTTCTGCGAGTTCAATTGTACATTTTGTGCTTTCTACGCGAAACCTGGCGACAGTAAAGGATGGTTTTACACCCCAGATCAACTTATAGATCAAATCCGACAGTTAGATGCTCCTATTACAGAGACGCATATTGTTGCGGGATGTTCCCAAGATTGTAATCTAGACTACTATACAGAATTGTTCAGTAAAATTAAGGAGCTCCTCCCCCATATTCATATCAAGGCTCTCACAGGTATCGAATATGATTACCTCGCTAAGCTTCATAACCTCCCCGTTATCGAAATCTTGCAAATCTTAAAAAATGCTGGTCTAGATTCTATTCCTGGAGGAGGATGCGATATCCTAGTAGATGAAATACGGGAAATATTAGCTCCTGGGCGTCTCTCATCCCAAGATTTCTTAGAAATCCATAAGACGGCCCATAACCTCGGTATTCCAAGCAATAGTACCATGCTCTGTTATCACAGAGAACGTCCTGAAGATATCGTAACCCATATGGAAAAATTACGTAATTTACAAGACGACACCTTAGGATTTAAAAACTTTATATTGTTGAAGTTCGCAACAGAAAACAATGCTCTAGGGAAAAGACTACGCAAATTAAGTTGTTCTCATAATATCCTCCCTGCGTCTATCATTGCTGTTGCTAGGTTATTCTTAGATAATTTTAGAAATATAAAAGCCCTCTGGAATTATTTAGGAATAGACGAAGCTCTACACTTACTCTCTTGTGGGGCGAATGATTTTTCTTCCACACATCTCGGAGAAAAGGTTTTTGAAATGGCCTCTTCTAAACAAACTATCAGGATGGATATTGAGGGTATGGCAAGCCTAATCAAACAACAGGGACGCATTCCATGTCTAACGAACTCGAAAGACGTTTAACTTTAGGTTGTGTAAGCTATATCAATGCTTTTCCTTTTTCTTTAGAGCTTGCAGAAAGAAATGATATTTTTCTTCATACAGCTCCTCCAGCTGATTTGCTCGCGAAACTACTAGATGGAAGCTTACAGTTTGCTCTTACCTCTTCAGTAGGGTCTTTAACACATCCCCTAGGGAAACTCTCAGGATTTGGAATAGCAGCTTATAAGAAAATCCTTAGTGTAAATCTTTATGCAGCACCGACATTTTTCACCTCAGGGAAATTACGCATCGCAGCAACAAAAGAAAGTCGCTCGTCAGTAATGCTATTAAACATCCTTTGTCGGTATTTATGGAACACCCCTATTCCTGAAATTATCCAACTTTCTTCTGATGATGTTTTAAAAACATCCTCAGAAAATTACGACGGCTTATTATTAATTGGCGATAAAGCTCTTCATCATCCCCATATATCAGGATTTTCTACTTATGATCTTGCCCAAGGATGGTATGAGCTTACTCAATTACCCTTTGTTTTTGCTGTTGTTCTTTCGAACAACCCTCAAGGAAGCGCTACTATACAAACAGCTTTAGAACAATCCCTCAGTCATTTCGAAGCCCATCCTGAAGCTGCGATTGCAAAAGCTGTCGAGCGTACTCAGCTCCCCGAAAACCTTATTAAAGAATACTACTCTCTATGTCGCTACCGACTAAGAGAGGAAGATTATGAAGGGCTAGAGAAATTCCGAGAATATCATGCAGCTATCTACCAACAAACCTAACCTTAGGGAAATGTTTGATTTCCTCGCTCCTAAATACGATAAGATTAATTCTATTTTATCTTTAGGAATGCATCACTTATGGAATCGCAAATTCTCAAAAATGTTAGGGAAATCCGAACAAATTATAGATCTTTGCTCAGGAACAGGAAAAGTCTCCTATAAATATACTAGGAACTATCCTGGATCGCAGGCAACTCTCGTAGATTTTTCACCTGTCATGCTCTTAGAAGCTAAGAAACGCTATCCAAAAGCTCCTTTTACACTAGTAGAAAGTGATATCGTTCAACTTCCTATAGATTCAGAATCGCAAACACTAGCTGCTATGGCTTATGGTCTGAGAAACCTCTCTGATCCTAAAGAGGCCCTTGATGAAATCTATCGTATTTTGAAAAAAGGTGGTTCTTTGGGAATCTTAGAGCTCACCTCTCCCTCTAACAAACACCCTATGTATTTAGTTCACAGGTTCTATCTACAATTCCTTATTCCAAGAATTGGAAAACACTATTCTAAAAACAAAGATGCCTATACATATTTAAGCAGCAGCATTAGAAACCTTCCTAAAGATCAGCATTTAGAACATCTCTTCAAAGAAGCTAAATTCCATATTAGCAAAAAAAGAAAGCTATCTTTTGGAGTTGCAACTATCTGGATATTAAAAAAATGACCTTTAAAATCTTATGAAGACTTCTTACGGCCACGCTTAGCAGGAGCTTTGGACTTCACGGGAACTTTTTCCTCATCATCATCATCATCTCCAAAGAAATCTCCCGTAGACATAGAATCATAACCTAACTTCGCAGAAAGCTCCTTCAAAGAAGCAAATCTTTCTGAAAGATTAGCAAGGTTTAACTGATCCTCAACACGGCCTGATCCACGAAGATTCGCTAAAAACTCTTCTTCAGTATCAAACTTCTCAGAAAATGTTATTGAAGATGCCGAAGTAATCTCAGGAAGGAAAAGGAAACGTCGCGCTACAGAAGGCACTTTAGTATAAATATCACTAGATATTGTAGTTTCTGACTCTACCTTTGCTGACTGCTTCGGAGGACGCCCTCTCTTAGGACGAGGATTCAACGCCTCGTTAGAATAATAAACTTTAGCCTTGTTCACTAACAATTGACGCGCTTGCGTTAACTCTTTTGATACCTTGGTATCAAAAAGATGTATCTTAAATTGCTCTAAAATGTGCTTGGTAAAATCTAGGTCTTCTTCAAAAACAAAATGAAACTTATTATTACGCAACCACTCAATAATACGTATTCGCGAACGCTCTACATAAAATTGCTGCCACTTCTCTAATTCAGACTCGTGATCATAGATAAATTCTAAAAATTGCTCTCGAGCATTTTTAGACTGCAAAATTTCAAGAAATTTTTCTTTAGTATCTATGTCGTAAATTTTTTCATTGATAAACGTTTCCATGATTTTTTTAACTTCATAGAACGTCAGCTTTGGAATTAAACAATACCGCTCAGCGTTTATCTCTAGTTCCTCGTAAATCTTATCAAGATCTTCTTGATCTTTATCTAAATCAATATAAAGGATGAATCCTTCAACGCGGTCTAAATAAAAATCTCTCTCATCGTCAGATTTCGAGAATGCGTCCATAAGACGTAAAGCACGCAGTAAAAGAGGATTTTGTGGAACAGGGTACGTTGTCATAAATCAAGATTATAAAAGAATTGGAGTTAGAGGGCAAGAGATCTATCCTAAAGGAATGCATTCCCAACTAAAATACTTAAGAGAAAATTCCTTGTCTTAGCTATTTTTGAACCTATATTTCATTGATATTCAATTTAAAATTTTTAGAGATGGTGTTGATTTCACCTCTCCTTCTTTATTTACAGGACCTTCAAGAAATACTTGATCACCAATCAAAGAAATTCCAAGTAAAATATTGTTCCAAGTCCGAATAGTTATTTTTGTATCTTGCCAACTATAATAGTTAGCAGAAACAAGAGCCACCGCTGTGGCACCTGTTCCACAGGCTGCGGATTCCCGTTCTAACCCACGTTCATAAGTGCGTATTTGCAATTCGTTAGAATTAAGAATCTTAGCAAAGTTTACATTTGTACCTTGTGGAGAAAAATCTTTGTGGTAGCGTAAAAATCTCCCCCAAAAATCCACAGGGGTGATCGATAAATCACTAACAAAAACCACAAGATGAGGAACTCCGGTATCTATACTAAATACATCCTGAGGAAGTCCTGGAAGGGCATGTGAAAGCCTATGAGTATGGAAATTCCAATGTGGGAGAGTCATGTTTACAATAACACAATCCCAAGAACAAAATACTCCCTGATAGACTCCGGAATCAGTTTCTATACTTACCTCTTCTTTTTCCAATGCTGAGGCGACATGGGCAATAACACAACGGAGGCCATTCCCACACATACTAGCGCGAGAACCATCATTATTAAAAATAATGAATCTAGCATCTGCAATCGAAGAAGGAAGAACAAGCAAAAGCCCGTCTACTTGATGCTTATTACATAGAGTAAGGAGTGTTTGATGATCGGGGCAAGAGGCTTCGCTAAGAATAAAACGATTTCCTGCCCCAGAATAGAGGTGATAATTAGAGATCGTTGAATGAGAACAAGATGCCATCTAACAAACCGAAATCTTTGGCTTCGTCTGCGGTCATCCACATATCCCTATCAATTGCCTTTTCAAGCACTTCTCTAGGTTGCCCAGTTGCTTCCAAATAAACGTCTATTATACGTTTTTTTGTTTTTAAGATTTCACGAGCATGAATATCTAAATCCGTGGCTTGCCCAGTAATAGGGCCTCCTATAGAAGGCTGGTGAATCATAATACGAGCATGAGGAGTAGCAAAGCGACGCCCTGGAGCAGCGCATAGGCTTAATACTGAACCCATGGAAGCAGCTAACCCTGTAACTACAGTAGTTACGGGAGAAGTTAACATTTTTATCTGATCCCACACAGCAAATCCTGCATCGACAGATCCTCCAGGACTATTAATTACGAATATTATGGGCAGGCCAGGATTGGTAAGTTCTAAATACCAAAACTTTTTAATAGCTTCCGCTGCACTCTTGTCTGTTACAGGCTCAGAAAAGAACACCCTACGGGATTCTAAAATTCTTTTATCTATAACATCTCGTAACTTATGAACTACTTCCCCATCAGGCATAGAACAACATATCTCCTAACTAAACTAAAGTTTCCAGATCGATTTCAGGATATAGAGGAAATCGAGATAATAAGTCTACAACTCGATCTCTGGCCTCTTGAGCAATGTTTTCTGGAAGCTCCCCTTCACTTTTACTAAAACTATCATCAGCATTACGTCTCAAAGTAATATTTCGCAATACTTTCACAATAATATTCGCAACTTCTTCCATTTCATCACTACTCATACCTAAAGTGGTTAAAGCAGCTGTTCCTAAACGTATACCTGAAGTCTCCCACTTTCCTACTGCGTCGGACGGTATAGTGTTCCTGTTAACTGCAATACCTACGGAGCTTAAAATATCTTCGGCTATACGTCCAGAGATCCCTAAAGAAGTGAGATCAATAATCAACATGTGATTATCTGTACCACCTGTAAGCACTCGTAAGCCCTGCTTCTGGAAATGATCAGACAAAGTTCTAGCATTATCCACAACCTGATGAGCATACTTCTTGAAATCTACTGTTAAAGCTTCTTTCAATGCTATAGCCTTGGCAGCTATAACATGAGGCAAAGGACCGCCCATCATTAAAGGGCATGCCCTATTAATTACTCCTTCGTACTCCTTAGAAGCTAAAACTAAACCTCCACGAGGTCCTCGCAAGGTTTTATGCGTTGTTGTTGTAATAATATCTGCAAAAGGCACGGGGTTTTCTTCTTCAACAAATACACCGCCAGCAACAAGACCTGCAAAATGTGCCATATCTACCCATAACACAGCACCACAATCATCTGCTATTTGCTTTAAGGTAGAAAAATTCAATCTTCGAGAATACGAAGAATAACCCGCTATCAATACTGTAGGCTTATGTGTGCGAACTAAACGAGCTATTTCAGAGTAGTCAAAACATTCTGTTTTACGATTAACCTCGTAAGGCAAACAACGCATTAACTTAGACATCACATTTAAACGCACGTTACCATGAGTTAAATGTCCCCCAGAGTTCAATGAAGGCCCTAAACACACATGAGAGCTTATCTCTGCTTTTAACTCTGTGTATTCTTTTTCGCTAAGATCATTAATACTTTTATATCCCAAACGCTTAACAGCAGGGCCTTGAATTTTATGAGTAATAATAGACATGATTGCTAATAAATTAGCGTCTGCTCCAGAATGCGGCTGCACAAAAGCGCTTTCTGCACCGAAAAGCTCTTTGGCTGTTTCCACGCATTCCCATTCGATAGCATCGACATTCTCACAACAAGAGTAAAAACGCTTAAAGGGACTGCCTTCACAATATTTATCCGTCAGCAAATTCCCCATAGCTAGTTGTACGGAAATAGAGGCGTAATTTTCAGAAGCAATCATTTTTAAACGAGAGCGTTGGCTTTTTAACTCGTCAATTATGCTTTTGCCAATGGAAGGGAAGGAGTGTAGAAGATGATCCAATGCGGCTAGATATGCAGTAGAAGCTAGGTCTTGTCCCTGCTTCCCTGAAGTGTTCTCTAAAAATTTATGCAATAATGATGTCATTGCCGACCTCTATAACAACTACTAAGAAAAAATTGTAATAAAAATTTTTGACGTCTTCCTCCCTTAAACTAAGCAAGCTTAAGAACTACTCTGATTTTCTCCTGGAGAAAAAGCTAAAATCTAGAAAAAGACATCCTAGCTCTCGTATCGAAAAATGTCAATCTGCTCATTACCTAACTCAAACAATGATAAAAACAAATATATTAACAAGAAAAAGCACGAGAATATCTCTAGAGCCTATCGCGGGTTTTCCAGATGCAAAACAATCGGCGACTATTTAAACTATGCTCATTGGGTTTATTTCTAGAAAATACTTCGATGACTGCATACCTAGGTTTAAATCAACGAACAGCGAAGAAATACCACGCCCATTTCCTCCCTATTCTTAAAATAGTCCCCCGAAAAACAAACTCGCATCAACTACGCAGAGCTTATCGTTATTTTAAGCAATCGACGCATGTTATACTTACAAGCCCATCCTCAACATCTCTGTTCGTTTCTAGGATGATAAAAAAAACATCGAAACAAGCTTTACTACACAAGCATTACCTTTGCGTGGGGAGAATCACAGCCCAACGCCTCCGTACTTTTCTTCCGGACGCGCGCTATTCATTAGCCACTATTGAAACCGGAGAGGGGGTCCTGCCTCTAATTACTCTCCTACCTCCAGATGCGCGCATCCTTTACCCGCACTCGGCATTATCGAGACCTTTGATCAAAAATTTCTTATCACAAGAAAATAGGCTATTTTTTGCCTATCCACACTATACAGTTGAACAGCTCCCTCTTCATCCGGGGATATTTGCTCCCTATCATCGGGTGATTTTTACAAGCCCCTCGACTGTCCGCGCCTATGCCTCTCTGTTCCCTACACTTCCGGATAAGGACCATTGGTGCCAAGGCCCAATTACACTTCAAGAATTTCAAAAAAATTATAGCTCTTCAGGGAAACTTATCCCTAAAGACTTCGGGGAGAATGCTACTGACAAAAAACACTTTTCCATGTAAAATTCTTCTCGTGTATAAGTGTCTTCTATGCGATTCTCTTATGTCAACTATACCCTCCATATTAACTTCTGTTCCTGAAGAACCTTTAAATATATTTTCTAAAGGAAGTACGACCAGACAAAAGTTAGTATATTTTCTTTGTCACAGCGTAATTCACTCTTTAGCTTTAATTTCCTTAGCAGCGGGCATTATTAGCCTAGCATGCTGTGTTCATCCTTTATTTCTTTTACTTCTTCCTACCCTAATCCCCTTGTTTTTTATTCTAAGACACCTAGCAACAGAAAAGCTCAAACAAATGTATATCACCCTCAAGGTCTACCCTAAAGAAGCCTTAAGCGACCCCGAATCTGTGTAAAGATTTTATAAAGAATAAAGTTTCAAAACAGAATTTCGCTAAATGATAAAATTTAAATATTCAAATAAACAAAAACTAATTTTATCATGGCGAGCGCTAATCCTGTCGGTCCTTCTAATCAAAGGAACCAGCAAATTACAGATCCTACGTCCAGTTTCTCTTCTAGAGAACTTGCGAATGAAAAAAGAACTAAAGCTTTGAGAATAGCAACAACCACTATTCTTGGAACAATTGCTGCAGGAGTCGGTGCAGCCGGTATAGCTCTGGCTCTCACATTAGGATCTCCTGTATTTTTCGGTTTACTTGTTGTATCCGTTCTCTTAGCTGGGATAGCTCTCCTGGCATATAAAAGCCTCTCTCAGAAAGAAAATGGCAATTGGCAAGAAGCTCTGGAGCAAAACTTTAGACAACTCCCACCTCAAACTGTTAACGCCAACTTTGTGATTACACCAGGGACAAACGTAGCTTTTTATCAAAACAAGAAAAATCCCGGCGTCAAACTTGGCATTCAAGGAGATAAAACAACTACTTTTGCATTAAAACTTAACGCTCTTCCCAAATCAAATACGCCAAGAGCAGTAACTTCCGAATCCGGAATGATCTTCCACGCTGTTTCCTCTAATAGTATGGGAATGTTTACGCTTAACACGAATCAAGCGAAGGCATTCTTTCAAGAACTTACAAAAAATAAAAAATTCACAGAATGGAGTAAATGCCAATACAAAGACCTCCCTTCCGTCCCTCAAATTTTTACACCCACGGAAACTCGTTCTAATAAACTAACGTTAAAAGCTGACAGCAAAGCTTCGATACTAGAAAAAGAAAGAATTCCGGAGTTTTTAGGTTTTGTCAAAGGCCCTAAAATAAGTGATTTCTCTGGAGACGATCAAGAGGTGGTAAATCGCTACTATCAACGAGCGCTACTTTCCTATGAAAATTGTTTTGCTGAAGCCCTCGAAAAGAACTGTTCTATAGTAGCTGTCCCTCTATTTTCTTCGGTTTATGAAACGGGAGAAAAAGACGCAACGCCTAAGGCTGATCGGGAGTATCAATGGGTCTTAAATTGCCGTGACCTTTGTAAAAAAGCTTTGATTGATGCAGTTAACAATCTAGCTTTAGGAAACCCCAACTCACTCAAACTTCTAATTCTTCTACAAGATCCCTTTGCCGCAGAATAATTCTCATGCCCTCCTTAAATAGAATGAGCAGATTCTAATCGAATCCGCTCATTCTTAATGCTCAAATAAAAATTAGAAAAAAAGAACCTTTTATTTTTTTCTGTCCATAGCTACGCTACTCTTAGATTCATAAGGATAATGTCCTTGTGGATTGAGTAATTTAGGGAAGAATAGGGAAAGAACAGAAGTAATAAAAACTAGAGAATACCCGAACAGGATCGTCTCTTTTGTATAGGAGTTTACTCCTAACCGTATTTTAAAGGCATTCTTGAGTGTGGGCAGGCAAAGATTACTTTGCACTTTTTCCAGTGCAATTAAACTTTTTCCTTTTCCTAAACCTTTATCTCTTAGGAATTTCTTTTATCGAAAAAAACGTTCTTTACTTCTTGATAAAAAAGAGGTAAACTTGCTTTCTTCTTCAGATGTATTCATTCCTAAATTCTATGATTTCTCATCCGTATTTAGGAACCACTAAGCCAAGCAAGGAATAGTTTTCATGCATGAAGCCCTCCAAAGTATTTTAGCCATTCAAGAGCTCGATATTAAAATGATTCGCTTAGTGCGTGTCAAAAAAGAGCATCAAAAAGAGCTAGCTAAAGTCCAATCTCTTAAAGCTGACATTCGTCGTAAAGTTCAGGAGAAAGAGTTGGAGATGGAAAACTTAAAGAATCAGATTAAAGAAGGCGAGAATCGGATTCAAGAGATTTCTGATCAAATCAATAAATTAGAAAACCAACAAGCAGCTGTGAAAAAGATGGATGAGTTTAATGCGCTCACCCAAGAGATGACATCAGCAAATAAAGAACGTCGTGCTTTAGAACATCAACTTAGTGATCTTATGGATAAGCAGGCGGGAGGCGAGGACCTCATTGTTTCCTTAAAAGAGAGCCTAACATCTACAGAGAACAGTAGCTTCGCTATTGAAAAAGAGATTTGTGAAAGCATTAAGAAAATCAATGATGAGGGTCAGGCTTTATTAAAGCAGCGCAGTGCTTTGAAAGAAACTACTGATCCAGAAATGTTTCTTATCTATGAACGCTTATTAAACAATAAAAAAGACCGCGTTGTTGTTCCTATTGAAAACCGTGTTTGCAGCGGGTGTCATATAGTTTTAACTCCTCAACATGAAAACTTAGTTCGTAAGAAAGATCGTTTAATTTTCTGCGAACATTGTTCTAGAATTTTGTATTGGCGAGAACCCGAAGCTCTCGCTGCTGACAGCTCTGCAGCAAAACGTCGTCGCAGACGCGCTGCTGTATAAACAAGTTCCATCGGAAGAGAAAGGCAACCGCTTTTTATATCTTTGTATGAAGGTATATTGAGAGGAAAGTCTGGACTTCATAAGAGAAGATACTGGAGAAATTCCAGGGGTCGTAAGGCTACGGAAAGTGCAACAGAAAACACTCCGCTATAAAAGTTTTTTTATAGGCAGGCTGAAAATTCCTACTTTATGAGTAGGAGCTATTAAGGCGACTTAATAGACATGCAAACCCTATCTGAAGCAAGAGAAAAAGCTTTTTGTTTCTGCAAGTTGAGGAGGTTCTCCTCATAAGCTTTTTCACAATCGCTTGAGGGATACAGTAATGTGTCCCCTAGATGAATGGTTGCCCTCGAGATGGCTTTTGTCATCTTGTAGACAGAATCCGGCTTACTCTCTCTTCCGATATTTTTTAGATCAGCCCTGCTTTCGCTAGGGTGTGCATATGCAATAATCCCACGACATATCTTTGATTTTCAGCATCTACAACCGGTAAAATCGTTATAGGACTACCCGATTCCATCATTTGCAAACCAAGAGCAACATCAGCGTCCTCACTAATCACTTTTGGATTTGCAGTCATGACATTTTCAAGTTTCTGAGATAAAACATCCCCACCAAAACGAGCCAGAGATCTTCTTAGGTCTCCATCTGTAAATACACCTAACATTTCAAACTGCTCATTTACAATACAAACGCAACCGCAGCCGTAAGAAGAAAAAATATCTAAAGAATACCCAATGGTATGCTCAGGAGAACAGAAAGGGACCTCTGTTTTAGGGAACATGTAATCTCGAATTTTCCCTACGACCTTCAGACCTATTTGTCCTCCGGGGTGATTCTTCCCATACTCAGAAAGAGAAATTCCCCGACTACGTAATAAAGTAATAGCGAGAAGATCTCCAAATAACATCTGACATGTCGTTGATGTTGTAGGAACAAGATTGAAAGGATCTAACTCTTCAATCATGGGCAGCATCACCACATGATCACAGAAAATAGATAAGCTAGAATAAGCTGCAGAGGTAACCCCTACAAGAAATACACCACGCTCTTTTAAATAAGGGATCCATTCTAAAAGCTCTCGGGTTTCTCCACTTTTAGAAAAAAGACAAACGATGTCTCCTGGACGAATAACGCCTAAATCCCCATGAAGAACGTCCCCTGAAGAAAGGAAGATAGCTTGTTCGCCGAAAGATTGCAAAGTAGCTACTATTTTTCTAGCTACGCATCCACTTTTTCCCACGCCAGAAAAAAAAATAGCGCCTTTATGCTCCAATATTTTTTCCGCTAATAGCCAAGTATCCTGACAATGAAAAGTATCAAAAAATCGCTCTAAAACTACTTGCTGCTTATTAACAATATCTTGGCATAAATCGATCGCTGTAGCTGGGGACCCCATTTCTATCGTCCTTTGCAAAAACTATGGCATGTTAGCTCATAGTAACAGACTCTAAACGATTTTTCAATGAGGTTAAAAATTCGCTACCATAAATGCCGTCCAGAACCCTATGGTCAAAGGTTAGGGTGACATACACCATTTTTCTGATAGCTAAAGAATCGTCATCGCGAACAACAACACGTTTTTGTATTGTTCCTATACCTAAAATAGCAACTTCGGGATAACGAATAATTGGCATGCCAATTAACGCCCCTGTCATACCAAAATTAGTAACAGTAACGCTACCATCTTGAGTTTCTGAAGGGTCTAGTTTATTTGCTCGTGATCTTACTGACAGATCTGCTAGAGACTTAGCAATACTTACCAAACCGCGATCTTGGCAATTGCGAATGACGGGAACAACAACGCCTTCCTTGTTTAAGTTAACAGCGACTCCCACATTTATAGACTTCTTCATAACAATTGTATCCCCATCTAAAGACCCATTTAATAGGGGAAATTGTTCTAAAGCTTTTGCTAAACATTGAATGATGAAGCTAGTAATTGTCAGTTTCACGCCATGAGTAGCGAAGAATCTTTCTTTCTCTCCGGAAATTAAATTCATCAAATCGGTAACGTCAACATCAACAACAAGAGATGCGTGGGGAACCTCGTCTGAAGATTTTGATAGGGAGGAAGCTATCGCCCTACGTAATGGAGACATAGGAATACGATTTTCATTTGCATTAGAAGTTTTCTGATCAGAAAATTCGCGCGTTTCAGAAATATAGGCCTCTAAATCTTTCCGAGTTACTCGCCCATCACTTCCTGTTCCTGCTATCCCCTGAAGCTGTTGAATACTTATACCTTCGCGATGAGCTAAACTCAATACTGCGGGGGAAAACCATGTTGTTTGATTTCCTACACTATGGGAACACGATGATCCTGAACAACAGGTCTCTTTTAAGTGAACTTCCTCTTGAACCGAGGCTTCGTCGGTATCTACATCTATTAAAGCTAAAACTTCCCCGGAAGCAACTTCATCACCTTCATTTACAAGACAACGGGATAGCTTCCCTGCTTGAGGAGATGCTAATTCCGTAGCGATCTTATCTGTGGACACCTCGATTAAAGGCTCATCCTTAGCAACATTTTCTCCTATCTGTTTTAACCAACGAACAACAAATCCCCCTGAACCTGTTTCCCCTATTTTCGGAAATCGAAATTCGAACATGCTTAACTTCCCCTACACTGTCTCAGTATTGTGTTCTTCTAAAGATACTTTATCCTCTGGTCTAGACAACTCGCCTTCTCCAGAAGCAACGTAAACAGCTACCACGGCATCACCAAGAATGTTCATCGGAGTGCCTATAATATCACGTAGTCTATCAATTCCTGCTAGAACAGCTATTCCTTCTATAGGCAAACCTACGGAAGCTAGAACAGAGCCTAGAGTGATCATTCCTCCTCCGGGGACACCTGCACTACCCACTGCAGAAAAAGTTGCTGCAAGCACTATTAACAATAAACTACTAAATGGTAAAGGACAGTTATAAGCTTGTGCGATAAATACTGCAGCCATTCCTTGAAAGATCGCCGTACCGTTCATATTGACGGTAGCACCTAGGGGCAAAACAAAACCAGAAACTTCCGAAGAAACCCCAAGATTTTTTGACACGCAGCGCATGGTTACTGGCAAGGTTGCAGAACTACTTGAAGTAGATATCGCGCAGGATATTGCATCCATCATAGAAGCAAGGAATTTCGAGAAGGACATTTTACATCCCATGCGAATAATTCCGCCGAAAACAATGACAGCGTGGAAAAAACACGCTAGGTAATACGCGAGGATAAACTTTCCTAATTGCCAGAGAATCACCAAGCCGTGACTTCCTGAAATCCACGCCATGCTTGCCCCCACACCATAGGGAGCAAAGGCCATAATCATATTGATCATGCGCAGCATGATCTCAGAAAAACCTTCTATGAACTTAGCTACAGGACGTCCTTGCTCTCCTGAAAGCCTCATGGCTATTCCTAGGAACATCGCAAAAACAATAATTTGCAAAATGTTTCCTTCAACAAATGAGCGCACGGGATTTGAAGGGAAAACGCGAGAAATTAGTGATAAGAAATATGCACTGTCTTTTTCTGGGGCAACAATATTTGTCTCAACAACACTGTGGGATAGGTCACACCCCTCCCCAGGATTGAAAAATTGGGCAAAGCACAAGCCTATAACAATAGCTACGCAAGTGGTTCCTAAATATAGAGCGACGCTTTTCATTCCTATTCGCCCTAATTTTTTCATATCACTAATAGAAGCAATACCCAAAACCATTGAGCAGAATACCAGAGGGTAAACAACCATGCTCAATAAGTTTAAAAAAATGTCTCCAACAGGCTTAAAAAAGATTGCTTTATCTTCTAAAATTAAACCTAGGGTAACCCCAACAAATAATCCTATAAAGATTTTCATCCATAGTTTCATTAGTTACCTCTTACTGTTGTGTATTTTATCAATTCTATCCAGTAAAGAAACGGTATTCCCCTCACAATCTGTAAAAGAAAACTGCATTTGGACTTTCCCTATAGGGAGAATTCCTTGCTCGTGAATTAATTCACCAAGCTTTGTACCATCCTTTTCTGTGCACAATATCCCCTGACACTGGCGCATGGCCATTTTTGAAGAGAAATAGTGCAATTCTTTCTTTGTTATTCCTGCGTGGTCAGGCAGTAAATATGTTCCTAAGATTTTCGCCCCGGCATTCTTCAGCATATCAAGAAATCCCTGAGGAAATCCTATACCACAGAAAACACCAACGGCTAGTCCATGAAGCTCCTCCACGGACATATTTTCCCCACTAGGCTCCCAAAGCACTTGAGAAATACGAGGCTCAACAAAAATTCTTGGTGCTAGGCACCAATGATTTAATCGTTCTAGATTCTCTGAAGAACAGTGACCATTCACAATGAGAAAGTCTGCCTTCTGCAATCTCTTAAGGGAATCTCGTAGCCGACCCTTTGGGAAAAAAGCTTCTCCACCTAAAGGATCCTGGCCATTCACTACAACAACTTCCACGTCTTTGTGTAGCTTGTAATTTTGGAAACCATCGTCCAAAATTAAAATATCAAAACTCTTAGCAGCTTGCTTAGCAGAAACTCTACGATCTTTGTGCACAAAAACAGTCCTTGGAGAAAGCTTCTCTGCCATAAGCAGAGGCTCATCTCCTACATAATCGGCGTTATGTACCTCAGGATCTACTATAGTGAGCTTTCTTTTCCGACTACATTTACTCTTATAGCCACGAGAAAGAACAGCGCAAGAATGCCCTTGCGCTTTAAGAGCTTCAGCTAGCCACAGTACCGTAGGTGTCTTCCCTGAACCACCGAGAACTATATTCCCCACACTGATTACAGTAGATGGCACACGATAGGGTGCTGAAAAAAACAACTTTCGTCGAATCCATGTAATGAAAGCAAAAGCTAAGGATAAAACCTTGCCTAACCACCCCCATCTAAGGATTCGCCCAAAGCTAATAGCCACAGTTAAGCGACGATAAAAAATAAAAAAGGGCGAAGGCAATCGTGTTTTCATCGAACTTCGTTTTAACTCACTGATCATCCATTCAGAAAATTACGATTCTTTACCATCATAATCTTCGCCGCATCCTGGAAATGAGAAGCATCTCATAAAAAACATTAAAAATCAAGTTTACACATAGAACTTAAAAAATTCCTTATAATAAACTATGAGGTCTTTTTTTAATTAATCCCTTTCTCGCGCACAAACAACACAAACTATTTTTGATTAATTAAAAAATGTTTTTATACTCCTCTAGACAACTTAAGGACGCCATCGCTGACGAACAACTTCATAAGTAACTGCTGCGACCGCGGTGGATAAATTTAAAGAATCTGCCTGACCAAACATAGGCAGAGCTATTTCTGAAAAGCCCCCATTAAGCCACTGTGAGGTCACACCGTCTTTTTCAGAACCGAAGACTAGAGCGAGGGGCTGTTGATAGTTTTCACAAAAATATATGGAGTTCGCTCTTGGAGAGGTTACAAAAACATGCCACTGCTCTTCGGAGATAGTCTGCATGACTTCATTTAAAGTGGCAGACCAAATAGGAAGAGTAAAAACCGTTCCTAAAGAAGCACGAAGGACATTGGGGTTATAGATGTCCACGATGGGATCACACAAAATCACCCCATCTACACCCGCGCCGTCCGCTATTCTTAAAAGGGAACCAACATTTCCGGGTTTTTCTATCTGTTCTATGATCAAATAAAAAGGCAGGCGATTTTTCTTATGCCTTAAAAAGGCCTCTCGGGACCACCAACGCTTTTTCATCACAGCAATAAAGTTATCATGATGTTCTTTATAAGAAAGCTGCGCTAGCGTTTCATCTAAACAATAAACCTTTTCTAAAGAAGACGAGAGAATTTCATTAAAAAAAGGTTGTTCTTTTTCTGAAACATTAGCACCGCAAAAAATACGTAAACATTCGTATCCCGAAGCTATTGCTTTTTGAATTTCTCGAAATCCTTCTAGAAGAAACCACTCCCCTTTTTTAGAGCGGTTACGTTTCAATGCAATAGCTTCTTTTAATTTAGGGTTGTTTTTTCCTATAAACTCCATTTAGCAAATACTCCCGAAGGTAGGGCCTGCTCCCCAGAACCACAAAAACTCTCTCCCACGCTCCATCCTTTTTTATCCAAAGGCAACGCACGAATAGCTAAGCTATGTAAAAGCTCGGGGGTATGCCCTGGTGTATGTGAGGTTATCAAAACATAAGAACCAGTGTCGGAAAGCAACTGGGAACATAAGACTAATAAAGAAAAGAAATCTCTATCTATTTTGAAAACTTCACCATTGGCTCCGCGGCCATAGCTAGGAGGGTCTAATAGGATAATATCGTACTTCTTTCCTCTTCGTACCTCTTTCTCTAAAAAAGAAAAGACGTCTTCAATAATCCAAAAAATTCTTTTTTCTTGTAGAGAGTTATTTTCAATGTTTTTCTGAGCCCACTTTATAGCAGCTTTTGAAGAATCGACGTGGCAAACCTTAGCCCCACACTTCGCAGCAAAGATGGAGGTGGCTCCTGTATAAGCAAATAAATTTAATACTCGGCATTCCGAATGACTATCTATATTTTTTTTTAACTCAGGCCAGAATCCCGAATGCTCGGGGAAAATACCAATGTGGCCAAAAGAAGTAAGTTTTAACGTACAGTCAACATCGTTTAGAGAAACTCGCCATTCTTGCGGAACGGAAGATTTATGGTACCATTTACCATCTTCTCCCGATCTTTGATACTCTGCTTGAGCTTTTTTCCATAAAGAGGGTGAACTTTTTGGCCAGATTGCGCTGCAGGAGGGACGAATAAGAGTCACCGGACCAAAACTCTCGAGTTTTTTCCCCTCTCCACTATCTAATAGTTTATAATCCATACATTTTTATTTATTATGTTGGATATAAACGCCTCAAAGTATCTACCTGAGTTTTTGTATTCATATCAGGCTCAATATTCACTTTTGATTTTTCGCGTTTAAATCCTAAGGTTGTTCGAGCGAGTGTTTCAGGAATTAATCCAATAGAAAACACATCCTCGTCGACAGTAACAATTGTTAAGCTAATCCCATCTACAGATACAAACCCTTTTTCAAACAGGTAGATGGCTAAGGAATTAGGTACTCGAAAATAATACCGGTTTTTTTCTATACGCACAATCTCTCCGACACCACAAACATGACCGGAGACCATATGCCCCCCAATTTCATCACTTGCCTTCAAAGAACGCTCGATATTCACGCGATCTCCCTTAGTGAGATCCCCTATAGTGGTACAAGCAAGAGTCTCAGGAATCACGTCAAAAAATATTTTTCCTGTTTCATCAAAACTTACAGCCGTGAGGCAAACACCATCAATTGCTATACTGCAGCCCGTTTCCAATTGAGAAACACACTTGGAAGAACACTGTATTCCCAAAGTTAGACCTTCATCTCTCGGCTGAACGGAGGCCACCTCACCAAGTTCTTGTACTATTCCTGAAAACATACCCTCATCCTAAGCAACTAATATTTACAATAAAGCACTCTTTCTATAAGATGGTGCCTTTCGCAAAAGTCGCGAAACTTATCACGCAATTGTTATCTGTCGCAAGTCCTATTTTTTTAAAAATTGGGAAAAAAAATTTGCAACTTATAGTCGCATAGATTTATCTTAGCTTAAAATTATTACTTTCTTAGACTACCTTAAACCTTAGGAGGTAGCTCCCATGCAGTGTCCTTTTTGCAATCATGGGGAATTAAAAGTTATAGATTCAAGAAATGCCCCAGAAGCAAATGCGATTAAACGTCGTCGTGAATGTTTAAACTGCGGACAAAGATTTACTACTTTTGAAACCGTAGAGTTAACATTACAAGTTTTAAAACGTGATGGTCGATACGAAAACTTTCAAGAATCTAAGCTAATTAACGGACTAAATGCCGCTTCTAGTCATACGCGTATAGGTCAAGATCAAGTACACGCTATAGCCTCTAACGTGAAATCCGAACTGTTAGGCAAACAAAATAGGGAAATCTCTACCAAAGAAATAGGCGAACTAGTAATGAAATATCTAAAAAAGGCAGACATGATTGCGTACATTAGATTTGCTTGCGTTTATAGAAGATTTAAAGATGTTGGCGAATTAATGGAAGTTTTGTTATCTGCAACTCCGGATATGGAAAAGTAGTTAATATTTTAAGGTTAAGGAGAGAAACACTATGCCTTTGTCTGAGGACGAAATAGCCAATTTTAAACAAAGACTTCTAGAGATGAAATCCAAGCTGTCTCACACCCTAGAAGGAAACGCTCAAGAAGTAAAAAAACCTAATGAAGCTACTGGATATTCTCAACACCAGGCTGATCAGGGAACAGATACTTTTGATCGAACAATCAGCTTAGAAGTAACAACAAAAGAATACGAATTGCTAAGACAAATTAATCGTGCTCTAGAAAAAATTGACGAAGCTTCTTACGGAATATGTGATGTAAGCGGAGAAGAAATTCCCTTAGCGCGTTTAATGGCAATTCCCTACGCTACCATGACTGTCAAAGCACAATCGCAGTTCGAAAAAGGCCTGCTCTACGGAAATTAACTCTCAATGTCTAGTCGTTCCCGAACTACCTTCCTTGCTATTTCGTTTTTCGTGCTTATTGATTGGGTTACCAAGCTAGCTGTTTTGCTATATCGCGGAAACTTACCGGAGACCTACCCCGTACTATACCAATATAGTTGGGGTAAGTTCGTTTTTTGCATCTGCCCAACATTCAATGAGGGCGCGGCATTCGGTTTGTTCGCAAAATATAAATATTTCTTATTTGTTATCCGTATAGCAATTATTTTAGGCATCCTTGCCTACCTTTTTCTAAGGAAAAAAACCTCTTCCCCCACAATCCGCTTCTCTTTAATTCTCCTATGTTCTGGAGCTATAGGCAATGTCGGAGACATTCTATTTTACCGACATGTTATAGATTTTATTTCAATCGGCTACAAACAATGGGCTTTTCCAACGTTTAATTTCGCAGATGTCTTTATCTCTTTAGGGACTTTAATCTTCGTATTTAAACTTTATTTTCCTACTAAACAAAAGATAAAATAGGGATAATAGTTTCCCTATATTTATTGATGACTAATCGTTTAGATCCTTTAATGATTAAAAAAGTTTTTTGCCATGAACACAATCCTATCTTTACTTTCAGCTTTTGATGACTTCTTTTGGTCATACATAGCCTTCATAATGATTATACTTCTTGGAGTAAGCTTTTCTTGGAAATCGCGATTTTCTCAATTTACAAAGTTTCCTCAATTTTGCAGGCTTTTCCACCAGTATTCTCAAGAATTTTCTCAACAAGAGCCTACTGAGCAAAAAGGCGTGCATCCATTAAAGGTATTTTTTGCATCCGCAGGTGGAAATATCGGTATTGGTAATGTCGTAGGGATTGTTACCGCTGCGTGTATCGGGGGACCCGGAGCCTTATTTTGGGTATGGATTGCAGGAATTTTCGGCTCTATAGTGAAATACTCTGAGGTGTATCTCGGAATTAAATTCCGCAAGGTCGATAGTGATGGCGTCTATCAAGGCGGCCCTATGTACTTTTTAGACAAAGCTTATGGAACACGCTTGATCCCCGTAATTGTAGCTGTTTTGCTTTGTATCTACGGTGTAGAAATTTATCAGTTTTCTGTAATTGCTGATAGCCTTTCTCATTGCTGGCATCTTCCTAAGCTCTTTACCATCTTCAGCTTGTTATTTTTGATTCTCTACGCTGTTCGTGGAGGACTGCAACGCATTGGGAAAATCTGTACATTCGTACTCCCATTTTTCCTTACTGTATATTGTGGTCTCGCCCTCTACATACTCGTAAAGGAGTTTCATCATCTTCCCGCCCTATTTTCTTCAGTATTCTCTTCAGCCTTTACAGGACATGGAGCTATCGGAGGATTCGCAGGTTGTACCTTAGCTACTACCATCCACCAAGGGATTTCTCGGGCTGCTTACTCCGGAGATATCGGTATTGGATTTGATTCTATCATTCAAAGCGAAAGCTCTGCAAAAAATCCCGGAACTCAGGCACAGCTCAGTATTATTGGCATTGCTGTGGATAATCTTATCTGCACATTAAGCTTGCTTATGGTGTTAGCATCGGGATCATGGTCTTTAGGTCTAGACAACGCTTCTCTAGCGGTTGAAAATGCCCTATCTGCTTATTTCCCTCTTGTAAGGTTCTTTTTACCGACATTCTTCTTCGTCACGGGATACACTACGATTATTTCTTACTTCCTAGTAGGGAAGAAGTGTGCTAAGTTTCTTTACGGAAAGGCCGGAGCTAAGATTTACACTCTCTATGGAGCGGCTATACTCCCCTTATTTTGCTTCCTATCGCAAAATACGGCCTTACTAGTCATGTCTGTCTCTGGAGCCTTGCTATTATGCTTCAATCTCTTTGGAGTGTTCCTGATGAGAAAAGAGATTGAATTTCCCAAATCCATTGAAACAGTGGAAGTTCCGTCTTCAACAAAGTAAAGATTTTCATACAATCTTAAATCTTTCATTGTTAGCACTATATCCCCAACAACTGTTGGGGATTTTCTTTTCCAACTAATCTAAATACTTTATTAAAAAGTATTTTCTTTAATTTTTTTAAAAATAAACAGAAAATAAAAAGTGAAATTAAATAATAAAAATAAAAATTGTTTATTCACTTAATATGAATATCTACCTCACGGGAGCTTTGATCGTCTGCTGCATACTACTGTCCACGTGTATGGTAACGGTATTTGTTTTAGTTATTAGCTTGTTACACAAGCTGAATAAGATAATTAAGAATGTCAGCAGAATTACGACTATTTTAAATTTCGAATCGAAGATTCTAGCTCCTTTATTATTTGGGAAGAAGTTGGTTTCCCTATGGCTACGCAAAAAGAATAAGCGATTGCCTAAGGATATTGAAGATTTCCTAGATGAGGAAAGAGGAAGTAGCTGGATGAAGAAAATCTTTCGAGGAGCGAAGTGGGTAGCTGCAGCACTGCTTGTTTGGGGCATATTTCGCAATAAAGATTAAATTTCTGTCGTAGGGGGAAGAAATTATGTTTAGAAATCACAAACCTAAGAAAAAAACATGTAGGCGTTGGCGTTGGTTACGTGGGGTATTGTTCGGAGGTTTTATTGCTACGTTACTTACCTGTTTATTCACACCCAAAAGTGGCGAGCAGTTGAGAAAAAAACTCTCAAGAGTGAAAACCTCAGGAACTAAAAAAGGTAAGACGTTGTTTAAAAATTCTAAGCAACATACGAAACACTTTGCTCAACAAACTAAAGTCTTAGCGAAAAACATCACTAAAGAAATCCACGATTTCGCAAAAGCTATGATTGACGAAAGTAAAGATTAATTACTTTCCCTCCCCTACCTATAGCCTCTAAAGAGAAAGATATAGATCCTCTTTAGAGGCATGCCTCAAGATAGTTTTAGTAAATTAGAATAGACTTTAACTACTCCATTCTTATTACTTACACTTAGATCATTTTTTTATTTTCCGTATATTTATTTTGTCCTTCTCTGTAAGTTAGATCTCTTCATTTGAGACTGCGAAACAACTTGGATTCTGAAACATGAAACAAATGTTTTTTTGGAAATGCCTTATTTTTTCATCGCTAATACAAGCTTCTCATTTATCAGCGACGGAGATTGTTCTTCCCTTATCAGGAACTCATTCCGGTGAAGATCCTGAGATATTCACCATGCTAACAATATCTCCTCAAGGAACTAATTACACATTACGTGGAGAGTTTATTCTGCACGACTTCTTCGGTTCCGGAATACATAAATGTGGAGGAGCCTTTCGTAATTTAGCAGGGAACCTTACATTTTCATCTACTTCTCCCCTAGCAGCAATAAAATTCAAAAATTTAACCCTTGATGCGTTAGGAGCAGGAGTTTACTCAGAATCCTTGCTGACTTTTGAAAAATTAAAATCTATTACTGTAGAAAACAATCAAAGTTCTGGAGGAGTTTTCACTTCCGGAAAAGACATGCTTTTCACTCAAAATGGCAGCTTAATGTTCCAAAACAATCTTTGTTATGGATCTGGAGGGGCT
Source organism: Chlamydia sp. BM-2023 (assembly GCF_964023145.1). Lineage (NCBI taxonomy): Bacteria > Pseudomonadati > Chlamydiota > Chlamydiia > Chlamydiales > Chlamydiaceae > Chlamydia > Chlamydia vaughanii. Next base: position 835,988 of record NZ_CAXIED010000001.1, on the reverse strand, counting down.
ATTCTCTTTACGGGAGCAGAGTGTCGTATAGTATTCAGCGAACAAAAAGGAACGATTTCCTTCATTAACAACCGGACGGGTCTTCCTAAAGATACCACGCTTTCAGGGCATAACGGTGGTGCTATTAGCGGTCAGTTTGGAACTATCCTCTTTGATGAAAATCAGGAAGTGCTATTTCAAGATAATGGTGCGGAATTTGGAGGGGGAATTTACAACGTTGGTGGATCCGTAGAATTTACTAGAAATAAAGGTGCAATTACCTTCTCTAACAATACAGCTTCAGAATCTGGTGGAGCTATCTATACCGAAATATGCCGTATAAATAAGCAAGAAGCCCCTGTAATTTTTAGTAAAAATTCTGCCAAAAGGCTCGGTGGAGCTATTTGCGCTACAAATACCACTTTAAAAAATAACGAGAGCACTATTCTCTTCAGCCAAAACTCTGCTGAAGCCGGTGGAGCTATAGCTGCGAAAAATTGCAGTATTACTGCTCTTTATCCTATTACCTTTTCAAACAATTCTGCAGGTAGCTTAGGAGGGGGAGCCATCTATTTAAGTGGAAAGACACCACGACTATATTTACATGCGCACTCTGCAGACATTACCTTCAGTGGCAATACCGCAGTAACATGTAACAATGCGATTACAATTAAAGACTCTTCTGCTGAGATTTCTCTTCTTGCCAACAAAAATCATGCGCTTATTTTCTACGATCCCATTCGAGCAACAGAAAAAAGTTTTCTTCCTGTAAATATTAACACTACAGAATCTCCGATCCATTGTGGTTCCATTATCTTTTCAGGAGAGAAGCTTACTCCTGACTGTCAGGATAAAAATAATAAGACCTCGATCTTTAACCAACCTGTTCATCTAAATAACGGGTCTCTTTCCATTAAAAACGGAGCTGTTCTCGCCGTTCAAGAGTTTAAGCAGAACGGAGGATTGCTAAACCTCGGCCCTGGATCAATGCTTACAAGCTATAATAGTTCAGGAAAAGATCTTGTTATATCTAGTATTGGTTTTTGTTTGGATGAGGCTAATTCTCATCTCCCTGCTGAAATACGTTCTGGCGCTGCAGAAATTAAATTATTGGGCTCTCCAAAAATCCATGATCCTGACAAATTATTCTATGACAACCATCTTCTAGCATCCACTACTTATCAAATGAAGATGACTTTTAAGTCTGATAAAAACGTCAATACTGATGACTTCGCTCTCGAAGATATTCCTATTCTTCAGGATTCTTATGGTTATCAAGGAGTTTGGAAATTTTCTCTATCTCAGGGTAAATCTCAAAAACATAAAATTCTCAGGGCTTTATGGTCACCCACGGGAGCTTTTGTTCTTAGGCCTGAGAAAGAAGGCTCTTTAGTGCCCTCTTCTGTATGGACAACATTTTCAGGAATGCACGTATCGAGTGATGCTATTTTAGATAACTATGTAAATAACAACACCCTGCTTCCTATGAACCACCTTTGTATTTTTGGAGGTGTGGTTTCCAGTATTATGGAACAAGATTCCAGTTCTTATAACAATTTCTCTGTAACGCATGCGGGTCACAATATAGGAATTAAGCTTCCTTTTTCACCAAATACTGTTGTTTGTGCGACATTTACCCAGCTTCGCGGTTCAAGTCATCAAAATAACCTCCCTGGGAAAAGCCATTCTCATATGTTATTAGGAACGCTAGCCACTTTTAAAAATTGGAGAGCGTTATCCTTGAGATCTTCTGTAAGCTACGCTGAAGAAACTCATATTATGAAACATACTTTCTCAAAGAAGGAGCTAACTCGAGGATCATGGAAAAACCAAGGATTGCGAGGCACTGTGGGTGTATCTTACGCCTACCCAAAAGGAATTCGCTGTCTTAAAATTACTCCTTTTGTTGATCTTGAGTATACCGTTATTACTCAAAATCCTTTCATAGAAACGGGTTATGATCCTAGGTATTTTTCCTCTTCCCATTTGACTAATCTTGCTTTACCTACTGGTGTAGCTTTAGAAATGCGCCTATTTGGAGTTCAATACTCTCTATTTACGCAATTTAGCATGGCTTATATCAAAGACCTACATAGAGACAACCCTCTAACAACAGCATCTTTAATTTTAAACCAACATTCATGGAAGGTGTCTGGAGTCTCTATAGGACAAGAAGCTATGAGTTTAAAGTTCCGCTCAACATTGAGATATAGATGTGCTACAGCATACCTAGGTATCTCAACTACACAACGTGAAGGAAACAATCTTTCAGGTGATGCTTTTGGTGGTTTATCGCTAAGCTTCTAGTTTTGCCTTGACTCAGAACAGCCATAACTATTATGTGTAGCGTACGTCAAGATATTGGGGATGCGGCATCCTTCTCCCTAAAGTCAATCTCTAATATCTTGATCTTTCTTACCTTCATGCATTATCCCTTGCCTAATTTCTCTTTCTTCTTTATCTAAAACATCTAGTCAGTGAATGTTCACAATAGGTTTTGTTCTATGAAGTGGCTATCAGCTACAGCTGTTTTTGCTGCCGTACTCCCCTCTATCACAGTGTTTAGTGAGCCGGTCTCAAAAGAATTGAATGTCAATCTCAAAGGATCTGGCATAAGCACTAATGATGCAAATATGAGTAACTTTACTCAGGTAACGGGGGATGCAAGCGGAACACTGTATAATCTTCAAGGCAGTGTTACCTTCTCGACATTTACAAATATTCCAATACCAAAGCCTCAACCAGAGGTTCAACCTCCGGCAAAGGACAGTACTAGCAAGCCTGCTGCTGCTTATCGTGCTATCTTACAAAATCTTTATTCCTCATCACTGCCTACCTACTTTTCAAGGATAGGACGTGAAGATTTTGATTTCGGTCTGTTCCTTGCTTTAAGAAACTCCTATTCTCCTTTCTTTCCTCAATCATCATCGACCACAGGAACCGCAGTTCCTGTTGTACCTCCAGTCCCCAAAGGAGGAGGAGCTTTTTACAACGACCAAGGTGGACCTTTAGGATTTACTACCGATCCCGGAAAGCCCGGCTCCCTATCATGCTCTCTAATTAAGATGACTGGCAAGGGAGGAGCAATATACTCTACAGGCCCTGTCTCTTTTGAAGGTCTTGAGAATCTTACATTTCTTGATAACTTATCTCAGGAAGCTGGCGGCGCTATCTTTTCTGACTCTACAGTAACGATTAGCAACATCCTTGAACAGATTGAGTTCTCTAGGAACATTGCAAGAGTCCCTGTTCCTATGATTCCTCTTGAACCCTCCGCTCCAGCTGGACCATCTCAAGGAACAGGAGGGTCTGGAGGCGGTGGTACCGGAGGAGGCGGCGGAAACGGGTCTTCTTCGGGAGGACCTTCTTCTTCAGGGACAGGAGGCGCTGTCCCCACGCAAAAGGTTATTTATTATGCGGCATCATCAGGCGACGCAGGATCTCAAGTAGCCCTGCCTACATATACCACAGAAACCGCAGGAAATGGCGGAGCAATATTTGCCAAAGGCGCTATTGCGATTTCTAAATACAAAGATATGACCTTCAGAAGTAATATTGCGGATTTCCCAAGTATTATTGATACTATTCTAGCTAATGCAGCGCAACCCCCTGCTTCTGCACCTGCCCAGCCAGCCGTTGATCCCGCCGTTATTAAGGGATCCGGAGGAGCGATTTTTGGCTTGGATACCATAACAATTAGTGAAGGATCCAACAACACCCTGTTCATATTAAATACTGCGACAGGATCCGGCGGAGCTATTTATAGTGAGAAAGATGTCACATTAGACACAATTTCTAGTTTGAAGTTTCAAAGTAATGGCTCTGATGCAACCGGAGGAGCTATTTACTCAAAAGGGAACACGGTTTTACAAAATTCCGATCAGCTCGTGCAATTTAGTGCAAACTATGGCAAAACCGGCGGTGGTGCTATCTATGCCTCAGGAAATGTTACAATTTCTGATCTAGCTATCGTAAGTTTCGGTGCTAACAAAGCAGGAAATTATGATCTTAATCCTGGGCAAGTAGTCCCTCCTAAACAACAAGACGCTGGAAAAGTTGTCTCATCTATTATTTCTGCTTCCGGTGCTGCTGACGCTAATGCTCAACAACAACCACCTGCTCCCGTACCTCCTCCTTTAGGGAAAGGCGGCGGTGTATACGCTGAAGGTACTTTCACAGTCTCTAACATTATCTCAAGCTTAGATTTTGCAAACAACCAAGCTACAGATCATGGTGGGGGTGTTTACTCTAAAGGAGCCTTCTCCTGTTCAAATTCTCATAGAGTACAGTTTACTAAAAACATCTCTAAAAAATCTGGTGGTGGTCTCTATTGTGAAGCAGACGTTACTTTAAGTAACCTTACCGGACAGACTCTCTTTCAAGGAAACACAGCAGTGGAAGACGGTGGAGGAATATGTTTAGCTGCTACCAAATCCCTAACTGCGACAAACTTGGCTAACTTCTGTTTGGATAGCAACATCTCAAGTAAAAGCGGTGGTGGCGCTAGCATTCCTTCTGCTTTAACAGTTACATTTAACAATACTCCTGCACCGGGTGAGCCTGCTCCAGTTGTATTACCTGTATCTGGAAAAGCTGTTATCACAAAAAACACAGCTACTGAGCATGGTGGTGGTGTTTATACAACAACAGCAACCTTTACTAACCTTGAAGCAATTTCTGTAGATTCAAATACAGCACAAAAGAATGGCGGAGGTCTTTGTACGCAAAATATCCCCGCTGCAGGAGCTGTTGTAGGCGGAGCTGCTGCTGCAAATGATGAAGACTTTAAAGTAGACTATGTCATTGCAACTGGTGTGACAAAAAATACTGCTTCAGAAAGTGGAGGTGGTGTTTACGGGAAAAAAGGAAAGCTTTCTCGCGTCAATGAGTTAGACATTTCTGAAAACTCCGCAGGGAAATTCGGCGGGGGCCTCTACTTTACCGAATCTCTGTCATTAGAGGAGATCTCAGTTGCAAACTTAACGGGAAATTCCGCAAAAGAAGCCGGTGGCGCTCTTCATGCAAAAACTCTGACATGGAATGGCTGCCCTCAAGGGATTAGTTTCAGCAATAACAAAGCGGAAACAAACTCAACAGCTGCTGCAGGCGGAGCCGTAGCACCGACAGCAATTACTGGCGGAGCTCTTTACGCTGAAACACTCACTCTACAAAATATTAAAACAGGTTGTACCTTTGCAGGAAATAAAGCCTCGGATACAAACGCTGCTGCTTCTGGTGCTAATCCCCCTGCGGATCCTAATATTCAAGGTGGAGCTATCTATGCAAAAACCTCTTTCACATTAGAAAACTCCGAAGGTATTACTTTTACAGGAAACAGCGCTGTTACCCAAAAAACCTCAACAACAGGTCAGGTAGCTGGCGGAGCTATTTATTCTCCAGCGGTTACTATCCAGAACTGCTCTCAAACGATTACCTTTAGTGAAAATACTGCTTTATGCACACCTGCAGCGGGAGCTGCTGCTGCTGCTGCAGGAGCTAAAGATACCTTTGGTGGTGCTATTGCAGCAACTACCAGCATAACGTTTACCGGCAACCAAATGCTCTCTTTCAAAAGGAACTCCGCAGATGTTGGAGCTGCTATTGGTTGTAAAAATGATACTGCTGGAAATGATGGGGCAATAACGTTTTCGGATTTCTCACAGTATTTATTTGAAGAAAACGTCGCTAAGAATCGCGGTGCTATCTTTGCAAACACTCTATCAGCCCCTCAAGGGAATATCAGGTTTGAAAACAACAGCTCTACTAACGACGGTAGTGCTATTTACTTTACCAAGCAGGTGGATATTACCTCTGCTGGAGCTGTTTTATTCCTAGATAACAAGGTACTAGCAGCACAAACTCGTGCTGCAGGACAAGCTGCCGCTGTTAGAAATCTAGGTGCTGCTATTTATGGAGATCCTTCTGCCAATGACGCCATTCTTAATCTGACAGCCTTAGGTGGTAATATTACCTTCAAAAACAACCAGGTTGTTCCGACTGCTCCAGCTGCGACTCCGACTTCTTTCTGTAGTGTTACCGGGAAGGTAAAGCTAACTCTTAATGCTGCTGCAAACCAATCGATTAACTTCTACGATGCTGTTAATGTCTCGACAACAAAAACAGCTGATTTTGATCCTTTAGATATCAACAAGCCTGTTACTGGAAACACTCCACAGCAATATAAAGGAACGGTTCTCTTCTCTGGGGAGCTTCATGAAAATAAATCCTTTATCCCTCAAAAAGCTGTTTTGCATGATGGAACACTAGTTTTAGGGAAAAATGCTGAGTTAAACGTTGTTTCCTTTGAGCAAAAACCTGGATCTCTTCTTGTGATGGGGCCAGGATCTGTTTTGGCGACTTACAGACCTCAGTCTGCAGCAAAAACTGAAGGTATAGCCATCAACAATCTCACAATTGATTTTAGTGAGATGGTTACAGAAGATGGAACAATGGCTCCCCCTTCGTTACAACTTAAAACGACAGGAGCCCCTGCAAGAGCTAGAGCACAGAAAAATGATTCATCCTTACCTCAGGCAAACAAAGCTGCTCCTAGTGTAGATCAAGAGAAAATTTTCCTAACAGGAACGATTACCCTTGTCGATCCTTTAGGAGCCTTTTACCAAAATCCTTTCTTAGGTCAAGATCGTGAAATAGAATTACTGAAGCTCCCTACAGACGCTGGTAAGGTAGATATTTCTGACCTTTCCTTACAAGGAGATACCCAACCTCAAAAAGGTTATATCGGTTCATGGACATTAAACCCTGTAGATCAAAACGGAAAAATTCAAGCTTCTTGGAAATTTGAAGAGTACCGCCGCTGGATTTACATTCCTCGTGATAACTACTTCTATGTTAACTCGATTTTAGGCTCCCAAAATTCTCTGGTTGCTGTCAAGCAAGGCATTGTTAATAACATGTTGAATAATGCCCGTTTTGACGATGCTGCTTATAACAATCTTTGGCTATCAGGAATTGCTTCATTTGTAAGCAATGATAAAGGAGAAGATGGTAGAGAATTCACCTATCACGCTCGTGGATACTCCCTAGCTATAGATGCTAAACCTCGCCCAGACTTTATTTTAGGAGCTTCGTTTAGCCAAGTCTTCGGACACTCAAAATCAGAAAAAAGCGTGCACAACTACAAGCACAAAGGCTCTGATCATTCCTTCCAAGGAACTCTGTACACAGGAAAAGCCTTTTATATGCCCTACAGACGTTCGCAAGCACCTCGCCCGGTTCTTTTCCAAGGTGTGATAACCTACGGCTATATGAAACACGATACCACTACCTACTACCCTTCTATTCACGAGCGCAACCTCGGAAATTGGGAAGATCTTGGTTGGCTGTTTGACATGCGTTTAACTCTCGATTTAAAAGAGCCTAGCCAACGCTCTACGGCGAGATTCTCCTTCTATTCAGAATTAGAATACACAGGAGTACGGCAAAAGCAATTTACAGAGATTGACTATGATCCTAGATCATTTGGATCATTAGCATATAGGAATCTTGCTATACCTTTAGGCTTTGTCTTTGAAGGGGCCCTGATGCAATACGATGTCCTTATGTACAATAAGCTCTCCTTAGCCTACGTACCTGTGATCTATAGAAACAAACCTATATGCCACTGTAAAGTAGTCTCAACAGGGAAGAAAAGTATAATTGCTGGAACTATCCCCACAAGAAATACCTCTCGTGGAGAATACAGCACTCAAGTGTATTTAGGACCTTACTGGACATTGTACGGAACTTATACAATTGACGCAGGAATGTATTCATTGGCACAGATGGTAAACTGTGGCGCACGTATGATATTCTAAACGAGCGAATCTAACTTTTGGATAACTTCGTAATTGGAGAAAATTGTTTTGTAATTGGAGAACTCATAAAAGTTCTCAATTACAAAACAAAAAGATAGGGAAGGAAACGTTCGGGAATTCGACGAAAAGGCTTATCTTTTATAATAACGACGCATTCTTTCGAAATCTGCGGCGTACAACTCATCAATAAATAACGGCTTAAACATTCCTGGGAAAGGAGCATTCTCACGAGCAAGCATGCCACAAAGTCCGAAGTATTCCATACCTAATCTACATGCTTCAAATGAATCTTCAAGAACAGCTCTAAAGGCAGCAAGTACTCCTGTTAATGAACAGCCAATTCCTGTAATGCGCGACATTAAAGGATCCCCATACTCCGCGGTAGCATTACGCTCACCATCAGTAACGTAATCCACTGCTCCAGAAACAGCAACCGCACATCCACATCTACAATCATTAGCTAAAGACTGAGCCATATTTATTGCGTCTTCTGTAGTATGTACAGCATCTAATCCATGAGATCTGTGTCGTGGAGTATCTCCAAAAGAAAGAATCTCACTAGCATTACCGCGAATAATCGTCGCATGAGTAAGCAAGTGATGGGATACCTCAGTTCTGATATTTGTAGCTCCTGAACCTGCAGGGTCAAAAATTACAGGTTTATCGTATCTCTCAGCGAGATCTACAGCTCTATAGGCCCTTTGAATAAATAAGTGATCCAAAGTGCCAATATTAATATAAACAGCAGAACTCAACTTTATCAGCTCGTCTAACTCTAAATCGGAAACACTCATAATAGGCGAAACACCAAGAGCTAAAAAGCAATTTGCTAGGAAATCCATGGATACATAGTTGGTAATACTTAAAATTACCGGCTGTTCTTTTCTTAAGTGCTGTAAAACTTCATCCATTCGTTCTAACATATAAACTCTCCATCAATAATCGCCCGCAATGTTTTCGTTACCGCTATAGGATCCTTTGCGGCATGAAATACTCCGATTGCGGCTATACCTGCGGCTCCAGCTTCCATCACCTTAGCAACATTGTTTTCTTCAATACCGCCAACAGCAATAATGGGATGTTCACAAAGGGAAACAGCTTGTTCCAAACCCGAGAAACCCCAGAGATTTGTAGCCTCTGGTTTATTCTGAGTTGCAAACATTGCACTTAACCCTAAGTAATCAATCGGCAGCGTATTTGCAGTTAACAATTGATCAAGAGTATTGACATTCCATCCAATAATTTTATCAGGGCCGAGATTTTCTCTAGCTTCTATAACATCTCCATCTGTCTGTCCTAGATGCACTCCAGAAGCATCAAGTTCCAAACATAAAGGTACGCTATCACTAATAATTAGAGGGACATCTTCGGAATCTAAAATAACCTTCAGAGACTTTCCGAAGTTTACTAGCTCCTCACGAGGTAACTCTTTTTCCCGCAGCTGCACAGAGGTTACTCCCGCTTGGACGCAAGAAGTTACAAAATCGAGATATTCATCTACTGGGGTATTTTTTTTATTAGTGACTAGCATTAGTTTAAAAAAGTCTTCTTCCAAATACTTCCTCCCTACATATACACACGTTTACGCAAGAGAGGCAAAATATCCTTAAAGGGATAAAGACAAAAATTACTCTCTTCGCAAGTATTAACTCGAGCAGGTTCTAAGAACTTTTTTTCATCTAAACTGCAAAGACTCATCCGCTTGGCGGCTAGAGAATTGAAAATCAAGACAAGTTAAAGTAAATATCCTTGTTATACAAGAATAAAAAATACAAAAGAATATTTCTCAACTTTTATTTTTAATTAGCAAACTGGTGATGTTAAGGAAAATAGAATTTTTTTTAGGAACAAAAACGGAGAGAGTGGGATTCGAACCCACGGTACGCGTTAACGCACACACGCTTTCCAAGCGTGCTCCTTAAGCCTCTCGGACATCTCTCCATTTAGTGAAAAAGGATCTTCTTTAGAAAAACCTGACCTGAAGATATCCGAATGGATCCATTTTTATCAAGATTCGTCTGAGTACAAGAGATTTTTAAAAAATATATAAAGCTATCAGGAATTCACTCTTTATTAAAATTGCCACTGAATAGGATAATAGACGCCTTCTTAAATCTAATTAGACTATGCGCAGAATACTCATCTTCTTTTCGTTTTTGTTTTGTTGTTTTCATGTTCATGGAAACACGGCCTCAACAAAAAACCATGTGCTTGTCAGCATAGTTCCTTATAAATTTTTAGTAGAACAAATAGCAGGAGACACTTGTACTGTTTGCTCTATAGTTACGAATAACTATGATCCTCATACTTATGAGCTCTCCCCTCGTCATATGGAGCAGTTCCTTCGTGCAAAATTGTGGTTTCGTATGGGAGAAAACTTTGAGAAGTCCTGCCAAAAAAACGTTTCCTGTCCTCAGGTAGATCTAACAAAAAACATTCAAGTTATTCCTGGCTACACAGGATGTGCTCACCATTTTCATAGTTTCGACACTCATACATGGCTAAGTCCAAAAAACCTGAAAATACAAGTAAGTGCCATTGTAGAAGCTCTGAGTACTCATTTCCCAGAGCATGCGCAATTATATCAAAGCAATGGAGAAACATTGCAGGAAACTCTTGATACTCTTGACGTAGAAATCCAAAAAATTACCTCTAATGCCAAACAACGTCATATTTTAGTAGCTCACGGAGCCTTCGCCTATTTTTGTCGGGATTATAACTTTTCCCAGCATGTTGTTGAAAAAGGCAACCATATGGACCCCTCCCCAAGGGATATCATACGCGCAGCGCAAAACATTCGTGAGCATGGGATTTCTTCTATGATTTTGCTTCGGCATGCTGGCAAGCGCAGCAGCGCTATGCTTGCCGAACGTTTCCATATGGATACCGTCATTCTCGATCCCTACGAAGAAAATGTTATAAACAATTTGAAAACTATAGCGACAACTCTTTCTAATCTATGACAGTACAAATACTTGTTAAGGATCTTTCCTTCCGCTATGGACCGAAAAGCTCTTGGATCATCAATAACGTTTCCTTTACTATTCATGAAGGAGACTTCGTTGGCATTATAGGGCCTAATGGCGGAGGAAAAACCACTTTAGCATTAATAATGCTAAAGCTATTACAACCCACGGCAGGAACTCTAGAAACCTTCTCTGGCTGTAAAAAAGACTCCGAGTTAACTATTGGTTGGGTTCCCCAGCACTTTTCCTATGATTTTTCTTTCCCTATTTCTGTAAAAGAAGTTGTGCTCTCTGGTAGGCTTTCTTTCCTTCCTTGGCACGGGAAGTATTCTAAACACGATCATGAAGCTGCTGAGCAAGCCTTACAAACTGTAGGCCTTCTATCTGAAAAAGACAGCTGTTTTTCTCATTTATCTGGGGGGCAAATACAAAGGGTTTTACTCGCTAGAGCTTTAGCATCCCACCCGCAAATCCTGATTCTTGATGAGCCTACGGCAAATATCGATCCTGAAAACCAACAGCGTATTCTTCAAATTCTTACAGAGATCAACACCAACTGTACGATTCTTATGATTACCCATGATTTGCATCATACAACGAGTCATTTCAATAAAGTATTTTATATGAGCAGGACTCTGACTACTCTTACAAATACACCAACCATACCCGAAGAGTTCTGCTGTTCTTTCGAAAAAAAGGCTAATCTATGATTTCTTTTTTTAACTATATCCTTCCCTCTTTACTCCTGCCTTCTCTACTTGCGGCTTTAGGAGCCTCTATTGTTGGAGGAGTCGTCGGTACTTACATTGTTGTAAAACGCATAGTATCAATCAGCGGAAGTATTTCTCATTCTATTTTGGGAGGTATTGGTCTTACATTATGGATACAATATAAACTAAATCTTGAGTTCTCCCCTATGTATGGAGCAATAATCGGAGCTGTCATTCTTGCTATTTGCATTGGGAAAATCCATCTCAAGTATCAAGAAAGAGAGGACGCCCTCATTGCTATGATCTGGTCTGTAGGGATGGCTTTAGGAATCATATTCATTTCCCAGCTACCTGCTTTCAATTCAGAGCTGGTAAACTTCTTATTTGGGAATATTCTTTGGGTAACTACCCACGATCTTTACAGTCTGGGAATCTTAGATGTTGTCGTTCTTGGAACTGTTGCTATTTGTCATACAAGATTCCTAGCACTATGTTTCGATGAGAAGTACATGGCGCTTAGCCGCTATTCTGTACAAACTTGGTACTTTCTTTTGTTGATTCTTACGGCAATTACCATTGTTATGCTTATTTACATTATGGGTGTTATTTTAATGCTTAGCATGCTTGTTTTACCCATATCTATAGCCTGTAGATTCTCTTATAAAATGAGCCGTATTATGATCATCTCCGTATTATTGAACATTGTATGTTCATTTTCCGGAATTTTCATAGCTTATGCTTTAGATTTTCCTGCAGGACCAACAATTGCTATTCTTATGGGTATTGCCTATACCGCAAGTCTCTTTGTAAAAAGACTATTTAGCAAATCAACGCCCTCTCCAGAAAGACCTGATAGCATCACAAATGTCTCTCCAGGAAACAGCCTTTGAAAACATTCTAGACGTTCTTGTCTTTCATCTGGAAGAAGATCGTCTATCTTATTCAAAGCGATGATTCTTCCTTTGTCTGCGAGGTCTTGTCTATAGTGAAGCAGCTCGTCCATAAGAATACGTAAATCTTCTTCAGGGGAAGATCGCTCTCTACAGGAAATATCTATTACAAATAGCAATAGGTGGGTTCTTTCGATATGTCTTAGGAAGTCGAGTCCTAATCCTCGATTCTGATGAGCCCCTTCGATAATCCCTGGAATATCAGCGATAATCCAAGGTTTGCGATACAACTCTTCCTGACAAGGAACCAAGCCTAATACAGGTTGCAGCGTTGTAAATGGATAAGCTCCTACCTTAACTTCGGTACGAGCAAGAGTATTGAACAGGGTAGATTTCCCAGCATTTGGGAATCCGACTAAACCAATATCAGCTATTAGCTTAAGCTCTAGCTCAACTTGGCGAATTTCTCCAGGTTTCCCTGGTGTAGCTTTTGTAGGAGCACGATTTGTAGAGGTTTTAAAGAAGGTGTTTCCTTTTCCTCCTTTTCCTCCCTGACAAATAACCAGACGCTCACCATGCTGAGCAAAGTCATGTAAGATCTCTCGAGTTTCTACATCGCGTAATAAAGTTCCTTCAGGAACTGTAAGGACTAGATCTTTACCATTTCTCCCTGAGCGATTATTTGTTGCTCCGGATTGACCATCTTCTGCTTTTAAAAACCGTAAATTTCTGTAGGACTCAAAAGAATATACATGAGTCGCAGCTTCTATAACAATAGAACCACCGACACCACCGTTACCACCATAAGGGCCACCCTTTGGTAAGTACTTTTCTTTTCGCCATGCTACAACACCATTGCCGCCTTTTCCAGCTCGCAATTCCAAGGTAATCTGATCTAAAAACATTGCGTAATTGCCCCTACATCATAGACGCTGTTAAAAACAGAAAAGCCCCATTTCGTGCGTGAGCAAAAAATAGAGCTTCCTTAATTGTCAATTTTTGAAGTGTCTTTAAGGCTTATTCTGGAAGAACAGAAATGTATGTACGATCTGTCTTCTTAGTAACAACAATACCATCTATTAAAGCGAATAAAGTATCATCGCGACCTCTACCTACGTTTTGAGCAGGATGCCACTTAGTTCCTCTTTGCCTTACAAGAATACTTCCTGTGGAAACTCTTTGTCCCGCGCCGACTTTCATACCAAGACGCTTCGACTCTGAATCGCGGCCGTTACGGCTTGCTCCCTGACCTTTCTTATGTGCCATTTCAAAATCCTTTAGTTTTCCACTAGTCGATTACATTACTAGATTGCTAATTTTCACTCTAAGATAGTTCTGACGGTGACCAATCTTGCGATGATAGTTTTTTCTTCGTTTATATTTATAAGCGATTACTTTTTCTCCACGAACTCGAGAAAGCAATTCACCTTTCACTACAGCATTAGTTACTGTAGGGGTCCCTAGAGAAGCTTTAGACCCATCGAATGTAAACAACACCTCCTGAAAAACAATCTCTTGCCCTTCAGAAATGTCATCCAATAATTCAACGTCTATAACGTCCCCTTGACGAACTTGATATTGCTTGCTTCCGGTCTGAATTATCGCGTAAGGCTCCATCAATTCTTTCCTTATGATTTTTTAACTTGTGCTTAGGACTCAACATATTTGCGTAGACAGTCTAGCAAACACGGAAATTATAAAAAATACAAAGTCCTTGATTTTAGTTTTTCAAGAAAAACTAGACACACTAAATGTTAATCGAGTATGGCCAGAGCCGGGGTCGAACCGACGACACAAGGATCTTCAGTCCTCTGCTCTACCAGCTGAGCTATCTAGCCATTTTCAGTTGGTCATTGTAGAGAAATATTCGCTTTAAAGCAACGATATTTCTAATAAGATAAACTCTCCTATAAAGGAGGTTACGGAAAAAGGAGACGATCCCGTCTATTATCTATGAGCTTGAGTAAGCTGGATAATGACTTCTCTCTCTTAGACTATTCTCTATCTACCCTCGTAGATCTCTCTAGAATTGTACAAGGAGGTGGGTTCCCGATAGGCTGGCGTTGCGGTACGCTTTTCTTTTAGAACTTTTACCATGACATAGAGCACTTTGAGCAGCAGGAGCAGGATTCCTAGTCCTAACAACTCTGCCAATCCGGTGAGTGCGTAGACGACAATTTGCTCTACTGTATCATTTTCCCGATCAATGGCAAGGGCACTGACGAGCTTGATTACGCCTATTACAGACCCAATCAGGGGAATAGCTGCCAGTAGGGAGTGTTTCCTCGCCACGCTATCTCTTAGGTCCCAGTTAGAGCGGATAGGCCAGAGGCCATCATCATCTCTGGGGAAGAGCATACTCAATCTCTCTGGAAGAGCGGTTCCCACGGTTTCATCGAAAGCGGCGCTTCTTGTGGGGGGAGGTAGCTGGAGGTCTCCTTCATTTCCGGAGAAGAGCAGGCCTGAGCCCCTTGAGGAGGAGGTCGTCGTAATTTCATCGAACGCGGCATTTCCCGAGAGTGGGCTAGACATAAATACCTCTAACAGCATCTAAATAACAATTAATCGCAAAAATATTAAACTAAAACCAAATTAAATTCAAATTAACTAGATATTTAGAAGAGAAATACCTTTACAACACTATGCGTTATTTAAATTTTTTAATTTATACTGAGCGGGGCTCGGAGAAATTTTTATGGATGTGTTGGTGCGGGAATTTTTGTTATTCTGTATATTTTTTCAAGAGATTCTGGGTCACGTTTAGTCTTGATTAGCCTTTCATGGGGTCATTTGTCTTAAGTGTCACGGTATCTTGATTATGGTAATATTAAAAGACAGGTACATCAAATATGAACGCAGAAAACGACTCTCCTTTGCCTAAACCGCAATGGATTCACCGTGTAGGCATTGGGCAAGATAGTCATCGTTTCCTTCCTGAAAGTTCTGCAAAACCCTGTATTTTAGGTGGGGTGATTTTCGAAAATAGTCCTGGTTTTCAAGCAAATTCCGATGGGGACATAATTTTCCACGCTATTTGTAATGCTCTCTCCTCTATAACACATCGAATTATACTTGGTGAGGTTGCTGACGAACTTTTCCATACTCGAGGCATTACTGACAGCAGTGTGTATTTATCAGAAGCTGTAAAATCTTTGAAATCAAACCAGATGATTTCTCATGTAGCTATTACCATTGAGGGCAATCGCCCCAAATTCCTTCCGAAGTTATCTCTTATGCGAAAAAGTATTGCCGCAGCTTTGAATATCCCTTCAGGTTCTGTGGGCATTACGGCAACGTCTGGCGAGGGGCTGAGTGATTTTGGTTGTGGTGATGGTGTACAATGCTTTTGCATACTCACGGTTATGGAGTATTGCGGCTAATAAACATCGACAACATAACGACGCTCTTCCTTCAATTGGGAGAGCTTATTTTTCCCTAGAATATCTTCTAGGGTTTTTTTGACTTCATTTCCCAAAACTTTACTTCCACAGACAAAGAAGTGAGCTTCTTCTTCATAAGCTTTCAAAATAAGCTCGTTTTGTTTTTTCAGTAAATCTTGTACGTAGATCTTTTGATCGCTATCGCGAGAAAAGGCTAAGAACAACTTGAGCATGTCATTATCGACTGCTTGCTTCCAAAAATCTTGGTAATAAAAATTTGCTTTTTCGAAGCGTTCTCCAAAAAAGAGGATATTCGTTCCAGAATCGTTATTATAGATACGATTCTGTACAAAACTTTTGTATGGGGCTATTCCTGTTCCAGATCCAATCATCACAATAGGTTTATCTTTGATATTATCTCCGATAGTAAAGTGTTTTGTAGGCTGCACAAATACGTTACAGTGGGTATCTACGTCTAATTCTTTGCATAGGAAAAAGGAGCATACTCCGTAGCGTTGCTCATATTGTCCTGGATAGCTTACAAGACGCACGAGGAGTTCAACTTCTTCCTTACTTGGATGCGGTGCTGAGGCTATTGAATAAAATCGTGGTAGCAGGGGTAGCAGTGCTTCAGTAAAGAGGGTAATAGGAATACGAGGCTTTTCTTTTTGAATGGCTTCGTAGAGACTGCTGTTATCCTCTATATCTTGGAAAAAGGTTTTGAGTTTTTGTGGGAGCTTATCTAGATTTGCGTGACTTCGTAAAAACTCATAGATTGTTATGGGTGATGATTCTCGATTGAGGACAATTTGTTTTGAGTTATACCCTAAAGACTCGAGAATATTTTCAACGACGTATCTAGGGTTCTTTGGAAACACGCCTAAAGAATCCCCTACTTTATAAGAAAGCTCGCTATCTTTTGTGTCGAAAAAAAGTTGATAGACATGGCCTGCATCAGAAAATGTTACGCTAGAATCGCAACAAGAAATAAGCTTACGGGAAGAAAGAGAAACCTTCTGTGCCCTAAATTTCTCTAACAATTGCATGGCCAAGTCAAGTTAAGCTTTATGCAGCTTTGATCTTAATGTCTACTCCTGCGGGAAGAGCTAACATTTTTAATGCGTCTATTGTTTTCCCTGTTGGGTCTACAATATCTATTAAACGTTTGTGTGTACGAATTTCAAACTGCTCCCTGGACTTTTTATCTACGTGTGGAGAGCGCAATACTGTGTATACTTCTCTTTTCGTAGGCAGAGGGATGGGGCCTGCAACGCGAGCTCCTGTTCTTTTAGCAGTCTCAACAATATCTGCAGTTGACCGATCTAATTGTTGTTGATCGAATCCTTTCAGACGAATACGAATTTTTTGTTTTTGCTGCTTCATATATTCCTTACTTCTTAACAATCTCTTCTTGAATTTTTTGAGGAACCTTAGCGAAAAATGCTGGTTCCATTGTTGATGTTGCCCTTCCAGACGTCAGGGATCTTAAAGATGTTGTGTATCCAAACATTTCGCTTAAAGGAACCTCGGCATTGACTTGAGCCATGCCTTTCGAAGATTCCTGACCTAAAATCTTTCCTCGACGACGATTTAAGTCTCCAATAACATCACCCAAATGATCTTCAGGAGTTATTACAGCAATTTTCATGATTGGTTCTAAAATCACTGGGGTAGCTTTTCTGCAAGCTTCTTTAACTGCCATCGAGCCGCATATTTTAAATGCCATCTCGCTAGAATCGACTTCGTGATACGATCCAAAAACAATGCTTACTTTAACATCAACTAAACCATAGCCAGCAAGAACACCTGTATTTAGGCCTTCTTCAACACCTTTCATAACTGCTGGGATATATTCTTTAGGAATCACACCACCAACAATCTTGCTAACAACTTCGTTGCCTTTTCCTGGTTCATTTGGTTCAATCTCAAGGCATACATGAGCGTACTGTCCACGTCCCCCGGATTGTTTTACGTATTTGGTTTCACTATTGCCATTTTTAGTAATGGTTTCTTTGTATGAAACTTGCGGCTTACCGACATTAGCTTCCACTTTAAACTCGCGAATCATACGATCACGAAGAATATCCAAGTGCAGCTCGCCCATTCCAGAAATAATAGTTTGCCCTGTTTCCTCGTTTGAGGCAACGCGGAAAGTAGGATCTTCCTCAGAAAGAGCGCTCAATGCTTGTGCCAATTTCTCTCTATCTCCTTTTGATTTCGGCTCAATTGCCATATCAATCACAGGCTCAGGAACTTCGATTCTCTCAAGAACAATTTCTTGATTATCATCACAAAGAGTATCGCCTGTAACGGAGAATTTTAAACCTACGCAAGCGCCAATATCACCAACAGTAAACTCATCCCTATCAGTTCTCTCATTGGCGTGCATCTCCAACAATCGGGAAATACGCTCTTTCTTATCCTTAGTTGAATTTAGGATAGCAGAGCCCTTTTTGAGAGTTCCGGAATAAATACGGATAAATGTGATACGACCTACATAAGGGTCTGTCATAATTTTGAATGCTAGAGCAGCTAGAGGGCCATCTTTTCGTGGCTCTAAGCAAATTTCTTCGTTATTTTTCAGGCTAATACCACGAATTACACCTCGATCTTTTGGTGAAGGTAGCCATTTTACAATAACGTCAAGAAGTTGCTGTACCCCTTTATTTTTAAATGCAGTTCCGCACAATACAGGATTGATTTTATTTTCAATCACCCCTTTACGCATAACAGCATGAATTTCATCATCGGTAATAGAATCGGGATCTTCCAGAACTTTCATCATGAAAGATTCGTTGCTTTCATCGATAGTAGCTAATTCTTCGAGAAGCGCGTAACGCAGTTCAGCGCATCGTTCTTTTAATTCTTCTGGGATCTCTCTTTCTTCCCACTTAGCACCTAGAGTTTCGTCTAAGAAGTAAAGAGCCTTTTGAGAAATAAGATCTACCATTCCAACAAATTGGCTTTCAGATCCAATAGGGCAATGCACAGGAATAGCATTAGCGCCCAACTTCTCTTTCATGGATTCCACAGCAGCGAAGTAGTCTGCTCCCATCCGGTCCATTTTATTTACGAAGGCAATTCGAGGAACGCCATATTTATTGGCTTGTCTCCATACAGTTTCGGACTGCGGCTCAACTCCAGATACAGCATCAAATACAGCTACTGCACCATCTAAAACACGGAGAGAACGCTCTACTTCAATAGTGAAGTCTACGTGGCCAGGAGTATCAATAATGTTAATTTTGCAATTTGCCCAGAAAACGGTTGTAGCAGCTGAGGTAATGGTAATCCCTCTCTCTTGCTCTTGCTCCATCCAGTCCATGGTAGCTCCGCCCTCATGAACCTCACCAATCTTATGGGTTCTTCCAGCATAATAAAGAATTCTTTCCGTAGTGGTCGTTTTTCCTGCATCGATATGCGCCATAATACCGATGTTTCTAATTGCGCTTAAATCGAATTCCTGGTCACTCATGAACTTTTTATGCCTCTTCCAAACCGAGATTAAATATTATTCTACCACTTATAATGAGCAAACGCTTTATTTGCTTCAGCCATCCGGTGAGTGTCCTCACGTTTCTTAATAGTGGCTCCCTGCTTATTGAAACAATCAATGAGCTCTGTAGCCAAACCTACTTCCATAGACTTTCCTGGCTTTGATCTAGCGTTTTTAATAATCCACTGCATTGCCAAGCAATTTCTTCTTTCTGGAGCCACTTCTACAGGAACTTGGTATGTAGCACCTCCAACACGACGAGAACGAACTTCTAGCAAAGGCTTAGCGTTTTCTAAAGCTTCTTCAAAAGCCTCTAGAACGTTTTCAGCACCCAATTTCTTAGCAAAGCGCTCTAAAGCAGAATATACTATTCTTCTTGCGATGCTTTTTTTGCCATGCATCATAACTTTATTGATGAACCTTTCCAAGGTTACGCTTCCGTAGATAGGATCTGCTGGAATTTCTTTTTTTTCAGCGGCATGTCGTCTTGACATATAAATTAACCTCTAACTTCTCTTTCCCTAATAAAGAAATATGGTCCTATTTAGGACGTTTTGCTCCATATCGAGAACGGCTTTGTTTTCTATTTTTAACAGCAGCACAATCTAGAGCTCCGCGAACAATATGATAGCGAACTCCGGGCAAATCTTTTACTCTGCCACCTTGAACCAAAACAATGCTGTGTTCTTGCAAGTTGTGTCCTTCACCACCGATGTAAGCAATAACTTCTTGACCGTTAGACAGGCGCACCCATGCAACTTTACGTAAAGCTGAGTTTGGCTTTTTAGGAGTCTTTGTCTTTACTTGTAGACACACCCCACGTCTTTGTGGGCACTTCTGTAAGGCTGGGGATTTTTTTCTAGACGTGCTAGATTGACGCCTTTTACGTATTAATTGATTAATGGTTGGCATGTATCCTTCTCAATTCAACCTAACTACTATAAGGGGGAAAATATAGAGTAAGGATCCCTTTGTTTGCAAGGGCTTATTTTTGAACTGGAATTAGAGTATAATCATCTGATATTCAAAAAAATCATTTCTAATCTACAGAAGTTATTTTTCAGTTTTATGACAGAAAATGATTCTTTTAACTTTGAAAAAGGAGTTTAGGAGTTCTCGACAACTAGGTCAGCCGAGTGGAAGCAATAATCTACTACATTATCATTAATGTAGCCAAAAAGAAATCCCAGAACAAGCTGCTGAGGATTTTCTTTTGAACTATATAGGGTCTCTTTCCCGTGCTGGGTAAAGTATATACGGAGATTATCTTGTACAAAAATGCTGGGGACTACACGGGAAAGAAACTCTCTAGCCCGGGAAGACTCAGAAATACCAGAAAGCACCTTCATTGAATCCTCTGATAAAAACAGGACATCTACATAGGATAACCACGACCAAATCCGTCCTTTAAATTGACTAGCGATTCTGGAGTCGTTGAGATCAAGTAATATTTTATTCCCCTGATTTTTAGCATTTATTAAAAAATTTTCTATGTGACACCCACAAACAAACAGCTCACTATCAATTAAAGTATAACCATTACTTGAGAACGAAAGAAGTTCTATGGAGCGTTTCGTAAATTCTTTAATATCATAGAAGGAGTAGCAGAGAGTATCTTCTTTGCCTGTGCAGCGTAGAATAAGCCGTATTTGGTCTAGTTCATTAAATGCGGGCCCGTACTCTGTATATTTTAGATACTGGGTATAGGGCTTGCTGTTACGCAGGCTAGCGATGCCTAAGTTTGCGAGTTGCTCTTCGGTTAGGTTTAGAGGTTCTTTTCTATTAGCGACAATGGGGCTTTCTGGAAATGCCTCCTTGTACATAAAAAAAATTCTTTTTGCATCATTGCTATCGACATACTGGATCTCTCCGATTTCCAGATTACAGCTTTCAATAAATTTTTTATCAACGTTGAGAACGATATCAATGAATGGGCTTCCTAGAACGGTAAGAGATTTTGGAGCTATCCAAGGGAAAGCTACGGGGTAGGCGTGTAAGGTGCTCCCCTGAACAAAGACCAGGGCTAGTGATAATAAGAAACAACTTAGATAGTGCATAGAAGACTCAAAAACAATCTAATTCAAAAATTAGATTTAAATTTTAATTTTAAGTATTTTCTTATGTCCTTTTTTTTTATAATACTTGTTCTTTTAGGTTAAAAACAGCTTATGTATCAGGAAATTTTACCACAGCCCCTAAGTTCTGAATACCAGAAACAACTTTATATATCTTCGCGCAGTGTTGCGATGATTGCCATGGCTGCGGTATTCTTTACTATCGCCTTGATTTTATCGGGATTAAGTTTTCTTCCTCAAGCTACGCTACCTTTCTCTGGTGCGTATTACGTGATGGGCTCTTTCTTAGTTTTTATTGCTGCGGGTATCTTACTGGTCAACACTCTTTGCAATCAATGCAGCCGTCCTCGATTACCTCTCCCGCCATCTTAAGAAAGAATATTTTTTTTACCAACCTGTTTATTCTGAATAGTTTTTTCTTTTAGTAAAAATTCTTTGCTCAAGCCTGAGCATTTTCTGTCGATGTTACGAATATCCACGATCAACAAAGATATTTGTAATGATAAAAATACTACGTCTTTGCGCTCTTGTTTTAACACTCCTTCCTAGTTTTTCTTTTTCTTCTGAATTACTTCATGAAGAAGACATTCGAAAAACCATGGATAAGTTGATAGAGTATCATGTAGGAACTCAAGATATTTCTTCTGATATTCTTTTACGTTCTCTCATAGGGTACTCTCAATCTTTTGATTCTCACAAAGCCTATCTTACAGAGAAGGAAGTGAGTAATTTCATACAGTCTACTGACATTAAAAAACGTCTGTTGAAAAATTATAAAACGAATAATTTTTCTATTTATCAGAATTTAAATCTTGTGATTAAGGATAGCATTATTCGTGCGCGTCAATGGCGTACGGAGTGGTTATCGCATCCTGAAGAGTTAGTTGCCGAGGCAAAAACTCATATTCTGATTAAAAAACCCTCTCTTTGGGCTCAGTCTATTGAAGAGGCAAAATCGCGACATCGTGGATTATTATTATCCTATATCTCTATTTATCTATCTGACAGTGCAAAAGATCGATATGAAGGGAAAGAGGCTGCTTTAACTCAGCTTTGCGCACGCCAACTTGAAGCTTATGAAAACCATTATTTGGGCATTAATGACTATGGTAATGTGATGTCTCAGGAAGAAGAGGCCCACCATTTCCATGTACGTGTTGTTAAATCTATGGCGCACAGTTTAGATGCGCACACAACCTACTTTAGCAAAGAGGAAGCTCTTGCTATGCGTATTCAATTAGAAAAGGGTATGTGTGGGATTGGTGTAATTTTAAAAGAAGACATTGATGGCATTATTGTAAAAGAGGTTATTCCTGGTGGTCCTGCTTCAAAAACCAAGGCTTTGAATGTTGATGATGTTATTTATCGTGTGGATGGTAAAAGCATAGAACATCTTCCTTTTAGAGCTGTTTTAGATTGTCTTCGCGGTTCTCAGGGATCTGAGGTTGTCTTAGACATTCACAGCCAAGGTGAAGACCGTACGGTTAAGTTAAAGCGTGAAAAAATTAGTTTAGACGATCGCCGTGTGGATGTCTCTTATGAATCTTATGGTAATGGTGTTATAGGGAAAATTACCTTACATTCTTTTTATGAGGGGGAAAATCAAATTTCCAGCGAGCAGGATCTGAAGCGTGCTATTCAGAGCCTGCAGGATAAAAATCTTTTAGGTTTGGTTTTAGACATTCGAGAAAACACTGGGGGTTTTCTTTCTCAAGCTATTAAAGTATCTGGTTTATTCATGACTAACGGCGTAGTGGTGGTCTCGCGTTATGCTGATGGTAGTATTAAGCGTTACCGCACTGTTTCCCCTAAAAAATTCTACGATGGTCCTTTAACAATTTTAGTTTCGAAGAGCTCTGCTTCTGCGGCAGAGATTGTTGCTCAAACACTTCAAGATTATGGTGTAGCTATAATTGTGGGTGACGAGCAAACCTACGGCAAAGGAACGATTCAGCATCAAACAATAACAGCCGACTCTGACAAGGAGGGCTTTTTTAAAGTCACTGTGGGAAAGTACTACTCTCCTTCTGGGAAATCTACGCAACTTCGAGGCGTCAAATCTGACATTCATATTGCCTCGCGCTACTCTGAAGAACCTTTAGGGGAACGTTATTTAGAGCATCCGTTACCTTCTGATAGTTGTGATAACGTTATGAATGACAATTTGGATGATTTAGATTCGCATATGCGTCCATGGTTTCAAAGGTATTACACTCCGCATCTACAAAGGGAAGAAACTGTATGGAAGGAGATGCTCCCTCAGCTTGCGGCAAATAGTCAGCAAAGATTAGAAACCAATAAAAATTATAAGATCTTTCTATCTGAATTGAAAGAGCCTTCAGAAGCAATTCGCCCTTATGGCAGCAATGACTTACAAATGGAAGAATCAGTGAATATTTTAAAAGATATGATTCTTTTACGAGATAAGAGGGTTTCTTGTTCTTTAGGAGGCTAAAAGCCTCCTAATTTTCAATGATTAAATAAAGTTTTTTATAGCGTTCGACAACTCTTTAGTTATCTCTAACTTATTCTGTTGTATTCTCTATAACGCTATGCGTAGTAAAAATCTTATTAGAGTTATTTATTTGTCCATCATCGAACAGGTCTTCTGCCGTTCCGAGGAAACGTTTGCATAAACGCCATTTCTCAGGGGTACAGGGCTGCTCCATGCAAACTGATGAAGCTAGAAGCTTAATTAAACCGATAACCGCAGGAATTAAGAATAAGAACGCATTTTTCCCAAGATCCGCTTGTAATACAAACGTCAAGACCACGCCGGCAATCAGCAGCACGGCACCAAGAACTACCATAGTAATTTGAAATGCCCTTGACTGCATTATTTTTGATTCTCTAATGGGCTTTATAATGTTGGTATGCATCCATCCTAAAGCAGCATTAATTAAAGTTACCTGTACCGTTTCATCTTTTAATACACCGTCCAATCCTGGCTGAATCAAATCCAGCACAGGGCCCATATTTCCAGGACCACTCGCAGTTGTCATCTTAAACTCCTTCACTAAACATATAAGACGGAAAAGTTTAACGAACTCCTCTATTAATTAAAATTTTTAATTTAACTTTTTGATTTTTTTGCCATCAAGCCGACAAAAATTCAGAACATCTGAAACAAAAAAAAGCCGCCCTAGAGATATCTAGGACGGCTTTTCGTTCAAAAACCTTAGTAATGTTTAAAGATTAATAAACGTGCGTATTTTCTGTGTCTGAAACAGGTACTGTTAAAGTATCTGACGAGAGAATAGCTTCTCCACGAGCATCTCCAGGAGCAACTCCTTTCAATGTTACAGAATACTCTACAGATTCTTTAGAACCAAGTTTAGGCAGAGCATCAAATACTACTGTGTTACCTGTAATGGTTCCTTTTGTTGGACCTGAAGAAGAAACTGGTTGTAATTCCTTAGAAAACTTAAGGATTAAAGACACGTTAGAATCTTCTGCAGAACCGCGGTTTGTTACACAAATACGGTATACTGTATTTTCCCCTACGCAAATAGGATCATTAGTATCGATTACGCACATATGTGTAGCTGCGAGACCTTTCCAATGAGTTGTAGCTTCTGCGCAAGATGTGCAGGTTCCACAATCGGAGTTGGTTCTTACTACAACTTGATTTGTGAATTTTCCTGGACTTTGAGCTTTAGCAACAACTTTAAATTGAAGAGTTTCTCCTGGGCACATTTCTTTAATGCACCAAACAGCTTTGTTACAGCAAATTTCAGCTCCTGCAGCTTCTAAAATTGTAGCTCCTGAAGGAGTTGTATCTTCTATAACAACATCATAAAGTTTAAGATCCCCTGGGTTAGATACAGAAATTGTGTATTCTACAGGCTTACATACGTAAGACCAATCTGCTCCGGAGATATTTACTTGTACACAAGGCTCGTTAACTACGGTAGTTACGTTAGCAGAACACTTGTGTCCTCCGCAGTAAGATACAGTAGCTACGTTAGTAACTTTGCCTCTTTTTTGAGGGCAAAATTCTACGGTGAACACTTTAAAGTCGCCAGGACGCATATCTCCCAAATTAAAGGAAAGAACACGTTGTCCTGAAGCGTGAGTGAAACCGTCTGGAACTGGGTTATCTACAACAACGTTACGAGCAATAGCTGAACCGGTATTGCAAACTTCGATTTTGTAACAAACTGGGCAACGTAAGCAAGCACACTCTGGGCCTTCTTGCTTAATGCAAATAGCAGGTTGTCCGCATTTGGTATAAGAGCGAAGTTCTGGGCAAGCACATACAGTTGCGGCTGTGAAACAGCAACCTTCTTTAAGAGGTTTTACCCAAACAGTAATTTTACATCTTTCACCTTGACCGAGACGATCAATCTCCCAGATTAATTTACCATCGGAAGTAGGTGTTGTAGCTGGGTCGCTATTCACGAATTCAACTTCGCAAGGAAGCTGTTGTGTAATAACAACATTAACGCAATCTTTTCTGCCTACTGCTAAGATTTCAATAGGATAAGGAGATCCTACTGTAGCGTATTCAGGTACAGCTTGGCTAATTTCAACATTACAATCATCATTGACACGTACACTGTACATTTTTCCGTAGCAAGATTCTTGCTTGGTATCTACTGATGATTGGCATTGGCCACCTTCGCATGGATAAAATTCTTTATCACAGAAAGCGCCTTGATTTTTCTTTTCTTGTTTTAGATTTTTATTACGGCCAAATCTAACTTTTTTTGTTGTAGACTGCAAAACATTGTCTGCGTTAGCAACAAATCTGGTGGCAAGAGACTCTGCAGCAGCGGCCTCTATTTTCCCGCTGGCAAATGAACTCGCCATACTAGTTAGCGCGAGGATCGTAACTACTCGTCTGATGAGTTTGGACATAGGGATCTCCTATCGCGTGTGTTATTTTTTCTTCTGCCATCGGGTAGAAATTTTGTGAACTCTTACCCTCAACATTTAAGTTTATTTTTATCAAAGGTAGTCAGCAGGGAAACAATTTCTCTCCTAACTACCTACTTAATTTAAGTAAACAGATAACTGTTACCTATTGTTTGCATCTGCCTTCAGATGTACAACCTTTAGCTTGAACTCCTCGTTCACCCTTATTGCACTCGCCACATGGTTTTGAGCAAGAAGGTGTGTACGTACCACAAGGGCTGCAATCTTTCTTTTTGAAAGATTCACAAGGATTGCAGGACTTAGGTGCGCAAGGATCTTCAAAACAGCAATCTACAATACGGCAGCAGCTACTTAAGCCAAATACACCACAACATACTGCAGCTAGTAAAACAGCTTTTTTCATAAGTTTATAACTCCTTTCTAATTAGAAAACTTAGCGCGCTTGATTTGTTATTAAAAATTGATAGGATTTTTAATAATTAATAAAGCACTTTCCCATGAACAATATTACAATAGAAAATAAAAATTTTATCAATTCTTTTTTCTATATTATATTTTTATAAACTAATTATTTCCCTAAAGAGGAAACAAAACTAACTTAGCAATTGAGAGACTTTGAGAGAACCGGGGCAAATCCCCTGGGTGAGGCCTTTCTTATGAATTTAAGCTACTTACGCGAGCCTTCCGAGTTTGAACAAGATTTTTTATATTCTTAATTTATTGAAAGCTATAGAGATACGACTTTATTATTAAAAAGTAATAATTTTAATTAATAGATAATAAAAAAATATTGTTCTAACATTTAAACAAATAGGGAGTTGAGAAATGAGAAGATTTTCTTTTTTGCATATAGTGTTCTTCACCTCTCTGTTCGTTTCCAGTTGTTCATACGCTCCCCCTCCCCGAAGTTATATTCTTGCTCAAGGAAGGTGTCCTTTGACTAAGCAGGCAAATTTTTGGGAATTATCGCTAGCCAAATCGGTATTTCAAGCGTCCTATATTGAAAATTTATAGAAAACTCTTTCTAAGAAGCCGGTAAAGAATAGCTTAAGAACAAGATCTATCTAGAACTCTAGAATCTTACTCTCGAAGTTATCCTCCTTAAGAACTTTATCAATAGCCGTTTGGATTTTTTTAGGGACTCCCCCGAGAAGATTCTGGCCATGAACAAATCGTGCTCGCGTCCGAGATTTCCCTAGTAATTCCATAGAATCAAACAGAGGCAAGCCCTGTTTCTTCCCTGTAATCGCTACATAAAGCAGAGGGATAACGACTTTTTTATGGTGCACTTGGAAAGCTTCAGCAAGCCACTTAGACCCGAGGTAAAACTGGTCTTTAACCCATAGATCGGTTTTTTCTATGTATTTTACATAGCTATAGAGAAGAATGGCTGCTTTGTCTTCAGAGATTCCTGAGGGCAAAAGCTCTTCTTTAGAATAGTCAGGAAGAACTGAAAAGAAAAATTCTGTTAATCCTACAAACTCAGCAAGTGTTGTGATACGAGATTGACACAGAGGAAGAATTTTTAAGAAAAACTCGTCATTGAGCAGCCAGTCTTTGAGCTTGGACAATAGATTTTCTGGGGATCCTTCGTGATTGAGATAGTGTTTATTCATCCAATCAAGCTTACGGATATCAAAAACTGCCCCTGATTTT
The DNA here is from genome assembly GCF_964023145.1 of Chlamydia sp. BM-2023. Classification (NCBI taxonomy): domain Bacteria; kingdom Pseudomonadati; phylum Chlamydiota; class Chlamydiia; order Chlamydiales; family Chlamydiaceae; genus Chlamydia; species Chlamydia vaughanii. The sequence goes on along the minus strand of NZ_CAXIED010000001.1, from coordinate 808,141 downwards.
CCAATCCTTTTAGGATCAAAATTCTCAATTAATTTTTCTAGAGAGTATACTTCTTCATCTCCTTCCATACTGTAGCCCATTAGGGTAAGGAAGTTCATGAATGCCTCTTTGATATAGCCTGCGTCTCGATAATAAAAGATAGAAGTAGGGTTTTTCCTTTTTGAGAGTTTTGTACCGTCAGGATTGAGAAGGAGGGGCATATGAAGAAACGTTGGAGCTTCCCAGCCAAAAGCCTCGTAGAGAAGAAGGTGTTTAGGTGTGGAGCTGAGCCACTCCTCTCCTCGAAGAACGTGGGTGATTCCCATCAGATGGTCATCTACGACATTAGCGAAATGGTAGGTTGGGAAACCATCGGATTTTACAAGGACCTGGTCATCGACATCTGCCCAAGGGAACACAACTCTCCCCTTGCAATAATCATCAAGGACACACTCTCCGGTAAGAGGAACCTTCAACCGAATGGTGTAGGGCTGGCCTTCTTGGGTACGCGCCTCTATTTCTTCGGGAGATAGATAGCGATAACGGCGATCGTATCCTCCGCGATATCCTAGGGTGGTAGCAACCGCTCGCATTTCCTCGAGCTCTTTTGGCGTTGCAAAACACTTATAAGCGTAATCTGTCTTTAAAAGGACCTCTGCGTACTCTCGATAGATTTCCGTGCGTTCTGACTGTCTATAGGGGCCGTAGGGACCGCCTACATCGGGGCCTTCATCCCACTGGATACCACACCATCTGAGAGCGGAAAAAATGTTTTTCTCGTAATCTTCTCGACTTCGCGTCTGATCTGTGTCTTCGATTCTTAGGATCATCTTCCCCTTAAATCGTTTTGCAAAGATCTCGTTAAACAAAGCCATGTAAGCTGTCCCTACATGGGGATCCCCAGTAGGAGACGGCGCAACTCTAACACGTACGTTTTCCAGAACCATTCTTTTTAATCCTAAGACCAAGGAGATTTGATACCTTGAATCTGGCTATTTCTTCAAGAGAAATCCTCTGTAAGGATCTCGATTGTAAAATTAAGAGCCACAGAAAAATAAAAACTCTGTATCTTTCTCAAAAGCTACAGAGTTTCTAATAAGATTCACACATAGACATAGTCTATCTGTATTCAAACAGAAAAATTAAAAAAATAAGAGATTTTAGAAAGACGAAGGAAATAAAAGCGGTAGCCAGGGACAAAGCGAAAGAAGATAAGTACGAACTAATGGTTCTCAAATAAGAAGGCGCTAGCAGAAGTTGTATCTTCTGCGGAAGTTGTAGTATTTTCAACAACCATAGCATCTTTTACTTTCTTTGCTGTCTGCTTACTTAAATATTCGTTCTTGTATCTCTCAATCTCTGAACAGTGTATAACCCAAGCAGCTCCTTTACGCTCCCCACGCATAGTTCCTGTGCGCGTAGCATAGTAAACTTTTTGTACGGGAATTCCTAGAATCTCAGCAACTTGGTTAACAGAGTAGCAACCCTTATTGTTATCAAAAAGCAGCTCCCCTTGATAAAGGGACTTCTTTCTTGAATAGCGGTTACGTTTGTAGTCTTCCAAATCCTTAAGATCTATTTCCCATCGGGTTGTTTTTGAAGCCTTCAGCTTCTTCTGTTTAATAGCTACATAAATTGCCTGACGTGTCACGCAGTGCAATTTTGCCGCCTGTGTGATTGAAACCCACTGAGTTCCTTCTTGCTGCTCTTCAAGTGCCTGTGCTTCTTCTCTGCTCTCTAACTCGAAACAGCTTTCATGTTGTACGCATTCCATACGTTAGCAAACCTCCCCCCTCAACATATTTTAGAATTAAAACAACCGTAATAGTTAGTAGTTCTTCCTTAATTTTTAGAAATTTTTAAATAAGTATTTTCCTAAGAAAAGACTTATTAATCAAGCTTTTTTGTTAATACAAAGTTGACGTTTTTGGTTTAAATCTTAATAAAATCAAATTACTCCTATATTTATTAATATTTCTTAACATTAAAACGGTGCTTTTTAACGCTAGATCACTCTGTTCGGGGCTAAGCCCCTTCTCTTGAAATACTTGTTAAAAATAGAAACTCTTCAGGAACTATAGAGACGAGGTCTCTTATTCCTGATTCAATGATTTTTCCTGGGTTATGTAGAAATAACCGCATCAACCTTTCTGAAAATCGAATAGGCCGGTCAAAAAAAACCAGAAGCTATAATAATAAAAATTGGCTTTTTTGCACTGGGGTGTCCGGCTTTTTTAGTAGGTCTAGCCTGGAACGAAGTCCTCTCTCGAACTAAATTCTCTACAACCCCAGTCACCCATTTTCTCCTTGTATATCGCATATGTCATGAGTTAGGCAATCTTAGTTAATTGCGTCAAACCCCTCTTCTCAGAGTAACTTAGAAGTTTTGTAGTATCAATATCCGCACTACAACTTTAAGAACACTAGCGTCCCTTGATTTAGGACAAAGGCTGTGACAACAGTGCCATAGAGAATCTTTTCCGTAAAAGATTCTCTTTCCCGTGTGCAAATGCTCTTCCTAAGAATCGGAGTCCTCCGACTCATCAAGCCTCTCATTTGATTCCTGAGAGCCCGAAATTTGCTGAAGATTCTCCGAATCAAAATGTGCTTTAATATGATTTGCTACTTTTACAACGCTCTCATCCTCTAGAGGACCTTGGTGTGTAAGGAGATACTTGCTAACAGAAATTTTTTCCCCTGGGAACTGTGCTCCTGGCTTTAAAAATGGTGCTACACAGCAATTTTCCCGCTTAAATAATCCGTCCCCTATAAGAACAGAACTCTCATCACAACCGTGTATAAATAGTTCCGGGCAGGTGAGTTTGGCACTGAGCGCCGCCACATCTACTTCCCAATTCAACAATTTCGCTGCATAGACGCCAAATTTCCCTAACCATTGTCCTGCAATTGCTGAGATAGCTCGTGGAGCACGATCCTTTACGACAAACCAGTTTACTCCATCACTTCCGTCAGTTATTTCCTCATCTAATGACATGGCCTGTACGGCTGTTCCTATCGAATATCCGTAAGCAATCATTTGCTTTGCTTTTGGCCCGTCAGGACAATCCCGGAGATACTTAACACAAGAGCGGTAAGCTTGTTTCAACGACTCCCGTGTAACAGGACCTTTACTATGCATAACTCCGGGGTAGTTCATGACTAAAACGTTAGCCTGAGCATTCTTAGCAGTATCTAATATCCAGTTCTTCTGCCCAAAAACTAAAGTTCGGTGTTCAAAGCATTCACTATTCCCCAGAGTATAGAGCATCCACCTACCTGGCTTGGCTTCTGGGAAGGTGATCGATAAAGCATCAATAAATAAGTCATCACTTTGAATAGGAATACGCCTTACTGACTCTGCGTATCCTGAATCAACAAGAGCTCGCGCACTCGTAGCGAACACTTCTTGAACCATCTGCTTCGGCGAACACAATGGTTTTGAGAAGGGACCACCAGCTGCGGGAAGTACTACATTCTGGCAAATTCTCCCTAAAACCCAGAACAAACCAAAAGGAATAAAAAATATAATTTTAAAAATAATTTTAACTATTTTCCAAATTATATTGACCGTTTTGTAAAGCCTCGGATAATTTTCCCTAAACGTTTGAACCCGGTGAGCTGATTCTGAAGAGAATATGTACACTTCAGGAACCGGATTCATTTCTTCTAGGGTATTTCTCCTAATAGATGTCTGGTTAACTAGAAACATATCCGCTAACAAATGTGAGAGTTAAATCGCAATATTTTAAAACAAGATTAGAATAAAACAAAGAAAATGCTTCTTACTACTGGGGGAGTGTGAAAATAAAGAGTGCAAATTCTTTCTTCAAAAAATTTGTATCGATTAAAAATTCCTATATTTAAAATGCTTTATGGGGATTTAAGTGAAAACTACTTGTGTTCTTTACTAAGTAGCCGTGGGTTTTGTGTTCTGAAACTTTCCAATCCACAACTCTCAATCATTCAACCAAAGCAAAATTGCTTCTTTATCAAACAACACGCTATCAGAAACATATTTTCAAAGAGCGCCTCTAGTGATTTGTCAATGAAATTGGGTGGGCAATTTAAAACTAGTTGATAGAAAAACTCAAGGAAAAAGCTTCGAAACATCTCCAAGAAGAATGGATTGAGCCCTTGAGTAAGGCGTTAGATTTTCGCAACATCTTTATAATCTAGGGGCAGAATATGAAAATCTCGTACTAGCAAATGAAGGACTCCTCCATTTGCTGATTTTGACAAACGTGGGGTGTAGGCAAGCTCTAGTGGTTTATTCCAGCTAGCTTTTAAAGCATCTATTCTATCTCCCATTCCGAAAGCTATCCCTTCGAGGTTTCTTTCCCCATAGTTAAGATAAAGCTTCAGATGGTTCCCTGGGAGTAATTTAGGATAACGCACCTGACGCACAACAGTGTAGAAGACAGGAATAGGATTTCCTTTTCCGAAGGGTTCAAAAAGATCTATGGAGGATAAGAGATCATGATCTATCTCATCAAAATTTGCCCGAGAATCTAATGGGAGCGTAAGAGTTGCTTTATCTTTTTTTAAAGAAGAGCTTACCAGATGGATAAACTTCTTTTTGAAAGTCTCTATTCTATCTTCTTTAATAATAATTCCTGCTGCGAAGTCATGTCCTCCGTAGGATACAAATAAGGACGAGCATTTTTGCAGTATTCCTAAGAGCGGGAAAGAACCTATTGTTCTTAAAGATCCTTTTCCAACACCACCCTGATTAGAAATAATGGCCACGGGCTTATTATATGTTTTAGCAAGGCGTGCGGAAATAATAGGAATTACTCTCGAATGCCAATCTTTAGAAGATAGTACTATAGCAGCTTGTTCAACGATGTTCGGTTGGTTTTTTATGATCTTTTGAACATCATGGAACACATCAGCTTCTATTTTTTGTCTGTCTCTATTTATCTGATCGAGCTCTTGAATTAGAGCATCGGAAATCCCCTCATCTTCTGTTAGGAGCAACTCAACACCTTTAGAGGCATCTGCAAGCCTCCCTAGGCTATTAAGCTTCGGGGCTATCTTTAAAACGATGTCTGTGGAGGTTACCTCGGCGGGCTTCACACCCGAGAGGAGGCATAGTTTACGCAATCCCAACCGGCTTCCCTTAGCAATCTCTTTGAGGCCGTGACGTACCATGGTACGATTTTCCCCTAAAAGGGTTCCAACATCGGTAACGGTCCCCAAAGCAACAAAATCCAACAGATGTTTTATTTCAACTTTCATTCGTGGATTATCTTTCTTCAATGCATCGAGAACAGCTCTAGCGAGCTTAAAAGCAACACCAACGCCGGTAAGTTCTTTATTTGGGTAGGTATGATCGCGTAGTTTAGGGTTTAGAGTTGCTATGCAGTGGGGAATTTTCCCAGTAGGCATATGGTGATCGGTAACGATCACATCGATACCTTGCTTACTAATATCGCTTACTTCTTTGCCTGCAGTAATTCCACAATCTACGGTGATAAGTAAAGTAACACCTTCTTCCTTCATCCTAGCAATTAAGGAAGAAGGTTCTCCGTGATGTTTTAGCAGAGCACCGAGAAAGCAATAGCTCACCCTCATGCCTATAGATTTTAGAAACTCTACAAGAAGAGCGACTCCAGTCATGCCATCTACATCACTATCTCCGTATACCATAACGCACTCGTCGCGTTTTTTAGCGAGGAGCAAGCGTTCGACAGCTTTAGGCATATCAAGAAAGAGTTCTGGGTCATGAAGATTTGATTGATGTACGTAGAGGAAGTCACGAACTTCTTCTACTGTTTGAAACCCCCTAGCGATAAAAATTTGCGCTGCAATCGGATGAAGATGCAACTCTTTTATGAGGGCAGCAAGTAGTGCAGGGTCCTGTTTTGGGTACATCCAACTAGGACTAGGGACAGAAGGAGTATCTTTATTTGCCATAGATTTTCTTGCCGTGGACTTTTTAAAAATCTATTTTCCTAAAGAGCATGTTCTCGTCTTTCCATACCCAAACAGATTACAACCGCGGTTATTGCCGATATTTTTCTTCTTTTCGAACCATAAATAAAAGCAGAGGAGGCGCTATATACAGAGACGATAGTGTACCTAGGAGAATACCTATTGTCATGATGAAAGCAAAGTTAAAGATTGATCCCCCGCCCACAAACAATAGGATAAGTAAGACAGATAGCGTTGTCGCTGTAGTCATTACTGTTCTTCCTAAAGTTTTTTGTAGTGCATCGTTTATTAAGATCGGCATGGGTGTAAATAATTTTTCCTGACGATCTTCACGAATACGATCAAATATAATCAGAGTATTATTTAACGAATACCCCAAAACAGTCATCAAAGCGCCAACTGCCTGTAAATCAATCTGAATCTTTTGCAAAAAGAAATGTGTGGCTACTAGAACTGCACAAGTAGCAACAAGATCATGAATCAAAGCACAGATAGCACTAAAAGCGTAACGCCATTCGAAACGTAAACTGACATAAAGCAAGATAATTAACAAAGCTCCCATCAATGCTATTAAAGCTTGTTTTCGCATCTTACTAGAAAACTGACCGCTAACTTTAAACCAGAAGTTCTGTGCATCTTTAAAATTATCAGAAGAAACGTCTATCCCTGTATCGGAAAGGATTCCCACCACTCGAGATAAATTAGGATCAAGAGTTTCAAAACTGAGGTTTTCTGGGGTTTGCACATGTGTTAACGCATTTTGGCTAAAATATATTTTTATCTTTTCCGAAGCATCAAAGGTTTTTATTCGAAAATCTCTAGAAGATAATCCTATTTGTTTTAACTTAGCGTTTAAATTACTACGAAACTGCGTTACGTCTATAGACTCTTGTTCAGCCATGTTTAATGTGAAAGCATACCCGCCTTTAAAATCCATTCCCAAAACGGAATTCCAGGCTCCAAAGCCTAATGCTACGCACCCCAGGGTAATAACGCTTCCTGATACTAGCCAGAGCCTTTTGCATTCTCTCAAAAAGTCATGCTTAATACCGATGAATTTATTCATCATGTGTAGCTGTGTTTCTTGAGTTTTATTCATCCACACCATGAAGAAAAATTTCGTCATGAATAGGGCTGTGAACATCGAGGAGAAGATACCCAAAATCAGGGTCAGTGCAAATCCTTTAATTGGTCCGGTGTCCAAGAGCAGAAGAAGCAGAGAAGCCAATACTGTCGTTAAATTCGAATCAAAAATAGCTCCAAAAGCTTTTTTATATCCGGCTTCTACAGATTGAGTAAGACTTCGAGATAATAAATATTCTTCTCGAATTCTCTCAAAAACAAGAACATTAGCATCTACGGCCATGCCCATAGCAAGCACGATCCCTGCTAACCCTGTTAGGGTAAGCGGAGCATCGAGATACTGCAGGGCAGCCCAAATCAGCAAAAGATTTAGGATAACTGCTCCCGAGGCAATGACACCACCAAACTTGTAATAGACACTCATTAAAATGATCAATACAGCAAGGCCGAGACATATAGAAATGATCCCCTGATTACGTTGTTGTTTCCCTAATTCAGGAGAAATAACCTCTTCGCTTAAAACTTCAGGTACAAACGACATCGATCCGGATTTTAAATCGGTCGCCAATCTATTTACTTCGCGATGAGAGAATTTCCCTGATACGCTAGCGTGATCTTTTAATGGAGCATTTAGTACTGGGTCACTGACGACATAGCCATCAAGAACAACAGCCATCCGCCATCCTCTTCCTGAAGAGTATTTGCTCTTTTCTGTGCCACTAACCCCCTCTTGACAATAGGCAGATGTCCATGCGTGGAAACTATCTGTAGGGGAAATATCCTTAGCTTGCTGAGCTATTGAGGTGTTTTTTACAGAGAAATTTAAAATATACCCTTCGCCAGCAGCAAATTCTGGGCGAATATCTTTTAAAGATGCGCCATCTAAAGCATGATTACGGAAAACGATCATTAAGGGATTAGCCTTCCCTTCGCTATCTTTTTCAATCGCTATCATCGAATACGTAACATCCAAATGTGAAGAAGAAGGCTCACCACTTATCTCTGGGAAGGCTAATCCTTCACTGCGTAATTTAGTGATTGCTTCTTTAACGCTACTTGGCAAACGCATATCATCGTGATGATTAAAAATACGGCATGCCAAGTTATTGACATCATTTGGCGAGGTAGTTTCCAGACTTTGTGCTGTAAACCAAAGATAATCTAAAAATCTTTGAACTTCGTAACGCAAAGGAGTATGGCGAGAAAACTTCTCATTTACTACATGGAAGGTCATTTGCGATGTTCCTAAAATTTCTTCTGAAGAAATTTTAGAGGATCCAGGAACACAGAGGTGAACATTATCCCCTTCTCTGCGAATTTCCACTTCCGCAACACCAAGTTTATTTAACCGGGCATAGAGTTCATCAGAAACTTTAAGAATACTTTCTTTATCAGTAAGTTGCTTTCCTTGATGATCTTTAAATGCAAGACGGATTTGTTTCCCACCAACAAAATCAATCCCTAGGCGTAAAACACTGTCCCCTCGGGAATATTTTCTTATATTGAGTTTTAGATTCTCAACAAATGCGCTTCGGTGAGGCACGGCAGCACGTATACGCACTTGAGGATCCATCGAACAACTAGATTGTTGATATTGTTCGTGCCAACGTACCCATTCGTTTTGACGTTGCTTCTCAATGCGATTTAAGGTTTCTAGACGATCGCGAATATCTCGGACTTCTAAACTTGCGGATTCTCCTTCGTTAGTAACAACAAAGTTTTCTCCCCATACATCAAACAGCCTTTGTAAAGGCTCTTTGATTTCCAAGATTTCATCATCTCCCACACTATAAGGATGCAAATCGGTATGAGTAAAACAGTTATAGAGATTTTGCATATCCTTATCAAAAACTCTGGCCTCTTCTGGGGAGCCTTTTTCGTATTTTGCAGCTATAGATCTCAAGCCTTTTAGAACAATGTACACAGATCCTTTAGAAAAGTGTGAGCAACTTTTCTTAGGAGAAAAAATAAAACATCCGAAAGTATCGCTTTCTCTGGGCAAGCGACAATACACAGGAAAATGTTCTTTAATAAGATCACATGATTGCGCTGCAGGTCTATTCAATGCCAGGGTAGCGAGATGTTCTACCATGCCCTGATAAATACGCTGTCCATGCAAAATAATTTCCCCACTAGCCTCTTTATCACTAAGACAAAAAGCAAAACCTTGAGGTGATTCCTGCATAGTTCTGTGAAATTTATGAGCTAATCTTTGTTTTTCTTTTGCTAACCAAGCATCGAAATCTAAACGTTGCTCTACAGATAGTTCTTCACGTTTAGCAATAACATGGGGATCCAAACAAAAAATGATTTTTCTTTCTTTCGCGAGAAATTCTACGGAAGAAAAGAAAGGAGAGACTTTACTACAGTCTAAAGAGGACTCTACAATACGTGTAGACGTTTTTTTCCATCTTTGAGATCTGAGTTTTAACGTTTGATATAAATTTTCTAAAAGATGTCGATCTTCTTCAGCGATGTCTGAATTTGAAGCCCCACTTTCTACCTTTGCTAAAAAGGCTGCATAGTCTTTCTCTGATGAGAAAAAGTAATTCAATAAAGCTTGCGTTCTAGATGTAGGAAGAATCTCTAAACCTAGAGCCAAATTTTTAGATAATTGTACTACTCTTTGTAGGGGTGCTGCATGCCAAATTGAAGCGTAGCCACACGTACAAGGATCTCTTGGTACAAGTGTAAGTGAGGAGGCAATGGCGTCTAAGGAACCATTCGCTGATTCATCTTTATGATATGAAACAAAAGAAAAATCATTTTCTGTTAATGCTGTAGTTAATGATCCTGTGACTTGAACAACACTATCTTCTTTCTGCTCATAGCCCAAAACATACAAACGTGAAGATTTTATGGGGACTGTTGGCTCTCCATAAATCATATTCTCAAGAAAAGTATAAGCCTCTTCATTATCTTTAAAGTGGATATTAACTACGCCTGGGATACTTGGGTGTTGCGTTATGTGTCCTCTTAATTTTAATGAGGAAAGTACTGAAGAAACCCTAGGAACAATATCATTACGCACCTCAGAAATCTGATTCGTTAATCTACGAATGATTTGTTGCGCTTCTTTTTCATCAACTTTTTTATTTAATGGACGCGAGTAGTAAAGACACGTTGGTAAAACGTAATAGAGGGCTAACGCAAAAACAAAAACAATTATACTTAAATTGCGCCCAAATCTGTGTTTCATTGCGAAGCTCTTTTAATTTAGAGGATATTTTGAATAGAAATACTAATGAACCAAAATACCAATTGAAAATAAAATCGTCAAATGAAGACCTGTTTTATGGTTTTAAACAAGTACATTGAAGTTGCGATTACAATCTTCAATTTTTGACTTCGTAAATTCTTTGAGAATTTTTTTGTAACTAGACGACCTTATTCCAAGAGGATTTTGCTGGAGAAAGCTCTGAAAAACACAGATATTCTGATTGTGGGAACAAGGCTTTGGAACCTATAGCTCGTAGAGGAGCAATACTTTCGGGATCGATAAGCACGATATTTATCAAAAGCTCTGCTTTATTTTCGGGGAGCACTGCCTTTGTGGCCATATATTCTACAGCTTGTAAAAACGCTATTTTAGAGAGAATTTTTTGAGCGTGCACTTCTTCTGCTTCTAAAGCTTTTACGACTCCTAAAGGAGAGACAACAATGCATAGCCCTTCTCTACTTACCGTACGAGAAACAGAAGCTCGTGTTATTGCGGCAGTAAAAGCAGCCACATAGGCTTTTGTATAAACAGTAAGCAGCTCAGGAGCTCCTTCACCGTGTGTACTCTCCTGTCTTAATCCTGGAATGCCGGTGTAAATCACTTCTTGAGGCGTTACCCATTGATCTTGATTTATCCATGGAACCGCTATAATTTTTTCCCGAGAGACACTAGTTTTTAAAGAATTATTCACACATTCACGCATACTTTCGGGGAGTTTAAACACTCCTTGGTAGACGGTTTCTGTTTCCAATTGCTTCTGACGGATTGCTTCTAAATCCAATTCCTGAATTAAAAATACTCCACTTTTCTTTACTGTTCTTTTCTCTAAATTTTTCTTTAACTGCTCTACAGTGCCTTCGCTGATACTAATATTTCTTTTGCATGGGTGGCAGTATTTCCCTGGAGAGACAGAGCGGAATGTGCGTAGCAAAGAAAAGTATTCTTTTTCCGTTAGCTGTGAAACGATGTGCTTACGGTAGTGTAAATCTGGAATTTCTAAACGCGTCCAAGCTTTCACATATTGACAATAGGCGAAGACAAATAACAGCATCCCCAGAATAAGTAACCCGATGCAAGGCATAAGGGTCTGACATATACTAGCGGCTAAAATACCGCATGCCACGGCTCCCGCTCCTAGAAGCAAAAAAAGACCTGCTAAAACTTTTTTAGCTAGGTGTCGCGCATTAGGAATATAGTGAATTCTTTCGTTATGTTGCCTTACGCACATAAATGCAAATTTTGGAACAGGCCCAAAGCACATACGCGGTAACTTCATGCAAAACACCTTATTAGTCTAAAAACATTGATCTCATTCAAAACGAAAAACAAGATTGGAATGACCTTATTTAAAAGCAACTAAGTATATCAAAATAAAGAAATAAAAAAACCCCTGGATCTTTTTGGTAAAAAATTTTTATTACTTTTGCCAGTTTGCTAAACTATGGAGATCTTTATTCTAGGCAATTTGCGAACTGCTATTTCATAGTTAAATCGTAATGAGCTCAAGTGGGGTTCCCCGCGAATCAGTAAGAATTTTGTTTGCTTTTCCAAATAGGATGAAGAAAAGGAGTCTTGTGGGTATTTTTCTGAATATCATAATTTATCGTAATGAGGATTACTTTTTGTTTCAAGAATGTCAACTTGTCAAGATATAGCGATTTCTTCTACTATGCCTCCCTCTGAGATTCTAATTTTTTTATATCTGTTTTCAGACTGTTTTAGATTATGCAGAAACAAAAAAAAATCTTGTCCTTTCTTTTGCTTTAAACAGAGGGTTCGATATTGTTTTTGAAAAACAAGTCACAAATCACACTGCCATAATTAACGATGTAGATATGTCTCTAACTTTACAACAGGCGGATCAAGCTACCTCATTACGCGAGTCTATACCTAGGCATATTGCTATTATTATGGATGGCAACCGCCGTTGGTATCAAAAATACCAACAAAAATGCAAAGTCAAACAAACATCGGGTCATTATTATGGCGCCAAAATTTTACCTGAAATCATCAACTCGGCTTTTGCTTTAGGGGTTGAGATATTAACTTTATTTGCTTTCTCTACAGAAAATTTCCTCAGGTCAGAAGAGGAAGTTCAAGAATTGTTCTCTCTTTTTCACTCTCAGCTAGACAAGCAGTTGCCCTATTTTATTGAAAATCGTATTCGTTTACGTTGTATAGGCAATGTTTCTGCTTTACCTATAGCTGTGAGAGAAAAAATTGCTATGATTGCCTTAAAAACCGAAGAGTTTTCCAACATGACTCTTGTGCTAGCAATTAATTATGGTGGCAAGGACGAATTAGTAAGAGCTTTTAAAAAACTTCATCAGGATTTATTAACTGAAAAAATATCTTTGAATGCGGTTTCTGAAGATGTTATCCGTTCATATTTGGATACTTCGGAAATTCCTGATCCTGATTTATTAATTCGCACTGGCGGCGAAATGCGTGTCAGTAATTTTCTCTTATGGCAAATAGCATATACAGAGCTCTATGTAACTGATGTTCTATGGCCAGATTTTAAACCCAATCATCTTATGGATGCTATTCAAGCTTACCAACAAAGATCCCGACGAGGAGGAAAATAACTATGAAGCTAGGCAAGTTCAAAACTCCGTTTTATGGGGATCTTTTTCAACGAGTTGTTGTTCATTCATTGGTCCTTACTTTTTTAGTATTGCTCCTTTACAGCTCTTTATTTCCTGCGACATCTTTTGCCTTAGGATTTATTACAGCACTTTGCAGCGGCGTAGGGACGTACGAATATGGAACTATGGCGAAAGCTAAAATGAGCTATGCGTTTCGTTTATATAGTGCTGTAGGCTCTTTCATTTTTGTGTTAACGAGTTTTCTTGCGATTCGCTGGCATCATGTTCTTCCTGAAGTTATTTCGGTAATTCCTTGGGTATTTGTATTTGTTTGGATAGTGATTAATGTGTTTAAGTCTAGAAAACGCAAATGTGGTCCTTTAGAGACTTCTGGGATCACGTTATTTTCTATATTGTATGTAGGGGTTCCCCTACGCTTGTTCTTAAACATCTTATATGGATTTATTCATACTACGGAGCCGTTTTTAGGAATTTGGTGGGCATGCTTTTTAATAGCGACAACAAAAGGTGCTGATATCTTCGGGTATTTCTTTGGAAAAGCTTTTGGAGAGAAGAAAATCACCCCAGAAATCAGCCCTCATAAGACTATTGTAGGTTTTGTTTCCGGTTGTTTAGGATCTACGTTAATTAGTGTGATTTTCTTCTTACAAATCCCTACGCGTTTTTATGCGCATATTACTATGCCTAGTATTCTGATCTTTTTAGGACTCATTATGGGTATCAGTGGATTTTTCGGAGATATTATAGAATCTATTTTTAAGCGTGACGCACGTATTAAAAATAGTAATCAGCTAAAAGCTGTTGGTGGAATGCTAGATACTTTAGATTCTTTGCTACTTTCTACCCCCATTGTGTATATTATGCTTTTGATTACCCAAAAATCGATGTTCATCGGATGATTATTACAATAGACGGCCCTTCGGGGACAGGAAAAAGTACTATAGCGAAGGCTCTGGCAAAGGATTTACAGTTTAATTACTGCAATACTGGAGCTATGTATCGCACCTTAGCGTACACATCCCTACAACCAACTTGGCAAAATTTACCTATAAAAGAGATTCTTTCTCATCCTCCTTTTTCCTTTTCTTTTATCTCTGGGCAGCCTTTAGAAGCTTTTCTAGATGGGCATCTTTTATCAGCAGAACTAGTCACTCAAGAAGTTGCCAATAAAGCCTCTCAGCTTTCCCAATTACCTGAGGTGCGTATTTTTATGCAGGAACAGCAAAGAAAATATGCCCAATTAGGAAATTGTGTTTTTGAAGGGAGAGATATGGGCTCCAAGGTTTTTCCGAATGCTGATTTAAAAATATTTTTAACTGCAAGTGCTGAAGTAAGAGCCTCGCGTAGATTGAAAGATTTACCTGAAAATTCTCTGTCCAAAGAAGCCTTACATGCTGAGCTTGTAAAACGCGATGAGGCTGATAGCCAGCGTACTCACGACCCTTTAATTATTCCTGATGGTGCTGTTGTTTTAGATTCTTCAGATTTGACAATAAGCCAAGTTTTAGAACAAATTTTAGCTTTAGTTTCCCAAAAGCAGCCATGATATTCACAGTTTGTAAGTTTCTTACGAGAGTCGTTTTTTCTATTTTCTATAGACTAAAGCCCTATGGTGTAAAAAAGAATTTTATCAAGGGAGCAGCGATTATTGCTGCAAATCACAATTCTTATTTAGACCCTATAGCCATACACCTTTGTGTACATCGATGTTTGTATCATTTGGCGCGCTCGTCATTATTTAGTAATCGTGTGATTGGTTGGTTACAAAGGCAATGGGGTTGTTATCCTGTAAAACGTGGCGAGGGCAACTCTGCAGCATTTCGGGTGGCTTTCCAGCTCTTTAAAAAGAAAAAAAAGTTAATTATTTATCCTGAGGGGGAACGCTCCTCTACCGGAGAGTTAGGTCCTGGTAAGGTTGGTGTAGGGTTAATGGCAATAAAATCTCAAGTTCCTGTGATCCCTGTATACATTGGAGGGACTTATGATATTTTCAACCGCCATCAAAAGTTTCCTAAGTTGTGGAAAACGGTAACGTGTATTTTTGGAACTCCTTTACATTTTGACGACTTAATTCAAGATAAAACTCTAAGTAATAAAGATGCCTACCAAATTGCCACTGATAGAATTATGAGTAAAATCGCAGAGCTAAAAACGTGGTATGAAAATGGTTGCATTGGAGAGGTCCCTTAATTAGATCTTATGACTACTCTTCTTTCTCTTTTATCTTCTTTATGCACTTCTGCGATTCATTCTGCCTTTCCGCAGGTAGAAAATATCTCCCCTGACATTACGCAATCAACAAAAGAACATTTTGGCCATTATCAATGTAATGATGCGATGAAGCTTGCTCGCATATTAAAAATGGCTCCTAGGGCAATTGCTGAAGCTATTGTTAGCCATATTCCCAAGGAAATATTTTCCTCTGTAGAAATTGCCGGCGCGGGATTTATCAATTTCACTTTTTCCAAAGAGTTTTTAGATACTCGCCTATCAGAATTTCCTAAAAACTTATCCTCAGGGTTTCGTGTTAACGCCCCTAAAAAGGTTGTTATAGATTTTTCATCTCCGAATATTGCTAAAGATATGCACGTGGGTCATCTACGCTCTACGATTATCGGAGATTGTTTAGCACGTATTTTTTCTTTTGTTGGCGATGATGTTTTAAGGATTAATCACATTGGTGATTGGGGAACAGCTTTTGGAATGTTAATTACCTATCTTCAGGAGGAGCCTTCAGAAGATATGGAAAATCTTGAAGATCTTACTGAATTATACAAGAAAGCTCATACCCGCTTTGCTGAAGATGCCGATTTTAAAAAGCGCTCTCAAAATAACGTTGTCGCTTTACAATCTGGAGACCCTCAAGCCTTAAAATTATGGAAGCAAATCTGTGAGATTTCCGAGCGTGCTTTTCAAAAGATTTACAATATTTTAGATATTACCATTGAAAAGCGTGGAGAGTCTTTTTATAACCCTTTTCTTTCTGAGATTGTTAAAGATTTAGAGAACAAGCAACTAGTGACGGTTTCTGACAATGCTAAATGCATTTTCCACGAGGGATTTTCTATACCCCTCATGGTACAAAAAAGTGATGGCGGTTACAACTATGCCACTACAGATTTAGCGGCTATGCGTTATCGCGTGGAGCAAGATCACGCTGATAAAATCATCATTGTTACTGATATGGGCCAGTCTCTACATTTTCAGCTTCTTGAGGCTACAGCGTTAGCTGCAGGATATCTTCCCCGCCAGGGAATATTTTCCCATGTAGGTTTTGGCCTTGTTCTTGACTCTGAAGGGAAAAAGTTTAAAACGCGTTCTGGAGAGAATATCAAGTTAAAAGAGCTATTAGACACTGCTGTAGAGCAGGCTAAGGCTACCTTAAAAGAGCATCGGCCTGACATGTCCGAAGAAGAAATTGCCCAACGTGCTCCTATTCTTGGTATAAATGCTATTAAATATGCAGATTTATCTTCTCACCGCGTTAGCGATTATATTTTTTCTTTTGAGAAGATGCTTCGTTTTGAAGGGAACACGGCGATGTTTCTTCTTTATGCCTATGTACGTATTCAAGGAATAAAGCGGAGATTAGGAATAGAACATTTAAACTTAGAAGATTCTGCGAAAATTCAAGAGCCTTCTGAGGAGGCTTTAGCCATAGCTTTACTACGCTTCCCGGAAGCTATCGAAGTAACCCTTAAAGATCTCTGTCCTCATTTTCTTACTGACTATCTCTTCATGCTTACAAATAAGTTTAATGCCTTTTTCAGAGACTGTCATATTGAAGGATCTCCTTATCAAAAAGAGCGTTTATATCTTTGTGCTCTTGTTGAGAAGACCTTAGCAACGGGAATGCATTTGTTAGGATTACAAACTTTAGAGAAATTATAACACTGCGGGCTCTAATAAATGGATTTTTGCCCCTAGGGAATTAAGCTTCTCTACCCAATTATAATACCCACGATCTAAAAGTTGGATATTTTCTATTAATGAGGGTCCTCCCTCAGCAATGAGAGCAGCCATAACATAAGCAAACCCTGCGCGAAGATCAGGAATTACCAAGTGGGAAGCTTTTAAAGGTGTAACACCGTGAATTACCGCACTATGGGGATAGTTTCCTGTTGCGTAACGGCATGCTTTAGAGCTTAGGCATTGGTAAAAAAGCTCGCAGTTTGCTCCCATTTGCTGCAGGCCATTTAAATACCCCAATCTATTTTCATGAACAGTTTCATGAATTACTGAGGATCCTTCAGCCTGAGAAAGAAGCACAGAAAACGGTTGCTGCCAATCGGTAAGAAATCCCGGATGAACATCGGTTTCTAAAACGACGCCTCCTTGTAAAGGCCCGCTATAGAAAAATTCTATTCCGGAGTCTGTTATTGAAAATCCCCCTCCGATAGAACGTAGTGTCTTAAGAAAAGGGATCATAGCGTCTTGTTCAGCATTTTCCACAAAAACGCGACCTTTTGTGAGTACTGCAGCCATGCCAAACGAAGCGGCTTCTATTTTATCAGGAATCACCCAATGATCTACCTCATAGAAATCCTCGCAACCGAAAATCTCTATGGTTCTATCATTATCTGTTGTGATTTCCACACCTGCTTTTTGTAAAAACAGTATAAGATCAAGAATTTCCACTTCTAAAGCAGCGTTCTTAATAATGGTTCTTCCCTGAGCACGAACTGAAGCAAGTATCAGATTTTCAGTAGCTCCTACTGAGGGATAAGGGAGGGTAACATAGGCCCCCACAAGACCTCGGGGTGCCGAAGCTTGATAACCCTGGTGATCATAGATAACCTCGGCACCCAGCTGTTCTAATCCTTCAATATGAAAGTTTAGAGTTCTTTCTCCTATGGCATCGCCACCAACACAAGGAACCCTGACTTCTTTAGGACAGCGGGCAAGTAAAGCTCCTAGTAACAAAATGGGAATACGGTTCACTCGGGAAAACTGTGCAGGCACCTGAGACATAGAAATCTTAGGTGTATGAATTTCTATTACTTCCGCCTGTTTGTCCCAATGAACTATAGAACCGAGAGATTGGCATAACTCTACGGTTAAGCGCACATCACCAATATCGGGAACGTTCCTAAGGGTACATTTACAATCTGACAACAACGAGGCAACAAGTAGCTTAGTTGTAGAGTTTTTCGCTCCTGATACTCGCACTGAACCTTGCAATACACAACCACCGAAGACTTCTGCCGCTGGCATTCTCCGTACCTCGCTCTCATTTCTCTTTATCTTTAAAGAAACGTTAACGCTCTCTGCCGTTATTTTCCATGCAAACTTTTCATTTTTTTCGAAAGCAAATGTCTTTTAATAACAGCAGTTAAAAACTTAATAAAACGGAATGATTATTAATTAAACTAATAAAACTCGAGATAATAATAAATAATTTGTTTTACAATCTAGTTAAATTAAAGTTTGTTTTATTTAGTTATTAAATCATGACTTCCCCTATTAGTAATCAGCCCACACCAATCGTAACAACAACTACGACAGATCCATCTGTGACGACAACCACAGTGACAATGGGGGACCATACTGTATCCACTTCCGGATCAGGAGCAGCTGCTGATACAGCAGCCACAACAAGTTCTGTAGCAACTGCTACCGTTACTCAAGCTGAAGGCGATGCCTCTGCTGTAGTATTTTCACCTCATACAGTTTCAACAACTGGCTCGGGAGCTACAGGAGAAACAGCAACTTCTGCAAGCTTATTGGGAGATCGTATTCTCACAGGAGGCCGAGACAGAAGCGATAGCGTTTCTAGTAGCGATAGTGATGTTTCCGCGGGTTCTGACGTATCTTCGGGTTCAGAATTAGAGGGTGCTGTTGAGGGACATGATACTCAAGGTGCCGAAGGAACTGACCCTGATGATTTAGGGTCTCTCGAAGGTCTTCGAGGAACTGAAGTTCCTGAGGGAGGTCAGCGAGCTGACGGTCCTGGAGGATTGCCAAGCATGGCTCTTCCAAAATACGACCCTACGAGTAAGCCATCTATTATAAAGTTTTTGTCAGACCCTTCGGTTCAATCAAGATTAGTCACCAAGGGCGGCCATATTGTTTACCTCGATAACACCAGAGGAAGCTTCATTTTCGTAAGAAATGGAGATTGGAGCTCAGCATGTTCCATATCTGTTACTAACGGGAAAACAAAAGAACGCATTACAGATACGGGTGATTTTGAAAAATGCGTAGCGAAGTTTTGTACCGGTTATGACACTTTCCAACACGATTTCGAAAACAATGTTAAACCACGCATTGAAGGACAAACAGGAGAAACAGGCGATTATAATCACCTCCTGATGAGTATGAAGTTTAAAACAACGGTAGTATACGGACCTTGGAATCAAAGTGAGGCTAGCTCTGGTTTTACTCCTTCTGTATGGCGTCGTGGAACAAAGGTAGATTCCGGTCCTATTTGGGGTGATGTTGGTGGATTCCAACCTATTAACTGGAGTAATCAAACGAGACCAGATGAAGGCGTTGCCTTTTCTCAAGAAACCCGCGCTCCTGGACCTGGAGGACCACCACCTTCTGGAGGGCCAGTACCGCCGTTTCAAATGCCTACTATCAATATCAACTTGGGAGGGGTTCATACCAAAGTGGATATTGGTGGAGGAACTACATCAACTACAGTTACAGGCGGCGGCGGCACTGTAGGCGGAGGAGATCAGATATCCGAAGGTGGAGACCAATCAGATCAAATTGACGGAAAAGTCACAGGTGGAGGTGATCATGTTGATCACGTAGACGGTGGAGTTCAAGACACAGGACCTACGCCCCCACCCCCTCCTGGACCACCACCGCCATCTCGAGATGGTACAAACATAACAGGAATGAATCAGCAAACGTTACAACAGGTATTAACCAACGTACGTCAGCATTTAGATACTGTTTACGATGAACATGGTGTGCATCATCAAGGAAATCAAGACTTAGGAACTGTTATTAGAACGTCAGAAAACGGAACTTATCAACCTACAGTATTACTACAAAATACTAACCAGGGTGGTGAAGGCGTTGACGGTGTCGGCGGCGGAGGTGATGACGGCGGAGGCACTGGCGGTGGCGGTGGTACCGGAGGAGTCAGCGGCGGCGGAGGCGGCGACGATGACGGTGCAGAATTGCTAGGTGTATTAAATCACGTCCGCAAACACCTAGATGTTGTATATCCTCAAAGTAATAACGGAGAGCCCATATCTGTAAATCAGAACCTTGGGACAGTGATAAAAGATGTTGAAGCTGGGAAAACCCCAAATCCTACACAACCTGAAGGGAAATTCTTTGCGAAAGCTGTAACATCTGGATATGATATTGATCCCGGATTTGTAACAGGTAAAGTGGGAACAGCAGAGGGTCTTGGCTTCGCTAAGCGTGTTGTAGTCAAAGACGGCGGCACTGTAGGCGGCGGAGGAAAAACAGGAGGAGGCCCACGTGCTACTCCGGGATCAACTACGACGAAACTACTGGGAGGCCAACTTCTAGAAGGTGAAGGAGGTCTAGAAAAACTTCTACCTAGACTTAGACAGCACTTGAATGACAGTTTTGATAAGAACGGGAACTTAAAAAGTACAACTGGCCCGCAAATAGGGGGCATTATTTCTAACTTCCAGAAGGAAACCGGTTCGGGAGGTCTTTTTGGTCCTATAGCAGCTAAAGTAGTGACTACTCCAGGAGGAGGAGGTTCGACTCCGACAGTTTCCTCTCTTCCGAAGTTAGAAGTAGCAGAAGAACTTGGATCTCCTGATCAAAAAAGCGCTCTTCATGCGGCTGCTCGAGAAGTATCAGGGAGCTTGTCATCACTATTAGGTGCAGCAACCCCTCCTTCTAGCTCAACGACAGTTAACACGCCGTCACCCGTATCACAAATGGCGACGTCGACTCCAGTAGCTGGTGAGAGACAATCGGCCTCACCTTTATCAGCAGGATCCCCTTCAGAAGTTCCTCAGGCGGCAGCAGAAGTTCTTTCAACTTTAAGTACGGTAGCACAGCGTCTACAACAGTTTGAAACTCGTAGCAGTGCACCTTCGGGTCCCATACAACCCGGAACAATAACAGTGGTGAAGTCTA
Source organism: Chlamydia sp. BM-2023 (assembly GCF_964023145.1). Classification (NCBI taxonomy): domain Bacteria; kingdom Pseudomonadati; phylum Chlamydiota; class Chlamydiia; order Chlamydiales; family Chlamydiaceae; genus Chlamydia; species Chlamydia vaughanii. The sequence continues at coordinate 787,237 of NZ_CAXIED010000001.1, read as the reverse complement.
AAACTCCCCCGGCGCCTCCTCCTAGATCTTCTTCTCTACCGAAGTAAGCGATATTAGGCTTTCTCACTATATTTGAGGAAGCCTAAGCCATATTGTGATAGACATCATCGGCATCATCGACTTGTTCTAACCATTCGATTAAAGCAAGGTTTGCCTCACCATCTTTTTCATCACAATCTACAAGACGTAAAGGCACATAAATGAGCTTTTCTTGAGAACAGGTAACTCCTAAGGCTACGAGCTTATCTTTCACAGAAGCGAGTTCTACGGGATCACAGAGAACAATAAAATTCTCTTCGTCTTCATTATCGAGATCTTCCGCACCAACATCAATAACATGAGCCAGTAGAGTCGCCTCGTCTATAGAGCTTTTAGGGACATAGCAAGCTCCCTTACGGGCAAAATTATAGAGAACACTTCCGGGTTCTACAAGGGAGCCTCCCCGCTTATTAACAGCTATGCGCATATCGGAAGCCGTGCGGTTTTTATTATCGGTCATGGCTTCGACAATAATTCCCACTCCCCCGTGGCCATATAGCTCATAGGTAACATCTTCGAAATTCTTTTGGTCAGCAGAAGAGGCCTTCTTTAAATTCCTTTCGATATTTTCATTAGGAATATTTTGATCTTTAGCCTTTTGAATAACCATCCGCAAACGCGCATTAGATTTGGGATCTGGACCACCACTTTTCACAGCAGCCATGAGTTCTTTTATCGTTCGAGAAAAGATCTTTCCCTTTTTATGATCAGCACGCTCTTTACGATATTTTGTATTGGCCCACTTACTGTGTCCTGCCATGTTTCTTACCTACTCTTGATTTATATTTTTGCAGCAATACGTAAACATTCGTTTTTTCCCACGCTATAGCACTCTCATATAAAGGAAAACGCTTCTCATGCTCTTTAAATTTCTTTCCATGAAAAATAGTTCTTCCTGACGGGGAATACTCTCGAGGGACTATGCTATGCACCATCTCATGATAAATAAGATATTCCATAAAAAATAAGGGAATGTCCTCACGATCTAAAGAACGATGTATACGTATTAATTGTTCTTCCTCATGGTAGGATCCTAAAACGGCCCTACGAGCCCCTCCCGAACGTTCGCGACCAAACCATCCTATCTTTAAATTCAAGGTTCCTTGAAACAATCTTTCATTTAAATCTTGGTAGATCTTTTTCAAGTCATACACCCTCCCAGGAGCATAATCAATAGGAAGAGCACGCTTTATCGAACTGCTACTATAAAATTTTGATAAGCTCGTAGGAGACGTTTTAGAAACAAGAAAATGCCGAGAAAACTTTTTGAAAATTTTCAGAAATTTCATAAAGAATACTAATGTAGAAGTAGGCTCCCTCTGTGGGAACTATTCTTACAGATTTTTTTCCATAGTAATTTTAGCAAGATAACCGATTTCATCTTTGTAAAAGCGCTTTTGTCTACCTACTTCATCAAAGCCAAAACGCCTGTACAATTCAAAAGCGGGATTTTCCTCATAAACCTCTAAATAGAGAATTTCTAAGTTAAAACGACTTTTTGCCAGATGGCAAAGATTATTAAGTAATGCTGTACCAATACCCTTATTTCTGTAGGGTTCACCAACAATAATAGAAATTAGCGCGTGATGGGATACCTTGACATAGGGATTTAAAATGAGAGTAGCAACTCCTGCGACTTCTCCTTCATACACAGCTGTTAAACTACTATGGTAACGATAAAAACCTACCCAAAAATTCACGCTATCGCGAATTTCTGCTTCTGTTTTTAATGGGAATCCCCGAAGAATCTTCGGATCGTTCAACCATCTTTGCATGTAGGCACCATCACTCGGCAATGTATAACGGATTTCTAATCCTGGAACCCCTGTGTCTGTGTTTTCTGTCATGAAACTTCTCCATATTCTGCTAAATATGCTTTGATGAAATCATCTAGCAATTCTCCATCCATCATAGCCTGAACATTCCCAGTTTCATGTCCTGTACGTACGTCCTTAACTAGGGTATAAGGCTGGAAAACATAATTACGAATTTGTGAACCCCAGGCAATTTCTTTTTTATTTTTCCTATCAAGAAGTTGTTTTTCCAAGCGTTCCTGAAGAATCTGCTGATACATCCTTGCCCGCAACATCTTCATACAACTTTCACGATTCTGAATTTGACTACGTTCGCTTTGACAGGAAACAATAATTCCTGTCGGAATATGCGTAATTCTCACAGCAGAATCGGTAACGTTTACGTGTTGTCCTCCCGCACCTGAAGAACGATAGGTATCTATACGCAAATCATTAGGGCGAATCTCAATCTCAATCTGATCATCAATCTCAGGATAAACATCCACAGAAGCAAAACTGGTATGCCGCTTAGCATTACTATCAAAAGGAGAAATACGTACTAATCTATGTACACCACGTTCTGCTTTAGCATAACCATAGGCATACTCCCCGGAAATTTTTATAGTAATATGCTTAATTCCTGCGACATCTCCCTCTAAACGGTCTATGGTTTCTACCTTCCATTGATGTTGTGCTGCCCAACGAGAATACATTCTTAAAAGCATCTCTACCCAATCGCAAGACTCTGTTCCTCCAGCTCCAGCATTAATCGTTAGGAAACAGGCATTTTTATCAACCTCTCCAGAAAGCAAACGTTTCGTTTCCCACTCTGAAAGAATCTGCTCACAAATAGAAAATTCCCGCTCTAGGTCTCCGCGAAGTTCGGGATCTGTGACAGCATCACTGTCATTAAGAAAAAATGCTAGATTATCAACCTTGTTTTTGAACTCAAGGTAATCGGAAATTTGCCGTTTTAAAGCTGAGATTCTCTCAGAAATTTTTCCTGCGTGAGAAACATCATGCCAAAAATTCTCTTGCGAGGTCTGTTCTTCTAAATTAGCTAACTCTTGTTTCTTATTTTCAAGGTCAAAGAGACCTCCCGGCCAGATCCAAGCCTACTAACAAGCCTTCTAACCGTTTATCTAAACTCTCGTGCATACATACTCTCAACAACACTTAGTCTGAGGATTCTAGAGAAGAAAAAGCAATAAAGTCAACGAGTCCTCTTCTCGAGAAATTCTCAATGATAGTTTTCTATCCCCCAGCACCTCTCCGGATAGCTTCCTAAAACCCTAATAAAGAAAGAGTGTGGAGCAATTTATGTTTTTTTGTTTTGACGAGAAACCTTCTCGAAAGATAAAAAAGTTGGGATGAAGAGCTTGGGTCTCTTCGTACCACCTTTACTAGGAGTAACCGATGAGTCAAAAAAATAAAAACTCTGCTTTTATGAACCCTGTCAATATTTCCTCCGATCTAGCAGCTATCGTTGGCAAGGGACCTATGCCCCGCACTGAAATTGTAAAAAAAGTCTGGGAGTACATAAAAAAACACAAACTACAAGATCCTAAAAATAAAAGAAATATTCTCCCGGACGCTAACCTAGCTAAAGTCTTCGGCTCTACAAGTGCCATCGATATGTTCCAAATGACCAAAGCTCTCTCCAAGCATATCATCAAATAAAATTAAGAGTTGGCTCTTTTTCAAGATCCTCGTCCCAAAGGGCGAGGAGAAAATCTGTTTATAGTGTTATTGTGGTTCTAGCTCCTTTATCTTTAGCCGCTGCGGTTCCTTTTGCAGTATTGTCATGGGCAAATTTTATAGAGCCAAACTGGCTGCGAACATCTTCTATCGTTTGGAAACTACCAAAAAAGCATGCTCATCTTCATGGTATGCGCATTGTTCAAATTTCTGACCTACATTGCAGCAAATCCGTTCCTAAAAAGTTCCTTAAAAAAGTTGCTGTAAAAATAGCAAAACTCTCTCCTGATATTCTACTATTTTCTGGAGATTTCATTTGCCGAGCTCAAGTAGGTGATCACGAACGTTTAGAATCATTTTTAAATTCTCTTCATGCTCCCCTAGGGGTCTATGCAATCTTAGGAAATCATGATTATCAATCCTATATTTCCCGAAACATACAAGGGAAAATCGATGTGATTTCTATGAAAAGCAGTCAGCCTTTCAAAAGGGCTTTTGTTTCTTTAGCGCAGGGATTGTTTGGTTCTAATAAATATAACTATGCCGAAGGTCTGCAAAAGCAAGAGCCTAACGAAGAACTTCTACGGTTATTAAAAAATACCCCTGTGCGTTTGCTCCACAATGAAAGCCATCTTATTACAGATGTCGTAAATATCGTCGGTCTTGGCGATCTCTTTGCAAAACAATTTGATCCTAAAAAAGCTTTTACTAACTATAATCCTTCGTTACCTGGTATTATTCTCTCTCATAATCCTGATACTGTGTATTCTTTAGAGGAATATCCTGGTGATCTCATATTTTCTGGTCATACTCACGGATCGCAAGTGTCGATTCCCTGGCCGAAATTTGCCAATAGAATAATGAACAGAACTTCAGGATTAGAAAATCCCCATTTAATACGGGGACACTTTCTACTTTCTGATGGGAGAAAACAACTATTTGTGAATCGAGGTTTAGGAGGATTCAAACGGTTACGTTTTTGTTCTCCTCCAGAAATTTGTTGTGTAAGGTGCGTATATGAACACTAACTGTTCTTTAATTTTACTTAGTGGAGGTACAGGATCTCGATTTGGAGCAAACCAACCTAAACAATATCTTCCTTTTCAGGGAGAACCTCTTATTTTACACGCACTAAAAAACTCTTTGAAGATTCCAGAAATTACAGAAATTGTTGTTGTTTGTCATGAAACCTACGAATACATCTTCGATGGTTACCCTGTAAAATTTGCTCACTCAGGAGAGCGTCGTCAAGACTCAGTATTTTCAGGCCTACAAAAAGTAACCAACCCCTGGGTATTGGTTCATGATGGAGCCCGACCTTTTATCTATCCTGATGAGGTTGCGGAACTTGTAGCTGCAGCACAACAAACAGGAGCGGCGACTTTAGTATCTACAGTGCCTTATACCATCAAGCAACGCGATCCTGTAAAAACCATAGATCGTGACTCCTTATCTATAGTTCACACTCCCCAGTGTTTAAAAACCTCTATTCTTTTTGAAGGGCTTACTCTTGCAAATAAGCGAAATCTTACTCTCAGCGACGATACACAAGCTGCCGAACTTTTAGATATTTCTGTATCTTTAGTGTTTAACAAACACCCTCAAATAAAAATCACCTATCCTGAAGATCTAACAATAGCTCATGCTTTGCTATGACAAGAGTCGTTTTACTCCTTGCTTACCAAGGGACTGCTTATGCCGGATGGCAAAGGCAACCTAAAGACCTATCTATTCAAGAAGTATTAGAAAACTCCCTGACAAAAGTTATTGGGAAACGCGTTCCTGTGGTTTCTTCAGGACGTACCGACTCGGGGGTGCATGCCTTTGGCCAGGTGGTACATTTCTCGCAACCTGACCATCCGGCATTTTTACAACCCCAGGGAATAAAAAAAATGCTTAATGCGAATCTCCCTAAGGATATTGTTATTCGCGATGTCGTCATTACCGATGAGGGTTTCCACGCAAGATTTCAAGCTGTTGCTAAGGAGTATCGCTATTCACTAACGAGAGTTTCGAAACCTCTACCTTGGCAGCGGTATTTTTCCTATCATCCACGTCACAACATAAACACAAATCTCATGCAAGAAGGAGCCCGTTACCTACTAGGAACCCATGATTTCGCTTCTTTTGCGAATCATGGACGCGATTATACCTCTACGGTAAGAACACTATTTAAATTAGATATTATAGAGAAGGATGAAACAGTAACCATCATCTGTAAGGGGAATGGTTTCTTGTACAAGATGGTCAGAAATATCGTTGGATCTCTTTTAGATGTTAGCAAAGGAAAATATCCTCCTGCATACATTAAAGAGATCCTAGAAAAGAAAAACCGTAGGCAAGGGCCTCCAGCAGCTCCTAGTTATGCCTTGTCTTTACATCACGTATGTTACAAAGAACCTTATAACTGGTTTTGCACTCCAGAATGCGCCATCAATTCGTTAAAAGAAGAAAAGTAATGAAACTCTTTACCCGCAAAGGATTCATGATCTTCTTGAGATATTGTTAACAAGGAGTTTACCACAACTAGGGTTGAGGGAATTTCTGCGAGGGCTCTCAAGCCTTTCACGCTATCTTCAAACCCGACGACTTTTTCTCCATTACGAGCAAATTTCTCATAAGCACATCGATAGCTATCAGGAGCTGGCTTTGGAAGATCATAATCTTCACGAGTTACCCAAAACTGCATTAACCCTAGAACAGGAATAATTCTGCAATAACGGTCGGTAACGACCCTTGCTGAGTTGGTTACCACTCCCATAACTTTATTTTCAGCAGCTACAAATTTGATAAAGTCTTCAACTCCGGGGAGTAAAGCAGGAACCTCGGTGCGCATTAATTCTTGGTATATTCTTTCTCTTTCATAGTAACACTCTGGGAAAAATGGCTCCGTATTTGGGAAAAGCTCGATGATTTTTTCTTTAAATGCATCTCTTCCCAACATTGCCAAGTAATAATAGGTATCAAAATCAAGATCGACATTATCGTAAGAGTGTTCTCGACATGCTTGCAAGAAAGCACGGTAATACACAGGCTCTGTATCTAAAATCAAACCATCAAGATCAAAAAAGAACACCTGATAGTCATTGAGGTTCATAGTCATATAAAAAAATACCTTTAGTGTTTTATTTACAAAGTAAAACAGAATCCTAAATAAATAATCTAACCTTAATTTACTAAGCTATGCTACATTAGTTTAATTAAGGATGCGTAAGCGCTTTCGTGCTTTCTCCTGTTATGTTATGATACTTATCAATATAAGTTTTCGACTAATTCTTCTTTTTATTCTCTGTGGCTGCTCAACAACTCCACAGAAACGTAGAGCTATCCATGCAGGAAGAGTCACATCACAACAGGGATGTTCCGTTATCCTTTATCCTCAAGATCAGCCATGTTCTCCTCCGGAATATCACTGGCTTACCCCTAAGCAATCTGTAATTACTTCCTATTCTTTCCACTGTCGAGGAACTACATCTCTTCTTAATACAGAAGAAGATACCATTTATGATTGCGATGGTTTTAACCATAGCTTATTTAAAAACTTTTCTGTTCACCCAAGAATTATTGATATTACCCGTGTGTTACATAAGCAATATACTGTTGAGATTCTTGAAGGTTTTTGCTGTTATAAGCATTTTCGTTTCTTAAAAGCTGGGGGAAAATCTATTTCCCCGAAGCATCTTATAGGATCTGCTGTTCTTTTATCTACTTCGCAAAATCTCTCTATGGAAATTTTGTCTTCTTTGTTGCAGTCGCTATATAAGAAAAAACAGACCTATCCTTTCCCTAAAGAATTTTTATTTACAGAGACAACAGTGAGTAATGGGGAATTTCTTATTACAGCAACAAAAGAAGAAGGAAACACCTTGCTATCCATAGAGATGCTTTATGATTTAGAGACATCCCAACCTATAAACGAGCCTTCATCTCCCCTACCTTAAGAGATTTCCCTTGCGATTATTAGAAAAGAAGGCGTACATTGGTATGTGCACTTTATGCCGGCGTGGCGGAATGGTAGACGCGGTAGACTCAAAATCTACTCTTAGCAATAAGGTGTTGGTTCGAGTCCAATCGCCGGCATAAGTTTTCTTTCTAAGTTTTTTCAGGTTGCTAATAAATTCGTTTGTGGTTTTTTTTAAGAAAAGCTACACGCCGAACCCGTTGCTCCCAATGAAAGAACACGCTCTTTTACTTCTCCTTAAAAAAAAGAAAGGCTTTTTCTTAGCCATTCTTGATCTTACTGAAACAGAGCCGTCCCTAACTACCGTAGAATTGGAAAAAGTATTACAGCAGAAAAAAATACTTTTATCTTGTATAGAGAAGGTCGATAACCAGATTAAAGAATTTCGATATTGTTTTACTTCGGTACTACCTCAGGATATTCAAGAGGAGCTTACAGATATTCGGGAAATCATCACGCAAATTCTTGATACCGACAAGCTCAATTATCTACAGAGAAAAAAAGAGTTAGGGATTTATGAACAACAGCGATATGTGTAATTCATGTTCTTCAACTCATGAGCTGATAGAAATCAAAAACCGCATCACCCAATCTTACAAAGAGGCTGATGCTATTCTTACTTCTATTCCTGATGGCATTATCTTACTTTCCGAAGAGGGGGATATCCTCATTTGTAATTCGCAAGCTCGGGAAATCCTCGGTATTCCCGAAGAATTAGAAATGCTTCGCAAACCTTTTACAGATTTTTTTCCTGAAACCTTTTTCGGATTTTCGATAAGTGAAGCTTTACGCTCCCTGCCTCTACCAAAAACATTGCGTGTAACCCTATCGAAAAATGACCAAGATTGCGAAACGGAAATCTTCATAAGGAGAAACTCTTCGAATGGGTATTTATTCATTCTCATTAGAGATCGCTCGGAATACAAGCAGCTAGAAAACGCTATTGAAAGATATAAAAATATCGCTGAGCTAGGGAAAATGACAGCTACCCTAGCTCATGAAATCCGCAATCCCCTTAGTGGGATTGCAGGATTTGCCTCCCTGCTAAAAGAAGAACTCTCTTCTCCTCGTCATCAACGTATGCTCTCATCTATCATTGATGGAACTCGTTCGCTCAATACTTTAGTTTCATCAATGCTAGAATATACAAAAACACAACCACTGAACCTGAAAATTATCGACCTTCAAGGGTTCTTCTCATCGTTAATTCCACTACTGTCCATTACATTTCCCTGCTGCAAATTTGACAGGGAGGTTGAAGCTTCTATAGTACGCTCTATAGACCCCGATAGAATAAATAGTGTGATATGGAACTTGGTAAAAAATGCTGCAGAAGCAACAGAATCCCCAATGACATTAACATTACATGCATCGGGGGATATCTCTGTAAAAAATCCCGGGAAATTATCTCAGGAGGTTTTAGAGAAGCTTTTTACTCCCTTTTTTACAACAAAAGCTCTGGGAAATGGCTTAGGGCTCGCGGAAGCTTTAAAAATCATGCGCTTACATGGCGGTGACATTCACGTAGAAAATACCGACGAGATTGTCACCTTTACTTTGAAAATCCCTAATCTTTAATAAAAGATCTAGACATTATCAGGAGATTTCCAAGTTGCTCTTCTGTGGCGACTCGCCATAGATGCCGCATAGGCCTCTATCGTTGTCGTTCTTAAAGCACATTCTGCAATATCATTTACCCCTAATACAAGCGGTCCATTTAACCCTGCTCTTACACGCATGATTTCCCTAACCACTTGTATTAATCTCTGCCAGCTAAGATTTCCTAACTTATCATAGTTGAAATCCCCTAAGGGGTTTCCAGATCCTGGAGTTGTCCCTTCGCTTCTTCCAATACTTCCTAAAACCAAAGGCAGCTGACCTGAGAAAGTAGACAGAATTTCGAGATAATTCCACTCTTCATCTTGGAAGTTCTCGAAAGCCCCTCCTGATTTTTCGTGCATACTTTGCAATAATTTGAACAAGAAGGAGTTCCAACTACCTGGAGTCGTGAACACCTGAAGCTGGGTAATATAAGGGTAGGAATTCCTAAGCCAATCATTTAAGAGCTCACGAGCTTCTAATAAACCGGGGTGCAGCTCTCCTAGTCTTTCAAAAAGTTGGTCGGATCTTTCATCAGGATAACCGAGCCCTATTGTTCTAGTTTGTGTAAAGATCTCCTTTATCTGATCCAGAGTAAAACAACCTAATAGAGCATGTAACCATTCGCGAAGGCAACGCTCCTTGATAACCCTGCGTTTTTCCTCATCACTGGCATCAGGAGCAACGTCCTCTTCTAAATACACACCTGGGCGTAAATACCTACAAGATATTCCTGAGCCTAGAAACCCAAAGAACCTTGGAGCTGTAAAAGCTAACATCTCCTCAAATTCCATACCTCGAACTTCTGGTTTCTTTGTCTCTTTAACGTGAGGGGATAGCATGATTAAATTTGAGGCAAGCATATCAATAGCGCCTTCCTGACTGCTCTCAGCAAGCCTATAGGAATCTCCAAGTTGTGCTCTCAATTGTTCCTGAAGGGTTCTTAATCGTGCTGTCTCTTCCGTATGCTCTAAATGCCTGGCTTCTAAAACACCCTCAAGCCTTATTCTCTCAGCTTCTAATCTCGTCTTTTCTTCTTGGTATCTTTTTTTCAGGTTTTGAATCTCAATAGTGAGTTGGGCTTTCTCTTCCTCAACCTGTTGTAACTGAGCTACAGCAGCGCGGCTTTCTTCTACAGCTGCTATCATACGGAAATTCAGGTTTACTTTGTCTTGCTCTAGGATTTGAATACTACGAAGTAGTTGCTGCCTTAACTCTTCAAATTCCCGTCGTTCATATACAACGCCACTTAAACTTGAGACATTTTCCTCGGAAACCGTAAGTACAGAGTTTAATCTAGCTATTTCCTTTTCACTCGCTGCCAATTTTTCATCCCGATCTAACAAGATTCTTGTAAGACTAGCATTTTTTTCCTGAGCCTCGTGTAGTTGTATATTCTTAGCAGCTATCGTATCTGCAAGCTCAGTTCTCTCTCTTGTAATATCTTCAAGACTTATAGTTAGGTCGCGAATTCGGTTGCGAAGAGCATCTAACTGTTCTGTATTGTCCTCGGCACTCTCACTTGATAATATCACTGCCTGTAATGACGCGATCTCAGCCTTTAAGCGCCTTTCTTCATTGATACGCCTTTGAATATCTTCCTCAAGATTTGCTATCTTAACTTCTAACAACGCCGTCTTATTCTCTAAAGCTTCTCTTTGTAAATTGTCTTGACCGAGATTGCGCAACTGTTCTAGTAGACGTTGTTTGCACTCCTCAGCTTCTCTAAGAAGCCCTCTATACCCATTCATCTTGGTTGTCAGATCTTGGATATGGGTTTCACACTCACGAATAATGTGTTGATATCTTTCAGCCTCTTCAGAACTCGCTGCTAAAGAACCCGTTCGTGCGTGTAAACTCTCTATTGTCTCGTTTAAATTCTCGATTTCCTGAGCATAAGCCAACAGCGAAGCTTCCTTAGCAATTAAACCAGTTCTTAATTCACTAACGGCCCCTGCTAAACGCAGATATTTTTTTCGATACTCGTAATTATAAGTTACGTTTACCTCTTCCAAATCCAGTAGACTGTAAACCTCATAATCCGCAGCCGAGCGCTGTTGCATAGCAGCATTTTCACGCTGAGCAAGCTCATGTAAAGAGTCTAAAGTCACTGATATTCTAGAAAATAGAGTATTGCGCTCCTCTAATAAAACCAGACGAGCCCTCTCCAAACCTTCCTTGGGTTGACCTGCGCTATTTTCTTCAGCTATTTTTTGTTCTAACGGTGTAATTTTTTCTGTAAGTGCTGTTGCCGCTTCATTTAAAGACAGGAGATTCTCCTCGATATGCGCTCTTTGCGTGCGTATATCAAGAATCTCCTGGACGATAAGATCTCTAGACTCTTGAAGACGAACTAAACGTCCGTTATGCCCCTCTGTTTCTCCCCTACCAGCAAACAATTCATAGCTACGATATAATAACTCTAGCTCATCGCTTAAACGGCTCTGCATTTCACGAAATTCTGATAAATCGCGGACCAAAGCATGTCTATTTTCTCCCTCCTGGGATAGTAGGCGATACAATCCGCCTTCCTTAATTCGTAAGTCTCTATCGAATTTCGCTAATAAAGCTTCGCGAGCTTCAAGAGTTTCTCGCGGATTTTCTAAAGTACGACAGTCCCGGGAAGCAAAATTATAAGCATCCGTAGACATCAATAAGCTCCGCAGCTGCTCCTGCAAATCCCTAACATCTACCCTTACAGGAGGTTGTTTTTCCTTACTCTCCACGCGATCGGGGCGGGTAGATAGATACAACAACACACTTGTCATGATGAGGAGACTTCCTAAAGCGATAAACGCTACCCCTACCCACAAGGTAACGGAAAGAAACGAAAGAATTAAGCTACCCGCTAAAATAGCGAGAACCCCTAAACAGAATAACCCTATGCAAGACGCAAGCTGACAACGGGTTTTCCATGAGGAAACGGTACTCCCCTGGTCAGGAATACCCAGCTCTGAGAATAAAGCCAGCCGCGTATTTACGGGAACAGGTGCTGAATTTAACTCTGCAACCTGAGAAACTTGTGATGACTGCGTTGCCATAGCCGCATAACCTGCGAAAAAAAGAATTCGAAGAATTTTATAACTATAAATAACTATAAATCAAACAAAAAAGACCTTTTACTAAGAAAAAAAACAAATATCTAAATTATAAATTCTCTCTTTACATAGATTAATTGCGTTTAGTAATAAGAAACCTTAACACCTAAAATGAAGCTTATATCCGATGACCATAGAGAGAGTACTCATAGTAGATGACGAACCCTTACTGAGGGACTTCCTCTCAGATCTCCTCCTATCTCGAGGATTCTCTCCTTGTAGCGCCGATAATGTCAAACAGGGCCGCCATAAGATTAAAACTGAGAAATTCGACCTAATCATCTCTGACATGAATATGCCCGATGGCACGGGAATCGATATTATTAAAGCCGCAAAAGAACATACTCCGCTTACTCCTGTTCTTGTAATCACAGCCTACGGCACTATAGAAAATGCCGTTCAGGCTATGCACCAAGGTGCTTTCAATTACCTTACCAAGCCCTTCTCCTCGGAGGCTCTATTTGCATTCATAGCTAAAGCCGAGGAGCTTCAAAATCTTGTAAATGAGAACCTTCTCCTAAAATCACAAATTCCCTCGGAATCCCACCCTCTGATCGCCGAAAGTCCTTCAATGAGGAATTTGTTGTCTAAAGCAAGAAAAGCTGCTGACAGCTCCGCAAACATCTTTATTCATGGGGAATCGGGATGTGGGAAAGAACTCCTTTCGTTCTTTATTCATAATAATTCTTCGAGGTCCTCTCAGCCCTACATAAAAGTGAACTGTGCCGCCATTCCTGAAACTCTCTTAGAATCAGAGTTTTTCGGACATGAAAAGGGGGCTTTTACAGGGGCAACAGCAAAAAAAGCAGGGCGTTTTGAGCTTGCCCATACAGGGACTCTCCTTCTTGATGAAATCACAGAAGTTCCTATAAACCTACAAGCTAAGCTGCTAAGAGCAATTCAAGAAAAAGAATTTGAACATCTTGGGGGGACAAAAACCCTCTCCGTAGACGTAAGGATTCTCGCAACATCAAACAGAAACCTTATGGAAGCCGTTGAAGAGAAGGTATTTCGAAAAGATCTCTATTATCGTCTTAATGTTATTCCTCTATATGTTCCACCTCTAAGAGAGAGAAAAGAGGATATTCTCCCACTAGCACAATACTTCTTAGAAAAGTTTTGCCGGTTGAATAATAAACCCCTAAAAACATTGTCAGAAAATGCTGAGCAGGCTCTTCTTGACTATACTTGGCCCGGGAATATCCGAGAGCTTTCTAATGTAATAGAACGCGTAGTTATCCTGGAAAACCCCTCCCTCCTCACCGATACTATGCTAGCTCTCTGCTAAAAACTCCTAGGCCAGAGAATTAGGAGTTTTTCTTGAGTTTCAGAAAAACTTCTGATAAGCTCTCTGTTCTCAACAGTTTCCGATTCCCCAAGAAAGGGACGCTTAAGCACCGATAGCTCAATTGGATAGAGTACCTGGCTTCGGACCAGGTGGTTGGAGGTTCGAGCCCTCTTCGGTGCGTTAAAACTTTTTAGAATAAAGAGCTTCTTTCTATAATATTAATTAGGAGAATCTCTTTTTCTTTTCTCGATTTTTCCATCTCCATGTGTTGTATAAATCTTTTACCATAAGGAGAAGGCATGCCTAACCCCCAACGTCGATCAGCAAAACAAAAAAGCACTTCGAAACATGAAGACACCAATCTAGAAATCACCGGAAAATCCTTTCACGTTTCCGAGCCACTGCGCCATCTAATTATTGAAAAAAGCAATCAATTACCCGCGGTCGATTCCATTCATGTAGTGTTGACATCTCATAAGGATAAGCAGGGGACCGAAGTGCATATTCTTATTTCCATGGGAAAAGATACTTTCCAAGTACAAACTCACCATAGCAACGCCTACAGTGCAGTAATTTCCGCATTTAAAAAAATTCGCACTTTAGCAAATAAACACCAAAAAATACGTCATGATAAAAAGAAGCACGACGTAGGGTTATCCAAAAAAGAAGAGCAGATTCTTGAGATTGAAGAAGCTATTCATCTTTATGATGACATGCTACCTATAGAAACTATGGATGCTTGGGACTCTTTAAAAACCTATGGTTATATTCCCGGCTCTGCAAAAAAAACCCTATCAAAGAAAAAAATCGCCCTCCCAGTACTCTCTGAAGAAGAAGCCGTACAAAAGTTCGAATCTTCCCGAGATAAAGTGCTGGTTTTCCTAAATGAAAAAGAGCATAAGATTCAGCTAATCCATAAACAAAACGACGACAATTATGTCATCATCGAACCTATTATCGCACCAGGATTCCACATCTTATAATGAAGCACTTCCAATACCAGGTTCATTAAAAATCTTCGATCCGATACGGCATAAGACCCTCACCTCCACTCCCGAGGAGGAAGTACGCCAGGAGCTTATCACCTTTCTGATCGAAGAATTACTTTATCCCCCAAATCTTATTATCGTAGAAAAAGGGTTAAAAACCTTATTTCCTCTTCTTAATCGCAAGGATATCCACCTGCCCAGACGTCGCCCGGATCTTCTGGTAGTTACTCCTATAACGTATACAAGTCCTCAAGGAGAAACTCATACTTTTGGCGATCCCAAGCCCCTACTTCTAATAGAATGCAAAGCTCGCGTTATCAATCAGCAAACTATCAACCAGCTGCTAAGCTATAACTACATTATTGGAGCTCCCTGTCTTTCTGTAGTCTGCCATAAAAAACAACAAACAGGATTTGTAAATCCACAAACGAAAACTTTAGATTTTTATCCAGGGTTGCCCAGCTACACTCAATTACTTTCTTATTACTTAACGTTAAATTCTAAAAAATCTAACAGCTAGCATCATGTATACCTTCACGCCTGGAATTGCATTACAAAATCTCCCCTCAGGGAAAAATCATTGCATAACGACAATATTTTCCCCTTTAGGCTTGATGACCTTCTTTGCGAAGCAAGGGCAAGCCCTACACTATGAGTTTAGAGAAGCTCTCATTCCTCTATCCTTGGGAATTTATCATTTAGAATACTCCCCTCCAAAAATGCGTAAGCTCGCTTGCGCAGAATTAAAAAATGCTTTTTCAGAAATCAAAAACTCCTATTCTCTACTTCAAGCTGCAGGGAAAATGGCACAAAGTATTTTGGATTCCCAGTGGCAAGAAAAGCCCTCACAACCACTTTTCTCCCTATTTTTAAACTTTCTTCATCGCCTGCCAGAAAGTAAAAATCCTGAAATGTTCTCAGCAACTTTCCTTCTTAAACTTTTACAATATGAAGGGATTCTCGACCTTTCACCAACATGTTCATTGTGCAGAAAAACTATAGATTCTCCGACGTTCTACCGCCATAAAGGACTAAAATTTTGCCTAGAACATAAACCAGAATTTGCAGTGATTATAGAAAATGAAGAAGAACAAGTTCTTTATGCTCTGGTACACGCAAAGCAATTCCAAGAACTTCTGCATCTCTCGGACTTTCCTACGGACTTCTCCACAAAAATTATCCAGCTATTCGCAAGTACAATTCATAAAGATAAAAATAGAAACAAAAGAGCTATCGCAAAGTAATGGTTCCGCCGGAGCCACTTTGCACTTCAAAGATTAGAGTAATTGGGGATAACCCCACCCAGGCATTGCAGTACGTTTTATTCCAAATACCCCGACCACATTTTACCAAGTCACCCTCTATTATGACCTTGCCTTTTGTAGAAACTTTCGTATGAACAACCACACCTACATCCTGAGGAAGAGCCAATATCAAAGGTTCCCCTTCATTACGCACGGTAATCACGGTATTTCTTTCCCATTGCCCACGAAAGTCTAAGTCCATTTTACATGAGGTCCCCGTCACAGCTAGTGATGTCAATCTAGGAAAGTTCCCTGTTAACTTAGCACGCAAAAATCCAAAAGATCCTTGATAAACTATAGACTCTAACTTAGGGAAATCCCCAGAAGCATCTAAATGAACACGCTTTTTTCTCTGAGCTTGTATTTCCATAGTCTCCATATCAGGGAAAGACCCAGAAAAATTAAACTGCTCTATATAAAATTTTTCTTCCTCAGAAAGGTAATGCTCAGAAAACAGAGGAAAACTCAATGAGGTTAAACATGAGAAGAAAAAAAGAAAAACAGAAAGAAACCGCAAGGTTTACACCCAAAACTTCAAACTATGCTTAATATGAAAAGTCAAGATAAAGAAATCAAGAAGAAGAGGCCTAAAAGCAACTTCTATTGCGAAAGAGGGGACTCGAACCCCTAAGGAAAGCTCCACTACCACCTCAAGATAGCGCGTATACCAATTCCGCCACTCCCGCAAAAAAACTAGCTTACCGAGGCTATCCCCTTTACCTCAAGAAAAAAAATGTTTCCGACTGAGCAAAAATGCAGTACATTAGAAGAAACTTATATGATAATTTTTGGGAATCATGCGTTGTACTGCCCATTGCACAGCTTCGTCTTATAACCTCCACGTACTATTTCACTTACTCAAAACACGTTTCCCCACCGTTCTCTCCAGGGAATACGTTTTGGTTTCTTCAGAAACTCCTGAAGAATGTGATAAAATAGCGGTATTTTTTCCTTTCGGAGTTGCCGTATTTTGGGGATGGCAAGAGTCCGAAGAAATTAAAATTCTTCAATCTATTGTTACGGCTTCTCCGGAGATTCTCCCCCTTCCGGAAATTGACTGCTACACTTTTCATTACGGAGAAAAACTCCAAATACGCAGAGATAGACTTATTCTCGCCGACTCCCAGCTAAATACAAAACTGGCAATATCCTTTGGGCTCGCTCAATCAGTAAAACTTACCATATTCGAAGCAACTATTTACAAAACTATCGAAGACTCCAAACGCCTACCCCAAGATTTGGCAACAAAAGGAAAAATTTCCATGCCAAGAAGGGCCATAGCAAAAAAAATCGGTAAATTATTTTTAGATAAAGCGTCTGTAAATCTCCATTCTGATATTCTTGATGAGCCAGATTTTTTCTGGGAGCACCCCAAAACACAGCCCATTTATATCGATGTTCTAAATTGTTTAGATATTAACGCCAGAATTAATGTTCTTAATCACAGGCTAACCATCCTTGGAGATGTTCTGGAAATCTTAAATGACCAACTCAACCACCAACACTCCTCATCACTAGAATGGACTATCATCTGGCTAATTATGCTAGAAGTTACTGTTGCACTGCTTAAAGACGTTTTCAATGTCATTTAAATTTTTAAAAAAATTACCTACACACCTATGCTGTACTTTGATCCATATTTACAGATGGACGATTTCTCCTCTTTTGGGAAGCCCTTGTAGATTTTTCCCCTCGTGCTCACAGTACGCTCTGCAAGCTCTAAAGCGGCACGGATGTATCAAAGGGATAGGATTAATAGTAAAAAGAGTGGGAAAGTGCGGTCCCTGGCACCCAGGTGGAGTAGATCTCGTTCCTATGACGACTTTGGAGGAAGCTTTAGACGTTTCCCAGGAAGCAAGCGATGATGATTCATGTGATTCACGCGCATAATCTCTTCAATAGTCAGACCATAACGACGAGCTATTAACCATAAAGAATCTCCATCTTTGATAATGTAATCTTCAAAATTCGCCTCTTTATCTCCCAAATCAGAAGTTACTTCTTTGTGTGTATTATGAACCACTCGAGGAGTAGACTCTAGCCGTGAAATAAAATTCTGACTATACGGTGACTCTTTAGGAAGAAGATCTACAAAAGTTTGCAAGGCAGCATCTGTAAATTCATGCACCACCCAATCTTCATCATGAACTAGTAATAGCAAAGCAGCTAAAGGCTCTCCCAAATCTAAATAGGTTGATAAAATTTTTTGACGCTGCTCATCAGATATTGCCGTGGCACGATTGCTCTCATTACATAAAGAAAAAAAGACTTGTTCTCCATTACGTATGACCATACGCGCCAATGAAGCTACTGTAGAGACTTGCTCGTCGGCTCCACAAAGTAACGTTCGCAAATATAAAAATTCCGCGGTGTGACAGAAATGATATAAACAATCCTCATCAACAACACCACGCTCTAAATTTTTAGAAATAGCAATAAACAACCCTCGAGAGGTAAAAGGATACCTCTCCAAAGAGAGATATTTTCGTACTAAGCCGTACTCGTTATCTGCCAAATTAGGTAATAACCAACTCTTTCCCTTACTTTTCAATTCCGTAAAAGTCAGAGGATGCGATAACACGCTACTTACATCTACATCATAACCATGAATGGCAACACTCAACGCCCAGACTTTTATAGGACGACCATAAAGCAAACGATCCTCATCTAAAAGATCGTAAAGATCCTCAAGAGAAGCTCGCGATAAATACTCTAAAAAATCCTCAGGGATTTTTTTTACACGACAGCTCTTTGCTACCAAAGGGCCGGAAAATAAACGTAGTTTATAAATATCCTTGCGAAAGACTGTTGAATAGAACAAAAGCAAAAAAACAATATTCAACACCGCACTCAAAACTAACGCTTGCCACAGCCATCTAGTCGTTTTTTGTGAGGTCATTAAAGATTACTCCAAAAGCTTAGTTTTTCTCCGAATATTAAAATACTTGCCACTATACACCCCTCCCCGTAAAATCTGTCATAAAAACGTCTCATATTTAATATCCATGCGAGTTTCTTTATCCTCATTGCAAAGATTTTTTTCTTCTCCTTTACCTATAAAGCAAATTATAGAAGCTTGCGATCATATAGGAATAGAAACAGAAATAGAAACTCTTCTTGCGTGTTCCTTTTCCTCCATTGTCACAGCAAAAGTCTTAAAAACTATCCCTCATCCTAATGCAGACAAACTCGTCGTTGCCACTCTCTTCGATGGAGAACACGAACATCAAGTAGTCTGTGGAGCCCCCAACTGCCGTCCGGGAATCATAGTCCCCCTAGCTCTTCCTGGAGCTAAGCTGCATGACGAGAATGGTCAAGCTTATACCATAAAAAAATCTAAATTGCGTGGAGTAGAATCCCAAGGGATGTGCTGCGGAGCAGATGAATTAGGCTTCCCCCATTTACAAACAACAGAAAGAGGACTGTTTGAATTTCCGGAAAATACTCCCTTAGGAGAAGGTGCTTGCGCTCTCTTATCTGACACTTTTATAGAATGCTCCCTAACCCCAAATTTAGGTCATTGCGCTTCTCTTTTAGGGCTTGCCAGAGAAATTACCCATGTAACAAACGTAGAGCTTACCATCCCTGAGGACTTTTCCTTCTCCCCTCTACAGACAACAACAAAAACTCAGGATCAATACGACGAAAGTCTTTGCCCTATTTTCTGTTACGTAAAAATTTCTGGAGTTTCTTCACAACCCTCCTCTCAAGATTTACAAAACATCCTAAGAGAAAGCAAACAAAAGCCCATTAATTCAATCGTAGACATTACAAATTACATTATGTTGTCCTTAGGACAACCTCTACATGTCTATGATGCAAAAGCTATTGATTTTGACACCCTAAGAGCACAAAAATCTGAAGAACAACAAACCCTAAAACTTCTTAATAATGAAGAAGTAGCCGTCCCCCAGGGAACACTAATTATTTGTGATAAACATCATACTGTGGGACTAGCGGGGGTCATGGGAAGCCTTGACTCTTCTTTCAATGATGCAACAACAGATATTGTTTTAGAAGCTGCCTACTTCCTACCTAAAGCAATACGTGCATCACAAACGCATCTTCCTATACATTCTGAAGCTGCGTATCGCTTCACACGAGGTGTTGACTCAAATAATGTATTGCCCTCGTTGTATGCTGCTATTCATCACATACAAAAACTTTTTCCTAATGCTGTAGTTTCCCCCATTCATGTTTTAGGTGCTGCACCAGAAAGCTCCTCACTATCCTTACGCCTACAAACAGTAAAAAGAATACTAGGAATATCTTTAAATGAAGAAGCTTTGAGCGACAAGCTTAGCTCTTTAGGATTCCCTATTGTTTCTAAGGATAATTCTGCTTTATCTGTACAAATTCCTTCTTATCGCCACGATATTCATGAAGAAATCGATCTTGTTGAAGAAATATGTAGAACGGAACCTTGGAAAATAAACAAAAAGAAGGCAATTCCTGTTTACACTCCAATTTATGCCCTAAAAAGGAATATTGTTGATTTCCTAGCACAATCGGGGCTACAACAATTTTTTACCTGCGATCTTCTAGATTCAGAAACAGCAGCTCTAGATAGGCAAGACTCCGACTGTGTTGCCCTACAAGGATCAAAACATGCTACGGTACTTCGAGCCTCTTTACTTCCCGGCTTATTAAAAAGCACAGCAACTAATCTTAATAGACAAGCGCCTTACGTACATGCTTTTGAATTAGGGACAACATACACAAAAGCAGAAACAAAATATAAGGAAACCCAAAGTTTAGGAATTATCCTCTCTGGTCAAGCAGAAGAGCTATCTTGGATAGCTCACAATCGCCCATTAACCTTTTATTCTATAAAAGGATGGGTAGAGAGGTTGTTGCAACATCTTAGCATTCCGTCTCATGCCTACACTATTAAAGCTAGTAACAATATGAACTTCCATCCTTACCAGCAGGCGGAGCTCTATCTTCATAAGCATTTAATAGCAAGATTTGGGACTGTACATCCTCAACTGTGTAAGAAAGCGCAAATCAAACATTCAGTATTTTTTGCGGAGCTTTCCGTAGATGCTTTGCTACTCGCTAAGAAAAAATCAACAAACGTATACAAACCTTATCCTATTTACCCCTCATCATTCAGGGATACGACAATTACAGTTCATGAATCCCTACCTGCGGATTCTTTACGGGAAAAACTTTTAAGTTTCCATTCTAAATGGCTTGAAAGTGTTTCCATTATCAGTATATATCAAAATAGGAACTCCGCTACACAGAATAAGAATGTTTCTCTACGTCTTGTATTTCAAGACAAAGAAAGAACATTATCTAGTCAAGAAATTGAAGAAGAACATGAGCGTTTAATTGTTATGCTTAATGAGCAACTAAACGACACAATAGGAACTATCGATTCATGAAACAGCTGCTTTTTTGCGTTTGCGCGCTCACTTTCTCATGCTTTACCTATGGGTCAGCTCTACGACAAGATTCCTCTGTTATGAAGGAAACCTTCCGCAATAACTATGGAATTATCGTATCGGGAAAAGATTGGGTAAAACGTGGTTGTGACGGAACAATTACTAAAGTATTAAAAGACGGATCTATCCTCTATGAAGTTTACACTCAAGGTCTTCTTCATGGAGAGATAACTTTAACATTCCCCCATTCAACAACTCTTTCCACAATTAAAACTTACGACCAGGGTAGGCTAGTTTCCTATAAAACATTCTTTTCTAATGGATTGCCTTCTCAAGAAGAGATCTTCCAAGAAGACGGTTCTCTTACTCTTACGCGCTGGCCAGATAATAATAACAACGACACCATTACAGAGCCCTACTTTACTGAGACCACACATCAAGGACGCGTGGTTGAAGGACGCTATTCTTCATTTAACGGGAAATACTCCTCTTCCATCCGTAATGGGGAAGGCATCCGTTCCACATTTTCTGTAAACAACGTCCTACTCTCAGAAGAAACTTTCAACGATGGAATTATGGTAAAAAGAACTACCTTTTTCCCTACGAGAGATCCCGAAACAATCACGCATTTTTCGAACGGCCAAACTCACGGATTACGTTTAACCTACCTCCCTGGAGGGATTCCTAATACTATTGAAGAATGGCGTTATGGATACCAAGACGGAACTACTACGGTATTTAAAAATGGCTGTAAAACAGCGGAGATTCCCTTTGTAAAAGGGGCTAAGGATGGTTTTGAATTGCGTTATAATGAGCAGGAAGTCATTGCTGAAGAACTCTCGTGGAGAAATAATTTCTTACATGGTATGAGAAAAGTCTATGCAGCCGGTGTCTATAAATGCGAATGGTATCACCGCGGACGTCTAGTCTCAAAAGCGAAATTTGAGAGACTCAATAGCGCAGGATAATCTAGTTTTTTCCATGTCTGAAGATCTTTATCTAGTCTCTGAAGATTCTAAGTTTTCTTTATCGCAAGCCTGTTCCCAAGGCTTGCATATAGCAAAATGTCCCCCTCTGCAAGTCATCGTCCACTTTCAAAATAACTCAGTTGTAAAAACTCAACTTTCTGTAGCTCCTGTATTTTCGTGTTTATTTCTCAGCGCGGGTTCCCACAAAGCCATGGAAGAAATCGTCTTACTATGTGCAAAATATTCACAGAAAATGACTCTTCCTATTTCATCCTACATCAATAAATCCGTTCTCTCTAAACAACAAGAACTGATCCTCAATTGTGTTGCGGAAGTTCCCTTTGGACAAACATGTACATACGGAGATATCGCAAGAGAAACAAATACGCATCCGCGTACTGTAGGATCGGTGTGTAAAAATAACCCCTTTCTTCTCTTTCTACCTTGCCATCGGATTTTAGGAAGTAATGGCGAACGCCATTACTGCGCAGGAGAGCAAATCCACGATATCCTTCTTAATTTTGAAGGCTCTTTGAATTAATCTTGTAGTCTAGGATCTAAGGCATCTCGAATGCCGTCTCCTATCAATGCTATAGCAATAAGCAACGCTGTAAGCAAAATAGCCGGAGGCCAAAGAGTGGCGCTTTCTGAAGGGAAGGCTGAAACCCCCTCTCTCATGATATTTCCCCAGGATGATGAACTTTCCTCTCCAAGGCCTAAAAAGGTTAGCCCCGCTTCACAGCTAATCATTGCCATCATAGAAAAAGGCAACAGAGCAATAACAGGAACTATAGCGTTGGGGAGTATCTGATGTACCATTATATGATAGTGGCTGTAACACATATTCGTAGCTGCCAAAACATAGGACATGTTTCTTTGCTTTAATGTCTCGATCCTGATGTACCTACTAAACCCTGTCCAACCAAAACATCCTAATAATACCGTATCTAAAATCAGGGATTTTTTCTGGGTGATTGATACAACCAACATTAAAATAAACAGCATAGGCATGGTTTCCCAAATCTCTGTAAATCTAGAAAGAACCATATCAGTAGTTCCTCCGAAATATCCAGAAATCAAACCAATAACAGTACCTATGAATAAAGCAATCGCAACTGAAATTCCCCCAACAACTAAGGCTATGCGAATACCAAAGACTAAAGAAGATAAAAGATCTTTGCGATTAATGCGCGTAAGCTGCCACCAGCGTACGTACTTATTCATTTCGCGAGAACCGCCAGCATCATCTTCCCAATGAAAATTACAGAATAAAGGACTTATAAGAATTTTAAGTTTCGCAGACTCTTCATCAATCCAAGCGCGCTTATCTTGAATAAAATTAATAGCACTATGAATCTTATGGTACTCTTCCAACACCTGGCGAGCATTCATTAAATACTTTTTCGTAGGCTCTGCCTCTGCCTCTATAGAAGAATACGCTAACTGTAAGTGTTCGTTATGTCCCTTGTTATATAGAGCGAGGTTTAAATCATGCTCTATTCTTGTCAGCGCCATCAGAAAAGGACGATAATCATCGATAGCTTTATTCCAGGTTTGTAGGGAAACCTCGTAAGAATTTTTGAAATTACTTAATCTTTGCTGAAGCCTCTCTAAGCACACTTTTTCATTTTTCATCTGCAAGTAATGCAAAGTGGGCATTTGAGAACCTTTATACCCCTGATAAGCTACACAATACTTCTGTAATTTTTCGTGTTGTGACTTACGGTATTTTGCCTTTATCAATATCCCCAGCTGCTCATACTTACTCATATAATGCTTTTCTAATTCCCAGGTACGCATATCTTTAGGAATTAAAATAATATTTTCAGCCCTCTTATTAGAAATATGTGACAGAATTTTCTCTGCTCGTAATTTCTTAAGATTTTCGTCTCCTGAGGGATCTTGTATGTTCCCACGATAGACAAAGATAAAACCTGAAACTTGTGCTATAAGTAAAAGCCAAACAACAACCTTACGTACACCCCCTTTAAAGCACTTGCAGGCAATAATGAAAAAGGGAAGGGTCACCATAAGGACGTTAAAAAATAGGTCTATGGGCTTGGTATAAAAACCTGGGAACCATAAGTATCTAAGTAAAGGGGAAAAGAAGGTATTTTCCCACTTCACTAAAATAGGTTTACTACTAGCAAACAGAGGAGCATAGATTCCTATTACTGATAAAACTATGACAAATTTCCATGATAGTGAAGCAAGAAAGTTCTTGTGATACGCTTGGAAAAACCTACGGTAAAAAGAGGTTGGAGATTTCATATTCTAAATCCTCCTACCTTCTAGCTGTACTCTCGGGTCTAAAATCACGTAACAAATATCTCCAATTAGATAACCAACTAAAGATAATGCTGACCCCACAAGCACAGAAAATAACACTACGTTATGGTCACGATTTAAAATAGCCTGATAGAAAAATTTCCCGAATCCATCGATATCAAACAAAGTTTCCACAACCAAAGCACCACCTAGTATCGCCCCTAAGGAAGATGCTAAAGAGGTGATTAATGATGCGGAGGCATTTTTCCCTACGTGCTTTACAAGAATATCATAGCGAGACACGCCTCGAGCTTTTGCAGCACAAATATAATCCTCTCCGAGGATCTCTAAAAATACTGACCTGCTTAGCCTTGACTGTGCTGCAAAAGCTCCGTAACTAACAGCACAAAAAGGAAGAAAGCAGTGTGTCATGATATCTAAAAGCTTCCCAAAAGAGCTTAGCTGATCAAAAACCTCTGGGGAAGATCGCAGCCCACTGTAGGGCATGGGAATCGATGTGAGTGGAACAGTTTTATTAATAACAAAGTTATCAATAATCCAAGGTACGGCTACAAATACGGGAACAGAAAAAAGAATGAGGAAGATGAAATTTAAAGTATGATCTATCCAGTTGTTCCTATTTAGCGCCATAATCATTCCGAAGACCTGACATAGGGCAAATACAAATATCATAGGCAGTATTGACAATACTAAAGAAGCGCGTAAACGTTTAATAACTTCTGAAAGTACTGTCTTATTCGGATCACTTCGTAAAGTCCCAAAATCTAAACAGAAAATCCGGGACATATAACGAGAGAAACGGGTTTCTAAAAAAAAGGTTCTCCATGAAAACCCTCTATAAGAAAACGTTTCCATCCCTCCTTCTTGTCTGAACCATTCTTTTAGAGATTCTACTTTTATTTCTATATCATCTTCAGCGAGCAACTTCACAAGTTGAGAGTTACTTTTAGAGACCTTATCATTCAATGTATATTGCTCTGGAGAAAGGCTGTGGCCTACAATTCCTTGTCGAATTCCACCTCGAATAAATAAATCTGCGGCTACATGGCGATACGCGCTACTTTGGGTAGCGTCGCTAGCTTCAAATAATAGTACGGGCATGATAAACTTTGCTCTATCACCCCAGTAAATTTTTAACTTAGAGAAAGACTTCCCTTTAGCGTTTGTATTTCTATGTTGGAAGCTATTAACTAGCTCTTGGAGTCCTGCCTTAATCTTAGCGTGTGATATTCTAGGGCGAGTATTAAAGAAAATAGGTAATGTCAAACCATAGTGTTCTCGAAATTGCAGATACCGATCAGGACCTTTATAAGAACGAATTTTGTCTGACTTTCCAGCTTCTCCATGGGAATCGACTGACTGATCTTCTACAACGTCTCCGGGGGCTGCGTTTAATATCACAAAATTAATTGAGATGATTGCAAAAAGCGTCAGAGGAATTAGTATCAGGCGTTTTAAGATGTACTTGAGCACTCTTCCTCCCTCCTGTCTAACCAAACCAGTTGAAGATTAACCATCTCATCCTGGGCATCAGGAATCAAATCTGTTCTCTGTTTAGGAACAAAAACATTTTTGACGTAATCTTTATAAAGTAGCGAATAGTTTCGCGAGAAAAGGAAGGCGTAGGGGGATTCTTCATGAATAACTTCATGAAACCGGTGATAAAGATTGAGTCTCTTACTTGAGTCATACTCGTAGCTAAGTTGATCTATAAGCTTATCGGCCTCGGAATTATGGAAACCAACCACATTTGCGGAACCTTTTTCCATAGCTCCTTCGGAGTGCCAAAGAGCTCGAGGATCCTCCGGAGGAGAGCCTAGGCACCAGCCGGTAAGGAGAGCATCGAAATTTTTTTCCTCAAATGCTTGAGAAAGGTCTGCGGTATCTAATCCTAACAGACTACACTCTACACCTATCTCCTTGCATACGGTGGCTACATATTCTGCTATAGTGCGTCCTGTGATACTTTTCACATAGTAGCATAAGCGAAAACGAAAAGGGATGACAACACCATCAATGACCTTTTCTCGAATGCCATCACCGTCGATATCAATCCATCCTTCTTCTTCTAGTAAGCGAGCGGCCTCTTCTGGAGAGTAATGCCACCCCTCTATCTTCTGATTATAAGAAGGAGAATAGGGAGAAAATGGCCCGCTAATTACATTTGCGCGTCCATCCAAACATTCTTCTATGATCCTATCGCGATCTATAATCATGTTCATAGCACGGCGCACTTGGCGATTTTCGAAAAATAAAGAATAGCAGTTCCAACCAATATAGGCATAAGAACGATCTGGATAGACAACTTCACGAATAGCCTCCCCTTTAGAAACTTGGTTTCTATAGGCTGGACTTTTCATAAAGCTGGATAGATTATCTATATGGTTTGGTGGCAGATAAGCGATGTCTAATTTTCCTGCTTTAAAATCTTGAAATAGCGCATCGGAGTTGTCTTTGATATATATGTACCGTTTTTCTGTCAGAGCTTCGATAGGATCGTAGTGGTTTGGATTGCGGGTAAAGATGATTTTTTCACCATCCATTCCGGAATAATAAAACGCTCCACAGCTCACCAGGTAATTGTTTGCCCAATGAGATGAAAAGTTCTGTGCCCATACGGAATCTTTACGGTAAATATCTGGATCAGAATCGTCCTTAATGATTTTCTCACCGTTTGCGAAATACTGATATACAAAACAAGGAAGGGGTTCTAATCCTAAAGTATTAAAGAAGGCTGAGTACAACACTTTCTTCTCTTCTTTCCCCTCTTCGTTCACTATTGAGTGCGCTTTCCAGCGCACTATGAACTTCAAATCATTTTCTACTGTTATAGAAACGATATCTTCAAAATAGGAACGCAGAGCAACAGCGCGCATTTCTGCCATATAAGGGTTCATTACCGCATCGTAATGGAACTTGAAATCATACGCTGTAACGGCGTGTGGCCGCATAAACTCTTCTGCCAACTGCATCTGCTTAGGAAAGCGTGTTGGATCAATAGGCACCCAAAATACATTGGGACGTAGATAAACGTGGAATTCTTTATCTCCAGAGCCATCTGAAAGATTATGTTCTTCTATTTTTAGTGCTAGACCGGGAGAAAATTCTTCGTACTTACCAACATGAGAATTTGCCAAACAAGGAACACATAGATCGTACATTTTCCTTACGTAATCATAACCATTAAAAGGGCTCAGATTATCTGGTTTGCCAACATGAGCTGTGCGCAGGATACCTTTGGGAACGAAATTCTCCCCTATGAGTTCCGCTAAAGTCTTTTCCCTATAAGGATCGGGGGAAAGCAGATTGGGATAGCGAGGATCTCCCAACTCTAAAAAACTGCTACAAGTAGTTAGGTAAGCAGAGTGACGCGCTGCATTAGAATTTTGTGAAACCTTACTTTGCTTCACAATACTAAGGAGTTCTTGGATGTCTTCTTGAACATCTCGAACATCTTTTTTAATCGACTTGACATCTTTTTCAAGCAAGTCAGATGACCAATATAACAAAACCAAAGAGGCCACCACAACGCACTTTAAGATTTTGTCTATTACACACCGTTTATTCATATAAAACAGATCCTCTGTCAAAGACCACTGCACTCTGACAGTTCCTGAAAAACACGTCTTTCAGCCTTTAAGCTTTTCAAGACTCTATCACTCAGTTATTATAGCATAATCTAACAAAAGCAGCTAAAAATTTTGCTAATAGAGTTCTATCAAGCGATAAAAAATTATTTACTACTTTCTTTAATAACAATAGAGGCAAAAAAACACCCTTAGACTACGTCTTGGAAAGCTTATCTTTGTTTTAAACAAGCTAATCTCTTTTACTCCGGGCTTTAACTGCTCTCTCAAAAAACCAACAAAAAATTTTAACAACACACTATTTTTACTAAAGCTCGTTAAAACCAATTACTCCTCTTAGAATAGTCCTTGGACACAAGCTGTTCTTCCCTATGATCGATTGAAATTAAAACAAGATTTTGAATTAAAAATTTCATATTAACCACGAAGCAAATAAAACCCTAAAAAGCACTACTTTATCCAAAGTTAAACAAAATGAAAAATCCTTTAGAAGCCGTTTTAAATAATCTTCTTTATTAATGCAATAAGTTTAATCGTTCAAGAAACCTGCTCTGTAATACATCTCGAGCTATTATTCGTTTTCACGACCTTCATTTTAAATTATTTATTTGAATCAAAAATATCTATTTTTATAAAAAAAACTATAATTTTCATAACACACTGACAAAGCGAGTTATAGCATCGCAAAAATACATCAGTTGTGGTTTTTAGGCCTTTATTAAGGAAGAGAGAAATATTGAAGAGAAAACGTTAACAAATGGATAACAAATGCTCTAGTCTTAGAAGACGTGTGGGAATTTTTGAAGGTCACGAATGTGAATTAAATAGAGAAGTGACTTTTTCTCTTTGAGACGTAGGGCTTGATCGTTGCTTAAAATAAAAACGAAAAACAGGGGGTTACCCCTGTTTCCTCAACAAAAGAGAAAGACTCTTATTCTTGAGTCTCGGAACCTTCTGTGTTTTCTTCTGTGTTTCCTGTAGAATCAGTGTCAGTACTATCTTGTCCATTGTCACCTTGTTCTACTTGTTCTTCACATTCTTTTCCGTTCCAGTCATCACCGAAAACAGATGTGCCAAAACTGCATGAAGAAGCTAAAAGAAGCGCTAAGATTAATTTTTTCATTTTTATTCTCCTTGTTATATATGCCAGCTAACAAAACATCAGTTCATCACGTTTAGAAAAATAAAAAACGTATTGAAAAATCGGTACCGGCATAAAGGTTTCCAACCACCTTATGAAAAAGCAAGAATAATGCGCAATTAAAAAACTACATCCTTACAGATGTTAATCTACTGTTTTTTTCATCCTTAAGGAACAAATAAACCCTATATTATCATGCGAATTAAACTGTTAGATTGGTGTGATTTTTCTTAAGCTACCTTCTTGTGATTTCAAAAGCATTTTCGCTCATTTTCAAAAATCTGGAAGGAAAAATAGCCACAATATTTTGCTTGGTCGACAGGTATAATTTATTTTTAATAAAAAGATTTCCTGTTTGATATAGCTTCCCAAAAGCGTTTTCTATAAATTTTTCTGAAAATAACCCAGTATCTTGACACAAAAAAATTACAAAAAGAAATTGCCGAATAAGCACTCAGATTGAAAAAGGGATTCTTAAAAAATCCCTTTGGTGAAAACGGTGGTTGAGGATCTATTGAATGCTACTCTTCAATCTCCCAACATTCTTCTTTAGGATGAGGATTTTCACCTGTTTCACTCTTATTTTCTTCTTCTGTAGATTCTTTTTGTACTTCCGTACCAAACACTCTTGGTAGGCTTACTACAGCCGTTAATAATAGAAATAATAATAGAAATTTATGCATTTTAGAGTCCCCTAGTCTTAAGTCAATTTAGGTGTTTCAAATTGATTTCTTTTGATTTTACAAAAGAGGATATTTTCTTAGATAATTATTGTGTTTGGACTAGGTTAATCTTCTTTTTGTTGTGGCAATAGATAAATGCCGTAAAGAAGAATAGCTACACCGAATACTAATGAAAGTATTGCTACGGGGATGGGCATCAACCCTAAAGATAAGCAGCCCTGGATAAACAAGTCGGAAATTACACATGTTGCGAAAACAGCATAGACCGCAGCAGATGCACATAAAGATAGAATTAAGCCGAATATAGCTACAACACTTGCTATTTCATAGCGTGTACGAACTGAAAAACGTGCTCGCCATGAAATACTCATTCTATCGCAAATACCAGGACGTAACATTGTATCGTTGCTTAAATAAGTGCTTTTCATAAACAAAATGTTCTAAAAACCAACAAAACTATTATAATATAACAAGAGAAAAACTAATAACTATTGTATTCTATCCCGTAAAATTTAATTAACTTTCTCGATCTTTTGTAATCTCTTTTTTTTAATTCTTCATAAATCCGCAGTCCTTTAGCATTCATTCCCTGTTGGAAATAGAGTATTCCTAACTTCGTCATGGTCTCTACATCTGTGGGTTTCACTTTTAAGATCATTTCATATTCTTGAATCTCTTCTAAAGGCATTTGTAAATCATGGTAACTATAAGCCAGCTGTGCGTGCACCCAGGCGTTTCCAGGGGCGTATTCATTTAAAATTTTAAATTCTTCTATGGCTCGTTGAGCTGTTGCAAAAAATTTCTCTTGAATTTCTTCGCCATATCTTCCTGGGGGGACCCAGTAATTAGCATCAAATTCGGGGTATTTTCTAGGGTCAGCATAAAGTCCGGATAGTGCTACATAAGCATCAGCTAAAGATACATGCGCTCCAAGATCTGTGGGGATAGCCTGAACGACTTTAATATAAGCATCAATAGCCTTTTGCAATAAACATTCCCGAAATAGGAAATAGTCTTTCCAAAAGCAAAAACAGCTAAATTTTCTTAAAAAATCGTGTTGAGGAAGAAGCGTCACAATACTAGATAAGAGTGAGTACTCTTGATTTTGCAGATCTATAGCAAGTTTTGTAGCTGAGGAAGCTAGGTGCGTTTGTTCTTCAACAACATTAGCTTTACCTTGAAACAGCCCTTGAGCACTGCGTAAATAACTAGTAGCTAGAGACTCAAAAAAGTCGGGTTTCCCGGACAGTATGTATAAGCGTATAACCAAGCAGGTAAATAGCGTTAGGAAGAAGCATGCCAGGCAAAATGCTGGAACTATTGTTTTCCCAGAAAATAGAAAGAAGTAGAGAAAAATTCCTAATTCTACAGCCATTAATAATAAACAACCAAAAACAAGTAAGCTGTGTCGAATTAAATATTGGCGTAATTTTTGGTGTGTTTTTTTACATAAAGCATCTAGAGTGGGGAGAGCGTTTTTTAACTTCATGTATTTTACAACCCATCTTCATTTTATGGGGAATAATGCAACTAATTGTTTTAATGCAATAGCTCGAATATTATCAAATACTACAGCCTGTTCCTATGGTTTCTGCTTACTTATTAGCAAATTTCGGAGGTCCCCGCCAGTCGAGTGATATTGAAGTTTTTTTAACTTCATTACTTACCGATTCCGATGTTACAGGGGGATCGCTACCTTCGTTCATACACAAGCGATTATTTACACTTATTGCTAAAAGGCGAACTCATAAGGTTATCCCCTTTTACAATTGTATCGGAGGATTTTCCCCGATATATCAAGATACGGAATCTCTAGCGAAAACGTTATCTTCTTATTTAGATAAACCTGTGATTACTTTTCACCGTTATCTACCTGATACTCACCGCAAAACAATCCAACAGTTAGAAGCTTTTCAAGATGCTCCAATTGTTGGTGTGCCTTTATTCCCTCACTTCACTTATGCTGTTACAGGAAGTATCGTAAGGTTTGTGTACAAACACCTCCCTTCTCTCAATATTTCTTGGATATCGAACTTTGGGAATCATCCCCAATTTATTTCCTGTATGATTGATCATATCCAACAATTTTTACAATTTCACGATATTCCTGAAGATAACTGCTGTCTATTATTTTCTGCTCATGGTCTCCCCATGAAATACATTCATCAAGGGGATCCTTACAACACCCAATGTGAAAAATCTTTTGAAGCTATATCAGAACGTCTAAGTAACATAGAAACACATCTTTGCTACCAATCAAAGTTTGGTCCGGGGAAATGGCTAACACCATCAACAAAAAAAATGTGTGAAACTTTGAACACGAACAAAAAATACGTTCTTATAGTGCCTTTTGGTTTTACCTCAGATCACATAGAAACTCTGTACGAAATAGAAAAAGAATATCTTTCGATATTAACCGGTAGAAATTACCATGCCCTACGCATCCCAACAATTTATCAATCTCCCAATTGGGTAGCATCACTAGCGACGATTATTCAAAGTTCCCCGCATAAAGAGAAACTCGGCTTAATAAAATCAAAATAGATTAAGGAAGTCTGTATTGCTGTTTGATTGTCTGGTACTTTCCAGAACGCATACTCTTTACCAATCCCATATTAAATCCTTCTAGCAAATTATCTTTTTCACCACGAAGAACCACAAGTCTTAAACCATCTTGATTTAAGGGCTGGGAAATGATTTTTAAACGTCCTTTATAGGCTGTCTCTATTAAAGCTGTAACTTCTATAACGGGAGCTAGCAAAGCATCATAACAATTTGAAGATAGGGCTTCCAGGGCTATGGGGACATGTTGATACGGGGTCAACACAGCTTCGGGGATATCTTGTCCAACAAGTACTGAGGAATCAAATTTATATACTCCTATCAACTTTCCTCGCAAATCCTCTATGGACTTATAAGGAGATCCTTCAGGAACGACAAGCACGGGACCTGTAAGTAGTATAGGATCAGAAAATTGATAGTGATCGAGCATTTCTACCGTGGGTAATATAGATGTAAAAGCTCCTGCAGTCTTTTGATCATCAAGATTTTCAAATAGATGGATCCAATCTTGATTTACGATGTTGATATTGAGATTCTCACGATAGTTAACCTCAGCAACAAGATCATTAAGGAAAGCGTTAATATTCGCGGTATAAATTCCGAATTGTTTAGGGAACCAAGTGGTATCTCGTCCAACTAACAATGCTTTCTTTTCACGAGAACATCCTAGAAAAACCAAGGGGAGAAGAAACAAAAGAGCTAAAAATTTTAGCTTTGACGCGTTCTTGATTTTCACACTAACTTCTACCTCGAATTTCAAGACTTATTTCCGCATCATATTCTACAAAAGAAATTTTATCTAGTATGCTCTCTTGCGTATACTTTGAATAAAAACTTTTCTAAAGGGAGATCGGAAGTACAAAAAATCTTAGGCTTTCTTTTGAGACTATATAGCAATCTCATAGTAAATGCCTTACAGAAACATCTAATTTAGATGTTAATTAGAACTGTTTTCAAAAAAATATTCCGATAAAAATGTTCCTCCGAGTTTTCTTCTATGTTTCATTGTTAAACCATCAACAAGAATAGGTTGAGCAGAGGCGTTTTCTAAAAATAGGAGCCCTTGAGGATCTAAGAGATTTCCTACAACGATACTTTCTAAAACTGTCTTTAAATAGCTATCTTCAAGATTATACGGAGGATCTATGTAGATGAGATCAAAAATCATTTCTTTTTTAGAGAGCTTTTGAACTGCAGATCGTGCTTCTTGTTTCATAATCGTAACAGGTAGATGGGGATCTAGCAATTGGCAGTTTGCTCGAATTAAGCGTACTGATTGTGAAGAAGAATCTACAAAAGTTACTGAAGAAGCCCCGCGACTTAGGGCTTCAAAACCTATGGACCCTACTCCGGCAAAAAGATCTAGAAAAACAGCATCTTCGATATAAGCTGCGCAAATATTGAAGACGGCTTCCTTTACCACACCACAAGTAGGTCGCACTGAGGAATTTGAAAACGTCTTTAATGATTTCCCTTTATACTTTCCTGCAAGAATTCTCACGTTATAACCTGGGGGACAAAATCTATATAATCTGCAGCAACTAGGCGATATTCTATACCACGAATTTTCCCAAATCCCTCTAAAGGAGCACGGACCTTATGCATATGCCCGAACAAGCAATGTGTAACCTTTCCGTTATTTTCTAACATTTCCGCTATGGGTCCTTTCGAGCCATCACTACTAATAGGAGGGTAATGCGTCATCACGATAATTTGTTCTACCTCTTTAGGGACAGCTTCCAGAGCTCTTTGTAATCTCCCCTGTTCCCTTAGGAAAATTTGCTCATCTTTCTCTGTAAATTCCTTTTTACCAAGACTTGGTGTTTGAAAACACTCTGGAGCAACATGTATGGTAGGGCTATCCCATAACCTAACACCTACTATAGCTTTCTTAGGCTCAAAAATGGCGTAACCTTGGGATAGATAATGTAAATTTTCAGGGAGAACTTTTGATATTTTCGTTGCAGAAGCGGAACTCCAGTAATCATGATTTCCACGAATCATGTACTTAGTTCCTGGAAGGGTCCCGAGAAAAGCAAAATCTTCTTTTGCTTGTTCAAGGTGCATAGCCCAAGAAATATCTCCGGGGAGGAAAACGACATCTTCAGGGTTGACTATCTTTTCCCATCTTTCACGGATTTTTTCGTGATAGGAAATCCATGGCTCACCAAAAATTTCCATTGTCTTTTCGGGGACTCCAATGGCTAAATGAAGATCTGCGATTCCATATATCTGCATAAAGAGACGACCGACGTACCTACTACATACTCTCGATATTCTAAAGGATACTGATCTAAAATCTCGATGGATAAAATAGATAAATTTGTTTTTCTTCTGATAGCACCCTGTAAGGCTTAGAATATGTAGTTATCTGGGAGTCGAGTTCCTCGAGGAATAATAATGATTCCGTCCCTAACGACTAGTTTCCCATCTGGGGAATCATAATTTTTATGTTCATGGAGATTCGTGAGTTTCACTCCGTTGCCGATTCTGCAGTTCTCATCAATAATTGTTTTATGAATTTCACAATCATCGCCGATACCCAACGCATGGGGATTAGTATTATCGTAACGATCGTTACCCATAATAATAGAGTGATCTATAACAGAATTTTTCCCGATCACACCACGAATACCTACGACACTATGAGATACACTACTAGAGTCAATAACGGCTCCCTCGCAAAGTAGCGAGCTGGAAATCATTGAATCTGTAACTATTGTTCCGGGGAGATGGTGGTTTTTACTATAAATCATTCCTCGATCATCGTAGCAGTTCAACCCACGCACCTGAGGATGAGGCTTTTGCGTGAGTGCTATATTTGCTTCATAGTAAGATTCTATAGTTCCTATGTCTGTCCAATAACCATCATAAAGGAAGGTTTTTACAGACCCACGTTTCATTTGTTCTTGGATAAGGTCTTTCCCAAAATCATCACCATGCTCTTCTAAGAGTAATTGGAATAAGCTTTCTTTTCGGAATAGGTAGATTCCCATGTTCCCTAAGAAGTTCCCGTGTTTGGGATTTAATTTATGTGTTTGGCAATCATTTTTAGATAAACGGAAATGATTGAGGATTTCTTCTTCTTGAGGCTTTTCATAAAAATCCAAGAGATTAGCGTTTGCATCAATTTGTAAAACGCCCATTCTATAAGCGTCTTTCTCTTGAATTGGTTGAGCCACGATTACCATATCAGATTGCGATGCTCGTGCATAATCTACAACCTTGCGAAAGTCCATGTTGTACAGCTGATCTCCCGATAAAACTAGGAAGTACTCAAGACTTGAATCCTCTAGATACAACAGGTTCTGACGAATAGCGTCTGCGGTACCTTTATACCATATTTGACTACCATCTCGTCCTTCGGGAGCGAGAAGATGTATCTGATCTTGCAGTACTCCATGATAAAAATAGGTCTTAAACAAGTGTCGTTGTAGGGTATAGGTGAGATACTGCCCTATTACAAAAATCTTAGAAAATCCTGAAGCTATAGCATGGGAAATTGGCACGTCGATAAGTTTATACCTACCTCCGAAAGATACCGTTGGCTTACAACGCCAGCATGTTAAAGGAGAGAGCCTTTTACCTTCTCCGCCACATAAAACAATAACACCAACTCTATCCCTGTAAAAGTGAGAGCTTTCCCAACTTGAAGGGTATCCCTGAAAATCGTTTTCTATCATTTGCCCCGCCTTCTTATTTCCAATTTTAAATTAGAAACAAATAAAAACGCCAGACAAACTAACTAAACAAAAAAGCAATTAAACAAATAACAAAAACAAACTTTTGCTATTAAATAAAATAAAAAGACGTCAGTTATTATAAAGTTTGCAAAAGTTGGGAGGCAATTGCTACCTCGGTTTCTTTTAGTTGGCATTTAGCAAGGAGAGCCCGGACGAGTTCTTGCAAGGTAAACACAGATCTTAGTTTGATTCCTAATTCTGCTAGAGCTTCTTCTCCTCCGATTTGCCGGTCTAGGAAGACTAAAGATTCGCGCACTTTCAGTCCCTCATCTTCTAAAGCCTTAGAAGTTTCTAAAATAGAGAGTCCCGAGGCAATAACATCGTTAATAACTAGACATGTTTGTCCTGGAGAGAATAAGCCTTCTACTTTAATTTTATCTTCCTGATTAGGATGTTTTAATTCCTTTCTTCTTAGGACCATAGAGATATTATATTTAAGGGAGATGCATGTAGCTAGAGCAAGAGCTGTATAGGGAACCCCGCATAATAAACTACTGTTAAATGAGGGACGTAGGCGCCAAATTAGAGAAGCAATAGTTTGCAAAACCTCAGGGCAAGAAATAACCAAGCGCATGTCGACATAGATAGGAGTTTTTTGGCCTTTAGAGAGGCAAAAGTCGCCAAATTTTATTGCGCCTATGCGATATAGAGTAGCTACAGCGTGATCACGAAGTTGTTCTTCTTCAAGGCTCATCATTATCTCTGATCCTCATCGTTTTTTGACAAAATACAAAAAATCTCATTATAAGCATAAAGATATGCTTATTCGTTTATTTTTTGGTATTCCCTTGGTTAAGGGAATGGATATAAATCCGCAACCCCCTCTAACTGTGGCTACTTTTCAAAGAAAAGAGTACTTGGGGATCTATAGTCCTCAAGGGGGCTCTATATTCGTGAAAGAGCTCGATTCGTACTATCGCCTTGCTCAGGAGTTATTAGAACAGGTGATTTCTGATAAACATCTCACTGATAGAGAGGCTACCTTAGTGGTTTTCCCTGAGATTCTTATAGGACAACCAGTATAACCCAAGTCAGAAATTACCAATTACATTGGTTATTTTGATAGAGTTTTCTATTAAAGGAGTTGTGTAATCGGCACTTGATGCAAAGTCTTACTACTTCGGATCTAGCTAAACATGAGCTTTTCTCCTAGAAGAGATTTGGGCAATAAGACTTTGCTGGCATTGAGAACTTTATGATGTATGTTCAGACTGGGGAAAAAAACAATGTTCTTTAGATTTCCCTTAATCAAAAAACTTCATCAACATGATTGAAAATGTACGCAGAATAAATCGCACATCCGACATCAAACAGTTAAGGCTATAACTGTTCTTCTTGTTCTTGTTGATACTTTTAAGAAAAACAAAAAGCAATATTTCCGTTTATTCTTTTAAAGAGAGTAAAAATTCTGCGTTACTATTTGTCTTCTTCAATCTTCCTAGCAACAAATGCATAGCATCTATAGCAGTAAGATCGGCTATTGCCTGACGGAAGAGGTAAACTTTTTCTAATTCAGTAGGATGATAAAGAAGTTCTTCTTTTCTTGTTCCACTTTTAATTAGATCGATCGCTGGATAGGTTCTTCTATCGGAAAGACGACGATCAAGAACAAGCTCCATATTTCCTGTTCCCTTGAACTCTTCGAAAATGACTTCATCCATTCGAGAGCCTGTATCAATTAAAGCAGTAGCTAGGATGGTTAATGATCCCCCACCTTCGATATTTCTAGCTGCTCCGAAGAATCTTTTAGGTTTGTGTAAAGCACTGGCGTCCACACCACCTGTTAAAATCTTTCCTGAGTGCGGCTGCACGGTGTTGTAAGCTCGAGCTAAACGAGTAATAGAATCGAGAAGAATAACAACATCTTTTCCATGTTCAACTAAACGTCGAGCTTTTTCTATAACCATTTCCGCAACTTGAATATGTCTTTCGGGTTGTTCGTCAAAAGTAGATGCAACAACCTCTCCGCGAACCTGTCGAATCATATCAGTGACTTCTTCAGGGCGCTCATCGATGAGTAACACGATTAAAACAATATCAGGATTATTAATAGCAATAGCGTGAGCTATGCTTTGCAAAATCACAGTTTTTCCAGAACGAGGAGGAGCTACGATCAGTCCTCTTTGACCTTTACCTATGGGGGCGGTAAGGTCTAGAACTCTTTCAGCAAGGTGTTCCTTGCCCATTTCCATAACAATTCGTTCGTTAGGATATAAAGGAGTTAAGTTTTCAAATAAAACACGCTCCTTAGCTTTGTCTGGAGTAGATCCGTTAATCTTATCCACTTTTAATAGAGCAAAATACTTCTCCTTTTCTTTTGGAGAACGTATTGTGCCTATGATTGTATCCCCTTTCTTTAGGTCAAACCGACGAATTTGAGCAGGGGAAACATAAATGTCTTCAGCGGAGGGGAGATAGTTATAGGTGGGAGATCTTAAAAAACCAAATCCATCGGGGAGGACTTCTAAAACTCCTTCTCCGATTAAAAGTTCATCTGAACGCTCGGACTTGGACTTAACAATCTCAAATACCACCTGAGATTTAGTTAAAGACCCGATGTTCTTCACTCCATATTGACGAGCCAATACATTAAGCTCTTCAATCCCCATCCTTTGCAGCTTGGCAATTTTTGTAATAGTAACGGGCTGAGTTTCATCAACTGGGCTCGCAGCTACTGCACATTCTCCTGCAAAAGACTTCTCTTGCAGCAAAGGACACGCATGTTTTTTATTCTCTTTCACCTTTGGCAAGACTTCTGAAGAACGCTCTTCTTTCATAATGCTCCCTTTAAAGCGTAAAAATATTCTTCAACTTTATGACGTAATTCTTCTTTAGTGCCGTTATTTTCCATAATAATATCGGCATGCATCATTTTCTCTTCCTGAGAAGAAAAACGAGCACATCTCTGATAAAAATTTAAATCAGAACAATTAGTTTTCTTGGTAAACCTTTCCCTACGAATATTCTCATCAGCTGTGATGAGAATCACGCGATCAAACCATCCCGCATAGTGAATTTCGTACAACAAAGGCACCTCAGCAATGAACAGAGGGTGCTTTCTCTCCTGAGCGACTCGACTATATTGCTCCTCAATAATTCGACAAACTTCTGGATGTAGAATAGCTTCTAAATCTTGCAAAAGAGCTCGATTATCAAAAACTTTCTCTGCTATGGCTTTTTTATCAAAAACACTACCAACAACAACTTCTGGTCCAAGAAGATCGACAACACGACGACCTATATGCGAATGAGGAATAAGGAAACTATGCGAAACTTTATCAGCACTAATTACATAGGCGCCCAAATCCTGAAAAACTTGACATGCTTCAGTCTTCCCCGAAGAGAGATCCCCTGTAATAGAAACCTTTAGCAATTCTAACATTCTTCCCAATTTTTTCCAATTAAGATATTCACAACTAATGGGACAGATAAAATCATTGCAGATTCCATGATATCGCGCACTAAAGTTTGCATTTCTTCTTTCTCTTCCTCAGGGACTTCAAAAATCAGTTCATCGTGTATCTGCAATATCATACGACTTTTTAATTTTCGTTTTTTTAAAGCATCTGAAATTTGCAGCATTGCAAGTTTGATTAACTCT
This sequence comes from Chlamydia sp. BM-2023, assembly GCF_964023145.1. Classification (NCBI taxonomy): domain Bacteria; kingdom Pseudomonadati; phylum Chlamydiota; class Chlamydiia; order Chlamydiales; family Chlamydiaceae; genus Chlamydia; species Chlamydia vaughanii. Next base: position 747,504 of record NZ_CAXIED010000001.1, on the reverse strand, counting down.
GCAGCGCTACCCTGGATGCGAGTATTAACAGCAAGGCGGCCTGAAGCAGCGCGTGAACCTGAAAATTCCGTCCAATTATCTATTATTCTCTCTCTACCCAATAAGGTTGTCACTCGTAAATTTTCTGAAGCTTGATTCACAGTTTCGTTAATAAAACGCGCTACATCAGTGTAGCGTGCAAAATACGCTTCTATGAGTTTCTGGGCCTCGGCAACACTAATTTTTAAGATCTTGGATAATCCATAAGCCTGCTGACCATAGATGATGCCGAAATTTACAGTCTTTGCTTGCATACGCTGACGTTTTGTCACCTCTTCTAAGGGCACGTGAAATACCTGAGAGGCTGTAAATGCATGAACGTCTTCCCCCGACTCAAAAGCCAGTTTTAACGACTCGTCTTGACTCAAATGTGCCAAAAATCTTAACTCAATTTGAGAATAATCTGCAGATAAAAAATAATTATTCTTATTAGAGTCTCTAAAAGCTTTTCTTAACAACCTTCCCCTGTCAGAACGCGTCGGAATATTTTGCAAATTTGGATCTTGGCATGCCAATCTTCCTGTTACTGTTCCGGTCTGATTAAATGTGGGATGAATTCTGTGTGTATTCAGGTCTACTTGCTTTGGAAGGGCTTTAACATAGGTAGAAAGGAGCTTCTCTATTGCTCTAAAGGCTAAAATTTTATCAATAACCTCGTGTTCTCCTGATAGAGCTTCTAATACCTCAGCTTTTGTAGATTTTGCCTTGTCTATTGGCTTCAAGCCTAGTTTATTATATAAAATATCAGCTAACTGTTTGGGAGATTTAATATTAAAGTGCTCGCCTACTAGGGTGTAAATTTCCTCGGTAAGTACAGCTAGCTCCCCTGACAATATTCCTTCGAGGTCTTGCAGATCTTCGATATCTATGGGAACACCATTTCTCTCCATTGTGAAAAGCACTTTCTCTAGAGGCATTTCCATATTAAAAAAAAGATCGTCTAGCTTCTTAAATTTTAATTCCTCTAGCAAAGTTTTTTTTATCAAGGGCAAATAAGAAACAAACTCTCCAAAATACTGTGGAGGATTTTCTGGAGACTTCGCTATAGGCAAGCTCAATAGTCCCCACTCCTTTCCAAATCTTCCAGCTGCGCTTACCAATTCGTGGCTTAGAAGCAGTGTTTGAAAGGAGATTTTAGCACCACAATTAATTAAATGCTCTGCGAGGGCTAGATCGAGGGCAATATTATTCACATGAATACCTGCATTTTTTAATGCGTGGTTATCACGTTTTATGTTGTAACCGTAAAATTCCGTGTCATCCCTTTTAAAAAAGTTTTTTAATGGAGTTATAACATCATCGGAGGCTTTTTCTATATCAATGTAATAAACCGAGTCATCGCATGCCAAGGCGACCCCTAACATATAGAGCGAAGGGAGAAAACTGCCCTTATATCCTACAGAAAAAGCTATGCTTTTCCCGTGTAGAGATGAAAGCACGGGTAGCAGACTTTTACTATCAGAAATAACTTCTACTTTTACATCTGATTTTTCCTGTTTAACATTTTGCACTAAGGTTTTAAAACCTTGTTGCATATAAAAAGTGTTTAACTTCTCGAGGCTTGCTTCATGCAGAGGAAACTTTAACGTTTCTATGGCTACGGGCAATTCGATATCATGATTTAATACAGCGAGTTCCTTACTTAACAATAAGACATCTTTTTGTTCTGAGAGCATCTTCTTGGAGGATTCTGTCAGAAGATCAAAGTTTTCCAGAATACCTGCTACAGAATCATACTTTTGCAAAAGATTCTTAGCTGTTTTTGGTCCGCATCCTGCTACGCCGGGAATATTGTCAGAGGCATCCCCAACTAGCGCGAGATAATCTGGTATTCTTTTTGGAGGGATTCCGTAAGCATTTATGACATCATTTTCATTAATTTCCTGTTGGTCTTTCCAGGGATTCACAACCAATACATTGGGGCTTACAAGCTGAAGTAGATCCTTATCTGTAGTACATATGCGTACGTCATAGCCTTCAGCACTAGCTTTTTTCGTTATACTAGCGATGACATCATCGGCTTCTACTCCTTCTATTTCTAAATAGGGCAAACCGAGCAGCGAGCAGTATTCTTTGACTAATGGGACTTGTTGATAAAGGTCTTCGGCACGTTGTTCACGATTAACTTTATAATCAGCGTAGATTTCTCTACGACTTTGTTTATTATTGGGGCCGTCAAAAACGGCCACCATGTGATCAGGAGAAAACTCTTTGATCAGTTTATTAATAGAGCGAATGAAACCAAAAATTGCTTGTGTTGCTGCTCCTGAAGAATTTTTCATTTCTGGGAGAGCAAAATATGCTCTGAAAATAAATCCTGAGGCATCTAATATAAAGATTTTTCTCACGTACCCTCTCCGTTACTAGTTTGCGGACATCAAGAATCTAAGTAATACAGTGTGTTGACATTGTTATCCAGACTAGGAAGTACTTCGTGTTGAATTTTTCCAGTAAATACGGGACTATTTGCCATTGAAGACATAACTTTTTTCAACCATCCATCACTGCCTAAACCAATCACGCGATAATTATTTTCAATTTGGCAAGCAACAGCTAGATCTTGTAATACCTGTTGTTTGGTTACATTGATCACATCTATATAGCCTTCTTCTAAAGCTCTGATTGGGGAGTATAAACGTGCTCCTAACACATTCACGAGCTTTTCTTTAGTCAGCATAGGACGATTGTCCACAACTATATCTACAAATTGATCGTAAAGGTAGTTAATAATTTCTTGACGTACTTCACGATCCTTAGCTGTCCAAGGAGTATAAGGATTCATAGGAGCCTTATCTTTTCCTGCCGTGAGCAAATCACTTTCTACACCATAACGGTTTAAGCCTTCTTTTACATTAAAATAGGGCCCAGAAAGCACTCCGACGGAACCTATCATAGAGGCAGATGTGGAATAAATTTTATCAGCGGCGCAAGCAACATAATATCCACCTGATGCGCATAATCCATTTACAAAAACATATATAGGGCAGTTTGTTCGTTGTTTCCAAAATTGAAAAGTTGAGTAAATACGAGCAATTTCAAATACTTCACCTCCGGGGCAATCCATATCGATTATTATGCCTTTTACTCTATCTTTATAAGGGGCTGCATCCAAAGCTGTAATAGCATCCTGGATCACTTTTGCAGTGTGTTTACTCGAAGAAATTACATCTTTCATTTCTAATATAGCAATGATTGGCGCATCTTTCCCAAGATCTTTTACCTCTCCTTTAGCATCGGCCATGTTCACAAATTGAGAATCGTTCATGCCAGAAGTAGAAACCACTAACATTAAAGTAACAAAGAAAGCGAGAACCACTCCTAGCGACAAGCCAAGAATCGATAAGAAGCCTTTAGACAAAAAATGCCAAAACGTTTTCATAAATACCCGTAACATCAAAAATTTATAAAATAGATAAAATAAGCGAGGAAAGGCTTAAAGATCAAAAAAAATAGAGAAAAAGGGGCTTAGCAGCCCTTTTAAAAATTATAGTGTAGCGACTTCTTCTTTACTATGAGAAGCTTCTCCTGAAGACTTTTCAACAACTGCAGCAGAAGTATGAGCCACTGCGATGGAATCTCCAGCAATAGAGTCGGCAACTTTGATATTATATTCTCTTCCTAATAGGGCTACAACAGCAATCCAAACCACCATGATGACGAGCAGGACAACAGCGATCACATTGACACTTGCCGCAACAGATGAAAAGATGATTAATAGTCCCTGGTAGATCAAAGATCCCCCGGACTTACCTATGCGTGACACCACACCGTCGATAGCAGCTTTACCAAAGTTTTTCTCATCACTAGGGAGAGGAATAAATGCCATTTCCTTAGTCTGGTCAAAGAAGGTGAATTTCGTTGCTCGGGAGAAGACGTTCTGCATGCCTCCTATCCAGGCGGCTATAGCCAGTGGAGCCATATTGAAAAGGCCTCCAAATATCATGACATCTCTCTTCACAGCGAAGATTGCTCCGAAGAATAAGGCTCCGGTTATAAGCATTACAATTGGGGTAGTCAGTGCTCCTACAGTCCATCCCCATTTACGAATACACTGTCCTGTAAGGAAGATAGCAGCAAGAACAGAGACTATCCCGATCAAAGTAGTAATCCTACTCATGTAACCGTTAAATTCAACATGGGAGCTATAAATCTGGCTAACTTGGTCTTTCCAAACTACTTCAAAGAGGTGAATGACTAGATTATAGGCTAGCACGACGACAGCAAGGCCGAGGAGGTACCGAGAGCGAATGAGATGGAGGAAAAGACTTTTGGCTTTAGTTTTTGTCTTTTTCTTAGATTTAACACTGGCAACACTTTCTTCCGCTTGAGCGGGTGCCGTCGAAGGACCGGATGAAAATACCGAGGTAAAGTTATAATTATGCAGAGTTAGGGAGTGAACCCGTCTATATAGCCATATCATACATAATCCAGCTAACACGATCAAAATCGTAAGGTTCATCATCACTTCGTGCCATTTATCCTTTGCAAAAGGAAGGACCAGAATCGTATGTTTCCCCATCCAATAGGAGATTTCTCCAGCGAATATAGAGGACAGGTTTAAACCAGTGTTAATTAAAGCGTAGAATCTTCCCGCTTCTTTAACATTAGTCACCTCATTCGCGAGTCCCCAGAACAGTGTCGAGAGAATTACAGAGCTCCAAAGCTCGGACATTACGTAGTAAATGCTGTAGCTCCAATAGCGAATCATCACAATGAAGCCGCGGAGTCCTTTGGGGAGTAGCTCCTGCAACCTATCTGCAAGGGAGTGTAGATGTAGGGCTTCTCCCATAGGATAGATTACTGTAGCAAACAGAAAGAAGAAGCCGACAAACGTCCCTATAAAGGAATAAAAAACGGTGTCTCTAGGACACCGACTACTTAACCATCCGTAGATCATGGTAACAATCACGGCTCCAGGGACAATCCCCCAGACCTTTAAGAACGGTATAACTTCTGCACCCGCATCAGAACCTACCACCACCAAAGTATCTTTCATACTTTTAAGGAGGCAGTAATTAAATCCCACGAAGAAAGCTAGCCAGAAAAGAGGAAAAAATTTAGGAAACTCTGATCGATATATGGGGCAGAAGTACGCCCGCAGTCTTGAAAATGGCTTCATTTCTGATGACTGCATAAACTCCTTCCCGAAATTATAGAATATAAAGATGTGTGAATGAATAAATCATGCCCAGGAGACTTTGAACTGTTACAGTTCTCGTAATACTTGTTGCTGAACGAACGGCAAGGCATATTTTAAAAGACTATGATATAAGTAAAGGACCATTGTAGCGAAACTCTGCCTAAAATACAAGCTGTTCCTATGAGATCCACCTTCTCTTATTTTAAATAAAAATTTTACAATACAGTCAATCAAGACATTGTTTTTTATAATCCATTACTCTCTCTAAGAAGTAGAGAAACCCGAGAATAATGAGTGGAGTTAGGCCCATTACAGGAATTTTCACTCCAGCGGTCACCCCAAGCAGAATAATAAATTGAACAACTGTGAAAATCTTACCGAAGAACAGGGCTCTGTAATCATATCCCCTCCACCCCCGGACTATGGAGAGATAAATAGCGAATAGAACGAGAAAAATGTCTCTAGCAAAAATCAGCAGAAGGTGAGAAGGAGACAGGGAGCCTTCCCAGTAAAGAATGGCAACACAGACAAAAACAAAAAATTTATCGGTTACGGGGTCTAGCATGGAGCCTAGACGACTTGTAGCCTTATAACGACGAGCAAGATACCCATCCAAAACATCGCTTGCCATGGCGCCTAGTATCACCAGCAAGCGCAGATGATTCCTCTCTTGATAAAAAAACAAGGCTAGCCAGATACGTGATAGAGAAAGTAAATTACAAAATTGTCTCATGGTGTTGGCTAACGTAGTCTTTTTAAGGAATCTTAATAATCTAAAAGAGTCTATTATAGGATAAGCAAGGTCTACAGGCAAGAACAGAGTTGCTCTCTTATTCTAACAGCTATCTCCTAAGGTTACTCTACATGGATACCTATTTGATGTTGTAAAAAAAAATTAAAGAAAAGAGCAACTAGTAAGTTTTGTTGAATGTTTGGAAAATTCGGAAAGAGAGGGATTCGAACCCTCGGTACCCTTTAGAGGTACGCGTCCTTAGCAGGGACGTACTTTCGACCACTCAGTCATCTTTCCTTAATGTACATCCTAGGTTAATCAGAACAAAACAGTTTAGATATTCCCAGAAAAAAAATTTAATTATCTTCCCATTCAATCAGATAGAATAGTTACTATCTTTAATGAAAGCAAGTTAACTTTTAAGATTAACGCTTCTCACCTATCCTAGCTATCGGATCTTGGAAAGAGAGAAAAAAGTCCATCATCCTTCCCTCATATAGCAGAAAGCATTCTATGGTAAGTGAGCATTAGCTATCTAGTAATTTTTACTCGCAGCAAACGGGTAGAGGATGTTTATTTATGACTCGTTAGCGATATTCGACATCGGTATCCTTTATAACTTGAGCATATATTTTCGATATCCTAACCTGATCTCTAACGACTCTTACTCCTAGGCTGCATTATAAAAACTATGTCGACTCAAACAGAAAAGACTCCTACTCCAACCTTACCAAGCCCTCCCAACTCAAAAGAATCAGAAATGATTGTTCTTGGGTGCATGTTAACTGGAGTAAATTATCTGAATCTTGCGGCTAACCAGCTTAATGAAGACGATTTTTACTATCTCGAACACAAAATTATTTTCCGTGTTCTTCAGGATGCCTTTAAACAAGATAAACCTATAGACGTGCATCTTGCTGGCGAAGAGCTAAAACGAAGAAATCATCTCACGGTCATAGGCGGTCCTGGATATCTAATTACCCTTGCAGATTTTGCAGGGACTGCCGCCTACATTGAAGAATATATTCAGATCATTCTTTCTAAGTCCATCTTAAGGAAGATGATTCAAACGGCTAAGGAAATAGAGAAAACAGCAACGGAAGAACCCAAAGATGTCGCTGTTGCATTGGATGAAGCTCAGAATGCTTTATTTAAAATTAGCCAAACAACATCACTCACTCAATACGTGCTGGTTGCTGACAAGCTTCAAGGGCTGACCTCTGCTCAAGAGAAACCCTTTCTAATACAGCTGCAGGAAAAACAGGAATTTTTTCAGCAACATGCACAAAGTGGCGATGCTTTACCTATTTCGGGCATCCCAACACACTTCATTGATTTAGACAAAATAGTGAATGGTTTTTCTCCATCTAACTTAATGATTCTTGCAGCGCGACCTGCCATGGGGAAGACCGCTCTTGCTTTAAATATAGCAGAAAATATGTGTTTTCATAGCCGCCTTCCTATTGGGATTTTCTCTCTAGAGATGACGGTAAACCAGTTAATTCATCGCATTATATGTTCACGAGCCGAGGTAGAATCTCGAAAGATCAGTGTTGGAGATTTATCCGGGCAAGATTTTCAACGTATTGTTTCTGTTGTCAGTGAAATGCAACAACATACTTTATTGATTGATGATCAACCAGGATTAAAAGTTACTGATCTTAGAGCACGAGCTCGAAGAATGAAAGAAAGCTATGATATTCAGTTTCTGGTTATCGACTACTTACAACTTCTTTCTGGTTCGGGCACCTTACGTTCTGTAGAGAGTCGCCAAACTGAAATTTCAGAGATTTCAAGGATGCTCAAAACTCTAGCTAGAGAACTAAACATTCCTATTCTTTGTTTATCACAGCTATCTAGAAAAGTTGAAGATAGAGCCAACCATCGCCCTATGATGAGCGACCTTAGAGAAAGTGGAAGTATCGAGCAGGATTCAGACTTAGTTATGTTTCTCTTGCGACGAGAGTACTACGATCCCAATGATAAGCCTGGAACAGCAGAACTCATAATTGCTAAAAACCGTCACGGGTCTATAGGCTCTGTCCCCTTAGTGTTTGAGAAAGAACTGGCTCGTTTTAGAAACTATTCCGCCTTTGAATTCAACGGCTAATCAAAAAGTTTTTTCAAAACAACCTTCAACATTTTATAAACTTCTTATCTCTATGTTCTAAAAAAATCTATTTGATCTTTCTCCTGTTCTGAATGATCAAAATCGTTAGTGGACCACAAAATGTGTTTATAGTAACATTTCGCCTATTGTTTCCTGCGGGGTAGACAAGCTCTACGATCTTAAAGTTATCTTTAGCATGTTGGAATCGCAGAAGAATACAAAGTAGTAAACTGCGCTATGCCTGTATAATAGGTATCCCAAGAATGATTCTGACAATAAGTCTAATCTCTCTCTTGGGGGTCTTTGCTTATTTAAGGAAAGATCAAATCACGCATATATTCATACGCTAACAATAAAAAAGACTATGTCATCTGTTAAGAAAAAACGAAGACTTAAAATCGCTAAGCATAAGCGTAAAAAAAGACGACGAAGAGACCGTCATAAAAATAAATAATTGCTAGTTTATGTGGACTCACCCAATTAGTTACGATGTTATTGTCATTGGGGCTGGGCACGCTGGTTGCGAGGCCGCATTTTGTTCTGCAAAAATGGGCGCCTTAACGCTAATGCTAACTTCAAACTTAGATACTATAGCTAAGTTGAGTTGTAATCCTGCCATTGGTGGTATCGGGAAGGGACATATCGTTCGAGAAATCGACGCCCTTGGTGGTATTATGGCAGAAGTTGCGGATCAGTCTGGGATACAGTTTCGTATCCTAAACCAGACTAAGGGTCCTGCTGTTCGAGCGCCCAGGGCTCAAGTCGATAAGCAAATGTATCATATCAATATGAAACGCTTATTGGAGAGTGTCCCGGGCTTGCATATCATGCAAGGTACGGTAGAATCTTTACTAGACAATGAAAGCGTTATCCAGGGAGTTACCACAAAAGAAGGGATTACGTACCTGGGGAAGACAGTTATTCTGTCTTCTGGAACGTTTATGCGCGGCTTAATTCACATCGGCGATAGAAATTTTTCTGGAGGCCGTCTTGGAGACCCTGCTGCTACAGGGTTATCAGCTGCGTTAAAAGAGCGCGGTTTCCCTATTAGCAGGTTAAAAACAGGGACTCCTCCGCGTTTACTGGCCTCCTCAATAGATTTTTCTGTTACTGAAGAACAACCTGGTGAGTCTGGCGTAGGATTTGTTCATAGAGAAGAGTTATTCCTTCCTCCCCTCCCTCAAGTATCGTGCTATATTACCCACACTACTGAGAAAACCAAAGACATTATCGCAGCTAATATTAGTCGTTCTGCTCTTTATGGGGGGCGTATTGAAGGTATTGGGCCGCGTTACTGCCCGTCCATTGAAGATAAAATTGTTAAGTTTGCAGACAAGGAACGCCATCATATCTTCATAGAACCCGAGGGAATTCACACCCAAGAAGTTTACGTAAATGGATTATCAACATCCATGCCTTTCGACGTTCAATACGCTATGGTTCGCTCTGTCCTGGGACTAGAAAACGCCGTTATCACCCGTCCGGCTTATGCTATAGAATATGATTATGTCCATGGTAATGTAATCTATCCTAATCTAGAGAGTAAGATAGTAGAAGGTCTTTTTCTCTGCGGACAAATTAATGGAACTACAGGTTACGAAGAAGCAGCTGCTCAGGGCCTCATAGCAGGTGTTAACGCTGTAAATAAGGTTCTTAATAAACCTGCTTTTATTCCTACACGTCAGGAGTCCTATATTGGTGTAATGCTTGATGATCTTACGACACAAGTTTTAGATGAACCTTATCGTATGTTTACAGGTAGAGCAGAACACCGGTTACTCCTCAGACAAGATAATGCCTGCTTACGTTTATCACATTACGGTAGAGATCTAGGTCTGTTAAGTAAGGAGCGTTTTGAGGTATTTGAAAATCACAAACGCATTATAGAAGAAGAAAAGCTCCGTTTAAGTAAAACATTCAAAAAATATGGTAGCTCAGTAGTTTCCTTAGCTAAAGCTCTTTGTCGTCCAGAAGTATCTTATGATGTTTTAAAAGAGACCTTCCCTGAGGATGTCCGTGATTTAGGCCTGATTCTTAATGCTTCTTTGGAAATGGAAATTAAGTATTCTGGATACATAGATCGCCAAAAGGCTTTAATTCACAGCCTTTCAAAATCGGAAAATATGGTCATCCCTGAAGATATCGATTATCAAAATATCGCTGCTTTAAGTTTAGAAGCTAGGGAAAAACTAGCCAAATTTACCCCAAGAACTATAGGTTCTGCTTCGAGGATATCTGGCATTGCTTGTGCTGATATTCAAGTCTTGATGGTTGCTGTGAAAAAACATGCTCACCAATAACTGTATCTTTCTAAATCTATCTGGAATGCCCATCTTCAAGCAATTGCAGCTAGAAGAGGCCCTTCTGCGCAACTGCAAAAAAAATGTTTGTATTATTAACTCGGAAGTCCCTGAAGCGGTAGTCCTAGGTATTTCAAGAAATCCCGAGGAAGATTTACATCTTCCCGCATTAAAAACTGATAATATCCCCATAATTAAACGTTATAGTGGTGGTGGCACAGTCTTTGTGGATAAAAACAGTTTATTTGTAACTTGGATTATAAATTCTACAGAGCCAATGTCTAGCTCTCAAGATCTGATGAACTGGACTTACAGTATTTACAGTCCTATGTTCCCGGAAGAGTTTTCCATTAATGAAAACGATTATACCTTCGGGGAAAAGAAAATTGCAGGAAATGCTCAATATATTCAAAGGTTCCGCTGGGTACACCACACGACCTTTCTCTGGGATATGGACATAGACAAGCTCGCTCGCTATCTCCCAGTACCCAAAAAACAACCGTCGTACAGAAAACAACGCCTACATCAAGATTTCCTAACAACTATTCAACCCTGGTTTCCTACTAAAGAAAGCTTCTTTGATAAAGTGCAGGAATCTGCAAGCAGCATCTTTCTTTGGGAAGACCTTTCAGAACATGAGCTGAGACAACTTTTCGAAAAGCCCCACCGTAAGTCCACCAAGCTATTATCAAATTTGCTTTAGGAAGCAGCTGAGTTTACTATCTCTGTTTTACTAAAGAAGTAACCAATTTCTATAGCAGCATTTTCCAAGCTGTCAGATCCATGCACAGCATTAATACCTATAGACTCACCAAATTGAGCGCGAATAGTTCCCTGAGCAGCTTCTTTAGGGTTTGTAGCACCCATAATTTCACGATTACGGACGACAGCATTGTCACCTTCAAGCACCATCACCACAACGGGACCTGATATCATAAAATCTACTAGTTCTTGGAAAAATGGACGGGATTTATGAACAGCGTAAAAGCCTTCGGCTTCTTTTACGGACAAATGCAACATTTTCATAGCAGCTATGCGAAATCCTGCTTTTTCAAAAATAGCAACAATCTCTCCGATATGAGCCTTGCCCACAGAATCAGGCTTGATAATTGATAGCGTTTGTTCCATGTATATACAATCTCCTTAAACAACATGAAGTAAATCCGCAGGAAATTATACCACTATCTTCAGGAAAGTCTAGTTCTTGTTCAATCCTTGTAAGTTCTTTTTTAATGCAATAGGAAGAATCTCTGCTAACGAGGCATTTTCAGGTAACTCATTCATAGCTTCAGCAATCATTCGCTCCGCAGAAGATTTAGGATATCCCAAAGCTGCTAAGGCTTGTATTCCCTCTTCTGTAAATGAAGGTTTTGCTGGCTCCCAGGAGGCAATCCTTTGATTATCTAGCGGTAGTAAATCAGGTAGCTTTTGTTTTAAATCTACCATGAGTTTCTCTGCTGTTTTCTTACCAATACCGGGTACAGAAGCTATAGACTTTACATCCTCAGTACGCGCTATAGAACACAGCTGACTAAGAGAAAAAGTATTTAAAATCGCTAGGCTAGTCTTAGGCCCTACTCCTGAAAATGAAATTAGCATACGGAAGCATTCGCGTTCCCCTCGAGAGTGAAACCCATAGAGAATATGTTCATTTTCTCGAACAACCATATAAGTATACACGACAAGTTCTTGATGTAATTGGCTAGACAATTTCATAAGCCAACGATCGTAAGCACAAACACTAAATCCTAGTCCCTGACATTCTACCACCATGTGTCCAGAGCTAATATAAGTAAGAATTCCACGAATATAATCGTACATTATCGAACTCCTAAACATGTATAAACAGAAGTGTGGGCATGGCATATTGCCAATGCAAATGCATCTGCAATATCCTCACAGTTAGAATTTAAAACCTCAGGAATATTTAAAATTTTGCTAACCATGAGTTGTACCTGCTGTTTACTTGCGTTTCCTTTGCCCACAACAGCCCGCTTGGCAACGTTTGGAGCATACTCAAATATAGGAATATCTTTCAAAGCCGCCGCAAGTATAAGGACGCCGCGAGCCATTCCTAATTTTATAGTACTTTGGGGATTCTTATGAACATACTGCGTTTCAAGGACTACAGCTTCAGGATTAACATCATCTAACACTGTAGAAATTGTCTGAAAAAGCTCTTTGTAACGCTCTGGTAATGTTTGTTTCGGAGATAAACGAATAGCTCCGTAGCTATGCGCACGGATTTGATAACGCTGTTCAACAATGATGATTGCATATCCAGAAACTAGCGTTCCGGGATCAATCCCCATAATCAACTGCGCCATAATTAAGTCCTTCTTGCTTGAGAAACATTCTCCTCGCGGAGCATGTAGAATTTACACTATGTTAGCAATAGATAATTACAACTTAAAATCCGCTCTAAGAACCCATTACATTTAGACTATCTAACACAATCATCCTGACTACACTCTGCATCCCGTCCTAGCAGTTGCTTTAAACGAGAAGCGTTTAAAGCGCCTTCCTGTCCTAATTTCTTATGGAGAGTTTGTATCTGACAATATTGATCTTCTACAAGATCTTGCAACAAGGCAACTTCTTTTTTCTTTTGAACTAGCTCATTTTGAATCTGCACTATTTTGTGTGCTTCCTGACAATCAACGGATTGTCTGTAATATTGAAGTTCAAGGTGCAATTTTGCTATTTCTTCCTGATAGGTCATTTCTTGATCTGTTTGCTTTTTATGCAATTGCTTCAATGTAGAATTCAAATCTATAAGCTCTTTCTGTTTTGCTAAGCTTTCTTCTGATCCTTGTTCAAACATATCGGTTTCAGGAATTCGAGACATCGTCAGCTTATCTAACTGTTCCTCGAGGATCTTAATTTTATGTTCGTAACACGAACGTCTTCCTTCACTAATTTCTGTTTGCTGAACACTTTCTATAAGATCACGCTTTAACTCATCAATTATATCATTTTGATGACGCGTTTGCTGTAATCTTTCCGAAAGACGATTTTGTAACCAGCTGTTTTCACTTTTTAGTTTTTCTATTTCAGCATTTCTCATCTCTTCACGAGAAGAAAAATCCTGTTCCAACACTGACAAGCGATGTTTCCATTCAGAATGAGTAGTCTCTCCATTCACCTCTTCTACTTCCAGTACACTGGATGTATTAGAAATGAGATCGCTACTCATTTTACTGCAAACCTCTGCAAGAATACTGCTCGCATATTGCAATTCCATAATATCTGCATCTTTCCATCGACAAAGCAACAGAAGCATAGATCGGGGGCATAAATCATAATGATGTGAAGAAGAGGAGTTGCTAGACCATATAGAAGTTAGACGCAGCCTAATTGCCGATAAGAACCGCCGCAAAGGATACCTCTTATTAATTAGACTTTCCCGGCTTATAGCACACGGGTGAGTTATTGTCTCAATTTCACAACGAAGAAAAATGAATCCAAAAATCAAAAAAATCTAAGTTAATATTTCCTGGTCTGAAGATTGAAATTTAGAATTTCTAGAAACAAAGAAATAAAAAGAAAGCTATGTTGAAAATTAAAAGAAAGAAAGCGGGAGAAACTTTTAAGAAAAACAAAGACTGCTCAGAACAAGACTCGAACTTGCACGGGCCTACGCCCAAGGGATTTTAAGTCCCTAGTGTCTACCATTCCACCATCTGAGCAACGTAAAGAATTCTACTGATCTTTAAATGCCATTAAAGAATTTCGAATTAGCTTATTTGGATAAAAACCACGAAATATAATTCAGGATCTTACCACACGACCCTTTCCAAATCAATGGTTTTCATCTAATGAAACGCTATTCATCTTCGGAAGCAAAAGAAGATGGCGATGGCTGTTCGCAAATAGGCTCTTCTACAGCTGAAGAATCCTCTTCAGGGAAAGTAATCGACTGGTCTCCAGACAACAACGCATTGATTACTTCAGAACTTTCAGTAACCAACGCTTGTAAAGATTCATCTAAATCAGCAGAAGTAACTGTAGGATCCGTAACAGCTTGAGAGATAATCTCAGAAATCAATTTTGCTGGAGGAGGCAACAAAGAAAACTTCTTTTGTTCACTCAATTTACTTTCTTGAGACTCTTCCCAGAGTTCTTCAGTAACAGCATCAATAATCTCTTGAGAAGATCCTGTAACTTCGGAAATTTCCTTATTGCTCTTACGACGTCCTTGCTTTTTCTTCTCTTTCCACTTATCCCCTTTGCGCTCCTTCCTCTCTTTTCTGAGATTAGGTTGAGGCGCTGCAGGACTAACGGCTTCTGTCACTTCTTCAGAAACTTCTGAAGCATTTTCATCAATGACGGCCACAGGAGCGGATTTAGGCAATTTAATCAAAGCTTCCCTACCACCAGCAATCTTAATACCTCGATCTAAGCCTACAGCTTTAAGATTGATCTTAGTATCTCGGACTTCCATAACCTCGTAATCGGCTGCGGGGACAAGAAATGGTTTACTATGATCGCAATTACGGAAAAAACAAGTATTTCCTAAAGAAATTACTTCAACTGCTTCAACGACAAAAGGATCTTGAGAAAGATGTTTAGTATTGCGAACGGATAACTTATACCCCTCCCTCGAGGTAATTACAGTTTCAATAACTGGATCTCTTGTAAAATACACGGATTATAACCTTTTATTTAGAGTTCTTTGCTACATACTCTAATAAATCAACTATACGGGTAGCATACCCTATTTCATTATCATACCAAGCAACTAGCTTGAAAAAGCGATCGGTTAAAGCTATCCCCGCACCAGCATCAAATATTGAAGAATATTCACTGCCTATAAAATCAGAAGATACTACTTCCTGATCTGTGTAACTTAAAATTCCACTTAAATCAGTTTCCGAAGCATGTTTGATAACTTTACATATTTCTTCATAAGATGTTGATTTCTGGAGTCTTACAGTAAGATCGACTACAGAAACATCTGCTACAGGAACCCTAAAAGCCATTCCTGTTAATTTACCTTTTAATTCTGGAAGACATAAAGCGACTGCTTTAGCAGCCCCGGTAGAAGCAGGAACGATATTTTGAAAGGCTCCTCTACCACCTCTCCAATCTTTCTTGGAGGGACCATCTACAACGCTTTGAGTAGCAGTAGCAGCATGAACGGTTGTCATTAAGCCTTCTTCTATACCAAAGTTATCTAATAAAACTTTAGCAAGAGGAGCAAGACAGTTTGTAGTGCAGGAGGCGTTAGAAATAATTACATCTTTTTCAGGATTAAATTGGTTTTCATTAACCCCCATGACAAAAGTTGGGACTTCTCCTTTAGCAGGAGCGGTAATAATAACCCGTTTAGCCCCACAATCAAGATGCTTAGCAGCGTCTTCTCTTTTGGTAAATAACCCTGTACTTTCGATGACAATGTCAACGCCTAATTCTTTCCAGGGAAGCTTTTGAACGTCACGTTCAGCTAGAAGTTTGATTTTGCGATTACCTATGACTAAATGGCCGTCTTGATAAGAAACATCCCCTTGAAAACGCCCATGAGTAGAGTCGTACTGGAATAAATACGTTAGGGCTTCTCCATCGACAAGATCGTTAACAGCTACGACTTCAACGGAAGAGTTTTTTTTGACAATTTGTCTTAAAACAAACCTTCCAATACGTCCAAAACCGTTAATTACAACCTTCATCGCTAATCCCTAGTAGTCAGTGTTCGCAAAAATAGCCTAGTTGGCTAAAAACTCTATAATACACTTTCGTGCATTATCACCAACTCTATTTTGCAATTTCAAAATACGTGTATAACCGCCATTTCTAGAGACAAAACGAGTGCCTAATTCATCAAATAGTTTATTAACAACCGTACGATCGACGTTGTAAGAAGATAAATCACCACTCTTAGCTTGACGAGCCTCTTTGCTTGTCAATTTATTGTATCTCACCATAAGCCTAGCAACAGCTAGACGCTTTGCTGCCAATGTATTTTTTTTAGCTAATGTAACCATCTTATCTGCATGACGACGTAGCTCCTTTGCTTTAGGCAAAGTAGTCTCGATCCTTCCTTCATGAATCAAAGATTTTAACATGTTAGCTAACATACAACGATTATGCGCAGAAGTACGACCAACTCTAAATTTCTTTCTAGCGTGTTGCATATACTTAATTATCCCTTGACGTTTTTAGACCGAATTTTCTCGGCATACCACTTCATTTTTTCTTTTACATTGTCTAGACCAACGCCGAACTGACTGAGATCCATGCCCAATTCAAGCTTCATTTCTTTCAACTTGTTCTTAATCTCGCAAAGAGACTTTTTACCAAAGTTTCTGAACTGTAGCAAGCGAGGTTCTGGCATAATTACCAACTCGCCAATGGTTTCAATGTTTGCATTAGACAAACAATTTGTGGATCTTACGGACAATTCGATCTCGTTAATACCTAAGACAAGCTTATGAAGAATATCGTCTTTATTCTCTTTCTCAATAGAAACAGCCTCTTCAAAGACGATTTTCTTTTCATCCATTTTTTCAAAAATGGAGAAATGCTTAGTTAAGATTTGTGTAGAAAAAGCTAAAGCCTCTTTAGGAGATACTCTGCCATCCGTTTCTACATATAAAATCAAACGATCGAAATCTGTATCTTGACCAACTCGAGTATCTTCTACAAAGTAGTTAACTAGAACTACTGGTGAAAAAGCGGCGTCCAAAACAATCTCGTTCACGCCTTTATCTTCAAGAACTATTCTTTCAGAGGTAGAATACCCTCTACCAAAAGCTATTCTTAAAGCGACTTCAAGATTCATAGGCTGCGTTACAGTAAAAATCGCGTGGTCAGGGTTTACTGATTCAAACCCTCCTTCCTGCAACAGATCAGCTAATGTTATAACCTTTTGCCCTCCGGCAGCAGCCAAATCAGAAGCGTCTATAGAAATAGTAGCTCTTACTAACTGAGTGCAGCGCCCTTCGTCGCTATCTTGGAAAGGATATTTCTTTAACAAAGCACCTTTCAAATTCAGAACTATATTCGTTACATCTTCAACGACTCCTTCAAGAGCCATATACTCATGCAGAACTCCAGTCATAGAGAAAGAAATAATAGCAGGAGCCTCTAAACCAATCAGCAACGCTCTTCTCAAAGCATTACCTAGGGTATGGCCCATACCTCTTTCAAGAGGCTCAGCCACAAAACGAGCCTGCTTATCAATCGTTCCCCCGCCGCCTTCTACAGCCATTATCTTGACTGACTCTGGCAATTCAAATTTATCGTAAAGTAAATTTTGTGAATTATCCGACATCCCTTTCTCCTTCCCTAAAACTACACTCTGCGCCTTTTTCTTGGCCGACAACCATTATGAGGAACAGGAGTTTCGTCACGGATGACAGAAACAACTAAACCAGAGGCTATGAGAGCGCGGACTGCAGATTCCCTGCCAGCTCCGGTGCCTTTTAAACATACTTCAACTTCTTTAAGGCCTGAATTCATGGCAATTTTTGCAGCATCTTGCGCAGCCACCGTTGCAGCGAATGCGGATGACTTACGAGACCCGGAATACCCAACTTTTCCCGCTGAGGCCCAAGAAATGGTGTTCCCTGCAGGGTCCGTTATGGACACAATCGTATTATTGAAGGTAGCCTTAACATGAACAACGCCTGATGGAACATTCTTTAATTGTTTTCTTTTTACGCCTTTTTTCTGCGTTTGATGCTTAACCAAAACACGTTCTCCTAAAAAAATTATTTCTTCTTACCAGCAACTGTTTTACGCTTACCTTTACGTGTGCGAGAATTTGTTTTTGTTCTCTGTCCTCGTACAGGCAATGAAAGACGATGTCTTTGCCCACGATAAGCATGTATAGAAATCAGCCTTTTAATATCTGACTGCACACGACGTCGCAAGTCCCCTTCAACAACATATTCTGTTTGTAGGAGAGAATTAAGTCGGCCAATTTCTTCCTCTGTTAATTCAGCAGCCCTGGCATCAGGATTTAATTGCAATTGCGCAATAATCTTATCAGAAAGAGCTGACCCTATCCCATAAATATATGTAAGACTTATTTTTAATTTTTTCTTCGCAGGAATATCAATTCCAATGATGCGTGGCATACGTAGGGCCTCCCTTAAAGTAGTATAAGCATCTTAGGTCAAAAATTGTTATTTTTCAATGCCTTCCTTTGGAACGATCTGTTTTCAAAAAACTATCGTACCTACGCATAAGCAAAAAGGCATCCACTTGTTTCATCGTATCTAAAACCACACCAACTACGATCAACATTGCTGTACCACCTAAAAAATAACTTACATTTGCATCTACTCGAAGAACTCTTCCTAATATAGATGGCAAAATGGCAATGACAGCTAAGAAAACCGCACCCAACAAAGTAACACGGTTCATAGTGTATTCTAAATATGTTTGTGTAGGCTTGCCTTGTCGAATTCCTGGAATAAAGGCGTTATTCTTTTTCATTTCAGAAGCAATTTGCTCAGGGTGAAACTGAGTTGCTGTCCAGAAATAGGTAAAGAATATTATAAGCAAAACATAGCATAAGGAATATACCCAGCTGCCTGGGGATAACATAATTGCAATTTGCTTAAGCCACGAGGAATCCGAGGACATAAACTGTCCTATAGTCGCGGGGAACATTAGCAAGGACGAAGCAAAAATAACAGGTATAACGCCTGCGTAGTTCACCTTTAACGGCAAATAGGAACCCCCTCCAGGGATTTCCCTCCTACCGATCACTCTACGTGCATACTGCACGGGAATTTTTCTTACTCCTTCTATGATCAAAATTGTTGTAACGAGAACAAATATAAAAACACCGCACAACACTAATAGAGAAACTAGACCTAGTTGAGAAGGATCTTGGGAACCAAGGTTTAACTTATTAACTATAGACCCCAATACGGAGGGGAAAGAAGCTAAAATTCCAAGACTGATAATTAAGCTTACGCCATTACCAATACCCTTATCAGAAATCTGTTCTCCTATCCACATGAGTAATAATGTTCCAGTCGTCATCACGATGACTGTTGTCATGTAGAATATCCAAGGAGCTCCAAATAACTTGGATGATAACAAAGTTGGTAGAACAATGCCGGGAATTGACATGTTCATTTTTAAAGCAAACTTCGCAAATAGCAGAGACTGAATCACTGCTAGTCCAACTGTAAATAAACGAGTTAGTCTTCCAATCTTTCTTTTTCCCTGATCAGGACTTTCTCGCATTTCCCTCTGGATGGAGGGCATAAATACTAGGAGAAGTTGTACTATAATGGATGCTGAGATGTACGGGACAACGCCTAGAGCTATCACTGTCATCTGAGCAAAAGCTCCACCAGAAAAAATATCCGCCAATTGGAATAAATTCTGACTAGAACCTAATAACTGTTTAAAATAAGCGACGGCGCGTTCTCCATCAATTCCAGGAACAGGAATAAACACGCCAACTCTGCAGGCCGCAAGTAAAGCAAATGTAAAAAACAACTTTTGCCTTAACTCAGCAATCGAAAAAATCTGTCGTAAAGTGGTCATAGTCAGGCCCGAAATTTTTACCTTTAAGCAACACCAATAAGGTTTTGTACTCCTTGAGAAAGTACTACTTTAGAGTCATTCCAGATAAACTTTTTTTCTAAATCGCCTTTAAGAATCACTTTCACTTTAACAGCGTGCTTATCTATGGCTTTTTTATGCTTTAAAGCATCTAAAGTAATCTCTTCTCCGCTTTCGAAGAGTACATTCAAACGTTGTGTGGTGATTTCTTCAACACACTTGTCAAAACGCGCATGAGAAAACCCTCGAGTAGGCACTCTTCTGTAAAGAGGAACTCCGCCCCCTTCATAACCAAAACGACGCTTGTAACCAGAGCGGCTTCCATCCCCTTTATGTCCTCGGCAACTAGTTTTACCGTGACCTGAAGAAGGACCTCGTCCTAATAATTTTGTTCTTCGCTTACGCGGTGAAGGATCTTGTAACGATTCTAATTTAATCATGTGCTACTGCTCTCCTCTTTAAAACATCTTTTCTGCTGGTAATCTCTTGAAGAGCTTTGAAGGCAGCTTTAACTTGGTTCATAGGATTATTTGAACCTAAGCTTTTAGCAACAATATTTTTAACTCCAGCCATTTCTAAAATCAAACGAATACGAGAACCTGCAACAATCCCAGTTCCTGGTTTAGCAGGCTTTAAAAGCAACTGAGCTCCATCCTGATCAACAAGAACTTCATGAGGAATAGAACCATTTTCTAAAGATTCAATACTGATTAAATTTTTTCTTGCAGCTTCTCCACCTTTGCGGATAGCATCTGTTAACTCGTTAGCCTTGGCAAAACCGTAGCCCAAACGTCCCTTACCGTCACCCACCAAAATAAGCGCGGAAAAACTGAACTTACGACCGCCCTTGACAACTTTTGAACAGCGATTGACAACAAGAACCTTCTCCTCTAGCTGATCTTCCTTATGAGAATTCTTTGATAACGTCATCTCTTTAAACCTTCATTAAAACTGTAATCCACCCTCTCTAGCACCATCTGCAACCATGGCAACAACTCCATGATATTTGAATGGGCCTCGATCGAAAACAACTCGATCTACCTGAAGGTTTTTTCCTAATTCAGCAATCTTAGCTCCTAGCACCTTTGCTACGTCCTGATTTTTTTTTGTTAATCCGGAAACTTTACTTGATTTCGCCATAGTTGAGACGGAAGCCAGGGTTTTGCCGATAGAATCATCAATTAATTGTACATAAATATGCTTGTTAGTCTTTACAACAGACAACCGAGGCTTCGAAGCAGAGCCTCTTAAGACTTTACGCACTCTTAAAGCCCTGCGCACTTTCTTTTCAGACTTCTTAAACAACGAACTTTCCATAACTTAACTCTGCCTTACTAACTATTTTTTACCTGTTTTTGCCGCTTTTCCAGCCTTACGACGGACATACTCGTTTTCATAGCGGATACCCTTACCTTTGTAGGGCTCAGGACGACGTTTAGCGCGAATATTAGCAGCAAATTCTCCAACAAGCTGCTTATTGATTCCTTTCACGGAAATCAGCGTATTTTTCTCAACGGTGACTTGTATTTCTGGAGGAATAGGAATTTTCGTAGGATGAGAAACCCCAATAGATAGGTCTAGTACTGATCCTTGAACAGCTGCTCTAAAACCAACACCAATCATTTCTAAACGTTTCTCAAATCCCTTATGGACGCCTTGAACCATATTAGAAATTAATGCCCAAAACAAACCTTGCATGCAGCTTGGTCTATCAACAACATGAGGAGCTGCGAAGACAAAAATTTCTTTATCTTTAATGTCGACAACTACTTCTGGAGCCAATTGTTGTTTTAATGAGCCCTTAGGACCTTTTACTAAGATTTCATCATTTTGAATGGAGACCTCTACTCCTTGAGGGAGCACAATAGGGTCTCGAGCTTTACGAGACATTCCTTACCGTCCTATAAATTCTTTTATCCTGTTACCAAACTAAACAGAGTAGTTCGCCACCAATATTTTTAGCTCTGGCTGTTGATCCTTCCAAAACCCCTTGAGAGGTAGAAAGAACTGAAATACCCATATTCCCAAATACATAAGGGATTTTTGTTGCAGATACATAAACCCTTCTAGAAGGTTTAGAAACCCGTTTTAACTGGCGTATTGCAGGTCTACGGTCATTACTATACTGTAAAAAAATACGCATTGTTCTTTTGCGATTTTCTTCTTTTACTAAGTAGTGAGCCACAAATCCATTTTGTTTGAGGATTCTTACGATTGATTCACGCATTTTGCTGTGTTCTAAATCCACATACAGGTGTTCTGCCTTTAAAGCATTTCGGATCCGCGTTAACAAATCGGCAATAGTATCACTTGTCATGCCCATACTGATCTTATATCTCCCTTATTGTGTCTTCTTAAAGCGCAAACCCATCAACTCTAAAAGAGTGGTACATTCAACATCTGTTTGTGCTGTAGTTACCCAAGTAATATTCATTCCCTGAGTTCTCTTAACGCGATCTAAATTTACTTCAGGGAAAATTTGTTGGTCTTCCAACCCCAAAGAATAGCATCCACGTCCGTCTCCTTTATTCGAGAATCCACGAAAGTCACGAATTCTGGGAGAGACTATATTGCAAAAACGATCCATAAAATCGTACATGCGTACGCCACGTAGCGTTACTTTAGCTCCTATGCCTTGTCCTTCACGAAGCTTAAACCCAGCAATAGAATTTCTTGCTTTAGTTACCAAAGGCTTTTGTCCAGAGATCATAGAGAGTTCTTCTAGATGCGCCTGGAAAAGGTTTTTATCTTTAGCAGCTTCAGCAAGTCCCATGCTTAGTACAACTTTTTTAAGAACAGGAATTTGCATGGTATTATCGTAATTAAACTTTTCTTGGAGAGCCTTCCGGATCTCTTCAGTATAGAGTTTTTTTAGCCTGCTCATATTAACCTTTTTTACCTTTCACCAAACGATACAACGTAGAAGTGCCATCAGAGGACTTGTTCCACAACTCTCTTCCGTTTTCAGTAACCTTAACGGAAAGTTTTGCAGGAGCCCCGTTTATACTTAAACGAACGTTAGAAACGTGTATCGGCGCTTCGATGCTAATCCTTTTACCCTTAGGGTTTTCTTGATTGCGTTTGATGTTCTTTGTTCGAACGTTGATTCCTTCAACGACTACTTTATTTTTTTCCCAAAGACAAGATAACACCTTTCCTTGTTTTCCCCTGTCATTTCCGGCTATTACATATACAGTGTCGCCAACACAAACACTACGTCTCTTCATATCTTTTCTTATCCTTAAATCACCTCAGGAGCCAAAGAACTAATTTTAACGAAGCCACGATCTCGAATTTCTCGAGCTATTGGGCCAAAAATTCGTGTTCCTTTGGGATTTCCTTTTTCATCGATAATTACACAGCTATTGGTATCGAATCTTAAAGTAGAACCATCTTTTCTAAGAATATCTCGACGCGTTCTAACAATTACGGCCTTAACCACGTCGCCCTTTTTTATAGAGCTATCAGGCTCTACATCTCTAACGGAGCATACAATGATATCACCCACTGTAGCGTAACGTCTGCGAGATCCGCCTAAAACTTTAAAACACTTTACTTTTTTAGCCCCAGTATTATCGGCAACTTTTAACTGACTTTCTTGCTGAATCATGACTGCATCTACCCAATGTTGCTTCTACTACACTAACTTATACGTTCGACAACACGCCATCTTTTCAATTTAGATATAGGTCGTGTTTCTTGAATTTTAACTTTATCGCCTTCTGAAAGATCTAAATCATTATGCGCATAGTACTTTTTAGAGTCTCTAACAACTTTAGCGTATTGAGCATGAGAGTAAATTCTTTCTACTCGAACAACTACGGTTTTTTCCATTTTTGAAGAGACAACAACACCAATCTTGGTTTTCCTAAGGCCTCTTAGTTCACTAGCCATTGACTCTTTCCTTTTTTTCTTGTTTTACCGTCATGCATCGAGCAATATTTTTTTTGTACATGGAGAACAAATGGGTTTTCGCAGCTTTATTTTGTAAAGCCACTTCTGCTCTTAGATTAAAAAGAGCTTTTTTATTCTCGTGGATAAGTACATCTAAATCAGCTTCGCTCTTGCTTCTAAGCTCGGCTAATAACTTTTTATTTTCTGCCATGATTTATACCCTTTCGACCCGCTTAACAAAACGCGTTTTTATACCTAATTTTGCAGCAGCTCTTCTTAAAGCGTCTTGAGCATCTTCTCTGGAAACATTAGCTACTTCAAAAAGAATTCTTCCTGGACGTACTACTGCTACCCAATGATCAGGAGCTCCCTTACCTTTACCCATACGAGTTTCTGCAGGCTTTTTGGTGACACTCTTATCTGGGAAAATGCGAATCCAAACTTTCCCTTTACGTTTTAAATATCTATTGATAGCAACCCTGCAAGCTTCTATTTGGCGGCTAGTAACCCAACCCCTTTCCAAGGTCTGCATTCCAAATTCGCCAAAGTCAACAAAAGTAGCCCCCTTGCTTAGGCCAGCAAATTGACCTTTTTGCTGTTTGCGAAATTTTGTTCGTTTAGGCATCAACATAATAATTCACACACCCTTATTTACAACTATTGTGCTGCAGGAGCCTGAGCACTCGCGTTACTGTTAGCTGTAGAGGTTTTTTCCCCAAGATTAATCCAGACTTTTACGCCGATAATTCCATAAGTGGTCTCTGCAGATGCTGTGGCGTAATCAATATCAGCTCTTAATGTGTGCAGAGGAACACGACCATTTTTGTACCATTCGGAACGAGCAATTTCAGCTCCTGCTAGTCTTCCAGAAACTTGGATTTTCACACCGATAGCACCGCCGTCCATAACAGATTGCATGGCTTTTTTCATGGCACGTCTAAAGGAAACACGACGTTCAATTTGTTTAGCAATACTGTCTGCGACTAACTTCGCATTCAATTCAGGGCGTTTAATTTCTGCAATTTCTACCCAGACCTCTTTACCGGTTAGCTTTCGTAGTTCTTCTTTTAAAAGATCTACCTCAGCACCTTTTTTACCGATAACCAATCCTGGACGAGCTGTGTGAATAGTAACTTCAATTTTACCGCTCATACGTCTTACAACGAATCCAGCAGCGCCTTGGCAAGAGGGTTTTTTTCTTAAAAATTCTCGAATTCTAACATCTTCGATAAGAAATTTTCCGAATTCTTGTTTATTCCCGTACCATAGAGAGCGCCATTTTTTAGTAACTCCTGTACGAAAACCGATTGGACATCCTTTCTGACCCATAACTTCTCCTACCGCTCCTTCTCACCAACAATAACAGTTAAGTGGCTGGTGCGTTTTAAAATTGGGGATCGTCCTCCCCGGCTTTTCGATTTAGCTCGCTTATGTACAGGGCCTGCATCAACTCTAACTTCTATAACGCTTAATTTTTCACGTTTTACATTTTCGTTGAGCTCAGCATTAGCTACAGCACTGTCTAAAACCTTTTTTAAACATCTTCCGGCTTTTAGCTGAGAAAAACTCAACTGCTGCTGTGCTTCCATAACACTTAAATTTCTCATAAGCCCGGCGGCCAGTCGAGCTTTGCGAGGCTGAACCCGTATGTAGCGGGCGGTCGCTTTAAACATGACACGTCTCCTTTAGACTTACCCTTTTTTCACGGGATGACTTTTAAATATCCTTGTTGGAGAAAACTCTCCCAATTTGTGACCTACCATAGTTTCTGAAACAAAAACTGTTAGAAACTTTTTCCCATTATGAACTTCAAATGTATGGCCGATCATTTCAGGAGTAATCATAGAACGACGAGACCAAGTTTTAATTGGAGATTTCTTCTCCTCTAAGTTCATAGCGCGTACTTTTTTTATCAGGTGGTGATCAACAAAAGGACCCTTTCTTAACGATCTACTCATAATCCCTATTTCCTACGATCTTTAACTATCCACTTATTACTCTTACGCTTATCACGAGTTTTTAATCCTTTCGTGACTTTGCCCCAAGGCGTGCGTGGGATATAACCATTATGACGGCCTTCACCACCTCCATGAGGATGGTCTACTGGATTCATAGCAGTACCACGAACTGTTGGACGAATGCCTTTCCATCGCTTTCTTCCTGCCTTGCCATCAACACACAAATTGTGATCTGAGTTAGAGACTTCTCCGATAGTAGCTCTACAACCTTCATTGATCATACGAAATTCGCCTGAAGGCATTTTTAATGTAACATATCCTGAGCTTTTAGCTATGATCTGAGCAGCTAAACCTGCTGATCTAACTAATTTCCCTCCGGAAAATGGACGCATTTCAATATTATGAACGGACAACCCCAGGGGCATACTTTTTAAGGTCATGCAACAGCCTACTTTGAAAGGGCTGCCTTCTCCAGAGATCACTTCGTCTCCTCTTTTGATGCCTTTTGGAGCAAGTATATAACGTTTTTCTCCATCAGCGTAGCTTAATAAAGCGATATATGCTGAACGATTTGGATCGTATTCAACAGAAACAACTTTTGCTTCAATACCATCTTTATTACGCTTAAAGTCAACAATTCTATATAAACGTTTAGCACCCCCACCGCGATGACGGCAAGAAATATGACCTAAGTTATCACGACCACCAGAACTTTTCTTGAAGAAAGAAAGCTTCTTATTCGGTCGAAGACTTTGTCTAGATCCTCTATCTCTAACTGGAGAGTCTTCTCTATCGCGAGATTGGGCGCCTGCTCTACCCCGAGGTTGAAAACCTTCTCGACCTTCTCGGCCTTCTCGACTTCCTCGACCTTCTCTACCTTGGAAGCCTTCTCTGCCTCGACTCTGAAAGCCGTCTCTACCTCGGAAACCGCTTCTGGGACGTCTTTTCTCTTGTAAATCTCCCTTAGTGGTTAACTCGTCAAAAGCCGGAAGAACCAACTGTCTAGTCCCTGGAGTTACTGGCTTAAACTTTTTAAACATGTTTTTCTTCCCTCAAATAGATTACCCGATAGAATGGCCTTCATAGAAGGTCACAACTGCCTTCTTAAATCCTGCAGTCTTTCCTTTTCGTTTCCCACGAAACATTCGGGCTGGCTGAGGCTTCACACATATCGTGTTTACACTTTTAACTTTTACTTTTTTATCTGCATAAATAGCTTCTAAAGCTTGAGCAATTAAAGGCTTTGTGGCATCACAAGCTACAACAAATGTATATTTTGGATGCTTACAAAAACTACCTTTCTTTTTACCCTCACCGTTCCCAAGACTTAAACCTTCTAAGGTTTTCGCCTTTTCAGTCACATAATGCCGTTTGATTACATCGTAAGGATCTTTCATATCCTAAATTTTCCTTTTAATCTTTCGTTCCAGAAATAAGATGCCCGGCGAGTTCACTCAAGGCCTTTTCAGAAATTACTATATTGCGAGCAGAAGCTAGGTCGTATCCATTGACGTTCATGCTATAAGTAAAGCCACGCACAGCAGGCAAATTACGCAAACTCATTCTCAAGCTTTCGTTGCTTGCAGAGTGCTTGAGATCATCAATGAAAAGCACTCCACGGCACTCAACATTACAATCTTTTAAAAATCTTAAAGCTTCTTTTGTTTTTGGAGCAGTTAAACTGCTTGTGAACACACTGTCATCCGCAACAATCAAACGATTGGTTTGAATTTTTTGAGAAATTAGCAAGCGAATAGCGGCTCTCTTCTCTTTACGGTTAATGCGAACGTGTTGATCAAACTTTGGCTTAGGCCCGAAAACGATACCCCCTCCACGAAACTGAGGAGAAGCTAAACACCCTTGACGGGCATTTCCTGTTCCTTTCTGTCTGAAAGGTTTTTTAGTAGAATGGCTAACTTCTGAACGATTTCTCGTACATGCAGACCACTGTCGTTTATTCGCGCGAATTGCCACAAGATAGTCCTTCACTAGTTGAAGTCCACTTCCTTCCTGAGCAAAAAAGGAGTCTGGTAGCTCTACCTCTCCCGCCTTATTCCCAAAAAAATCAAACTTTGATAATAAAACCATTAGGACCTCTTCTATATTACCCTTTTGCCCTTGAGGAACGTCTTACAACAACCAAAGAGCCTCTTGGACCGGGAACTGCCCCTTTCACTAGCAATACTTTTTTTTCTAAATCTACTTTTACCACTTCTAAATTTTTCACTGTCACGTTAACAGCCCCCATATGGCTAGGCCGTTTACTTCCAGGGAAACATCGTCCAGGAGTGGATCTCATCCCTATAGAACCGGCATGACGGTGAAAACCAGAACCGTGGCTTCCAGGACCTCCGCGGAATCCGAATCTCTTCATGACCCCTTGGAAACCTTTACCCTTGGAAACACCACTGATATCTACAGATGAGACATCTTCAAAAACTTCAAGACCAAATTCATTTCCTAAAGACACTTCATTGACAGCGTCCTCTGAAAGACGCACTTCTTTTAATGAACGGAAAACACGTGAACCAGATTTTTTGAAATGTCCAAGCTTTGGCTTATTCACACGTTTTTCTAGAGTCTTTTCAGGAACATTGATTTCATTTGCTCCCATTTGAATGGCATTGTACCCATCAGTCGAATCAACTTTTATTTGAGTAACGACATTGGAACTCAAGCTAATTACTGAACACGCAACTAGATTTCCATCCTTATCAAAGACATGAATCATGCCTTCTTTTTTTCCCATTAAGCTAAGCTGAGATCGCATATATAATTACCCGTTAACACAATAATGATTGATCGCACCTAAGTGAGAGCAATCAGGCAAATCGTTTTAGCATTTTTACTCGTAGAATTCCCTAAAAAGAAAAGGAACCTTTTCCTTAAGAAAATAAAGGGACAGGTTATCAGAGGGAGAAGATTTTTACAATAAGAAAAAGCGGGGAACGCCTTAACAACAGAAAGATAAAAAGTTCTTATAAAAGTCTTATTTACTAATAAATAAAAAAAACGCTTCTAGAAAACCTAGAAACGTTTTTCGAACTTCTTACGTTCTGACAAATCTTTTTCTTAAGAATTTGACCAGACGCTGTAAAGTCCTATACCACTGGAGATAGTAACAAATCCAGCGGTAACAGCCAGGCGAGTTGGAGCTGAAAAAGGGAAAGGAATTAATTTGACTAAGTCAGCTAAGAATTCAAAAGCTTTTTCTAAAATGCCGAGAATGATCTTTTTAAGAGCGGCGGCATGAGAAGTTTTCAATTCTTGTGACACTTGCTGGAAGACTTCTGGCGAAATCTGCTCATCTTGCGCAACACCTAACACTCCATCGGAGGCACGTGTATAAGCACGGCTTTCGTAAGCTAGGGCGGCGACTCCACCAATAACCCCTGCGGCATGGTTAGCTGTCATCATATAATTTACGCTATCACCAAGTCCTGCTTTTGCACCTTCTGAAAGGAAAGACTTACCAGCCAGTTTATTTGCCAAAAGTATGGGTCGGCTGACTCCAAATGTGGCAATATAGGTAGCTGCACCAATTGCGGAGCAACCTTCTTTAACTGCCATCAATGCGTGATCTCCCTTAGTCAAGAAGAGTTTGTTATAAGGCATTGGACGCTCTACCGAACCAAGGTTATATCCTTCTGGATGAGCAAAGCATTGTTTAATGTGTTCGAAGCAGCTCTTGGATGATTTGACTAGTCCAGGAACACAACCATTCATTACGTTAGCTAGTCCTACAACATTTCTTGTTAGGCCTAAGGCTCCAGTAACATTTTTAGCTGTATCAAGAGCAACACCTTTTGCCCCTGCGCCTTCAATAACTCCGCAACTAAACTCTGAAACAGACTTAGCAAATTTGAACGCCTTGTCCAGATTTTTTGTATTGGCCACAAAACGAGCTAGATGATTGTCCCCTCTGAAACAAAACTGTTGGATACAATTTCCGGGAAGCTGTCGTCTTGCTGTTTCCCCAGCCCTTTGCATAAACACGTTTCTACCACCCATCATCAGGGCTGGCAATGCTCGTGATGCTGCTGATGCCATATCCACCTCCTTAAAATTAAAAGGTTTTTAGCAAAATAACAATAAGAGAATGTCATTATAACACAAATGCAACTTAATAAACTAAAATAACTTGACCAATTAGAAAATGAAATGACAATGAAACGACTAATTAAAAAAATATCTTTAATTCAAAATTAGAATGACCGTTCAAAAAAGTTTTTGAATCCATAGAACTTTTGCCTTCAGGCTGAATCTCCTTTAAGCAAATAGCCCCCTGAGCACAGGCGACCAGTAGTTCATTTTTATCTGATATACTGATGTCTCCTGGGGAGCCATAAGTACCTTGAGCAAAAGCAAGAGATGCTTTACGAATAGCTAAGCGTTTTTTGGGCTTATCATTATAGGAATATAGTGTCCAGGCTCCGGGAGCTGGGGTCACACCCCGTATTTGAGCATAGACGACTTCAGCGGGACGATCCCAATTAACAAGCCCTTCTTCTTTTGATAACTTGGGAGCTATCGAAGCTAAAGAGTTGTCTTGGGGAGAGTGACAAATCTTTCCTTGAAAGATCTGATGTAAAGTCTTTATTAGAATTTCTCCACCCTGATTTGCCAGAGCATCAGAAAGCTCACCAGCGGTCATATCGGGGCCTACAGGAACATAAGACACATTAGCAATGTCTCCGGTGTCCATACCTGCATCCATGCGAATTACCGTATTCCCAGACTGCGTGACGCCGTCCATAATACATCGTTGTATGGGCGCCGCGCCGCGATATGCAGGCAGGAGCCCCGCGTGCAAATTATAACAACCGTAGCGGGGGATATCTAAAACTACCTGACGTAAAATTGCTCCATAAGCAACAACAATGAAAACATCGGCCTCGAAGGCGCGCAATTGTTCAATAAATTGCGGATCTGAAGCTTTTTCGGGCTGCAAAAGAGGAATGCCTTTGGATAATGCCAAGGTCTTGACTGGAGAGGGAATGGGTTGCGAAGAGCGTTTCTGAGGTTTATCGACACGGGTAACAACAGCGATAACATCAATATCGTGATGTAACAAATCTTCTAGCACTGTAGCAGCGAATTGTGGCGTGCCAAAATAAATAACTTTAAGGTTCAACCAGGACTCCTTCTCTCTCTATCCCCTCTTCTTCAAAAGCGGTGTCATCAGCGCCACGTTCTATACCACGCTTGCTTGGTGACTGACAAAAACGGATGAAATGTTGAACTTCAGGAATATGTCCGAACTCTTCGTGAGCTTCTAGCAAAGCTTCTGAAAAGCTGTCTTCGGAACGATAAACTCTCTTAAATACTTTGATTAAAGCTAAGCGTGTTTCGAAAGGCACTTGTCTTCTTTGTAGGCCGACTTTGTTAATTCCGCCTAACTGGTAAGGATTTCCAGTACCTATGGTGTATGGAGGAATATCTCTTCGGATACCACTTAGCGCGCCAACCATCGAATGAGCCCCTATACGGACAAACTGATGTACACCTACCATTCCACCAATAATAGCATAATCTTCTACGAGAACATGACCTGCTAGCTGTGCGTGATTACTTAAAATCACATGATTTCCAATCGTACAGTTATGAGCTACGTGGGCCCAAGGCATGATAAGACAATTATTTCCTATAGAAACTGTTGTCCCTTCAAATGTAGACGAAGTAATTATAACAAATTCTCGAATCTCACAATTTTCACCAATGGTGACATAGGTTTTTTCCCCTCGATATTTTAAATCTTGGGGTTTATTACCTATCATTGCGGATGGCCATATTGTTGTTCCCTTTCCTACAGTAGTATGCCCATCAATATAGGCATAAGATTTGACAACTACGTTGTCGCAAAGGGTTACCGTAGATTTAATAACAACATACGGCTCAATAACAACATTCTTTCCGATTTTAGCCCCAGGTTCGATAATTGCTGTTGGGTGAATGTCCGTCATACGTCTCCGTTACTCTAAAGATTCCTTATCTACAAGAGCAAAGCTAAGTTCTCCCTCAGCAGCAATCTGAGAACCCACACAAGCTCGCGCCGAAGCTTTCCCCCCCTTCGACGAAATCAACGAAAAATTAGCACTTAGTGTAAGAACATCGCCTGGCTTCACCGCCTGACGAAACTTTGCTTTTTGTATTCCTAAAAACAAAGCCAATCTCTTATGCCTATCGTTTTCTAGAACTAAGCCTAGCAAAACTCCAGCTGCTTGCGCTAAAGATTCTAATATCAATACTCCGGGCATGATGGGCGCTTCAGGAAAATGTCCTACAAAAAAGGGTTCGTTTATCGTTACATTTTTTTGTGCAACAATAGATCTATTCTCCAAATCGTAAGACAGCACCTTATCCACAAGCAAAAAGGGATAACGATGTGGGAGTAAGTTTAATAATTCTCGTAATTTAATTACAGGCGCCTCTTTCATCTATGACTCATTTCTTAGGGTTGTAGCACTTCTAAAATCTTTCTACCTAAGGCAATGTTCGAGGAGTGCCCCGATCCTACGGCAACAATATGAGCGACAAACGGCCTACCCACTAAAGATAGATCTCCGATCAAATCCAAAATTTTATGCCTCACAGGCTCATCTGAAAACCGCAACTGTCCCCGGCTGATAATACCATCATCTTTAAAAACCACAGCATTTTCTAAACAACCGCCTCTGATTAGCCCTCTGTCCATCAAAAAGCACAGCTCATTATATAAAGCAAATGTTCTACAAGGAGCTATTTCCTTACGAAAAGATTCTTCTGTGATAACAAAAGAACGGTATTGCGTTCCTATAGTAGGACTTTGAGGATAATGCAAAGTGTAAGAAATTTTTAGCTCATCACAAGGAAATGCGGCAAGAAAAGTATCTTGTGTTTGATAGTACACAGGCTGAGATAGTCTCGCAATGGGAACTTTATCGTCTTGTACACAAACACCCGCATCATCTATTAGCTGCATGAAAACATGCGAACTTCCATCACCTATAGGAATTTCTTCCTCGCTACAACGGACAACCACGTTATCTATGTTACTAGAGCGCAGAGCTGCCATAAGATGCTCAACTGTTGCAATAACAGTCTCCCCTGAAGACAACGTGGTGCTACGCCCAGTATTACATACGTTAGGAAGTAATGCTGGAATATGATTACCCAGCATATCGGAGCGACAAAAGATTATTCCGGTATTTTCTTTGGCAGGTTCTAAAGTTAAAGTCGCTGATTTTCCAAAGTGAATTCCTACCCCTGAATAACGTACTTCGCGCTTTAACGTTCTTTGAGCTCGTTCTAACATGCAAAAACCTGACAAAGAGTGTCCGTATATTATCCTTTTTCTTTTTTAGCAAGCAAGCGATATCCAAAATAACATCCTGCGTACCCTAGCGAGAGCAAAGATAAGAAAATCATGGGTAGATCTCCCCACCATGCATAAAGCGTGGAGTAATTTTGAAGTGGAAGAGTTACTTGTAAAACTCCAGGAGAAGCTTTCCTAGAGCGAGTTTCATATGGGAGCATTTTCACAATTCTTCCCAGAGCATCTGCAGCTACAGTCACACCTGTATGGCAGGAGCGTACGCAAGGCATCCCCAACTCTTGATTTCGCAAAATTCCATGATAAAAATGCACTTGCGGGAGTCTAGAGGACGGATACCATCCATCATTAGTTAAATTTACAAGGAGTTTAGCGCCCTCGGTTTTATAGTGCCGTAATAAATTTCCAAAAGTCTCTTCATAACAAATGGAAATTCCCATTTTAGGCAAATTCTGTACTTGCATGACTCCAGAGCGCTCCCCTGGAAGACGCTGGCAAGGCAGAGC
Source organism: Chlamydia sp. BM-2023 (assembly GCF_964023145.1). Classification (NCBI taxonomy): domain Bacteria; kingdom Pseudomonadati; phylum Chlamydiota; class Chlamydiia; order Chlamydiales; family Chlamydiaceae; genus Chlamydia; species Chlamydia vaughanii. The sequence goes on along the minus strand of NZ_CAXIED010000001.1, from coordinate 713,984 downwards.
GTATTCGGGGAAGTATTTCTTACAAACAAGCCATCCTAGTTTCCCTCCGGGAATATATTCCCCTCCAGGAACAAGCACACGTTTATCATATCCAACGATCTTTCCTTCTTGAGAAAGACACTCTGCAGCGTTGTAGAAATGCATTTGAGATCCGTCTTCTTCCCAACGCTCTAATCCCATAAGAATAGGGCAATTAAAGTGGTCTACTAATGCTTGCATCCAATCGATATTTGTTAGAAGCTCATCTTCCTGCTTAAAACTGGTTAGAGGAGCTAATATCATTTTGCTATCATCGTAGGGGTAGACTTTTCTATGAGTCCCAAAGGGTACGGAAACCTCGGGGAAAATTAATAGATCTACGGGCTTTCTTACAATAGAAGATAAACTAATAAGTTTTTGCCAGGCCATGGCGGGGGCTCCCGCCCATGGGCCTTCTAAAAGAGCTGAGGAGGCTGGTTGGATAACTGCGATGCGTAAGTTTTCTTGATTTGAAAAAGCACTCTTGAGGTATTCGTAATGTATTCCACCTATAACATAGGGAAAGAGTAGGCATGCCAACCATGTTCCTAGGGCAAAACGCCTCCCCAACACTACATAGTAGAAACTGATTCCTGTAGCTATTGTGACGAAGCTTTCCCCTGCCCAACCGAAAAACCCTCCAAATTGCCTTCCGTAAGCACACGCAGTTATAGGCCAGCCTAGGTAATCTAAAGACATTCCGGAACAGAGGAAGTAGAATCTCATCATTTCTAATGCGACCCAAATTCCAGGCAAGCACCAAAGTAACTTGGTATATCGTTTGCGTATTACGTAAATGAACAAACAGGAAAAGGCGGTGAATAGCACAGCTAACAAGCTAATTAATACGCCCCAGACAATGTAGATAAGTTTTCCGACATACAAATCTGAGAGCAGCCATGAGAAATGCACTCCATTTATTGTTGCTGACCAGAAAAATAATGCTACTGTGAGCTGTTTCCAGGAAAGATGATGCTGCCTTTGCGGCTCTAAACTATACCAAAGGAGGCCGTAACCACAAGCACTGCCTAAAATAGAGAACAGTCCGCTCATGTCAGGTTGAGCGAGGGCTATGAGTATCCAGGAGCAAAAAAAGCTAAGAATTCTGAACAAGACGTTCCTATTTATTCATATTCAATCGAGCCTGTCTACGTTGATCTGCTTCTTCATATCGACGTTTTTCCTCAGAAGTTTCTGGAACAACTTGGTGAACAGGTGTGGGGGAGTTATCCTCATCTACAGCAACAAACGTGAAGTACGCTGAAGTAATATGACGTCGCTCCTGTTGATAGATATTTTCTGCCCAAACTTTCACCCCGACTTCCAATGAGGTTGTCCATGTACGGTTGACAGAAGCTTTACAAATCAGATTTTCTCCCATATAAGCTGGGGCGTAAAAACAGAGAGCATCAACAAAAGCTGTCACACAAATTCTTTCTGCATGTCTTTCTGCGACTACGAGGGCTAAGCGATCTAATAAACTCATTAACAGTCCGCCAAAAACAGTATTATTTGCATTTAGATCATTAGGAAAAATCTTATAAATATGACCATCAATACAGCTAAAAGATACGGGTTTTTTCTTAAGCATTAAAAATTCCCCTGAAAAGCGGCGGCACTCCTACATTTTGTTGGATAGTAGCTTCCGCATTAAAGAAAATCAAGTGATTACTTGATGTAACAGCTGTGTTTTATAAACCTATAAAAGGATTATTAACTTGGGTAAAACCTGTGCCTTTCTGTCGATGTTTGATTTCATGTCGTATAGAAAAGAGCAGATCTGGATCAAAATCCATTTTAGATGCCCACTGCAAGTAAGATAGAGGGATTTCTGAAAAACAGCGGCCTTTATGTTTCCCTAAAGGCATATATTTCATTTTTATTGGCTTTGCCAACATTTGCTTGAGCTGTTCTATTGTGCGAAAACGCTTACAGAAATGTTTGAAAATATTGATGTTAATTTCTACATCTTTCTTAGCGCGATGATTGCCATCATAAGGAACATTGAAATGAACAGCCAAAGATTCTAAAGAGTTATTAGGGCTGTCCCCGTATTCCTTTGCTAATCTTAAAGTATCAATAATGCAGTATTTAGACAGGAAGCTCTCACCTATTCTCTCTGCTTCTTGGGATAAAACTTGTATATCAAAACCCACGCTATGTCCCACTATATAATCCCCTTCTTTCAAAAAGGACTTAATTTTGGGAAATACTTCAGCAAATTTAGGCTGATCTTTTAGCATTGCGTCAGAAATTCTGTGGATCCTCTGCGATTCTGCTGAAACAACACGCTCAGGATTGATCAGACATTCCATAGAGTCAATCACACTATCAAAAGTAAAACGAATTGCAGCAAATTCAATAATACGATCTTTTTTGACATCCAAACCTGTCATTTCACAGTCCAGGCACACAAAAATCGTATCCTTTAGTAATGTCATTCTTATTCTATTCCCTTAACAATTTTAACAATGAAGGTGAAGCATCTATGCTTACCTCTCTTTGAGCAGTAGTTATTGCCTTTATGTAGATCCGTATTGTTTCTCGGAATTGTGGCAACATTATGTTGTCAGGCCATTCTACACATATAACATCTTCCTCTTCGGCATCCTGAAAAACTCCCATCAGATTATTTCCGATGTTATCCATACGATATAAATCGTAATGGCAAATTCTTCGAGGCTCACTACCATATACGTGTAAAAGGGAAAAGGAAGGACTAGCGACATCTTGAGCCGAAGCATCTCCGAGATACCCTTGCACAATCCCGCGAACAAACTCTGTTTTCCCTACACCATAATCACCGAACAAAAGTAAAACAGCCCCTGAGGGGAGTATCTTACCAAGCTCAATTCCTATATTCACAGTTTCTTGAGAAGAATGCGTTACTCTTCTGTATCTACCCATTGACTAATATATACATGAAAGGCTGTGTCATCTGCTAAACTCTCTACAAACTCGGCAATCTTGTCTTCCACTAGAGCGTCTTGCAGCAAGGATAAGAAGGTATTTTCCAATTGGAATTTGTTTTGATTTTGCACTTCTTCCAAAGTCATAGGACGTAGGTAGTTAGAAGTAAAATCTTCGATAAGAGTAGGCAAACTATGAAACAATTTCCCCGTGATAGCTGAGGCAAAAACCGTTTTGATAATTGGCTCTTTAGGAGGAGCTATATACTCTTTGATCATATTTAGATCATCGGACACAAAGAAACGTTTTACACGAACACCGCTTTGACGTTCTGTATTCTGAGGACATGAAGACAGCCAATCATAAATAGCATCTTGCGGGTTGGCGTATACGTTGTCAGCAAATACTTTCCCTGTGAAGGGGCATATGTATATTCTTTTTGTATGTTCGTTAACTTCTGGTTTCCCAGAGCAAATTTGTATCTCTGTTTCACGCCAAATCTTTTTATCTTCCTCTAGAATTCGAATAGCGTCTTCTGGAGTTTTAAAGATTATTTTGTCGCGAGCAAAAACCACAGGATTTAAATCTAAAGCTTGTTCTAGATAAAATAGATACGTAGCTAACAATTCTGGTGTTTTTTGTTTTTCCAAAAACTGGAGAAGTCTCTGTTTGATACTTCCAGAAATATTCATGCTCATCCTTTTTTCAGCTAATGAAGCAACTTAAAAGTTTCCCTGGTCTACTGCAGAAAAGCTAGTTTCTAAAGCAATAAACTCAAGAATAGTTTGGCACTGTTTCGCATTAAATCAATCATACTAGCATAAGAGGAGAATTATGTTGAACATAAAGCTACTAGCCTGCTTTCAACTATAAACGAATAGCATTGTTATTTGATGCTCAAGAACTTTCTAATACAGTTTGATCTTCTTTATCTAATTTATGGTCATTCACTTAGATGAATTTTAAGAGCCAACCTGTGATCATATTCAGAATCATTTAATTTTTCGAATGTAAAAATATAATTTTAGCTCTTTAAAATTAGATAATTAAACTCTGCTTATAAACAATTGCAAGTGTAATAAGAACTTCGTCTTAAAGTGAGCGTGGCCTCAAAAAGTCCCCTTCTTATGTTTATAGAAGGCAATTAATCAAAAAAAGAATACTATTCTTTTTTAAGAGAATGACTTACTTTAATATGTTATTTTCTGAATTGACACATCCTAAGAATTTGATGCTTTTTCAAACAAACTAACCAGATTCAAGTACCAACGTTCAGTATTTGAGTAACGTTGCGGCTTTGGTGATGTTTCCTATCTTTTGTTTTGAAAAAGTTTCTGAATTGTGTTTTTTTAAACCTACGTCTACAATCTGCCATCATGCAGCTATGGCGAAACCGGTAGACGCGCTAGATTCAGGTTCTAGTGAGCTTATGCTCATGGAAGTTCAAGTCTTCTTAGCTGCAGATAAAATGAATCCCGCAAACTCAAATTAGGAAAATTATGGTCAAAGTTATATCCTCTGAAAATTTCGACTCCTTCATTGCCTCAGGCCTTGTGCTCGTGGACTTTTTTGCTGAGTGGTGCGGTCCTTGTAAAATGCTGGCTCCTGTATTAGATGCTGTAGCAACAGAAGTTCCTGCAGTGCTCATTGGGAAAGTCAATATTGATGATAGTCCTGGGCCTGCAGAACAATATGGAGTTTCTTCGATTCCAACTTTAATTCTATTTAAAGATGGTAAAGAAGTAGATCGTACAGTCGGTTTAAAAGACAAGGATGCTTTAGTTAAATTAATTAACAAGCACGCTTAGTTTCCGTTGCGGATACAAGCACTTTGATGGTTTTGTCGAACTGCTTCGAATAACACTACACCCACAGTTGTTGCTAAATTCAAAGACCGGATTCCTGGTCTCATGGGCAAATAATAACAGTGGTTGTAGTATTTTTTTAATACTACCTCAGGCAATCCCTTGGATTCAGAGCCAAAAAGATAAACTCCGTCCATTGGCAAAGCGACATCCCCGTAGTATTGGGAACCTTTTGTCGAAAGACAGAAAACCTTATCTTGGCTAACGCCATCTAAAGCTTCCTCTAATGAATCTACGACTGAAAGATCCACCTTATCCCAGTAGTCCATTCCTGCGCGTTTAACAAATTTATCAAGCAAAGAAAACCCTAGAGGCCTCACTAAAACTAATGAGGCTCCCAGAGCTATACAGGTTCTTCCGATATTCCCTGTGTTCTGGGGAATATCAGGATTATAGAGAATTACCTTCATGAGGCTGAATTTGCGTTCTCTGTGTTGCTATCTGCTATAGGTTCATCTGTGGTTTCGATTAACTGAATTTCGAAAATTAGCAGTGAATTTGGAGGCAGCTGCCCAGCAGTACCGTAAGCAAGATCTGGGTGGATATAAAGAATTCGAGTTTCGCCTTCTTTCATCCCCTGCATGCCCATAGCAAAGCCTGGTATTGTTTGTCCTAGAGGCAAAAGAATGGGTTCTTTATTAGATTCAGAGCTACTAAAGACCTGACCGTTGATAAAACTACCTTTATAGTGAAGAAGAGCTGAGGGCTTTCCTAGTATAGCTTTTCCAGAACCTGCTTTTACAATACGGTATTGTAATTTGTTTTCCTGGACTTCGATAACGCCTTCGTTTTTCTTATTTTCTTTTAAGAATTTCTCTGCCTGAGAAAGATTTTCTTTAGATTTCTTTTCAAAAACTACCTGTTGCATTTCAGCCATTTTTTCCTCGTATTCTACTTCAGTTAAAGGCGCAGTTTTGCATGCAATCTCTGCTTGTAAGCCTTTAGCTACCTCAGCAATATCCATCACAATATCTTCTGATTTACGCAATTGTCTTGCTAGTAAATGACCGAAAGTACGGGATATCTGTTGATTTTCAGAAAGTTGTGCGTCGTTATTCATATCTTTCTCATCCATTTTTGCTTGCTGGCCTCCAATTGAAGAACCTGTGTCGCAAGAAGCAATGCACAAGGACACAACCACTGTTATTATAATTAAATGCCATCGTTTACTCATATTTTCTCTCCTATGGTTGTAGCCTAGACTCACACATACGGTGCATATACACCCAAAACAGCTATACAATTATTTAAGAGGTTACCTTAATATTTAGCTCTTTTAATTGGGAAGTCATAATTTCCGCAGGCGCATTCATCATTAAATCTGCAGCCCTTTGTGTTTTCGGGAAAGCTATCACCTCGCGAATACCTTCCGCTCCTGTCAATACCATCATAATACGATCTAAACCAAGAGCAATTCCCAAATGCGGTGGCGTACCAAAACTTAAAGCGTCTATAAAGAAACCAAACTTTTCTTTAATGCTCTCAGGGGACAACTCTAAAATAGAAAATATTTTATTCTGTAAATCTGCGTTATGAATACGCTGAGATCCAGAAGCTATTTCATACCCATTAAGAACTAAATCATAGCTTGAAGAACGTACTGCCAAAGGATCAGTGTCTAATAATGGGATATCTGAAGCTAACGGAGAGGTAAATGGATGGTGTTCTGAACATATTTTTCCATCTTCTTTAGCAAATAAGGGGAAATCCGTAATCCAAACAAAATTGTATTGTGATTCGTCGTATAACTTGCGCTCTTTTGCAATCAATCTACGTAAATGATCTAGAGACTGGTTAGCAATCGATTCCGGAGCAGCTATTAATAATAAGATATCATTATCTTCAGCTCCAAAGTCAGCAAACATAGCTTGAAATACTTCTTCAGAAGCAAATTTAGCTACGTTAGATGCTACACCATTTTCCTGTTTTTTTATCCAGACTAGTCCCATAGCGCCATAGCGTTTGACAAAATCTGTATAAACATCTAGTTGCTTACGTGAAATATCTGCGCCCCCAGGGACACAAAAACCTTTTATGGTTCCCCCTTGGGCAAGTTGATCTAAAAAGATCGAAAATGAAAATTCTTTTGCATGTGATCGACAATCACGTAATTGCAATCCAAATCGAAGATCTGGTTTATCTGTACCGTAGAAATCTTTTGCTTCTTGATAGGTCATTCGCGGTAAGGGAAGTTCTATATTCACTCCCTGAACAGCAAACATCTTCACCATCAACCGTTCAATAATAGGGAAAAGGTCTTCGGGAGTAGCAAAGCTCATTTCAATATCAATCTGAGCAAACTCGGGCTGACGGTCTGCGCGGAGATCTTCATCTCTAAAACAAGTTGCTATTTGAAAATAGCGATCTAAACCACCGACCATCAAAATCTGCTTAAATAGCTGTGGAGACTGTGGTAAAGCGTAAAAGCTCCCAGGGTATATCCTAGAAGGAACTACGTAATCCCGGGCTCCTTCCGGAGTAGACTTCCCTAAAACAGGAGTAACAACTTCAGTAAATCCTTGTTCATCCATGTACTGACGGCATGCCATCATCACTTTATGCCGGCAAATCAATCTATCTAAAATTTGACCCCGACGCATGTCTAAATAACGATACTCTAGACGTAATTCTTCATTAACATTGATATGTTCATCAGAAATAGAAAAAGGTAGATTTTTTGCTTTGGATAGTATGTCTATTTTCTCAATCTCAACTTCGATTTCTCCAGTTGTTAGATTAGGGTTTTCCATACCTTCCAAGCGCCGACATACGGTGCCCTCTATAGATAATACCCACTCTGAACGCACAGAATCTACTAGCTGATGTAATTCCGGCTTCTCGTCTTCACGACATACTATCTGCGTAATACCGAAACGATCACGCAAATCTATAAAAACAACTCCCCCGTGATTGCGATACCGATGCACCCATCCAGATAAGCGCACTTGCTCTCCAACATTGCTTGGGGAAAGTTCGTTACAACGATGTGTTCTGTATTTCATATAGTAACCTTTGCTCTACCTCTTGCTTTGAACCAGAGAATTCTTCACGCAAAGACATATTTTTAATAGTCAATTGCTCTAAAAGCAACTCTCGCTCCCCTATGGGGCAGACAAAGGTTGCTTTCTCTGCATCTGCTGTTTTTAAAGCCATTTTTAATTTCTTATGTGTCCAATCTACTTCTGTAGGGATTCCTAGACTACGCAAATGCTGAGCCCAAACAAAACAAAAAGAGTCTGCCTGAGGCTCTACGGGAATCAATCGCAATTTATGAGAAGTAGGCACAGTAAGATTCCCTTGAGCCAATAAAGTCTGAATTACCCTTTCTATGCCCACTCCAAAGCCACAAGCTGGAGTTGCAGGCCCTCCGGAAGCAGCAATAAGCCCATCATAACGTCCTCCTCCTCCTAAAGCATAGGAGTGCCCTCCAAAAGTTGTCACTGCTTCAAAAACCACATCTGTGTAGTAATCTAAGCCACGAACTAACCTTGGATTGACTGTGTAAGGAATATTTAAATCGCGCAAAGCCGAAAGAATTTCTTCAAAGTATTTTTGATCATCATCTGAAATATAATCAAGAATTGGAGGTGCTCCAGAGATGATGTCTTGATCTTCTGGTTCTTTAGAATCTAGTATTCTTAATAAATTTGTATTGTATCTTTCCTTGCTCAGCGAAGACAAAGAATCAAAATGCTTAAGGAAGTACTCTCGCAAAACTATATCGTATCGTTTACGCGTTGCTTCTCCCCCTAAAAAATTTAATTGGATTTGCATATGCTGCAAGCCTACAGCAGTATAAAAGTGCCAGAGCAAACCGAGGACTTCTGCATCGCGCAAGGGATGTCTTACTCCTATAGCCTCTAAACCAAACTGATGATGCTGACGATATCTTCCTGATTGCTGACGCTCGTAACGGAACATAGGAAGAATATAATAGAATTTATTATCGTTACGCTGGTTTGTAGGGTTATCAATAAACGAGCGTACAATCGAAGCTGTTCCTTCAGGACGTAAAGTTAATGAACGTCCTTTTTTATCTTCAAAAGTGTACATCTCTTTTTTTACAATGTCACTTTGCTCTCCGGCATGTAAGAACACTTCAGACTTTTCAAAAACAGGAGTACGTATTTCTGAAAATCCGTATAAATCACACACTGTATGAATAACATCTTCTACCCAATGCCACAAGGCTGTACGCCTCCACATATGCTTAGCATCAGTAATGTAAGGGAATATATCAAAAACCCCTTTGGGCAAAGTTACTTTCACCGTATGTCTTTAATTTTGATTGCACAATTTTAGAGTAGAATATCCAAAATTCAGATAAAGAGCAAAATTAAACCCTTCCTACATGAGGGTTGCAACCCTCATAAAAGATAGGTTCTATCACCTCTTGACTAGGAAGTTCATGCTCTTGCAGATATGTCTGCAAGACTTTCTTCCAATTTTTTGTATCATGACAATGCGCATCTTTATTTTCCTCAACTCCCAGGGGAGTTAAAAATAAACTTACGAATATAACGACCTTTCTTTTCATGACACATTTCTCTAAGAAAATTTCTGTTTCCCCAGCCAAGAAAAAACTTAAGCTCTAAAGATATAAACTCAAGTATTAATACTATAAATTATACTAAAGTAACTAACAGAAAACCTCAATTTATCAATGTTTATCCCATTTACATCGAATCATTACTCACTTGTTTTTTCATGGCTCATATGTTAACCTGAGGAATTCTTTCTTTGTATTACAACAATATTAAATATTTAAATATGAGATCCTATGATGAATATTTGGGCCAAATTCTTTCAGCCGCCTGCGCACATTAAAGAACTTGACGATCCAGAGTTAATCAAAAAGAGGTACAAGTACTGGAGAATGCGAATATTCTACAGTATGTTTGTGGGATATGTTTTCTATTATTTTACACGGAAGAGCTTTACTTTCGCAATGCCCACACTCATGAATGACCTTGGATTTGATAAAGCACAACTAGGGATTATCGGAAGTACTTTGTACATCAGTTATGGCATCAGCAAGTTTGTCAGCGGTGTAATGTCCGATCAGTCAAATCCCCGCTATTTCATGGCATTGGGATTAATTATTACCGGGGTTACCAACATACTCTTTGGTATGTCCTCTTCCATTCTTTTATTTGCTTTATGGTGGGGCCTCAATGGTTGGTTCCAAGGTTGGGGTTGGCCTCCGTGTGCACGTTTATTAACTCATTGGTATTCGAAATCGGAAAGAGGCACCTGGTGGAGCGTGTGGAGCACTTCACACAATATTGGCGGAGCTTTAATCCCTATTCTTACAGGATTTGCCATTGATTGTTGTGGCTGGCGTGGAGCTATGTTTATCCCAGGTCTTCTTTGTATTGGCATGGGCTTCATTTTAATGAATCGCCTTCGTGATACGCCGCAGTCTTTAGGTTTACCGGCTATTGAAAAGTATAGAAAAGAGCAGGAGTCTCAAAAACACGAAGAGACAACCGCGGATATTTTAGAAGAAGAAGCAGAGAAAGAGTTGTCTACTCGAGAGATTCTCTTTACCTATGTTCTCAAGAACAAATGGATTTGGTTACTATCTTTTGCTTCTTTCTTTATTTATGTTGTTCGTATGGCAGTAAACGATTGGAGCGCCTTATTCTTAATTGAAACGAAACGCTATGCTGCTGTTAAAGCAAATTTCTGTGTTTCTTTATTTGAAATAGGCGGACTCTTTGGTATGCTAATTGCCGGATGGTTATCTGATAAGATTTCCAAAGGGAAACGTGGTCCTATGAACGTTGTGTTCTCCCTAGGATTACTGTTCTCGATTTTTGGCATGTGGTATGGTCGCACGCAAGATTTATGGTGGTTAGACGGCTCTCTACTCTTTGTTATTGGGTTCTTCTTGTTTGGTCCCCAGATGATGATTGGTCTAGCAGCTGCGGAATTATCTCATAAAAAAGCTGCTGGTACTGCTAGTGGATTTGCTGGATGGTTTGCTTATTTTGGAGCAGCCTTTGCAGGGTATCCTTTAGGGAAAATAGCTCAAGATTGGGGATGGAAGGGTTTCTTTGTTGCTCTTCTAGGATGTGCTTTAATAGCCTTAGTTTTGTTCCTTCCTACATGGAATGCTTCCGAAAGAAGTTTTGATTCTAAATCATAATCTGAATTGACTTAGGGAATTACCTGTGACTTGGATACCTCTTCATTGTCATTCTCAATATTCCATTTTAGACGCCACAAGTTCCATCAAGAACTTTGTGGCGAAGGCTAAGGAATATCAAATTCCCTCTTTAGCTTTAACAGATCACGGAAATTTATACGGTGCGATTGAGTTTTATAAAGAATGTGAACAAAACGAAATCAAGCCGATAATAGGCTGTGAGATTTATGTAGCGCCTACATCGCGTTTCGATAAAAAAAAAGAAAAGAAAAGCCGCGTAGCAAATCATTTAATTCTTTTATGTAAAAATGAGCAAGGATACCGCAATCTTTGTTTATTAACTTCTTTAGCTTTCACAGAAGGCTTTTATTATTTCCCTAGAATAGATAGAGAGCTCCTCTCACAGCACTCCGAGGGATTAATTTGTCTATCTTCTTGTCTTTCTGGATCTGTTGCTCAAGCTGCTTTAGAATCCGAAGAGGCTCTTGAAAAAGATCTACGTTGGCATCAGAACCTTTTCAAAGACGATTTTTATAGTGAAATACAGTTTCACAAAATGTCAGAGGAAAAGATTGCTTCTCTAGGTGAAGAGTGGTTAAAGCATGAGTATTACCAATTTATTGAAAAACAAACAAAAGTTAATAGCGCTGTATTAAAGGCTAGCAAGCGTTTAGGAATTCGTACTGTAGCTACTAATAATATCCACTATATCCATCCTGACGACTGGTTAGCTCATGAGATTCTCCTTAATGTACAATTAGGAGAGACCATACGCATAGCAAAACAAAACACCTATATTCCCAACCCTAAGAGAAAGGTTTACCGCAGTAGAGAGTATTATTTTAAATCTCCTGATGACATGGCGGCATTATTTGCTGATCATCCAGAAACTATTTCAAATACTTTAGAAGTTGCAGAGAAGTGCAATCTAAAGTTGAATTTTGCGAATAAACATTACCCTATTTATGTTCCGGAATTTTTAAAAGAGCGGGGGGCCTACACAGAAGCAGAGCGTTATGAGGCCTCTTCTGCTTTCCTCAGGGATCTTTGTGAGCAAGGGCTGTCTACAAAATATACGGAAGAACAACTCGCTCATATATCTAAAAAGTTCCCAGGGAAAGATCCTCTACAGCTAGTGAAGGACCGCTTGGAGATGGAAATCTCCATTATTATTCCTAAAGGGATGTGCGATTATCTTCTTATTGTTTGGGATATTATTCGCTGGGCAAAAGATCACGGAATTCCTGTAGGTCCTGGGCGAGGCTCAGGAGCAGGATCTGTCATGTTATTTTTACTAGGCATTACAGAAATAGAGCCGATTCGTTTCGATTTATTCTTTGAGAGATTTATCAATCCAGAACGTTTATCCTATCCCGATATTGATATTGATATCTGCATGGCAGGACGCGAACGCGTTATTAACTATGCTATAGAACGCCATGGGAAAGATAACGTCGCTCAGATTATTACCTTCGGAACAATGAAAGCCAAAATGGCTGTAAAGGATGTGGGAAGAACTTTAGATGTTTCTTTATCTAAAGTGAATCATATTGCCAAGCATATCCCTGATCTTAATGCTACGCTTTCAAAAGCTTTAGAAACAGATCCCAACTTAAATGAACTCTATACCAATGATGCAGAGGCAGCTCAGGTTATTGATATGGCTATGCGTTTGGAGGGATCCATTCGCAATACAGGAGTCCATGCTGCTGGGGTAATTATCTGTGGGGAACATTTAACCAATCATATCCCCATTTGCATTTCTAAAGACTCCACTATGATCACCACCCAATTTTCTATGAAGCCTGTGGAAAGTGTGGGCATGCTCAAGGTAGACTTTCTAGGTTTGAAAACGCTAACAAGCATCCATATTGCTATTCATGCCATTCAGAAAAAAACAGGCGAGCTTTTAGAGATGGCTTCTTTACCTCTAGATGACAAAACGACCTTTTCTCTTTTGCATCAAGGAAAGACCATGGGGATATTCCAGATGGAATCCAAAGGGATGCAGGAGTTAGCAAAAAATCTTCGTCCTGATTCCTTTGAAGAAATCATAGCTATAGGCGCTTTGTATCGTCCAGGGCCTATGGATATGATCCCCTCTTTTATCAATCGGAAGCATGGTAAAGAGGTTATAGAATACGATCATCCGTTAATGGAGACCATTCTTAAAGAAACCTATGGAATTATGGTTTATCAAGAGCAGGTCATGCAAATTGCAGGATCTCTGGCGAGCTATTCATTAGGAGAAGGTGATGTTTTACGCCGTGCTATGGGTAAAAAAGACATTAACCAGATGCTTAAAGAGCGTACGAGATTTTGTGAAAGGGCGTGCAAAAATGGTATTGATGCAGAGTTAGCGACTACTATTTTTGATAAAATGGAGAAGTTTGCTTCCTATGGATTTAACAAGTCTCACGCTGCTGCTTATGGGTTAATTACTTATACTACGGCCTACCTGAAAGCAAATTATCCTAAAGAGTGGCTAGCAGCCCTTCTTACTTGTGATTCTGATGATGTTGAAAAGATCGGCAAGCTAATTCAAGAAGCACATAGTATGGATATTTGTATCCTTCCTCCTGATATTAATGAATCAGGGACAAACTTTGTTGCTACTGACAAAGGAATTCGTTTTGCTATGGGGGCTATCAAGGGTATTGGCAAGGGCTTGGTAGAAAGTATTATTGAAGAAAGGGAAAAACGCGGTCCTTATCAAAGCATTCAAGATTTCATACAACGTTCTGATTTAAAAAAGGTTACTAAGAAACATACAGAAAATCTGATAGATGCTGGCTGTTTTGATGTTTTTGAATCAGATAGAGATGTTGCTCAAGCTACGTTAGAATCTATCTATGATACGATATCTAAAGAGAAAAAAGAGGCTGCTACGGGAGTTATGACTTTCTTTTCTTTAAATACTATGCATCAGGATAGTCCCGTAGTTTTCTCCCCTATTACAGATGTTGTTCGTAGGTCGAAAAAAGAAATACTCAAGAAAGAAAAAGAACTCTTGGGTATTTATCTTACTGAGCACCCTATGGATGCTGTAAAAGACATTCTACCAAAGTTATCTGTTGTTAGCCCTGGAGAGTTTGACAATCTCCCCCATGGAGCAGTAATTCGTACAATATTTATTATTGATAAGGTGACAACGCGAATTTCTTCAAAAGGCCAAAGAAAATTTGCTTTATTACGTGTTAGCGACGGTATGGATTCTTACGAATTACCTATATGGCCGGAAATGTATGCCCAGCAACAAGAATTATTAGAGGAAGATCGTTTAATTTATGCTATCTTGTCTATTGATAAGCGTGGTGAATCTTTGCGTTTATCTTGCAGATGGATGCAAGACCTTTCTCTTGTGAATGAGGAGCTTATTCAAGAGTGCGACGACATGTTTGATAAAATCAAAGGTCAGATGCAAAAAATGTCGTACTTAAACATGGGAACTAATAAAGATACGAATCAGGGGAAAATATCTACTATGTCAAAAACTACTGATAATCGATCTCAAGCTCCAGCTATTAAGTTATCTTTAGATCTTACGAAACTTCGCCACAGCCATTTGTGCATACTAAAGCAAATTATATGTAAATACCCTGGTTCAAGAACCTTATCTTTGGTGTTTACAAAAGATAACGAAAGAGTAGCGTCTATTTCTCCTGATTCTGACTACTTCATTTCTGAAGACACCTCTGGATTACAGAAAGATTTAGAAAATGCTCAAATTCCCGTACGTTTTATTGCTATTTAAAGATCCTGAAAAGCTTTTCCTGTTACAGCATTGATATATTCTATACGTACGCTATTATCAGCGGCTTGCAAAGACACTTTATAAATCGGCACGTAGACAACAACTTTATTTACGATTAAAAAATTATTTCCAAAGACCATCCCGGCAAGATCGCACACACGATCCTCAGAAAATTGTGGTGAGACTATGGAAGCACCTCGAGGCTTTCGCAACCAAACGGGAGAGGATTGGATGGTTGTTGTACAACCTTTAATTGGTTGTAACTGGTGGAAATGACTTCCTATTTGGCTGCCAGTTGCAAAAATCAATTTCTTTTTTTGACATGATTTAATCACCTTTTCAGCACGGATATTCTTCATCGCTAGGGCGTGTGCTAATGATTCTTTAGAAGCAGCTCCTCCTAAATTCGCTAGAGCTTGCATAACACAGACATCTTGTTTCCCAGCTTTTAACATTAAGCATTCTCTAAATCCTTTAGAACACGCCCATGTTCCTGTGTTTAATACCATTTCGCCACTTGCTAAATTCCAAAGAATCTCACCTTCTTGGCTCATCATCATTTTTTTAGCAGTATCTTCTTGAGAAAAACGCACTTGCATTAATGTGTGTGGAACGAAGGCGAGCTCTATAGAGGCTTTCCCCTCTACGTACTCTGGGAAAAAAGTTAGCACCTGCTCTGGAGAAAACTTTCTTTCAAAGACTCTTAGCTTCTCAAATCCAGAGACCTTACGAACAATGCGGCAACTTTTTTCAAAAACTTCCACACTATAATTTGCAGTAACTTTCATAGCTTTATGTGCGCAGGGCACATTATCCCATAAAAAAACGCCGCAAAAAAGAGATAGAACAAAAGTACCAAAGTACAAAACTAACTTTTTCATAAAAAAAACCTTTTTATTTATTTTACTAAATAAAAAAATGTTTTATCAAACAAAAAAATAATATTTTTTAAACTAAACAAAAACAACGGATTTGACAAATTCTCTTTTTCTTTTTTATGATGACATTTTGTTATCTTAGCTTCATGCCGAGTTTATGAGATCTGTTTTACAGTTTGTAATTGCCGTATTACTTTTGACTTCTGTCTGTCATGCCAGACCGATTTCTTTTGAGCCTTTTTCTGGGAAGCTATCCCCTCAAAAGTTTGTACCTAAACATTCTCCTGAAGAATATCTTGCAGAAGGAATCCGAAATTTAGAGAGTCAAAGTTACCGCAAAGCTATTTTATGTTTTGGGATGATTACCCATCACTTTCCTGAAGACCCTTTATATGCTCAGGCTTTGTACTTAATGGGAGTGTGTTACTTTAATAAGGATCAGCCAGATTTAGCAGACAAAGCATTTTCTGCTTATATGCAGCTTCCTAATGCCGAGTATTCTGAAGAATTATTTGAGATGAAGTATGCTATAGCACAAAGCTTTGCTAAAGGGAAACGCAAGCGGGTATTTCTTTTAGAAGGATTTCCGAAGTTAGTGAATGCCGATGACGATGCTTTACGTATTTATGATGAGATACTCACAGCGTTTCCTAATAAAGATTTAGGAGCTCACGCTTTGTATCTAAGGGGAAATTTACTGACTATAAAGAAAGAACTCCCAGAGGCAATTAAAACATTTAAAAAATTGACATTACAATTTCCCCAGCACTCGCTCTCTCCGCAATCATTTGTTCGTCTTTCTGAAATTTATCTTAGTCAAGCTCAAAAAGAGCCTCATAATGCGCAGTATCTCAATCTAGCCAAGATTAATGAAGAGGCGATGCAAAAACAGCATCCTAATCATCCTTTAAACAGTGCTGTTTCCGCCAATGTACATGCTATGTGTGAGCATTATGCTTCTGGATTGTACATGACGGGACGCTTCTATGAGAAAAAGAAAAAGCCTAGTGCTGCAACCATTTACTATACTACAGCTATAGACAATTATCCTGACTCCTCCCTAGTCGCCAAGTGCATGAAACGACTAGATAGAATATCAAAACATTCCTAGTTTTAAGATATTTCTTATGCGTATAGTACTTTTGTTTTTCTTTTCTTGTTTATCTGGTTGGGGCCTGTGTTCATGCGGTGGGTATACTATTGTAAACTCTTCGGAAGCATTATCTACTTTAGGGAAATCTATGCGTTCTGAGGGGGTATATCTCGCCCCTATTGATAAAGATGATCTAGGTCAGCTAACGTCAGCTATTGTTTATGAATTAGGGAAGCGTTCGTTGCCCGTTCGTAATGGAGAAAGTTGCGCCCGCTATCTTCTCAAGGTAAAACTCCTGAATGAAGTTGACGAGAATACGGGTTTTACGTATGCCCCAAATAAAATTGATGATAAGACCCCGAAGCACTTCATAGTATCTAGTGAGGGACGTTTATCTTTATCCGCGCAAGTGCAACTTATTGACAGACACTCAGGACAGGTCATTGTCAATGACTGTATATCTAGAAAATCAGTCTCTTTTGATTTTGAACCTGATTTAGGCGTGGTGAATGCTCATCAGTTTGCTTTAGGTCAATTTGAAATGCATAATGAGGCTATAAAGAGCGCCTGGCGTGTGTTGTATGCTCATTTAGCTGAGACTATTGTTCAACAGGTATACTATGACCTCTTCTAACGGAGAAGCAGTCTTCCCAGCACTTCTTAGTGAGCTTCACAATATGCTAGACTTCGTTAAGGAAACTGGGCAGCTAAAAACCTTTCCTAAAGAGAAGCTTTTAAAACTAGAACTTGCCTGCGAAGAGCTCCTCGTTAATATTATTTCCTATGCATATCAAGAAGCGCCCTCACCAGGAACTATAACTATTTGTTGTGATGGGGATAGAGAGGCTTTGCAGGTAACTATTAAGGATCACGGTCCTTCTTTTAATCCTCTAACAGCGACTCTTGATATTCAAGAGCACATTCCTCTAGACGAAAGAAAACTCGGCGGTTTGGGAATATTCCTAGCAAAAAACTCTGTGGATGAATTTCAGTATGAACGCTATGGAGATGCCAATATCATTCATCTAAAAATTCATAACAGCTGAATTATTCCTGATTAAAGCGGAAAGAGCGTAAGACACTTTCTGTATCTTTTATATCTTGTAAGTATAGCTGAAGAGCTTCAAGAATTAGAGCTGACTGGTTGTATTCTCCAGAAGCTTGAAATGCCAATTCTGGAGTGTAGGCTCCCCCTGAGCGATATAGTGCAATATACCCACGAGTGACTGTTTCCCCTTGGACAAGCTCAGGAACTAACCAAACGGCAAAATCGGCATTAAATAAAGTGAGTTTATCTGCGGATTCTGCAATAATAAAGTCATTAGCAGGACGGTCGCTATCAGGGTCGATTTTAAGTTCTGGCGTAGTATGAGACAGGACATCGGCGATATCCATAAAGCCCTCAGGAAACGCTGCTCCTTTATTACAAATAGAACGACGGTAAAATTCTTCTAAAAAATCTAAACTCATAGCGTTTTCCCTCTCATTCATGGTAATTCTTTATTTTAAGGGGCGTCAAGAGCTTTCTCAGACATCTTTCAAAAATTAAACTTAAGTAACAAGCTATCAAAATCCATAACATGATTAGAGTTTTTCCCAGATATGGACTGATGAGTTTTCTTGCGTGTTTATTTACACTATCTTCATATGCCGAGATTTCTTTTCCTGAAATGGTGGGCACTTCAGCTGCTATTGTACAAGTGGAAACTGGCAAGGTATTGTACTCTAAAGATATAGACACAAGGATCTATCCTGCGAGCATGACTAAGATAGCCACAGCATTGTTTATTTTACGTAAGCATCCTGAAGTTTTAGGTCGTTTCGTCACAGTAAAACAAGAAGCGATAGCCTCTATTACTCCCCAGGCAAAAAAACAGTCGGGTTATCGAAGTCCTCCTCATTGGTTAGAAACTGATGGTGTAACGATACAGTTACAAAATAAGGAGGAGGTTTCTGGGTGGGATTTATTTCATGCGTTATTGATATGTTCAGCAAACGACGCTGCTAATACCCTAGCTATAGCTAGTTCGGGGTCGGTGCCAGAATTTATGAAGCAGCTGAATGTATTCCTAAAAGAAATTGGCTGTAGGGGGACTCATTTTAATAATCCCCATGGTTTGCACCACCCTAATCATTACACAACAGCTCGGGATTTAACCTGCATGATGCGTGAGGGTTTAAAAGAACCTTTATTTCGTCAGGTTATTCATACGACTAGCTATAAAATGTCTCCTACCAATCTAAGCCCTGAAAGGACTTTGGCGACGACAAACAAGCTGATTGTTTCAACATCTCCCTATTATTATTCTCCTGTTTTAGGCGGGAAAACGGGAAGCACAAAAGATGCAGGGAAAAACCTCATTTTTGCAGCAAAAAAACGGGATCGCCCCATTATAACGATTGCTACGGGCTATCCTTCCATGGTAAAGCTTTATCAAGATGTTAAGACTTTGTGCGAAAGAATTTTTAATGAGCGCCCTCTTAGAAGATATCTTATTCCCCCAACAGAAAAATACCCTCTTCCTCTTGGAGATTTAGGAAAGGTCACCATTCCTTTACTTGATGGGGTATACTATGATTTTTATGCTTCCGAGGGAGAGGAGTTGTGCTCTATTGTATTTGTTCCCCATGCAACATCCTTTCCTATCCACCAGGGAGATCTTCTTGGCCAATGGGTATTTTACAACACCTCGGGAGAAGAAGTGCGCTCAGAGCCTTTATATGCCTCTGAAACAATAGAACCTTCTATCTTTCAACAAATACGTTTTCGTTTTAAGCGAATATTTACTTCCTATAGAACGTATATTGTTCTTACGTTGTTGCTATTGTACTATAGAAAAGTGCGTAGCAATAAAAGAAAAACTTCTAGATATTACTAGAAACTACTAATTTTTCTTTTAACTTATATAAAACCTATATTTCCAATAAACTATTTAAGTATTACTGGGATATATAGGAAAATTATGCGCAAACATCTAGTACTGGGCTTACTTACTTGTATGTTTTTACCCATGATAGGAGTTTACGGAGAGGGTGAGTTCTCCCCGATATTCATACCTCAATCTATTTCTCAAAAACAGGAAACAAAGGTGTCATGGAGCTTTTGGAAAGATCCTAAAGTGATAAAAGAAGAGCAGCATAACTACTTTTTAAGACAGGTAATAGCTGCCCTACGACGTCCTGAAATTTGGAACGACCCTTTTCATCTCTTGAATATCTTATTACAGTTTGAAAAATTTCCTGAGACTTCCGGGGAGTGTCACAATCTCCTAATAATTGTTATCAAACATAGAGTAGTAACTCTTACTATGAGCATGCCAACAACTTAAACGGCTGGGGTACTGTTTTTTTCACTGCGGATAAAATGGGCAGCAAAAAAACCATCTCCGCCTTCCGGTGATACAGCAACGTGGGTATGGCGTTCTTCTTCCCACCCCAAAGACTTCATAAAAGCAACTTGCTTTTCATTTTCTGCAGAAAGCAATGAGCAGGTAATATAGACGAGGCGTCCCCCCGGCTTTACGTAGTTGCTCGCTTCTCTAAGAATTTTTCTTTGCACTACAGAATATGTTGCGAGAAGCTTTTTAGAAAATTGGCTTTTCTTTTCTGGATGACGGCGAAATACCCCAGTTCCCGAACAAGGGGCATCAACCACCACAACAGAAAAGCTATTTTTTCTGAGGTGTTGCTCTCCTATTGAGAAGTTTCTTGCTCCTGCTCTGCGGAGGCGTTGTTTTGCTTCTTCTAGCACTTCTTTACGACTATCATGCAAAACAACGTGATGCGCCTTCTCGGCAAAAACAAGACTTTTCCCTCCGGCCCCTGCACAAAAATCTAAAATACGGTCTTTTTTATTTAAGGGAACGTCTAGGGTAATTTTCTGAGAAGATTCGTCTTGAATTTCAAAGAGCCCTCTATGAAATGCTGGGCTATGTTGCAGGGGGTAACGCTTCGAAAAACGCAGCGATCCTGGAACTTCTCCCGGCTCACAAGGATACTCCAAACTCTTTTGAAGTTCTTCTACGGATATTCGTTTTGTATTTACACGAATGGAAATAGGAGCTTCTTTAAGAAAAATTTCTGAAAATTCTTTAGCTTTTTCCTGACCATAGTCTTCTGTCAAGCATTCGGCGAGATCATCGGATATCGAGTAGCGTACCGGCCAGGGTATATCTTGATATTGCTCGATATCTTCTAAGACTCCCTCTTCTACCTTAGCTACTAAGGTTTCTGAGGTAACCTCTTGATTATCGCGAATGATCAAAGCTTCTAATAATCTCCGATGACGAAGAATAGAAAAAAAGCGTGTGCTAATCCACTGACGATCTTTAGATCCTAAAGAACGGTGCTGTTTAAAATATAATGCTAAACGATTTGCTTCACCTATAGGAGTGGAGTAAAGAGCGTTGAGCAAAGAATATAAATGATGTAAACGAAAAGGAACCATAACGAAAGGAGTATACAACTTTTTACGTTATTTTCCTTTGAAAATTCCTTAAAAGAAAAAATATCCCTAAAAATGCATCCCTAAAAACAATAAAAATTAACTTATAAAAAGATATTTAGAATTTTTTAAACATACAGACGATCTGCTGCCAGAATGTAGGGTGAGGGGTGTAGTAGTTAATACTTTTTTTCAATAGAGAGTACACCTTATCGTCGCAATCTAACAGCCAGCGCATGAGTAGTATTCTCATCATTTTCATCCATAGGTTAGGGCTGGTATCACGAATGCTGTACATACTCCCGATTTGCTCTGGGGTAGCATCATTCGTAGTTGCGACTAGTGTTTTTAAATCTTCGGAAAGAATGCGGCGAAGAATTTCCGCTAGGAAACCTTGAGACAAGGCGATGTCCTGAGGAAACTGTGCTGAGGATTCTTGCCATTCATGTACCATAGCTTTTCCTTGTGTCGTGAGTATCTGAGAACCCACTAATGAATTCACAAGAATTTCAGGGAGGGAATCCGTAAGGATTCCCCCAATAACGGCTTGAAAATCCTCACGGCTATAGGAGTATAGATCCTTTAGTTCGGACAATAGTTGGAGGTTTCTCGCTGATAAGGTTTGCAAAGCGCTAACCTTTTCGGAAAGAAACTGATCGAGAAGTTCTAGACTTAACGGAAGATAAGCAGAGCGGTTTTCTAAGAAAGTCATTAAGGCCTCCATAATCACCTGAGAAGAGGATTCCGCAGCCATACCTTCTTTTACTGAAGAGCTTATCTCTATATTTTCCTTAGGAATTTTAATGTCATGAGTAAAGTCTTCCCAGGAAGAAAAGTTATTTTTTTCTTTTGTGAATACGGAACTTGCAACATGAGAAATTTTATTTAGAGGTTTTTGCCTCTCAAGAAAAATGATATTTTTTAAGGTGAGAAGCTTATTGACAATGGCTTTTTTCCTCAGGAAGGTTTCTCTGAAAAAAATCCTATAGATTGGGCGTGTTTGCGGGGACTCTTGACGCAAACGCATTTCAATAATGGAAAGAAGCCTTCCCGACACTGAATAGGAGATTACCGACCTGGAGAAAATTTCTTGAATAGCCTGTTGAACCGTGGCTTTTAGAGCATCTTGCTCATCAGAAAGAGGAAGATTTGCAGGCCATGCCTCTAAGAGAAACTGTTTTTTATTATAAACAAGAATACGAGATCCGTCGCGAATTGCCAATTCCACAACGCGTAAGTAATAGTCTATAGAAAACCGCAAATCCAACATCATAGGAGAGAATAAGCCTAAAGGTATTTTTTTTGCTTATTCTCTAGAGAGAAGTATTATTGCATTATTTTTATTTTTAAAATGTAACTTCACATTAGTAATGCTTTGTTTTTTTCATTACTAAAAATAATGTTTTTCTGCCCTCTTAGATTCTTCCAAGACTGGTTTTTCTTTATCTATCCTCTATCTGGATTTTGATTACCATTCCCTACTGCAGATAAAAAACAATTTAGGACTAACTCATTCACCAACTCTTCGTAATGCTTAGGATCTGTCTCACGAGCTTCCTGTAATATAGGAAGATTTGTCTCCACCACATTAGTAACCATATCGTAGTCTAAGTTCAATGTTCCTGTTCTCATGGAGTCCAACCAAAAGCCTAGAGTCTGTCCCAGTACTTGAGAATAGCCGACACGTATTGAAGTTAAAAGCTGTCTAGCATCTCGTACGCCTTCGGGACCATGCTTTGCCATAGCATCGATCTGTTTTCCTGCCGCCAGAATAGGCCCATAATCATGGCGTCTATCCTTACGGGCGAGATCCTTAATATGTTTTTCGCAATGAAACCCAGTACTATGAGATAGAGAAGCAAGTTTTGCTAGTCCTCGTGTTGTTGCTAGGTCATCTGCTTTAATCTTCCCACCAACAAGACCGGAAAGAATTTTCACAGCGTCGCCACTCCCTTCAATAGCGCCCAGGGGCCTAGCATCTATTTCCATGGTTAGCCCACTCTTGCCCCGGCCTATTTGAAAGTTTATTTCATCGTTAGCGGCCCATTTACATGTCATTCGCAACATTATTGCAAGAGCCATGGACCCCTCAGGACCCTGAGGATCAACACCCTGGAAATTTATATGATCAACTTTTTCACGTTTAGCAACGCAGCAGCAACACAAGTTTTTAAATACTCTTTGGAAAAACTTTCGCACTGACGCTAGGCATCCACCCATTTGGGGAGAGAGCTGGCGAGCCTGCTCAACAGCCTCTTGAGGCTGTTCGGATTCTCTAATGAATTCTGCGCAGCTTCTTGAGGCAACCTCAACTTCTGCCCGTTGTCCATAGGAACGCGATCCTCTACCCCACATCCGAGACACGACAGCACGTATTCTATTAAGCAAGTGTCTGATGAACCCTTCTTCGTGATCTGCTCCTACTCTTCCTTGAAGATCGCTATTTGCGCCTTCGGAAGCATTTAGCTGAGAGATGCCTTCCTGACGGGAATCAAAAACAGCTCCGGCCTCTTCGCTAACACGACTGTTGACGTCAACATCATCGCCTTCGCCTCTAGCATCATTACGACTATCGATACCGTCGTTCCAAGGAGGTTGTCCACTCCCGCTCCCTTGAATAGATGAACTCATAGTTTCCTCCCCCTAAAACATGTCCGAAGCTAAAACGCCCATGGTCATTCCGTAAGCACCGGGGTTTAACTGTTGCATTAACTGCAATGCTGACGCATTCCAGCCTGCTTCAGATCGAACCTCTGCGGGGTCATACCGTCCTGAATTGTTCGCTGCCGCATTGTTATAGATATTTCTTACGACACTCGCTCCTCTTCCAAAAAATGACGCCCAAAAACTTGGCATATTTCCAGGAGCTGATGTTCTTACAGTATCCACACGCGACGCCAGATCTTGCAACTGGGGAGCGAATTCATAGCCCTCTGCGCCTTCCTCTGTATGCATATCTATGAGGTCATTGACATAATCTACCATTCTTACTTCAGGTGCTAATGAGGAGCCTCCAAAGCCCATTTGAACCAAAATACAAAGAAGAGCAGACTCATCGTCTTGTTTTTGCTCTTTAGCGGCCAAAGCCCATAATCCTTGCGCTGAACTTTTAGCTTCATTCAACCTAGACTTATCTATTCCCTCTCTTACCAAATTAGATTCCGAAGATGCATGACGACGAGCATTCTCTAAACCAGTCATTAATGTTCGTAAACCTGTAAGCTGGTAACCCACCGGATTCCTGTTTTCTTGGTCAGTCCAACGGGCTTTAATTTGATTTGACAACTCTGATAACTGTTGCTCTTTCTGTAAATTGAGTGACCCTAAAGCTTCTCTCAAACCATCTACTATATTTGAATCGACAGAATCTATGGATCCTGTAGAGCTTATTGAAGTTATACTACCTCGACGTTGTAACTTCGGATCTGATCCTCCTGAGGGAGGCAAAGGAGCTCGACGTTTAGAAATAGTTCCTCCTGATCCTGAAGCACCTCCTGTAGGTGGCTGAGGAGCACGGCGTTTAGCAACAGTTCCTCCGGATCCCATTGCGTGGGAAGTCCCTGCAGCACCTCCTGTAGGCGCTTGGGGAGCTCGACGTTTAGGAACAGCCCCGCTAGAAGCTGGTGCAGGCCCTGATGGAGGTGGTGGTGGAGGTTGACTTGGACGTTGTATTCGACGAGCTGTTCCTGGAGAAGATGCCGGAGAAGACGTTGGTGTTACTGTCGGTGATTCTACTTTCTTCCCGGGAGTATATCCCTTTTTTATAAATGCTGCTGCTGCACCTTCAGTACTTCTAGCATCACCTGTAGATTCTGTAGAAAGACGAGATGATAGAGAACTTGTGGAAGACTCTGAAGATACCGAAGATCTTCTACTAGAAGACCCCTCTCCCCCGCCAAAGATATTAGCGAAGAAGTTTCTTACCGCAGAGCCGATTCTACCTAAAAGGCCTTGCGATGATGATGAATTACTCTGCGTTGAAACTCTATGGGAGCCTAAAGCCCCAGAAGGTCCTTCTGCCCCTTCTGCTCCTTCACCCTGATTATGGGCTCCGGAAATCCATAGATCATTATTTCTTCCGCGACCGCTTGGATTAATTCCCATAGTTTTTCTCCATTTTTATATTTCTAATTTTAAAATTAATTTAATTAATAAGAATACTTTTAATTAGAAGAAACAACTAAAGAACAAGATTTGATTATAAATTATAAATAGAATCACGCATTAAAAACTAAATAGGAAATAATCCGCAAGCAACTGAAAATGTGCGAGTTGCACACTGCCTGCAAAAGATAGAGACGAGAGAAAGAAAAGGATTTAGCAAACGCTAACAAATTATTGAAAATTAGATAAAATATTGAAGCATAGGATTGTAAAGTTCTTTATTAAAAGATAACTACCTCACAAGCATCATAAAGACAAGGACCTGCTTTTATAATAAGAAGTGAAAAGCATTAGATCTTTAGAAATTAAGACGTTAGCAACTATGCATCTGATGCTGGGGAAAGAACTTCTGTTCCTGGTAAAAAACCTTGCTCTAAGAACTCTAGGGAGGCTCCGCCCCCTGTTGATACATGGGATACCTGCGCTGAGCATCCTGCCAGAGCAACAACAGCAGCGGCGTCTCCCCCTCCAACAACTGTTGTGGCTGAAGGATGACGCGCCAAGCAATTAGCAATTGCCACAGACCCCTGATCGAAGGGGGGAACTTCATAAACTCCTACGGGTCCGTTCCAGAATACCGTAGCTGAGGCGTCTATTATCTTGCAGAACTCTTGAATGGTTTGTTCTCCTATATCTAGGCCTTCAAAACCTGAGGGAATTCCTTGATCTATTGCTACTTCGCTCCATGAAACCCCAGGGGTGCATGTCGCGGCAATTTTTACATCTTTGGGAAGAACAATGCGTACATTTTTTTCCTTAGCGAGTCGTAAAACACGTTGAGCGAGTTCTATACCGGACTCTTCTACTAGGGAATTTCCTAAGGATTTTCCTAATGCTTTTAGAAAGGTGAATCCCATTCCCCCTGCTAAAAGCAGGTTATCTACTTGTGATAATAGAGCTTCTATAACACCTATTTTTGATGATACCTTAGCGCCTCCTAAGATAGCCGTAAAAGGACGTTTGGGAGAAATTAGTAGGTGCTGCCCTAGAAACTCGAGTTCTTTTTCCATGAGCAGCCCCGCTGCTGATCTCCCTGGGAAAGCCTGGGGAACAGTATAAACAGAAGCGTGTTTCCTGTGTGAGGTTCCAAAAGCATCATTAACATAGAAATCTCCATAGGAGGAGAGTTCCGCAGCAAAAGTAGGATCTTCTTCAGGATGTTCTTCGGCAGAATGGAATCGAAGGTTTTCTAACAGCAGCACCCTTCCTGGGGATAGCTGCGCCACTGCTTGGCGAGCTACTTCTCCTATACAATCGGTAGCTAGAGGCACATGGTGTCCTAGGTATCCCTCAAGAACTTCAACAACGGGTTGCAAAGAGTACTTCTCTTCAAAACCGTTTCCTTTTGGGCGACCTAAATGGCTCATTAAAATTACAGCAGCACGCTTTTGTAGTAGGTAATTAATCGTAGGCATTGCACTGCGAATGCGGATATCATCAAGAATCTTCCCATCTTGTATGGGAACATTAAAATCTACACGAACTAAAACCTTTTGTTCTTCTGGGGAAAGGTCCCTGACTGTCAATCTATCCATATACCTTAAGAAACTATCAAAGATGATTTCCCTATTTTTAATGGAAGAGCGCTCTTAAAGCAAAGAAAAATAGAATAGAGAGTATTGCTCCTGCAGGAAGAGTGATAAACCACGACATAATAATGTCTTTGATAATATTTAAATTAATAGCGTGGATACCTCGAGCAAGGCCTATACCTAAGACAGCTCCAACAACAACGTGAGTTGTTGATATGGGCAGACCTAAAGCTGATGCTAGAGCAATTGTAATTGCGGCACTTAAGCCTACGGAAAATCCTCGTGAAGGGGTGAGTTCTGTAATTTTACATCCTACAGTTTCAATAACACGCCAGCCCCAAATTGCCAGTCCTATTACCAATCCGACACCACCAAAAGCCATTAATCCTATTAAAGTATAGGAAGAATATGCCTGAGGATATACCTGTCGTAAAACTCCTGCAACAGGAGCTATGGCGTTAGCTACGTCATTAGATCCATGAGCAAATGCCATGAAACAGGCAATGATAATTTGTAAATAAGCAAAGATTCTTTCGACAATGAGATATTTTCTTCCGTAATTCCCTCCGCAGGTTTTCAAACGGCAAAGCAAGCTCCCTGCTTTTGGAGAATCGCAGATGAAAGAACAGTGGGGGGTATGCACATATTTAAACATGGTAGCATAACCTACTCCCCCCACGAGGAGAACTATGAGTAAAGCCCAGGGCCAAGCAATTAGGCGTGTGATCACGCCCCCACAAACAATAATAACCCCCAGGGTTATTATAACAAAGGCCGTGAGGAAAGGCGCTATGCGAATCATTGCTCGCACAGGATCCCCCTTATATAAAATATTTCTCCGTATAAAAGAGAAGACAAGGTAAGCGATGCATCCGCCCATTAGGGGAGAAATCACCCAGCTAATTAAAATAGTTACTATGGAACCCCAATAAATTACGGTTCCTTTTCCAAGAACAAGACCAAAACCAATAACGGCTCCGACTATGGAATGTGTTGTAGATACTGGCCAGCCGAAATACGATGCTAGCTGCAACCATACTCCTGTGGCAAGCAATGCTCCTGTCATACCGTAGACATAGTCTCCAGAAGCTATTAAAGGATCTGACACAGATACTATATGACTTTCTATAGTCCCTGCGACACGATCTCCAAGAAATAAAGCTCCTAAAAACTCAAAAATAGCTGCGATAACCACAGCCTGTCGTAATGTCAGGACCCCCGATCCAACACTGGGGCCAACAGCATTAGCAACATCATTCGCTCCGATATTCCAAGAGGTATAAAAACCACATAAGAGAATAAAAATTAGTAGAGCAAGCATGAAATATTACTTTTCTTCTAGCGTCATATTAATTCGATGCGCAAGCTTTTCCGAGCTATCGGAAATTCCTGCCACACGCTTGATTATCTGCAACCACAAATAAAATTCTTTTTCAGAAATAGAGAACTCATCAGAAAAGAATATTTGCATGATCTCTCGTTGAATAACATCAGACTCATGTTCTGCTTTTGCCACACGACTTACTAGAAAACGTGCTTTGTCGGCTTTACGCCCTCCAAAAGAACTTTCTAGTAATTTATTGAATTCTTGTATGACGGTCATTGTGAGATCAAACGTTTCGACATTTTTGTGCAGAAACTGAAAGAATATCTTTTCAAATTCTGGATAAAAATGCAACTTTCTGACTGTAAGCAAGATGGCAACATCTTCAGAAATATCCGCGATGCCATCTTGTATGGAAATAATTTCTAGAATCCCCGCTCTCGATATAGGCATAAATAAGCCTACAGGGAGGTGATTACGCATATCATTTTTTATACAATCTGCTTGGTATTCTTTATCGGAGATGCTTTTAGAAATTATTTGTACTTGTTTATGATCCCCATTACGCAACGCCGTGAATATAGGCACCATCTGCTGAACGCAGAACGCGACTACTTCCAAATGCGCTTGTAGGGGGGCAAAGGGAGACTGTCCGAATAGACGAGCAAGGGTTTGCATAAGAATACCTTTTTAGCAATAATAACGAGCTTTAATGATCTTGTAAATGACTTATGACTCATCCTCCCATCTTACAGGTTAAAGATCTATCAATAAGTCTGAATAAGCAGCGACGCAGCTTCCCCATTATTGAGTCTTTGTCATTTGATCTACATAAAGGTAGAACCTTAGCAATTATTGGAGAATCAGGATCAGGGAAGTCAGTGACTGCGCAAGCGCTAATGCAGTTATTACCCTCTCCTTTATTTTCAGTGTCTGGGGATATCCTTTTTCGTGGGAAAGATTTATTACAAGCTCCTCGGGGAATATTAAGATCTATTTTTGGAACAAAAATCTCTATGATTTTCCAGAATCCACAGTCCTCTTTAAATCCTGTATTCACAATAGAACAACAATTTCAGGAGCTCATCCGCACGCATCTTCATCTTCCTCAGAAGGAAGGAAGGGATAAAGCGATCAAAGCCCTCATAGATACGGGTTTTCATAACCCTGAATTATGTCTCAAGCTCTATCCTCATCAGCTCTCGGGGGGAATGTTACAAAGGGTGTCTATTGCTATGGCGTTGATCTCCTCCCCCGAAGTTTTAATTGCTGATGAGCCAACAACAGCTCTTGATGTTTCCGTACAATATCAGATTCTCAAATTGCTAAAGGATCTCCAGGAAAAGATAGGTATGAGCCTATTGATCATTACGCATAATATGGGCGTTGTTGCAGAAACTGCTGATGAAGTCTTAGTTCTATACGCAGGAAGAATGGCGGAGTATGGCTCTGCAAAACAAATTTTCCACAATCCTTGTCATCCTTATACCCAAGATCTTCTTGCTTCTCGACCTTCTATGAGTGATCAAACCTTTGTAGCTATTCCGGGTCAGCCTCCCCATTATGATGATCTTCCTTGTGGATGTTGTTATTATCCAAGATGTTCGAAATCTTTTGCAAAATGTGCAACAGAGCCTCCACAAATTCAAGATGTGGATAACGGGCATAGAGTAAGGTGCTGGCTATATGAATGATTCTTTCCCTTTAGTACAAGCCAATCAAATAAAAAAATATTACTATAAACGTCCTCATTGGTTTCGTAGAAAAACAATAGCAACAAAGGCCA
Source organism: Chlamydia sp. BM-2023 (assembly GCF_964023145.1). Taxonomy (NCBI): domain Bacteria; kingdom Pseudomonadati; phylum Chlamydiota; class Chlamydiia; order Chlamydiales; family Chlamydiaceae; genus Chlamydia; species Chlamydia vaughanii. Next base: position 684,065 of record NZ_CAXIED010000001.1, on the reverse strand, counting down.
TTGATAATATTTCCTTTTCGATCCCTTCTGGGAAAATCGTCGGTTTAATCGGGGAATCAGGATCAGGGAAAACCACGTTAGCCTTAGCACTTGCGGGGTTGCTACCACTAACTTCTGGGTATTTATCTTTTAATAACACGCCTATCAAACTGCAATCACGCTATGATTTAAAGCGTTTACGCTCTCATGTGCGTATGGTATTTCAAAATCCTAAAGCATCACTAAACCCTAGAAAAACGATTTTCGATAGCTTAGCCCATGCTCTTATTCATCACAGGATAATTACAAAAGAGAAACTAACTTCTGTAATTGGAGATACACTAGAGCTGGTAGGTTTATCTGCTGATTATTTTTATCGTTATCCTCATCAGCTCTCAGGGGGACAACAGCAGCGTGTTTCCATAGCAAGAGCTGTTCTAGGTTCTCCGCAGCTCATCATATGCGATGAGGTTGTTTCAGCTTTAGATCTCTCCATGCAAGCTCAGATCCTTAATATGCTCAGCAACCTACAAAAAGAGCTGAAAATGAGCTACTTATTTATTTCCCATGACTTAGCAGTAGTACGCTCATTTTGTTCTGAAGTTATCATTATGTATAAAGGGAAAATTGTTGAATCGGGAAAAACAGAAGACATCTTTTTAACTCCCAGGCATCCCTATACACAGATGCTTCTAAATTCACAGCTTCCTGATATGCCTGAAAATCGCAATGCCAATGATAAGTTACAGCCTTATCAAACTCCGCCTTGTGAATCTCCGTGCGCACAGGGATGTGTTTTCTATAATCGCTGTCCCAAAAGACAAGAACTTTGCCGTAAAGGCCCTATTCCAGAATATACGAATCATGAAAAACATTCATATCAATGTATTTTCTAGGAATTTAGAGAACAACTTTCCTGTTCTCTAAAATTACGATTGCAAAAGCAATTTTTCTAACTGTCTGAGCTGTTCTTCATCTTGGATATGTAACATTACATTATAATGAGACCCTTGAGACTTTACGGTCACCTTATATCCTAAAGATTGGCTTAGACGCTCTTGCATCTCATAGGAATGAGATGAGTCCCTCTGTGATTTTGTATTTTCTTTAAAAGAAGGACTACTCTCCCCAGAGAGCAATTTTTTAGCTTCTTGTTCAGCTTCGCGAACAGCAAGACGTTGGGAAATTATTCTTTCATTAAGGATTTCCCGTAATTTAGGATCCTCAAGAGTAAGGATAACCTTAGCATGACCCAGAGTAATCTCTCCCAAATAAAGACTTTTTTGAATTGTATCCGACAAAGAAAATAGACGTAGGTAATTAGCAACCGTAGAACGTTTTTTCCCTACTCTATGGGCTACCTTATCCTGGGTCAGACCGAAAACATTAATAAGTTTTTTAAAAGCCTCTGCCATTTCCATAGGGTTTAGGTTCACCCTTTGGATATTTTCTATTAGCGTGGCTTCTGCAGCGATGTCATCAGTGACTACCTGCTTGAGAACAACAGGAATTGTTGAATATCCCGCCAGCTGTAATGCTCGCCAACGGCGCTCCCCAGCTATTAATTCATAATATAAAACCTTATCTCCGCTGCGGATTTCACGAACCACAGGAGGATGAATTAAACCTACAGATTTTAAAGAAGACACTAACTCCTGTAGTTCTGATTCAGAAAATATACGTCGAGGCTGAAAAGGACTCACACGAATATTGTCTATAGCCACTTCTATTATTGTATCTTTATTGATAACTCCACTCACAAATTACCTGCGCTCTTGTTGTCCATCTCCGAAACATTTTCAGTGGCGTAGAGATGTAAATTATCCTTATTTATTTTCAGAGAAAATAGTATCACAGAAGTTTTTCTATCAAAAGAGCTTGTAGAAGTGAAGAGCTTTTTTTGGCATTTACAGCTACAGGGGCATCTCACATCAAGGAGTTTACGAAAAAAATTTTTCCAGATACACTAGGGCTATTAAGCGCTTTACATCCTAAGCTCATGAAGAACTTATTATCCTCAATATGGAAAAGGGTTTACTCCTATTCGTTTACTCTCACCATGCTAGTGACTTTAGCCGTATTTCTTACAGGGAAAATTGCCTACAATATCCACAAAAGTGATCGGGAAAAGCACGATAGTATTCTTCTGCTCACAAAAACTGCAGAATCTGCAGTTTTTCAAGGATTCATACCTCCTAAAACTTCCCTACCGATGCTAGAAAGGGCCTATCGTATGGGGGGACCTTCCGTACAACCTTACGCTGGTTTCCTCTCGTCATGTTTTTATATTCATAACGAGCCCTTGCGTGGGGCTTATTATGCTGGCCTTGCTTACGGTAGCGGCTCTACCTTTCGCATGCCATCTCCTGCTCAAGTATTGCTAAAAGAAATCGCCGATGCTCAGGCTGCAGAAAATTATCACGTAGCCCTGGAAAAGTCTTCTCAACTTCTTAAATTAGCGGCATCTTCTGAGGACTATCCTACATTAAGGTTCCTCACGCTGCTAAGAGTCATAGAAATTAAAGAAATCCTAAATCAAGATACCCAAGTAGATTTCGAAGAACTGAAAACCCTCCCATTGTTTAAAGAATTTGAACAGTTTTACAAAGATGGAGAATGGACATTAACTAAGCGTTTTGGCAAAAAGCATTAACTGCCTCTTATATTAAAGGATCTGTATGCATTCTACTGTAGACTCCCAAGAATTGATCAACTCAACTACGGAATCTTCTTCTTCTACACAAACAGCTACAGAACCCGCGCCGCAGCATCCTCCAAAAATTCTTTCAGGATCTTTGGTCCTTTATCCTTGCGAGGATAACACTCAGTCATCCTAGGCCAGCACATGCTTATTGTTTTAGCCTTTCGACAGCTTTTCTTTTCTAAAAACAGGCAGTCTTTAGAGAAACTGCAAAGATATTTATTGCTTCTCAAGCAAACATATCCCCTGGTACTCCCCGGAGAACCCATAAAAAAGTTATCTCTTATGCTAACTTTTGACCATGCTTCTATAGATTTTTATTCCCATATATTCCCTTTCCTACAGACTCACAAAATCCCCGCTGTTGTAGGTATCGCTTGGAGATATGTCGCCGATGAATCCGCAAAAAATCTCCCTCTTTCTCATCGTTTATTCCCTAGTGAAACACTAGCATTCCAGGATGAAATCTTTTCCGAATACCAGCCGTTTTGCACAAAACAAGAACTACAAACAATAGCAAATTCCCCCCAGATACAACTAGCCTCATCAGGATTTGCTATTCGTAATTTACGTCATTCTCCTCCCTACTTAGCTACGGAAATTTTTCTATCTAAATATTATATTGAAAAAACCTTAGGGAAAACTCCCCAGGTTTTTTTCTATCCCTTTGGGAAGTATGACAATCTCAGTGAACAAGTAGTTAAGAAGCACTATCCGTTTTCTTTTGTTCTTGGAAATACAATAAACAGTAAAAACAAACGACATAGAATCTATCGTTTAGATATGAAGCAGTCTCGCTATATGCTTCCTAAGTTAACCCATAGTCCTAAATACGCTAAAAACTGGCTGATAGATAAATGCGAGCAAACTTGTTTGCGCTACCGACATAAAGAACGGATGAATTTTCAAGAAAGTTCAAGATAAAGGCTATACCCGAATTCTTGCTAATATAGCACGTAAAGCGGACATAAAAATCTCAATATCTTCTTTATCATTATAAATACCTAATGAAACTCGAAGCACATGTCCCATATTCCAGCGAGTCATTGCTGGTTGAGAACATTGATGTCCTGTACGCACGGCAATGCCCTGAAGATCTAATAAACATCCCAGATCAAAAGGGTGTGCTCCAGAAATTTTAGAGCTTACCAAAGCCCCTCGAGGCTTTCCTTGGCAGGGACCAAGTATTTGTATGCCAGGAATAGTCATTAACTCATCGTATAGGTAATTTGTTAAATCTTCTTCCTGCTGATATATAGAATCTGGCAAAGCTTGCAGATAATCTATAGCGGCCCCTAACCCTAAAATAGATGCTATTGGAGGGGTTCCTGCTTCAAATTTTAAAGGCGAAGGGAGAAATTCGGGATGTTCACTATGATAGATAGCTACCATATCTCCCCCTCCTTCCACAGGAGGAAGCTTTTCTAAAAGTTCCTTCTTCCCGTATAACACTCCCACACCTGTAGGGCCGTACATTTTATGCGAAGAAAATGCGTAAAAATCTACATCCCAGCCCACGACATTTATAGGAGTATGGGCAACTCCCTGAGCTCCATCCACAGCAATGTAGGCACCATATTTATGAACTAAACGAGAGATTTCTTCTAAAGGCTGAATACATCCGGTAACATTACTAATATGTGCTATACTAACAAAAGAAGCGCCTTCTTTTAGCAAGGCTTCTAAATGCTCCAGGTTTATATAACCAAAATCATCAACAGATATTTTTTTTACATGAGATCCTCGACGACGACAAGCCATCTCCCAAGACAAAACATTAGCATGATGTTCCGCCTCTGAGACCAAAACAACACCACCCTGAGGAATAAGCACCTCGTTAGCTGATATAGCTAATAAATTTAGCGCTGCTGTAGTCCCTCGAGTAAAAACGATTTCCTCATCATGGGACGCTTGTATCCACTGGCGTACTTTTCCACGAACAGCAGTGTAACCTTGGGTAATGTTTTTCGAAGAACTATAGACATTACGGTTCACAGTAGCATAGTCAAAGCTGTAAAAATCCGTAATAGCATCTATTACTTTTTTAGGTTTATGCGTAGTAGCTGCAGAATCTAAATAAGTATAAGATTCTCCCTTGAGTTTTTTGTTAGCAAAAATAGGGAAATCTTCTTTTATTCTACATACCATCGATAGTGCTCTCCCTAGTTTCCTGAACTTGTATTTGTGCTGCTAGCTTTGGAAAAGCTTCTTGAGAAGGTTGTGTTGATAAAAACCCTTGGATAAGCTTCTTTTGGGCTTCTTCACGCGTCATTCCACGCGATTGCATATAAAATATTTGCTGAGGATCTAGCGGGCCTACAGTAGCCCCATGAGAAGCTTTAACATCGTCCGTAAGGATTTCTAGCCTAGGGAAGGTCGTCACAGAAGCATTATCACTAAGCAGTAAAGTATCATGCTTTTGATACGCATCTGAAAATATCCCTCGTGATGAGACGTTTATACTCCCCTCAAATAGAAAATGACCTGAATATAATATCGATTTAATAGTTTGTCGGGAGGTTGTTGACTCCGCATCATGATGCATGAGATTTCTCACCCATGTCTTTTTAGGAGAAAGAACAGAAACTAAAGATTCTGCATGAGAGTTATCCCCAACCATAGAAAACGTATTGTCAAACCAACCAAAACCCTGAACATCTTTAAGAAGATGTTGGGTTATAGAACACGCACCTTTTTCCTCAATAGTTGCTGTATGAGACCAACTTACTCTTTCTTCATTCACGTATTTAGGCACCATCGTTAATGATAACTCCGCACCTTCTGATACAAAAAGTTCCGTAACACCATTAACTATAGCAAAACTCTCAGCAACACCACTGCCTCGTTCAGTATGGTGATGCACGTGAACACGACAGCTAGCCTGCTTCCCTACTATTAAAATTATCTTCGGAGAATAAATAACTGTGTCGTCGTTAGATATTGGAAAACAAATATGCCGAATGCATAAAGTTTCGCTCACCTGAAATCCCTCAGGGACATAAATAACCACGCCGTCCTCATGAGAGCACACAGCATTAAAAAAAGCTAAAGGCTGAGCATCTATATCATACATTTGAATAAAGGTAGAAAATACTGACTGTGCCTCTTTCAACGACATGGAAATCACTCCCTCGGGCAATTGAGAAAGCGAGGGTTCATATTTCCCATTAATTAATACACATTCACATGATAATGAGTATTGATGGTGTAGCCAGTGCTGCTTTACTATTTCCGCGGCTCCATTAGCGATGTGATACTTCTCCGGAGATTCCGCTAAATTTTTAAGCCAGGGGAAACAACGAAATACTTCTCTAAAAGAATCCGATTGGCAATGCTTGTTATAGCATGCTTGGGCAGCTTGATGAACCGCGGAATTCTTAACTATAGGGACACTATGTTCTAAAAAATCTAACATATTACCCCCGGGAAGAGCACTGCAGCACTTCATGATAGCTCTTATCTTCAAGCTCTCGCATCAAATCTACTCCACCAGAACATGCTATACGCCCTTCGAGTAAAATATGAACATGATCAGGACTAAGAAGATTTCCTAATTTAGGGTTGTGCGTCACTATGCACATAGAACTTCTTGGATGGAGCTCGCGATAACGTTCTATGGTTCTACAAACAAATCTTAATGCATCTACATCTAAACCGGAATCAGGTTCATCTAGTAATATCATTTCCGGCTCTAAAACAAGCATCTGCCAAATTTCGTTTTTCTTTCTCTCTCCTCCAGAAAATCCCTCGTTAATATTTCTTTCTAAAAAATGAAAGAAAGATGCGAATTCATACGTTTCTGAAACAGAAGATAGAAGCATATCAAATTCAACTTCTGATATCTCTTCTTCTTGCCGAGAACGCCTACAAGCATTGTAGGCATCTTTTAAAAATAGCCTGTTGTTTACCCCGGGAATTTCTGGAGGCTGTTGAAATCCTATAAACAATCCCGCTTGAGCACGCTCCTCAGGAGATTTTTCTAATAGGTCCTGGTCTAATAAACTAATCTCCCCAGAAATAATAGAAACACTATCATCTCCCGAGAGCACTTTTGCAAAGGTAGATTTTCCTGCTCCGTTGGGACCCATAATAATATGCAGCTCCCCCGCACGAATGTGTACATTCAAATTATCCAGGATTTTAACATCCTCACAACATACGTGTAAGTTTTGTATACGTAGCATTCACTACCCCACACTATTTTCCAACTTAACAAATAATAATTTCGAAGCCTCTCGAGCAAACTCTAAAGGCAACTGCTCTATAATCTCGCGGCAAAAACCATGCACAACCAAGCTCACAGCCTCTTCAGCACTCAATCCACGACTACGTAGATACATTAACTGATCTGCTCGTAATTTTGATGTCGTCGCCTCATGCTCAACAGAAGATTGAGAGTTTTCCACTACAATTTTCGGATCGGTATAGGCCCCACATGACTGCCCAATAAGCATGGAATCACACTGCGTATAATTCCGGCTTTTCACAGCACCGTCAAAAATAGAAACAAGACTCCTAAAAGTATTGTGAGACTCTTCCGAAGAGATCCCCTTAGAAACAATCGTCGAAGTTGTTTTTTCCCCTACATGGATCATCTTTGTTCCAGTATCGGCCTGCATTTTTCCATTTGTCAAAGCTATGGAGTAAAACTCTCCTGTGCTTTCATTTCCTTTCAAAATGCAACTAGGATACTTCCAGGTAATCGCCGCACCAACTTCAACCTGAGACCAAGAGATCTTTGATTTGTAACCAGCGCATAAACCTCGCTTAGTTACAAAATTATATACTCCACCTTGTCCTGTTTTCTTATCGCCAGAAAACCAATTCTGCACAGTGGAATAACGAATAACAGCTCTTTCATGCGCTACTAATTCCACAACAGCTGCATGCAGCTGATTGGAAGAATACGATGGCGCCGTACAACCTTCAAGGTAACTAACAAAAGAATCGTCTTCCGCAACGATTAACGTGCGTTCAAATTGCCCCGATTCCTTATCGTTAATCCTAAAATACGTGGAAATTTCCATCGGGCAATGAACGCCCTTAGGAATATAAACAAAAGAGCCATCACTAAAAACAGCAGCATTCAAAGCTGCGAAATAATTGTCCCTATAGGAAACAACGGAACCTAGATATTTCTTCACTAGCTCGGGGTATTCCCGAACAGCCTCGCTCATCGAGCAGAAAATCACTCCGGCTTTATCCAGAGCTTCTTTGAACGTTGTGCCTATCGATACGGAATCAAAAACTAAGTCTATAGCGACATTTTGAACATTCAATAAGCGCTTTTGCTCGTCTAAAGGAATTCCTAACTTCTTAAATGTTTCTAAAATTTCAGGATCTGCTTCTTCTAAACGCCCTAAAGGTTTTTTTTGTTTAGGAGAGGAAAAATATACAATATCATCATAGTTGATGGGATTATACTTTAACCGAGCCCAAGCAGGCTCGCGTAATTTTTTCCAATACTCGTAAGCTTTTAAACGAAAATCTAGGATAAAAGAGGGTTCTTTTCGCAAATAAGAAATTTGCTTGATAGCATCTTCACTGAGACCTTTGGTCAGCCCCTCAGATTCTATAGGTGTGACGAAACCATAAGGATAATCCTCGTGATTCTGTAAAAAATCTTCTATAGACTGGCTCATAACGCCTGGCCTCTGCGCACATCGTAAATATTATTGTGTAGAGCTACACAAGGGCTTAGCAAGATTAACAGATTTTCTATATTTTTCGAAGAATTAAAGAAGGCGAGAAAGAAAAAGCGACGCCTCAACTTTCACGCCTGTTAGAAAAGAATGTTAACACTGTCCATTCTTTTTGAGATCACACATTGAGCTTGTAGGGCGAGAAGCCTTTCAAACTCAAAACTATTTTAATGCTTATATTTTTTTTGTCTTGTAAGTTCGTGTTTTATGTAAAAATTTCTAGATTTTAGACTCTCAACCACTTCAATTAAAAAAAATGTTATTAGGTCAATTCCTAAGGAATTGCGTCTAACCTCCGCTCAAAACATCCCGACGAGTCTGAAGAAACTGTTTTTTGCAGCAAGGGAGCAAATATAGAATCTTTGACAGTTAAAAACATCAATTCTTTTTCTGCTTTTTCTGCCTGACCCTCCATGTGATAAAGATAGCCGAGAAGATAGTGCGAACGCTCGTGTTCTAAATTAATTCCTAAAGCACGATGAAAAGCATCAGAGGCTTGTTGATTTTGCTTAAGATCCATATGCGCAAGGCCTACATAAAAATGGGCATCAGCATCTTCCTCATTTAAAAACAAAGCTTCTTGAAAAGCTTTTAAAGCCAAGCGTGTTTTATCTAAAGTGAGGTAACATAACCCTAAGTTGTAATGCCCATCGGATAAATCAGGACGTAATTGAACAACTCTTTCATAAGCTTCTGTGGCTTTATCCCAAAGTTTATGTCTTGAGAGCAAGTAGCCTAATTTTATCCAAGCTTTCCAATACAGAGGGTTTTTACTTACCGTAGCCTCTAATAAAGAAATCGCTCCTTCCTCATCATTCATATCCGTTAAAACTACAGCCTTATTGTATAAGCTTTGTGGGTTCCACGGATCTAATTCTAAAATCTTATCAAAACACTCTATAGCTTCTAAATGACGCCCTAAACGATGGTATACCCCACCTAAACTAAACCAGCATTCAGCATCATCGGGATGTAAAATCACATAAGCGCGATATTGCTCAATAGCCTCTTCACAACGATTATCACGATCTAAAGCTACGCCATAGCAATAACGTAAATAGCTATCCCCAGGCTCAGACTCTAACCCTTTCGTACACCAAGTCAGTGCTTCGGGAATTCTTCCCGACTCCAAAGCAATAATTCCTAAATAACAATAGGCTAGCGCTGCAGAAGGATCTAGCTCTAGAGTTTCTTTTAGTCTTCGTTCTGCTTGTTCATATTCCCCACTCAAAAAGAAGTTAATTCCTGAGCAGAGAAATTCTTTCGCTAGATGTTTTGCAGCTTCTTCCATGAATATTTCTCCTGGCACACAAGTTCGTTGACCTCGTATTTCACAGGAGCGAAAAGCATGCCAACCTTACGAATCGGCAGAAAAATTCTCTCTATTTTTTATCTGATTCCACATTTCTATCATTTTTACAGCCATAGGAGCAGCGTCTCTTCCAAATTCCCCAAGGCGCAAGTAAACAATTACAACAATATCAGGGTGTGTAAGTTCAGAATCCGAAAATCCTATAGCGGCAAACCACACGTGCTTCATTTTCATGCTGCCATACTGACGATCCAAACCCACACGAACAATAGATTCTGCCGTGCTTGTTTTCCCAATAACACGGGAGAGCAACTCAGGACTAAACTGATTACGAATGCTTCGGGTTGTTCCGTAATTTCCCCAAATTACATTATGCATACCAGCCTTAAATAATTCGGCTATAGACTCAGGCATAAATACATCCCGTTTTTTCACAGGATTTGTAGGACAAAACTGTTCCCCTTCCCATTCTCCTGCTATTAAACTAGGCACATAAAGAGATCCTCCGTTAACTAAGGCAGCCATCATAACAGCTGTTTGTAAAGGAGTAACAACAAGAGTATGCTGCCCAATAGCCATCGCATACAAACCGGAACGGTTGTATGTCACATCATTAGGAACAACACCAGCATACTCTCCAGACAAACCTATCCCTGTTTTTTCCCCAAAGCCAAACAAAGACGCAGCATGACATAAATCTTCAGGGTCTGAAAGATATTCCCCAACAAACAAAGAAAAATATGGGTTACTAGACATCTCTAAAGCAGAGATAAGATCAATACGTCCACGACCAGCATAGTCGTTCTTTGGCAACACCCCTCCACGGTAAAATAAAGGAATGGGAGCTCCATCTTTGAAAAATCCTACATGAGGCTTATGACTTTTATAGCCAAAAGATTGTCTATCTATAATAACAAATAACCTGGATAGATAATCAATGTCCTCGTTTCCCTTAAGCACTTCTTGAGATAATACAGAATATGCAGAGACCAACTTGAAGATAGACCCTAAAGTTGCTGCCTGACCAAACGAATGTGACCTAAGATAGCCATAACCATAAGTAGGATAGAATGCTGCTGCTAAATCTTGTTCTTTCTGAGGAACATTCTTTGTCACCATCAAAGGATAATTCCCATACAATGGTCGTTGAAGCTCCGAAAATTCTCTAAAAGATAAAAACAAATGCTGTAAATCTATCGAAGATCCAGAAAAACGCTGACTTAAAAATTCATAATGCTCATGCCATGGCAAAGCTTTATGCGCACCGCTTTCTAGCTCCTTTTTCCATATGGATAGTGCTTCATAATAAGGCTTTAAATGTTTAGCTTCCCCTCGTCCTGAAAGCAAATAGACCAAAAAATTATCAAGATAGCAACAGCGGAAATCTTGATACTGAGCTCGTCTTTCCTCTAATAGGTAATCTACATAAGGCGTGGGGTAACGCTGCTTCCGAGCATTTTCCTGCTTACGTTTTGTTTCAAGCAGCTTTGCGAAATGCTCCTTTCGCCAATTTTTAAAATCTACCTCTATAAAAATATCTTCTACAATTTTTGAAAAAGCACTTCGCAAAGCTATGTAATGGCCTTGACACTCGAAAAATTCAGATAAAGATAGAGAACTAACAGAAGAAAGCAGCTGAGGATGAAGTCGTGAAGGATCTACAGCCATCTGAAACAAGTCTAAGAGCAAAATCTTATCGTAGTTCGCAGAAAGCCCTGAAAAAAACTCCTGCAATTCTTCCTTAATTTCTTCAATTTCTAACTTATAGTCTTTACAACACCGTGCTATCCATTGCTGCTGTTTTATAGAAGTTACCTTCCCTACAACGGTATGGCCTTCCTCAGAAGGAAACACAGCATCAAAAATAGAAGAACAAAAACAATGACCCTCAGAATACGAGAATAGCTCCAATAATCTCCCAGCACAATCTTGTATTTTCACAGCATTTTCCACAGTCCCAAGTCTTTTAACAGCAGCCTTAACTTCGGAAATATCTGGCAAAATAAAATCTAAGAAGTAATCAAAAGTAAGAGGAAGCTCTTCTTCATAGTACGCACCCGTAAAAGGGTTTCTTCTTTCTCGACATAAAGAAACTTTCCTATCATACAGCTCAGCAATATGTTCTGTATTTTCTAGCCAACGATATACTGAAGATCTCGCCTCAGAAGAATCAGACGTAATCCGCATATCAATAAAATCATTCCCGTGATACCGCGGGGATGACGCCATGGCTAATACCTGGCCATTGTTAGGATCAAGTGCAATAATAGCTCCTCCTTTAATCCATGGAAATAAAGGAGGTAGAAAATTTTGTTTTTTTAAAGATTGAGCGGAGCGAAACTGCTCCATTTTTTCATGCTCTAAAAGCAAAGAATCTGCAAAAGCTTGCAGCTCTGCAGCTATTGTTAACTGCAACTTCTTCCCTGAAGTTGCTGAAACTTCGTTCAGCTCCTGAATGAAATTTCCCCGACGATCAACAAGAACTGTTTTCTTCCCCAACTGCCCGCGTAATTTTCCGTCCCAAGCAGACTCTATCCCTAGTTTCCCAACTAAAGCATTTAAACTATAAGCATTGCTCTCCAAAGAATTTAATAAAGAGCGTACCTGATCTATACTTGCTAAACCCTCAGGAAACTTAGGATTCTCCCCCTCTTCATACGCACGAACACATTCTCGCAACCTGCTCAGTTCATGCGTTATTCTCTTATATTCTTGAGCACTAATAGGACCTACATATCCCAAAATATCAGAAGCTGTTTTTCCCAAAGGGTAATAACGTCGCACAGATGGCTCTACATGTAAACCCGGCCAATGCTTCGACATCATCTTTAATTTTAAATAGGTACGCTCAGAAACATTCGCCTGCACTAAATAAGGCACGGAACCTAATACGGATGCTTTTGCATGAATATTATCTTCAATAGCATCCTTATCTAAATGTAGCTCTTGAGCAAGGAGTTCCGCTAAACGGCTAATGTAATTTTTCCTAACAGGAATAAGCTCTCTTCCGCCATCTGCGTTAACATGCCAAGCCCTTGAAGGCAAATCGCGAATAGCCCCATAAGCAACACTCACATCGTATTGCATCTTGTTTTCTGCTAATATCTTTCCAAAACGATCGCAAATAGTTGCTCGCTCAACAAGTTCAGGAATTACCCTTTTTTGAGGCTTATAAGCCTCTTCTAACTTTTGATCATGTTCAACAACAGCAAGATGCCACAAACGTACGGCTATTATTGCCAGTGTTACGATAATTCCTGACAACAATCGATTGGTTTTTTCTGGAACCGTGAGATAAGAACGACGTTTTTTATGATATTTCATAAAACAAATAGTATGGGCTCAACCATTGTCTGGCAAGTGATTACACTCACAACAAATGCTCTTGCATTTCGCATAATAAAGCGAAAAACGCATCCTTGTTTTCCAAGCATAAAAACACTTCAAATAAACTTTAGAAAATGTGATCTCCACAAAAAAACTAGTGCTTTATTAAGTAATTTCAACAGTTTTTATTTGCAAAATAAATAACTAATTGCAACGCCGTGATTTTAATAAAGCCTTTTTAAACTCTTTTGTGAGGGCAATTCCAACTTATTCTAAGTGGCATATGCAATAAAAAAAGTGTACAAAAATCCGTGAGCTCACTTATTAGCAGATATAAGGAATGATCGCTTGAAATTTATGCCTGGAAACAGTCTTTTTTCTTATCGTCTTTACTATAATAAGAAAAGTTTGTTATGTTTTCGAATAATGAACTGTATGTTCATGCTTAAGGCTGTTTTCACTTGCAAGACACTCCTCAAAGCCATTAATTGCCTACAGGATATCTTGTCTGGCTTTAACTTGGACGTGGTGCCGCCAGAAGAGCAATTTAGAATAGCGAGCACAAAAAGAAAAGATACTAAGCATAATCTTTAGAGGTGAGTATGAAAAAACTCTTGAAATCGGCATTATTTTTTGCCGCAACAGGTTTAGCTACTTCCCCCTTACATGCCTTGCCTGTGGGGAATCCAGCTGAACCAAGTTTATTAATCGATGGCACTATGTGGGAAGGTTCCCCAGCCGATCCTTGTGATCCTTGCTCCACTTGGTGTGATGCTATTAGCATCCGCGCAGGGTACTACGGAGATTATGTTTTCGATCGTGTGCTAAAAACAAACGCAAAAAAAACTGTTTCTGACATGGCAGAAGCTCCTAAAGGAACAACCATTACAAACAGCTCTACTCCTGTAGAAAGACCTAACTTCGCTTACAACAAACAATTGCAAGATGCTGAATGGTTCACTAATGCTGCTTATCTAGCATTAAACATTTGGGATCGTTTTGATGTGTTCTGCACATTAGGTGCTACTAATGGTTACTTCAAAGCTGACTCTGCTGCTTTTGGCGTAGTTGGATTACTTGGAGCTACAACTGCAACTAATGCTGCAGCTGCAACAGATCTTCCTAACGTATTCTTAACCCAAGGCGTTGTTGAGCTTTACACTGATACGACATTCTCTTGGAGCGTTGGAGCTCGTGGAGCATTGTGGGAATGCGGTTGCGCAACTTTAGGAGCAGAATTCCAATATGCTCAATCCAAGCCTAGAGTAGAAACTCTTAACGCAATTGTTAATACATCACAATTCTCTATCCATAAGCCTAGAGGATATAAAGGCAAAGCCCTCCCTCTTCCTTTGACAGCTGGAACCACTGCTGCTACAGATACTAAATCTGCAACAATTAAGTATCATGAATGGCAAGCTGGCATGGCATTATCTTACAGATTAAACATGCTTGTTCCTTACATTGGAGTAAAATGGTCTAGAGCAACATTTGATGCTGATGGTATCCGCATTGCTCAACCAAAATTAGCTACAGAAATCTTAAACTTGACAAGCTGGAACCCAACTCTTGCAGGAAGTGCTACAGGAGCTTCTAATAAATACGGAGACTTCTTACAGATCGTTTCTATGGAAATCAATAAAATGAAATCCAGAAAGTCTTGTGGTCTTGCTATTGGAGCAACTTTAATTGACGCTGATAAATGGTCAGTCACTGGTGAAGCACGCTTAATCGATGAAAGAGCTGCTCACGTGAACGCTCAGTTCAGATTCTAAGGATTTAGTTTTTCACTATTCCAACTTTTTGTCCCGCTATCAGAACCTAGCACCCCTGGGTTCTGATTTTTTTTGTTTTCAAATATCCCCACCCAAACTTTCAAAAATTTCTCATCTATTTCCTAAAATCCTTTCACATAGAAATTAGAATAATATCTATATTTTTATGAAAGCCAGATACCTAGAGATTACAATCTTGCGTTAAAAGCTTTGTTACATTAACATCCTTGTTTTAGCCGCGCCCGTAGCTCAATGGTAGAGCTGTAGCCTTCCAAGCTACCGGTGTCAGTTCGATTCTGATCGGGCGCTTTCTAAATATCACCAAGACTGAAATCTCAACATCGTGTTGAGATGCCATTGTTAATATATTCAAGAAATAGAGGTACAAAGCTTGGAAGAATCACTATGCAATCTTTCAGTTAAAGACTTAATGGAAGCAGGCGCTCATTTTGGGCACCAGACCCGAAGATGGAATCCTAAGATGAAGCTTTACATCTTCGAGGAAAAAAATGGTCTTTACATCATTAACTTAGCAAAAACTCTTTACCAATTACGCAAGGCTATCCCTCAGGTTTGCAAGGTTATCAAAGATAATAAATCTATTCTCTTTGTAGGAACCAAAAAGCAAGCCAAATGCGTTATTAAAGAAGCTGCTATAGAAGCTGGAGAATACTTCGTTGCAGAACGATGGTTAGGCGGAATGTTAACCAACATGACGACTATTAGAAACTCCATTAAAACTTTAGATAAAATCGAAAGAGACTTATCTCAAAATAGTTCTTACTTAACCAAAAAAGAAATTGCGTTACTAGCTAAACGACATCAAAAATTATTGAAAAATCTGGAAGGTATTCGCTACCTGAAGAAAATTCCTGGATTAATCATTGTCGTTGATCCTAGCTACGAAAAAATTGCTGTTGCTGAAGCTAGAAAACTCGGCATTCCTGTGTTGGCTTTAGTTGATACTAACTGTGATCCAACACCTATTGATTACGTTGTTCCTTGCAACGATGACTCTTTAAAAAGCATTCGTCTAATCATCAATACTATTAAAGAAAATATCATCAACACTAAGAAACAGCTCGGTATCGAGATTGTCTCTCCTATCAAAGCTTTAGTAATAGAAGAAGCTTCTGAAGAAGAACAAAGCATGGAAACCGAAGGTGAAGAAAGTCGACAGGAAGATCTTTTAGCAAAAAAATACGACAGCAATGAGGTTAACTAATGAGCAACTTTTCTATGGAAACCCTCAAAATCTTAAGACAACAGACCGGCGTAGGGTTAACCAAATGTAAGGAAGCTCTAGCAGAATGCAATGGAAACCTTGAAGACGCTGTAGTTTACTTACGCAAATTAGGTCTTGCTTCCGCAAGCAAGAAAGAACACCGTGAGACTAAAGAAGGCGTAATCATCGCAAAAAGCGATGCTCGTGGAACTGCTGTAGTTGAAGTTAACGTAGAAACAGACTTCGTAGCTAACAATGCAGTATTCAGATCCTTCGTGGATAGTCTTGTTGAAGACGTGTTAAACCATAAAGTGAATAATGTTGAAGCATTACTACAACTTCCAGCTTCTCAAGATGCATCTCTTACAGTCGATGAGTTACGCGCTGTAACTATGCAAACTGTTGGAGAAAACATCCGCATCAATAGAGTCACATATTTACCAAAAGCATCTGATGAAAGCGTTGGTATTTACTCTCACGGCAACGGAAAAGCTGTCTCTGTAACTGTTATTTCTGGAAGCGCTGATAATGAAAGCTTAGCTAAAGATATTTCTATGCACATTGTAGCTGCACAGCCACAATTTCTAAGCAAAGAAAGCGTTCCTGAAGAGATTTTAGAAAGAGAAAAAGAAGTTATTTCCTCCCAAACACAAGGCAAACCGCAAGCAGTTATTGATAAGATTGTCAGCGGAAAATTAGGAACATTCTTCCAAGATGTTTGTCTACTAGAACAAGCCTTCATCAAAAATCCTGATGTAACCATCCAAGGTTTAATTAATGAAGCCAAAAAAGCTAGTGGTAATGCCGTTGAAGTAAAAGAATTTATTTTATGGAAAATAGGGGCTTAATAAGAGAGGAACTATGTCTAAGCGAATAACACGAGTCTTATTTAAGATTTCTGGAGAATCTCTCTCAACGGACGTTGGAAATCGAATTGATGAAGTTCGTCTATCCAGATTAGTAGCAGAATTACGTGCTGTACGCAACTGCGACATTGAAGTAGCTCTTGTCATAGGCGGTGGAAATATTCTACGCGGCCTTGCTCAGCAAAAAGAACTACAAATTAATCGTGTCTCTGCAGACCAAATGGGAATGCTAGCCACTTTAATTAATGGTATGGCCGTAGCAGATGCATTAAAAGCTGATGACATTCCATGTTTATTAACCTCGACTCTTTCCTGCCCTCAGCTAGCAGATTTGTATAATCCTCAAAAATCTGCAGAAGCTTTGCACCAAGGAAAGATTTTAATCTGCACAACAGGCGCAGGTTCTCCTTATCTAACTACAGATACAGGTGCGGCTCTACGCGCTTGTGAGTTAAATGCTGACATTTTATTAAAAGCCACAATGCACGTTGACGGGGTATATGATAAAGATCCCCGACAATTTACCGATGCAGTGAAATATGACAGGATTACTTATAAGGAGTTCTTAGCCCAGCAATTAGGCGTTATGGACGCTTCTGCTATTTCTCTTTGTATGGATTCTAATATTCCTATTCGTATTTTTAGCTTTTCCAAATACTCTTTAGAACAAGCTATTTTTGATGATAATATTGGAACACTGATTAGTAACGAGGATGTTTAGCATGTCCACTCTAAATGACGCTGAAAAAAAAATGGCTGCAGCAGTAGAATTTTTCCAAAAAGAAGTCAAAGCGTTTAGGACTGGAAAAGCACATCCAGCTTTAGTAGAAACGGTAACTGTTGATGTTTACGGGACTACTATGAGACTATCTGATTTAGCCTCTATTTCTGTAGCTGATACACGCCAGTTAGTCATTTCCCCTTACGATGCAAATAATCTTTCAGCGATATCTAAAGGTATTATTGCAGCAAATTTAAATTTGCAACCTGACGTAGAAGGAACCATAGTACGTATTAAAATTCCTGAGCCTACAGCGGAATATAGAAATGAAGTTGTTAAACAACTACGCCGCAAATGTGAGGAAGCGAAGATCACAATTCGCAACATACGCAGAGAGTCCAACGACAAGTTAAAAAAAGATTCTGACTTAACAGAAGACGCTGTTAAAGGAATGGAAAAAAAGATCCAGGAATTAACAGATAAGTTCTGTAAGCAAATAGACGAAATTACAAAACAGAAAGAAACTGATATTTCGTCATTGTGATAGGTTCTACGTTCCTAATGTAGTCTTTATCTTCTTCTCTTTCTTTGGTTTTTCATGATAAACAAAGAGAGGAAAAGATTGCTCTTAAAGGAGTAGAACTAGTAATATTGTAGTTGTCTTGGCCCCATCGTCTAGCCTGGCCCAGGACATCGGATTTTCATTCCGGTAACAGGGGTTCGAATCCCCTTGGGGTCAAAATGTAAAATAATCAAGTAACTTCGGGCCTTTAGCTCAGCGGTTAGAGCACCTCACTTTTAATGAGGGGGTCGAAGGTTCAAATCCTTCAAGGCCCAATTGATTACATTGTTTCTTTTACATTTCTTTAAAAAACCTTTTTCTCCTTTGTCACTTTTTTGTTATTGGTAGTTGGTGTATTAGTATTTGGCTTCAATGGTAGATATCCATGGCGACTCCTAAACCCCATTTGTGTTACCACTGCCAAAAGCCTGCAACAACTTGCTACACGGAAGTAGATAAGGATAAGGTTGTACGTTCATATTTATGTGCATCGTGTCCCTGTCCTAGCCACTATTATAGTCGTGATACTATTTCCTTATGTTCTTCAGGAGCATCTGTAACTTTAGAGTGCGGTAACTGTAAAACTGTATGGCAATCACATGCTGATGAAGATCAGCTTTTTGGCTGTCATTTATGTTATACTAATTTCAAAACCCAGCTTATTGCTAAGCTTATGCATAGTAAGGCTATTTTTTCTGTCTCTTCAGTAGAAAATAGTCAGGGTTCTTTACATATTGGTCGTGCACCTGGAGAAGCGGCAAGTATGAATCCCCTCCTCAAGTTAATCGCTTTAAACGAGGCCCTTCAAGATACGTTAGCCCGAGAGGATTATGAGCAGGCAGCTGTAATACGAGATCAGATTAATCATTTAAAAAATCAGAATTCGCATGATTCTACCCAATGATTTACTTCTTAATTTTGCTAGTAAGAAAGACGCTCTTTCCCTCAATAAAACCTGGCCTATAACGACGTTTTCATTATCTAGGAACCTTTCTATAGCCAAGTTTCTTCCTTGCTTATCTAAAGAGAAAAAGCTAGAGATTTTAGAAGCTATTGCTTCTCATTTTAACAATATAGAAGGTTTTGATGAGTTTCTAGTGCTACCTCTTAAAGATGCTCCTGCATGGCAAAAAGAGTTCCTTATGGAGCATTTTTTATTCCCTTATGATCTGACAGGGAATCCTGAAGGAGAAGCTCTTATTGTAAATCGTTCTGGGAATATTCTAGCTGCTATAAATTTCCGAGATCATTTGATATTACATGCGATAGACTTTACATGTGAGCCTGAAAAGGCTTTAGATCAGCTTGTACGTTTAGAAAGCTACCTTAATAATAAGTTAGAATTTGCTTTTTCTTCAGACTTTGGTTTTTTAACTACAAATCCTCGAGAATGTGGCACAGGATTGAAAGGTCAGTGTTTTCTTCATGCTCCAGCATTAATTTACTCTCAGGAATTAAATGACCTTATAGATGAGGATTCTGAGGTAGCTTGTTTAGGGATGTTACCAACAACATCGGAATTTATTGGTAATATTGTAGTTTTATCTAATAAATGTTCTTTAGGGCTTACTGAGGAACACATTTTATCATCATTAAGAATATGGTCTTCGAAAATATCTGCTGCGGAAGCGTCAGCAAAAAAGAAGCATGCTGAGAGCAATGCTGGGGATTTGAAAAATCATATTCTACGATCTTTAGGATTGCTTACGCATTCCTATCATTTAGACCTTCAGGAAACGTTAGATGCATTGAGCTGGATTCAACTAGGGATTAGCTTAGGATGGATTCAGGGAGCCGATAACAGCCCTATTTGGAATCCTTTATTTTGGCAGGCGCGTCGGGGTCATCTGGCATTAACTAAGCAGGCTGATGATAATAAAAACCTTCAAAAAGAAATCATCACACAATTACGAGCTGATGTTTTTAAGAAACTTGCTGAAGGTTTATCTCCGACAGGCTTTTAATACCCTCACCACCTTATAAGTAGTGAGGGTGGCATGTTCCCCCTTCGCCACAATTAAAAGCCCCGACGTACTTCTACAGAATAGAGATCTAAGAAGTTTTGAGGATATTTTTTAAATTTTTACCTCATGAGGACGTCAGCTTTCCCCTTTCCCCCATGTTATGGCATATCTGAAGGCAATAATAAAACTGCTTTATGCATTCCCAACTTTAACATATTTCCTATAGCGAACAGCCCACAACAGAACTTCCTGTCTCTTATGTTGGGTTTGTACAAAAGAGCTTTACTATCACCTCTCAGTATAGTTTTATAACTTCACCAATAGCGTGTGCCTCCATGTAAAATCTTATGGAAGCACGTTACTTATCAATCCGTCAGAATCATTAAGTATTCTTGGTGAGATTATATTTAAGAAGCACCTCTACAATCTGGTATGAATGTAATCTCATAGATAACACTATGAAACCTTAAGGCCTTCATAAATCCCTATTTCTTAAAAACTTTCATCAAGAAATAGATTAAGACGGTAAATCTTTTTTAATTTTTATGTAAATATTTTTTAGTAAGCATGCCCAAAGCCGGGATCGAACCGACGACCTACGCGTTACGAATGCGTTGCTCTACCAACTGAGCTATTTAGGCAAAATGAGGGAAAAAACAAGTATAAAATCAGGGCAATAAAAAAGCCAAGGAAACAACAATCATACGGCCGACGATGTTTCCTTGGCTTTCCCCCTGAAATACAACAGAGTCAGAAGCTATTCCATGGCGTAGAATATCATCTTATTTTTTCTATATAACATTTAT